>JAAFIM010000018.1 GCA_013297745.1 Chitinophagales bacterium | reverse complement strand
AATTTGAAAAAACGATAAAAGGCTATTTGGAAACAGGCTACAGCCGCTTGACAGGTTACGAATCCAAAAGTGGTGGTTTCCACTGGTGGGGTTACGACCCAGCGCACGAAGCCTTGACCGCTTACGGTTTGATGCAGTTTGTGGATATGCAAAAAGTTTACCCCGTTGATGGCGCGATGATAGACCGCACCGCCAAATGGTTGATGAGTAGAAAAGACGGAAAAGGCGGCTGGCAATTGAACGCCAATTGTTTGCATACTTGGTCAAAAGATGATATTACCCACGCTTACATCGTTTGGGCGCTTACAGAAGCGGGTTATGGTGCGCAAATCAAACCAGAATTGAACAAATCTTACGAAGATGCAGCCAAATCCAAAGATGCTTACTTGCTCGCCTTGGTCGCCAACTCTTTATACAATGTAAAAGACAACAGCCGCGCTGAAGAATTAACCAAAAAATTTGTCGCTACACAAGCAGAAGATGGTTCTTTCAACGGTTTGAGCAGTTCAGTAACCCACTCTACAGGCAAAGCATTACAGATTGAAGCTACAGGTTTGGCAGCTTTGGCTATGTTGAAAACCAAAGGTTATAACAAACAAACCGATAAAGCGGTTAAATATATCAAAACGAACAAAGATTACTACGGTTATGGCAGCACTCAAGGCACAGTTTTAGCGCTTAAAGCGATGTTGGAACACACCAAATCGAACAAAACTACCCCCGAAGACGGCGCTATTATAGTAACTGTTAACGGAAAAGAAGCTGCAAAAGTGGCTTACAAAGCTGGTCAGAAAGAAATCGCTATGCCTGACCTCTCCAAATTTTTCCAATCTGGTAAAAATGAGGTGAAAGTTAACTACGAAAAAGCTAAAAATGCTATCCCTTTTGATGTAACATTAGCTTATAATACTCGCGTGCCGATTAGTGATGAAAAATGTCAGGTAAATTTGAGCACCACTATCAACAACAAAGCGATAAAAATGGGCGAAACTACCCGCTTGACCGCTAATTTGAACAACAAAACCAACCAAAGCGTTTCTATGGCTATGGCTATGATAGGAATCCCCGCTGGTTTGTCCGTACAACCTTGGCAGTTGAAAGAAATGCAGGAGAAAAAAGTGTTTGATTACTACGAAATTTACGAGGGTTATGTAGTGCTTCACTACGAAAGGCTAAAAGCTAACGAGCTGAAAACGGTTAATTTTGACCTAAAAGCTGATATAGCTGGTACTTACGAAGCGCCCGCTTCTACCGCTTTCTTGTACTACAACCACCAATCCCGCCACTGGGTTAATCCAGAGCAAGTAACTATACAATAAACTGATTTTAAACAGAATAGAAAAAGCCTGCTTCGTGTGAAGTAGGCTTTTTTTTATGATTACAATCTATTTTTATAAAAAATAAACTTTTGGCACGATTTTTGCAGAGTTGCGCCTTTTTCATTTATAACATACTTTTATGTACAACAAAAACATTTTTTTATGGCTCTGTGCGATAGTTGCAGCACCACAATTATTCGCTACCCAACCCAATCCGCAAGCCTTGGGCGAGCAAAATCAATCCGCTCAAACCAAGTTTTGGGAAAATAAGGGGCAAATCAAAGACCACGACCAACAAACCGCCCATTTTGTAAAGTTTGGGTATCAAAGTGGCAACACACAAGTTTTTTTATTGGAAACGGGCTTGGCTTACCAATTTTCCAAACTGCATTATCCAGAAGGTTATCAGCACGATAGCAAAAATTTAAGCTCGGAAGCGCGCAAAACCAACGATGCACTACGCGAAAAAATCCGTTTGGAAACGTTCAGAATGGATATGCAACTTGTGGGCGCTAATCCCAACCCGCGCATCAGCCGCGAGGGCAAAAGCACAGATTATATCAATTATTACAATCACAATGTGTTGGGCTTGTACGGCTACGAAAAAATAACCTATCACGAGATTTATCAGGGTGTAGATTGGGTTGTTTATACCAACAAAGAGGGGCTAAAATACGATTTTGTTGTGCGCCCAAATGCCGATATTCGCAACATTAAAATGCGTTTTGAACATCAAGAAGACTTGCGCCTAAATGCTGATGGTAGCTTTACCCTCTCCAACGCTATGGGTACAATCACAGAAAAAGCACCCGTTTCGTTCCAAAATGGTAAAGAAATCGCCACCCGTTTTGTTTTAAATGGCAATGAGTTGAGTTTTGCAATCGCCAATTACGACCCCAGCCAGCCCTTAACAATAGACCCCAGCGTTTTGTGGGCTACTTATTATGGCGGGGGCTGGATTGATGAGGGCTCCTCTTGCGCTATTGATGTAAACGGCGACGTCTATTTAGCTGGTGGTAGTCTTTCCTCAAATTCCATTGCTTCAGGGGGGCATCAAAATACTTTTGGGGGAAATTATGATGCTTTTTTAGTAAAATTTAATAGCAATGGCGTAAGGCAATGGGCTACTTATTATGGCGGAACTGCGACAGATTTCGGATATACTTGCGCAACCGACGCAGCAGGCAACGTATATTTAGCTGGTGAAACCCGCTCTATGTTGAATATAGCAGCAGGCGGGCATCAAAACACTTTTGCGGGGACGAGCCTTTCTGACGGTTTTTTAGTAAAATTTAATCCTTCAGGCACTCGCCTTTGGGCTACCTATTATGGTGGTACTGCTAATGATATTGTCTATTCCTGTGTTGTGGATGCAAACAGTAATGTCTATTTGGCTGGTAAAACAAATTCCAGTTCCAATATAGCCTCGGGAGGGTATCAAAACAGCATATCTTTTGGTGGTTATGATGCTTTTTTAGTAAAATTTAATTCCGCAGGCGTTCGTCTTTGGGCTACTTATTATGGTGGTAGTGGCGATGAAAATAGTAACGGCTGTGCAGTTGATACAGCTGGTAATATCTATTTGTCTGGCAGCACTTACGCCTTTAATTTAGCTTCAGGAGGACATCAAAACACTTTTGGAGGAACAACGGGTAGTGATGCTTTTTTAGTAAAATTTAATTCTACAGGTGCTCGCCTTTGGGCTACTTACTATGGCGGCACAGGCGATGATATGGGTTTTACTTGCGCCACAGATAGAAACGGGAATATTTATTTGGCTGGACAAACAACCTCTTCCACTAATATAAACTCAAATGGGCATCAAAATACTCATAATGGTGGTACTGGAACTAATGTTGATGGTTTTTTGGTAAAATTTAATCCTGCGGGTACCCGTCTTTGGGCTACTTATTATGGTGGTACAGGCGATGATGCTATTGCAGATTGTGTAATTGATAATTTGAATAATGTGTGCGTAATAGGTCATACCAATTCTAACACAAATATAGCATCGGGTGGACATCAAAATACTTTCGGGGGTAGCTCTGATGCTTTTTTGGTAAAACTGGATAGCAACGGGGTAAGACAATGGGGGACTTATTATGGTGGAACTAATGATGATATTGGACTTGCTGGTGCGGCTGATGCTGCTGGTAATTTATATGTAGTTGGTTGGACGAGGTCTCTAAGTGCCATCGCTTTAGGTGGACATCAAAATACTTTTGGGGGTGATGCCAAAGATGGTTTTTTGGCAAAATTTGATAACTCTTGTAACACTACGGGCAGTTTTTCTCAAACTATTTGCGCTGGACAATCTTTCCTTTTTAATGGCGTGAATCTTAGCACTTCGGGCGCATATTTGGATACTTTGGTGGCTACAAACGGCTGCGATAGTTTTTTAACTTTGAATTTAAATGTTTTACCCGTACAAACGGGCAGTTTTTCTCAAACTATTTGCGCTGGGCAATCTTTCTTTTTCAACGGTTTAAATAGAAATACTTCTGGCACATATTTGGATACTTTAGTAGCTTCCAATGGTTGCGATAGTTTTTTAACTTTGAATTTAAATGTTTTACCCGTACAAACGGGCAGTTTTTCTCAAACGATTTGTGCAGGACAATCTTTCTTTTTCAACGGTTTAAATAGAAATACTTCAGGCGCATATTTGGATACTTTGGTAGCTTCCAACGGTTGCGATAGCTTCTTAACCTTGAATTTAGTTGTCCAAAATGTGGATATTTCTGTAACCAATAACGGCAATTCTTTAACCGCTAATAACAGTAACGCAAGCTACCAATGGATAAATTGTAACGATAATAGCCTAATTATCAATGAAGACAATCAAACATTTACCCCCAACGGAAACGGAGTTTATGCGGTTGTCGTTATCGAAAATGGCTGTGTGGATACGTCTGCTTGTATTACTATCACCAATTTGGAAAATTACAGCAAGAACAGTTTTTCTGTGTTTCCCAACCCAAGTGCTGATGCGGTCAATATAACATTTAGTCAAATTGCTAACCAGCCACAGATTAACTTATACAACAGCATCGGGCAGTTGGTTTATACCCAACAATTCACAAATAATGTGCAGCAATTCAGCTTTAGCTTGTCGCCCTTGCCTGTTGGTGTTTATTGGTTGAGTATCCAAGAGCAAAACGGGCAAATTTATACCCAAAAAATAGTAAAAGAGTAAAATTTAAAAAAAACTGAAATAGAAAAAGCTCACTTCACACGAAGCGGGCTTTTTTTTATGCAAAAAGTACTAAATTTGCGCGTTTTTATATAATATACAATTATGCACTTTTCTAACTTACTTTTCCCAAACGGAAATTCGCCAGATTATTTCATTTTTTTAATCGTACATCAAGCAAAATATAGGTACTTTGTTTTACCCAAACATTACGCGCCTATGAATTGGGAGATGACAGATTATGAGGATATTGATACTACTCAAGCATCTGAAGAGAATAGATATGGGATTAAATTTTTGAATGCGCAGACTATAGACTTGCTGCTATCCCATATCCAAAATCAAGAAATTTCTCCCGCCGAACTGCGAGAAAATTTAGATATATTTAGAGAACTTTGCGAAGTCCAGTGGGAGTTTATGTACGCGCTGCCATTGGTTGTTATGGATTTTGATAAGAAATTATTTTCAGCTTATATAGATTATGATACAAACAGTAGTCTCGTATTTTATGATAATTATGCGCTACCCGAAGGGTGGAATATGGTGGATAATTTAGTAAAATTTCTAAATGATAACACTCCCCTTGAGTACCATTACTGGTTGGATAACGATATAAATCAGATAGCGTACAGTTATATTAACGAACCTAAATAATAAAAAAAGCAGCCAAGCCTTAGCCCGCTGCTTCATCGTTAGAAATAAGTTTTTTGCAAAAAACTCTGCAAATTTTCTGGTTCTCTACCCAATACGCGGGCTAAATCCGCGCTGGTAGCTTCAAAATCTTGATTTTTTATCCCCGCTGCAAAACCCAACGACATTTGTATAATAGGTTCTGGCAATCCGATTTGGGCTAAAACTTGTTGAAAAACCGCAGGTTCTGGGCTGTTGAAAGCTACCGTTTTGCTAGATAATTGGCTTAACGCGTTGGCTACATCGGCAAAACTATAACTTTGAGTTCCCGCCAAAGCGTAAATTTTGCCCTCGTGTCCGTCCGCTGCCAATACGTTGGCTATGGCTTCTGCCAAATCTGCACGGCTCGCAAAAGCTACTTTACCCTCTCCGCTGGGGAAAAATACGCCCGTTTCCAACACGGTTGCGCCCAAGAACATAGGAATTACCTCGCTATACAAGCCATTTCTAAAGAATGTGTACGCCAATCCTTGCGCTTTGATGTAGTCCTCTGTTTGGAAATGGCTATCCAAAAAAGCCTTCAATGGCGATTTTTCTATATCGCGCATCGTTACCCCCGTGTAGAAAATGTGCTTCACCCCCGCCTTTTTGGCTGCATCTACAGCGTTTTTGTGCTGTTGGAAACGGTCGTTGAAATCGCTAGAAGAAATCAACAATAGTTTATCCACGCCCGCAAAGGCTTTTTCCAAACTTTCTAGTTGGCGATAATCGCTTACTCTAACAATTACCCCCAAAGCTTTCAACTCGTCGGCTTTTGATTCGTTTCTGACCAAAACTGCTACTTGCGAAGCGGGAATTTGTGCGATTAAATGCTTGACTACAGCCGCTCCCAAATGCCCTGTAGCTCCTGTTACTAATATCATTTGCGTAATTTTTTAAATAATTAAGGAAAAACGCTTGTATATACAAATAATTTTAGGGGATTGTTTATAAAAAGTGGATATTTTTTCATCTTTTTTGTTCAACTAATACAAAATGTTGTAAAAGTTGTTAATTTTGCGGCTGATTTGAAACATTTTATTGTTTTTGGGGTATAATCATATCATTTTGTTTGATTAAAACCTCAACTTATCCACTTGCTTATACAATGATACGTTCACTTTCTATCCGCAATTATGCCATTATTGACCATTTAGAGATACAATTTGACGAAAACCTAACCATTATCACGGGAGAAACGGGTGCGGGCAAATCCATTATTTTGGGTGCGCTGGGGCTAATACTGGGCAATCGCGCCGATTCTAAGGTTTTATACGACCAAAACGCTAAATGTGTGGTGGAAGCCACCTGTTTTATCGGAGATTATACCCTGCAGCCATTTTTTGAAGAAGAGGGTTTGGAGTACGAACAAGAAACCATCATCCGCCGCGAAATCTCCACTGCGGGCAAATCGCGCGCTTTTATCAACGACAGCCCGGTCAAATTGGGTACTTTAGAAAAATTGGGCGCGTATTTGATAGATTTGCACCAACAATTTGATACTTTAGATATTCAACAAAGCCGCTTTCAGTTGGAAGTTATTGATGCCTTGGCTCAACACAGCGAGCTGTTAAAAAATTATCAAAATGACTATAAAGTTTACGAAACAAGCAAAAAAGAGTTAAAAAAGTTAACCGAACAGGCGCAAAAATCAGCTCAAGAAAGCGATTTTATCCAATATCAACTCCAAGAACTGCAAAAAGCTAATCTTCAGCCTCAAGAGCAAGAAGAATTAGAACAGTTGCAAAAACAATTGGCTAACGCCGAAGAAATCAAATCCGCCCTAAGCAGCGCTACCCGCCAACTAACTGAAGACGAAAATTCTTTGTACTCACAACTGGCTGATATTGTGCGCTCTATAGAAACCGTCGCCGAATTTTATCCCACTTTACCCGTTTTGTCGGAAAGGTTGGAAAATGCCAAATTTGAACTCGAGGATATTTCCTCAGAATTGGAACAGATAGCCGAAAACACAGAATACGACGGCAAAAGGCTTGAAGAAATTGACGAACGGCTAAATTTATTATTCCGCTTATGCAAAAAATATAATGTCGTAACGGTAGAGGATTTAATCGCTTTGCAAACCGAACTACAGGATAAATTGCGCTCTTTTTCTGACACATCAGCCCAAATTGCCAATTTAGAAAAAATAATCGCCAGCCAAGAAAAATCGCTAAAAAGTCAAGCGGTTATACTTTCGCAAAACAGACAAAAAGCAGCCCAACCGTTTGAAAATACGGTACACAATCTGTTGACCCAACTCTCTATGCCCCACGCCCGCTTGGTGGTAGAGATTAAAACCAGCATACAACTCAATAATATGGGGATGGATGAATTACAGTTTCTATTCGCTGCCAACAAAGGCTCTCGCCCCGAACCGATAAAAAATGTAGCTTCAGGGGGTGAGTTATCCCGTTTGGCTTTGTGTATCAAATCCTTGGTAGCTGATGCCATAACATTGCCCACGCTAATTTTTGACGAGATAGATTCAGGCGTTTCTGGCGAAGTAGCCTTCCAAATGGCGCTTATTTTGCAATCTTTATCCCAAAACCATCAAGTCATTAGCATTACCCACTCGCCACAAATTGCGGCAAAAGCAAATACCCATTTTTTTGTGCATAAAATCGTACAAGAAAATCGCACCACTACAGGCATCCGAACGCTAAGCACAGATGAACGAATTATAGAAATCGCCAAAATGCTAAGCGGCAACCCGCCCACAGAAATCGCCAAAGCCAACGCCAAAGAACTGTTGGCGCGTTGATACAACCCCATAATATATACCAAAGTTACGCTTCGGCTATTTTTTTGACAAAAGTTGAAAAGCTAAATTTTCGCCGTGCGACGCCAAAACCAGCGTATGTCGCGAAAAGACGACCAACCGAGCGCAGCGAGGGCAGTAGCTTTTTTTCGTAGAAAAAAACGTCGGCTTGTAGCGACGGTTTTGCGCTTATTTTTGAAAAAAATACAGCAAAAACGCCTTTTTTGGCGTTGGCTTTTTTGGTTACTTTTTTGCCATCAAAAAAGTAATAAACCAAAATTTTAGGCGTAAGCCGTTAAAAATTTTGCAAGCCCACGTAACTTTTCAAAAGCATACTTTGTTTCAAGTAATTTGGCGTAGTGCCAAAAAATTCTACTCAATTTAACTGCTATAATCCTCAATCGCAACTCCGCATATATATTTTTTTCGGTCAACACAAATCCCTACTTTGTATCTGCAAAGGGGGATTTTTTTTATAAAACAAACTATATTATAAAAATAAGCTATATTTGCCCCCCAAATTAAATCCTAAATGTGTAAATAAAATGGCTAAGAAAAAAAATAATCACCTGATAAAAAAACAGATTATCAATATACGCACCAACAACCCCAAAACGGTAAAAGAGGTACAACAGCGTATTTTGCGCGTCTATAAGTTTAAAATAGCCCCTAGATTAGACCAAATTTTATCCCGCCTAGTCCCCGCCGATGTATTTATCACTTTGGACAAACTGACTATAAACTTGGATAGGATAACCGTAAGCAATTTAGAAAGTGATTTCGCCCGACAAGCAGAAAAAAAAATAAAGGCGGCTATTGTAGAAGCGCTGCAAAAACAAGGCGTTAATATAAAAAATAAAGGCGGAAACTTGCCCGAAAACATACAACAAAAAGTGGTTAGCAAACGGGAAATTTTGCAGACTTTTATCTCAGAAGGACGTTATCCATCTTGGGCATCGGGCGAAAATGCCAACGCCCAAATTATTATGGCTGAATTGTTGGAAGAAAATCCCAAAACGGTGCAGACTATGCTGGTGCGGTTGGCCAAACGCCCAGAAGTACAAAAACGGCTATTTATGCAATTTGATGCCGAGGTGATAGACAAACTAATAGCTACATTGTATGGGGCTGATTATAAACTGGTGAAAGCGCAATTATTGTTTATACAAAAACGCATACAACGCCAATATCCAGCCTCTTCGCGCAAAAGGGTAGAAAAATTGGTGCAAGAAGCCGCTTTGGATTTCTATGTAAAAAATACCACCAGAGCGCGTAAATTTAAGTACAAAGAGCGCGAATTTAACCTCGCTATCATAGAAAAAGTGCAAGAAGGATACGAAACTATAGCCGACGTTAGCCAAATAGATTATAAAAGCAAAGTAAAACCTGCTTTCGCCCAAACCTATCAAGATTTGGATATTTTAGAATATTTTTTGCAATATGGTTCTGTCCCTTCTTGGTCTAATGTGGGTTCAAAACTGAATTTGCAAGAGATTTACAATGAATTGAGCAGCCGCCAATTGGCAGCCCTACAGCGTATGGTTGAGCGCAATATCAGCCAAGATAGTTTTTTGCAAAGGTTAATTTTACAATTTAGCGAAGAACAAATTATCAATTTATTAGAACCTATCAGCAGCGACACCGTCAATTTTATCCAACAAACCATAAGCGCTTTAACAATTTTTGAACGCGCCCGCCCCAATGTCAGCCGCAGTATCAGCTCCAGCAAAAGCAAAGAAATGGTGCTAAAAACAGCTTTGGAGTATGCTTTTTTAAGAAAAAAAACCAATTTTGTCAAACAAACTTTTCTACAAGATACTTTAGAAAACTTAGCCCCCGCACTCAATAGCGATGAAAACATACTGCTGGACGAACTAATCGCCGAACAACAAAACCCTAATTCTAATTATAAAAAAGAATGGGGGGATGAATTGGCAACCGTATTGGAAACCCTACAAACTAAGCGGGAAAGCACCCAAATACGCAAAGAAACTCGCCTCAACGAAGCCTTGGAAGAAGCCAACGACATAGAAACCCAGCTTAAAGAATTGGCTGAATTGCTTGAAATTCCCGATTTGTCCTCCAGCCAACGCGAGGATATATTCCAAGAAATTGATAAATTGCAAAAACAACTTAATACTTTGGAACGCAAGCAAATCAGCCAACTTGCCGAACTAAGCGCACCAGCCGCCCAACGGTTGAGTTTGGAATGGCAAAATGTGCAAAATTTGATAGAAAATTTGCAAAGCCAAACCCAAGACCTAAGCGAACAAGCAAAAGAAATCGCTCAAGACAGCCCCCAAGCTCAACTGCTACAGGCTCAAGAACGCATAGAAACCGCCTTGCGCAGCCGTTTGGTAGAATTGCTGGATAGTATAGCCAAAACACTAAGCCAACCCAAAACGATAGAAAGGACGCTCAAATTGCAAAGGCTGAACAAAGAGTTGATTTTTGTGCTTAATTTTTTGCAAGACAAACAGCAAAACCTTAACAAACAAATCGACAACTTGGACAAACTGCTTAAAGATGCCAAAAATAGTCGCCAAAAACAACTCATTCGCCAACAACGAGATGGTATTTTGGCCAGTATCAACGCCCTAAAAGAAGAAATAGCTGAACTCCAACCCCAACAACAATCGCTGCAAAAAACCATCAACGAACTTACCCGCATCACCGCCAAAGATGCTGAAAGTTTGGAAAATGCAGATAACGAAGCGGAAACCAACCCAGAATATCGCTCCAAAATGGATTATTTGATATTCTTTTTAGAATATGCAGCCGTTCCTTGGTGGGCAGAACCTTACAAAAATGAAAAAATAGAAAATATATTTGCCGAACTTGCCCAATCCCAACCTCAAGCATTAAGACGGAGTTTTGCCCGCATAGGTAGAAATCCAGCCGTTTGGCAACGCTTGGTAGCGCAATTATCAGAAAATACTTTGCAGCAGTTGGTGGATAATTTATACCCAGCACAAGCCCAAATGGTCAGCCAACAACTGTTTATCTTTGACCGCATATTGATGTCCAAAGTGTTTAAATCCTTGGGCGAAACCACCGAAAAAGAGTTTAGATGGGCAAAAATAATAGAAACGCTACTCACCCGCGACAACCTAAATCTACAAGGATTTATCCAGCACGTGGTCAAGATAATGGCTTTAGATTACAACCTCTCCCCTAGCCAATTGTTGGGTATTATACAAAACTTGGAAGGGAATATACCCGATAGCGGACTAGACAACTTTGCCCAAACAGCGCAAGAATTGGATAAAGACGAAGAACTCATAGCCATAGAGGTGGATTTGAAGCGGCAAGCAGCAAGACGCCACTTGGACAAAGCTGGCATCCAACTTTCTGATGTGGAGAAAATTAGCTTTTTCCAACAATATATTTCCACAGGACAATTGCCGCAAGAAGCCTTGGATGCTGGTATCAATACAGTAGCAAAACTGGAAAAATTATTGTATGAACAAATAGACCTCAATCCCCAGCCTACTTTGGGTATTATTTTTGAACTGTTCAAAACCGCCGAATATCGTAGTTTTGTTATACGAAATTTTAGCGAAAATACCTATTGGGAACTTATACAACTCATATCCCCCGCTGCGATTTTATTGGCACAAAGCTATTTGCAAACTTTGTCCGAAGCCCTGAAAGATAAAAATTTGTTTGTAGAAAAACAACTAATTATCCGCTTCGCTATGGAACACATCAATAAACCTATAGAATCTAGCAATTTAACCGATTTTTTGTTAGAAAACATATCCCAAGACAACAACCGCAAAAAAATAGCTAT
Organism: Chitinophagales bacterium; assembly: GCA_013297745.1. Lineage (GTDB taxonomy): Bacteria > Bacteroidota > Bacteroidia > Chitinophagales > Saprospiraceae > JAAFIM01. Next base: position 42,795 of record JAAFIM010000018.1, on the reverse strand, counting down.
AGCCAACGAATGGAAACGGAAAATATCCGCCTTAGCCCCCAGCAAAAGGGATAATTCGCTACTGCCTCAATTGATACAAGCAGAGATAGAAATGCTGCAAAAAACAGAAAACATCACCACAGTCAGCCAACAAATACAAGATTTACGCAACGAATACAACCAAATTGCAGCCGCACTCAACCAAACCCAACAGCGCGAAGCTATAGAAATAATAGGCGTGCCGCAAGAAGTGGTCACTTTAGCCCAACTGTATACAGCCATTGACAATATGAAAGCCCAATATGAACAGGTGCTAAATGAATTGGCTACTATAGACAAATCCGCTAATCCTATAGATTTTTTGAAGCTACAAACCCAACAAGCTCAACTGTTGGCTAGGATAAAACTAGCTCAACGCAAAGAACCAGCACGATTGCGAGATTTAAGGCTCCGTTATCAAGAAGCCCAAAAACAACTCACACAAGCCCAACAACAACTACAAACCATACAAGCCCAACAACAAGCCAATGTACTGCCCGAAGAGCTAAAAAACAGCACAGAAGCTCCTACTTTAGGCTTAGATTTGCTACAATTGGGCGATTTAGAACAAAAAGCCAGCGTACTAACCGCCTTACGCCTTGTTGGGGACAAACCCGACGCCTTTAGTCCCGCCCAAATACAAAAATTAAAACTTGCTTTAGAACGATTGGTAAAACAAAATACGGATAAAAAAGCAATGGATTGGGAAGATATTTCCGCCACCGCCCAATTATTGTCCAGCCAATCCGATAATGCTATTGTCGCTCAACTGCTTGATTTGATACCCGAACAATTGCAAAAAAGTCCCAATTTGCCAGCCACCACCCAAAAAATTAGCCAACAATTACAATCGCTATTGGCAAATTATCCCCAACTGCTCTCCATTATCGACGACTTGCAAATTATACAAGATAACTTGCATAAAAATATCCGCAAAATGGAAATCAGCAAACTCATCGCAGATTGGCAAGACGCAAAACGCCTGCAAGAGCAGTTGATGAAATTGATAGAAAAAGATAAAAATTTGGTCAGTAATGACCCTGTTTTAGATGCGATTATTGAATTGGATGAATTGCAAGCGGATATTTATACCCAAATACAAAGAGAAGAAAATCGCCGCCGCTCTGCCCAACTCCAACAAATACAAGCCCGCATCCAACAATATCAACAACAAAGCCAAAGCATTGCTGATGTAGAACAATTAGAAATTTTTGCAGCCGAAATACAAACCGCAGAAGCAGAGATACTCAGCTTATTAGAAAATTTCTACACCGATAATCCCATACCCGAAATAGCCGCAGAACTGCCCGCTATGCGGAAAAACATTAACGTCCAATTTGCACAAATCCAACAACTGCTCATTTGGCGCAAAAATCGTTTGTGGCAACAATTAGCCCAAGAGCAAAACCAACAGATTGAAGAAGCTCAAACCACCCAAAAAATGTTGGAAGATGAACAAAAAGAAATTTTGGCTGCTGCCGAAAAACCAACAGCCGAAGAAATAGAACGCGCTCAAGCCGAAGAAGAAGCTGTGCAAAAACAGCGCGAAACACGCCGTCGTACTTTAGCCCCCAAACCAATAGACGAACCGTTGGTGGTCAAAAATGCTGGTTTGGTGATTTTGCAACCTTTTATCCCCCGCTATTTTGATGCTTTGGGATTGGTCAAAAATAAATTTTTTGTTAGCCAAGAAGCACAATTCAAAGCCATACATTTATTACAGTATTTAGCGACCAAGCAATTGGAAACCCCAGAAAATGAGCTGGTTTTTAATAAAATTTTGGTAGGATTGCCCATCAATACGCCCGTGCCGCTATCGGTAGAAATTAGCCAAGAAGAGATAGATTTTTCCGAAAGTTTATTGCAAGGCGCTATTGCCAACTGGTCACGGATGAAAACAATGTCGCCCGATGCCCTACGCAGTACATTTATCATCCGAAATGGTACGATAAAAGAAGAACCCGACAGATGGAAATTGGTGGTAGAAAAAGGCGGCTTTGATGTATTGCTACGCACCATATCTTGGGGTTTTACCTTTGTGCGGTTTTCTTGGTTGGAAAAATCCATTTTTGTAGAATGGAATTATATGTAAAAATTACTATTTTCACTAACTTTTTTTAAATCAGTCTAATACTTGTACTTTCCTTGATTTGTAGTTTGCCTTCCTTGATTTGTAGTTTGCCTTCCTTGATTTGTAGTTTGCCTTCCTTAATTTGTAGTTTGCCTTCTTTGATTTGTAGTTTGACTTCTTTGATTTGTAGTTTGCCTTCCTTGATTTGTAGTTTGCCTTCCTTAATTTGTAGTTTGCCTTCCTTGATTTGTAGTTTGCCTTCCTTGATTTGTAGTTTGCCTTCCTTGATTTGTAGTTTGCCTTCCTTGATTTGTAGTTTGGCTTCCTTGATTTGTAGTTTGCCTTCCTTGATTTGTAGTTTGGCTTATCTGTATTTCAACTTTGCTTTATCTGAGTAAACTTTTATAATTTAAAATAAAAAAAACACTGTGCCCCCCTCTTTCAAAGAGAGGGGCAGGGGGGCGTTCCAACCCACAAACAGCCGACCTGCACAAACTTCGCATTTTTTCTTACTAAACAGCCATTATATTTGAGTAAGTATGAAAAAGTATTTAATTAACAATATAAATTATATGTTGTGTATCAATAGCGTGGGGTTTTATACCCCACACACTAAATAAGTATGAAAAAGTATTTAATTAACAATACAGATGTTTAGTAAGAAAAACTGTGTACAATTTGCGCGCTCAATAGCGTGGGGTTTTATACCCCACGCACGAAATCAAATAAAAAAATGATATATTTTGATAAAATTTTTATTGCCGCGTGGGGTGTAAAACCCCACGCTATTGAGCGCGCCTTATGTTATTGTTGCTTGTTTTAGCTTTTAAAACCTTACTAAACACCTTTAATATAAATTATATGTTGTATATCAATAGCGTGGGGGTTTATACCCCACGCGGCGATACGTTTTGCAACGCAAATTATAATATCAAATAAATTGTTCTTATTACTTACTTAACCTAATCATTATGTTTTTTTATCTTTGGCAGACACCAATAGCCGAACTAAATATCGCTTACTCCTATATTGATGACTTGGGCACTATGATTATCCATTATGCCCCCAAAGTTTTATTGGCTACCATAATGCTTTATGTTGGTTTTTTTGTCATTAATAAATCTGTAAATGGTTTGCAAAATATGATGCGCCGAAATGGTTTTGACAACGATTTGCGCCCTTTTTTGTTGACCTTAGCCAATTTATTGCTAAAATTATTACTTTTTTTGAGCGTTGCAGAAGTTGTGGGCATACAAACCACCTCTTTTATCGCCGTGTTGGCAGCAGCTGGGTTTGCTGTTGGCTTAGCCCTGCAAGGTAGCTTAAGCAATTTAGCTGGGGGTATATTAATACTCTTATTCAAACCCTTCAAAACTGGCGATTTGATAAGAACCCAAACCCTAATTGGTTTTGTAAAGGAAATACAAATTTTAAACACAATTTTGAGTAATCCCCAAAACCATCGCATTGTTATCCCCAACTCACTGATTACCACTGGTGTTATAGAAAATCTCACTGGTGCTGGGGTCATCCGAGTGGATATCAATGTGGGCGTATCTTATTCGTCCGCTATCGAACAGGTACACATAGCACTAAAAGAAGTAATTGCCAACTGCCCTATGGCTGCCGCCGAAAAAGAACATAGCATCCAACTGCGTAATTTTGGGGCAAGTTCTTTAGATTTTTCGCTTTGTATATGGACAGAAGGCAAAAATTATTTTGATATTCAATGGTATCTCAACGAAGAAATCAAAAAAAGCTTTGATAAATTTGGTATACAAATCCCTTTCCCGCAAATGGATGTACATTTTCCACAACCTTAACCGTTTTTTTACCCATTAGCATATTATTAACTGGAGTTACGCTCCAGCCAATAAGTTTAAAAAAGTTAAGTAAAAACACTAATTTTCGCCGTGTGACGCCAAAACCAGCGTATGTCGCGAAAAGACGACCAACCGAGCATAGCGAGGGCAGTAGCTTTTTTGCAACGCAAACACGGCGAAGCCCTCCCGAAGGAAACGTCGGCTTGTAGCGACGGTTTTGCGCTTTTTGCGCAATGAAATGAAGCAAAATAAGCAAAAACGCCTTTTTCCTTACGGGAGGGCTTCGCCGTTGGCGTTGGCTTTTTTGGTACTTTTTTGCCATCAAAAAAGTACGAAAGATAAATTTTTTAGGCGCAAGCCGTTAAAAAAATTTCTAACCTATTTAATTTTTAGTTTTTTTGTACTAAAATGAAGCCTTAAGCGTAACTCCAGTTATTAATACCTTTTAAATCATTTTTTATAATGAAAAAATTTTTTTTATACCTTGCCGCGCTGTTCTCTTGGGCTGCTTGTAGCAAAGATTACGCAGCAGCCGACCGCGCTGAAATTGACAAATGGCTAACAGATAACAATCTCACCGCTTCAGCCACTTTCACCAGCGAAGGGATTTGTTACGTCAACACTTTGGACGGCACAGGCGGCAATCCCACCATTGATAATTCTGTAACTGTGCATTATGAAGGTTTTTTGATGGACGGCACCAAATTCGATTCCTCTCGCGATAGAGGCACGCCCGCTACTTTTGGGCTAACACAGGTGATAAAAGGTTGGCAAATTGGCATTCCGCTATTCAAACGGGGCGGTCGCGGGCAATTGCTTATCCCTTCGGCTTACGCTTATGGCAACAACCCACCTTCTGGTTCGGATATACCCAAAAGGGCAGTTTTGCGCTTTGATATAGAGCTAATTTCTATCCAATAAGCATTTTTTGTATATTTTAGGTTAAGAAATGGTTATTTTTTGCACTTAATTGATAAAATAAGCCTAAAATCTCTACCTTTGCGGCCAAAATACCGTTTTACGGCACGTAAAAAAAATTTATATGAACAATATCTGCACGCTGCTCACCGCACTATGTCTGATAGTGAGTGGTACATCTATTGCACAACGCAATACTGACTTTATTTTTCAACCCAAAAGCAGCAACTGCGCTGTATCTATCACCAACAGCAGCCAAACCAACGTAAGTTGCAACAGCGGCAACGATGGCAGTATAGACATCAGCGTCTTATTGGATACCATTGGCTGCAGGTCTAATACTGTAGTGCTTAATGAGGTTATGCACAAACCTTTGCAAGGAAACGGCGCCAATCCAAACGCGGGTGAATTTATAGAAATTATAGCCCCTGCTGGTAGCAATATCGGCTGCTATGTGCTAACAGACGGAGACTGGACGATTACCATTCCACCAAATACTACCGTACCCGCTGACGGTTTGTTTTCTATAGGCAATAATGCCATTTATGGGGCTAATTTTTTTGATTTGAATGCAGAAAGTTGTGCCTGTTTTACCGATGGCGGCGGTGGTGGCGGCTTATTAATTCTAACCGACGGGGGCGAATATGTAAGTCTACATAACAATACTGGCGCATTCGTTCAAGGGCTAAGATATGGCAGCCCTACTGCAGCCAATACGCCCCCCAACGGCAACTTGTCTATCTCTGGCACTATCAACACTATAGGTTTAGCAGGCTGCCCCGCTCAAGTAACTATTCCTGCTGTTGCATCTTTTCAAACCATCAACACTTTGGCAAACGATGGGGATAGCTATCAACGCCTTCCCGACGGTACGGGGGCTTGGAGTTTGCCCACAGGCAACACAATCAACGACTGCAACGCCTCTTCCAACGCTGTTTATTCTGTAGTTTGGTCAAATGGTACTTCCACAGAAGACATAGCCAATCTCAGCGCGGGAGTTTATACCGTAACCGTTACCGATGGCAACGGCTGCGAAGTGTTGGATACTTTCACCATTAGCCAACCCACAGCGCTAACCATAAGCACGGTTTCTGTAGTGGGTACAAGCTGCGGAAATGCCAACGGCGCGATAAATATCAACCCCACAGGCGCTACAGCTCCTTATAGTTTTTTGTGGTCAAACAATAGCAGCAACCAAAACATTAGCGGCTTATCAGCTGGAGTTTATAACCTCAGCCTTACCGATGCCAACGGCTGCGAAACAGATTATACCCAAACCATTAGCAACCCTTCTGCCCCTACCCTTACCTTAAGTAGCAATAATATATTGTGTAATGGCGACGCAACAGGCGATGCAACGGTAAGCACAGCGGGTGGAACAGCCCCTTTGAGTATTTTGTGGTCTAATAGCGAAACTACAGCCACTATTTCGGGGCTTGTCGCCAACAATTATTTTGTAACCGTAACCGATTTTTTGGGCTGTGTGGCTGCTGGCAGTGTCAACATAACCCAACCCAATCCACTAAGTACTAGCACAGTCACCACCAACGATATTTCTTGTTTTGGATTCAATGACGGCAATGCCAACGCTATACCTACTGGCGGAAATCCTAGCTACTCTTTCCTTTGGTCTAATAACGTTACCACCCAAATTGCAGATAATTTGCCAGCAGGCAGTTATACAGTAACCATCACCGATGCCAACAATTGCCAAATTGTCCGATTTATAGATATACTAGAACCTACTTTCCTTACCTTCCCTATCCCCCAATTGGCGGATACATTAAACTGTGATTTATTGCCAACAGGGGAACTAAATGCACAAATAGCGGGCGGAACAGTTCCTTACGGTTATAATTGGTCAAATACTAGCCAAACCACCGCCAACATTAGCGGGTTGGCAGCAGGTCGTTATGTGCTGACGGTAACTGATGCCAACGGTTGCACCCTTACGGGCAATTATGATGTATTTGCTCCGCTCACGGTTGAAGTTAATGCTTTAATAGATAGTTTGAACAGCAAAACTGCGATAATTAAAACGGGACAAAGTCTAAATTTTTCTATCCAAAATCCAGTTTTCAACCAAAATTATACTTGGGCTATCAATCCTAATACAGGCTTTAATTTAAGCAATACTACGGGCAATAATAATAGCGGACAAAGTGCTGCTGCTGGTGTTTATACCATAATCATAAACGCAACCACAACAGACGGCTGTGCAGATAACGACACTTTGACTGTAGAAGTTATCAACCCTTTTTTGGGTATGCCTAGTGCATTTAGCCCTAATAAAGACGGACTTAATGATATTTTTCGCCCTGTAAGTTTGGATGCCCAATATATTAAGGAGTTTAAAATTTTCAACCGTTGGGGTGGCTTAGTGTACGATAGCCCCAGCTTAGAAAATGGGGGTTGGAATGGGGATAAAGACGGTGAAGCCCAACCAAGAGATGTCTATATTTATTTAATTAATTACCAAATACCAAATGAAAGCGCAGCAAGTTTGAGAGGAGAATTTACCCTAATCAGATAATTGAGCGTTTTATTGGTTTTTCATTTATTTTTCAATTTACTTGCCATGAATAATATCAAATTTGCCTTTTTATTGGTTATCCTGTTCAGTATTTTTGGCTGTACCAGCGATAGACATTTTGAAAAATACTTTTCTAGAAATGATGGTTTTTGGGATATTGAAACCCTAAAATGGCAACGGGTGGAAAGTTCTATCACCAATCAAAATATCAGCGATGGGGAAGTCATTGATGCTGGTTATTTGGAGTTTAATGAGAGCGGCAATTGTAAGTTTAGTTACAGTTTTGATACTTTCAACCGAACTGGCGAAGCTGTGTGGTCAGCACAAGATGAGAATATACAGTTGGTCTATGATAATGTAACTGGTGGCTCTACAGGAGCTATGATTGTTAGCTTGCGTATTGACAAATCAGGCCCCAATCAAGCCAGCCTACAAGGTACAGAAACGTGGAACGATAATATAGGCAATAGCTACAGCAACACTTTTTCGTATGAACTAAAACGCAGATAAAAAAAAGCAAACTTTTACTAGGTAAAAGTTTGCTTTTTTTTTGTATTATCCAATATAATAGAAAAAATTAAATCTACCTTTGCCCCCGATTTTAATTTCTATACCAAAAAAAATGAAAAAAATATACTTAATTATCACCTTATTTTTCAGCTACAACCAACTTTTTTATGCCCAAAACACGCAAAACATATTCATAGAACTCAAAGACAAAGATAACGGGAGAGCTATCCCTTACGCCAAATTCGAGTTGCTAAATTTCAGCCCAGCGCGTATTTATACCCAACAAGACAGCCAAGGTATTTATCAAATTAATAATGTGCCCGTAGGTCGTCATCGCATAAAAGTAGAAACAGAAAATTATCAAACTTATGTAGAATCAGATATTATAGTGGCTACTGGAGCAGAGACTTTTATTCTAATCACCCTAGAAGAATCCGTAAATAATAATGTTGGCAAACCCACAGAAACAGTAATTGAAAATAAGCTAAAAAATTTACAAGTGCTTCCTGTAGCTGGCATCAATAGCTTTAGCAATGTAGGCACAAGCAACTTTTCTTTGGACGAAGTCAATCGTTTTTCTGGTTCGCGGAGCGACATAGCGCGGTTGGTCACGGGGCAAGGCGGGGTAATCAATTGCGATGACGGGCGCAACGATATTATAGCAAGAGGCGCTAGCCCTTTGGGGTTGCAATGGCGGGTAGAAGGGATACCAGTGGTTAATCCAAACCATTTTGGTTACATAAGCACCACGGCAGGTTATTTTCCTGTTATCAACATCAACGCTATGTCAAATTCTGAATTTATGTTAGGTAATTTTTCGGCTGAATATGGCAACAGCACCGCTGGCGTTTTTGATATTAATCTTCGTAATGGAAATAGAGAAAAAAATTCGGTAATGGCAGGGGTAAGTTTGAATGGGGCGGAGTTGGTGTTAGAGGGGCCTATGTCCAAAAAGAACAAGGGTTCGTTTATGGTAGCGGGGCGTTATTCTATCATAAAGGCTTTGGCTGCAACCAAACTGATAGATTTTGGAACAGCAACTTTGCCCACTTATGGCGACTTAAACTTCAAGTTTGATTTTGGTAAGACCCAAAAAAGAGAATTTAGCATATTTGGTTATTTGGGAGCAGCAGAAATTTTTTATGACCACCTCACCCTTGAAGATGGGGACGTGGCTATTGCTGATGCCAACAAAGACCAATATAGTTTTACCCGCAATAGTTTCATAGGGGCAAAATATAAGTATTTTTTCAACAAAAAGAACTATTTACAAATTTCGGCTGGTTCTGTCCACGCAATAGAAGACAACATAGCAGATTTTTATCCCGTTATAGAAGGACGACCCAATGAAAAATATAGAGGAATTTATTACAATGTTTATAATGGCACTGGCACCATTTCGGCTTTCTTGAACAGCCAAATCAATAAAAAATACAGTGTTAGAAACGGGTTTATGGTAGAATATCAATATTATCACCTTTACGAGATATTCAATCGCTACAACCTTATTCCCAGCAATAGACATAATTTTGATGGAAGTACAGCTATGATAGAAGCTTTCCACCAATCTCGCTATCGTTTCAACCCCAAATTGACCCTCAACGTTGGCTTGCACAGTCTATATCTTTTGCTAAACCACAGTTACGCTATTGACCCACGCTTATCTTTACAATACGATATTAACAATCGCCACAGAATCAACTTTGGTTATGCCACCCAGCGCCAGCAATTACCCCAGCGGATTTATTTCTATAGAAATATGACTATAGATAATGCAGCTGTTGGGCGAGTTTATGATGAATCTGCTCGCAGCTTAAAAATGTGGGGCAATCATTATTTGGTATTGGAATATACGTGGCGAATGAGCGAATTTTGGCGTATTTCCGCTTCTCCTTATTACAGAAGTTGGTTTAATGTGCCTGTGCGCGCTGACATAATGGACGGTTATTCGCTAATCAATAATTACAGCGACTTACAAGACAATATGCCTTTGGGCAATCTCAAAAGTACGGGAACAGCCACCAATTATGGGATAGATATGAGTTTGCAAAAATCATTTAGCAGGGGCTTATTCTTTATCTTATCGGGAAGTTATTTTAAATCAACTTATAGCGGCAGCGACGGAATTTTGCGCAATTCTCGCTTCAATCGCGAATGGATAAGCCGATTGAGAATTAACAAAGAGTTTAAAACAGGCAGACAACGCAACAATATATTTTTTGTCAGCAGCACTATCACTATGGCTGGCGGCGAACAATATACGCCTGTAGATTTGGAGCAGTCCAGAATTTTTCAAGCGCAGATATTGACAGACGAAGTATACCAAAAACGCAGCCCTTATTATTTCCGCGCGGATATAAAATTGGGTATGCGAATTAATAGCCGCCGCAAGCGCATTTCCCACTATTTTTATTTGGATATAATGAACGCTACAGCGCATCCCAACCCGCTTCGTTATCAATACTCTATCGAACAAGACCAAATTATCCCTGTTTATCAATTGGGGGTTTTTCCCGATTTTTTGTACAGAATACAATTTTAAACCCAAAAAAATACTCGCTAGCGGCTAAATGTGCGCGGCGGGTTTTTTTATATCTAAAAAAATGTTGATAATTGCGCTGTTTTTCACCCAATATCAATCTTAACTGATTATTTATATCCTAACTAATGCGATTTATACTACTCATAAGCTGTTTTTTTTCTCTAAGCTTTTATCCCAATTTTAGCCTAGCCCGCGATAAGGCAAATCATAACGTAAACAACCCAGCAATAAAAATAACCAAATTTAAACCCATAGACAATCCTGCCCTAATTTTATCCTCCAGTAGCCAACCCATACAGCCGATTGTCCCCAAAAAGAAAGCTAAAAATAGGCTAAAAATGGGGAAAAGTCGTCCTAATTGGGATATTTTTTGGCTATTCGGGGGAATTATAGGCTTGGGATTATACCCTATTTCTCTAAGTTTATATTTATTGGGCTTAGCCCTAACCTCAGCCGTTTTGAGTTGGTTGGGGTTTGGGCTACTAACCGTTTTATTCTTATCTTTAGCCTTTTTATTCGTTACCCTCAAAAGGAATAAAAGTACAGCAGACCGTTTTTTTGAAAAATATAGTCTTTTATTATTGGCTGCGGGCATATTTTTAGCTGCATTGGGAACATTTATAATAGCCTTATTGTTGCCCGTTTTATGGATTTGGATTGTAGGGTTATTGATATGTTTGGTTAGCGGTTTATTGCTATTTTTGGGCTGGAAAAATCGAAAAATATACTAAAACTTATACTATATTATGAAAAAAAAAATGTTTAAAACCTTTATCTTGGCTGCTTTATGCGTTGGGTTTTATGCCTGTGGCAGCAGCACAACCAAAACTAACCCCGACAACAGCAACAAGTTGTTGGGCATACCCGAAATTGACGCAATTACCAACAAAATCATCAGCAATCCCAGCGATACTGCCCTGCGCTATGCTAGGATAAAAACGGCGTTGAAACTGGAAGAATTTCCTATGGCCTTAACTGACGCTGAATTTTTGGTCCGCTTTGATAGCACCAGGGTAGAAAATTTCCGCTTGTTGGCTGATGTTTATTACCAATCCAAACAAATCAACCCCTGTATGGATGTGTTGGAACTCACGGTCAAAAAATTTCCAAAAGATATTTACACCAAATTATCTTTGGCACAAATGCATTTAATACTATCCGAACACGACAAAAGTTTGATAATCCTGGACGAAGTAGCCAAACTCAACAGCTACAATGTAGATGCTATGTATTTGCGCGGGTTGGTCTACAAAGACCAATATGATACCCTCAAAGCTTTGGCTGCGTTCCAAGAGGTGGTACAACAAGATGCCCAACATTTTGAAGCCTATATCCAACTGGGCGAACTCAACACAGGGTTGAAAAATCCCATAGCACTACAATACTTTGATAATGCTTTGCGTATTGATAGCAGCAGTGTATTGGCTTTGCGCAAAAAAGCGTTTTATTATCATTGGCAAGGGCAATTTAAACCTGCTTTGGAATGGTATGAAAAAGCCACCGTTGCCGCTCCCCTCAACCCAGATGTGGCCTACAACAAAGGTTTGTTGTTATTAGATGAAGCAGAACGCACCAATGATAAAAAATTATGGGAAAATTCTTACCAATCGTTTAAAATTGCCACCCAAAACGACCCACAATTTGGTGAAGCCTATTTTTATAGAGGGTTTTGCGCCGAAAAATTGGGGGATAAAACCGCCGCCAAAAATGATTATGACAATGCTGTAGCCACTTGCCGACAAGACAGCCCAGAGTTGGATTTGGCGCGAGAAGCGTTGAAAAAACTACAATAATTTTTAAAAATTCACCCCACAAAACGTACATTTATGCAAAAATCCAAACGCACAGAAACCGCCTACCACACCGTTAGCTTGTTAGAAAAAGGCTATTATATGATTGAAAATCAACTGTTTGATTTTTCGGAAGAGCAAAAAAAATCAGAAAAAGGCAGCCTTTGTATCTTAGAGAAAGAATTTGAACCGATTATAGCCAAAGCAAAAGAAAATCAGCAGCAGTTTGAAACCCAATACAGTTTGCTGAACGAAACCACCTTGGAAGCTGCCCATCGCTGGGCGGGGAAAAAAATGTTGGTGCTAAACTTTGCTTCTGCCAAAAACCCTGGAGGGGGATTTCTAACGGGGGCGAGTGCGCAAGAGGAAAGTTTAGCCCGTTCAAGCGGTTTGTACCCGTGCTTGTGTAAGTTCAAATCTATGTACGACGCTCACCGCGCCAATTTGCCCCTATATTACAACGACGATATGATTTATAGCCCAGCCGTTCCCGTGCTCAAAAACGACGAGGGCGAGTTGCTAACGCCTTATTATACAGCGAGTTTTATCACTTCAGCCGCCGCTAATAAAGGCGCGTTGGCAGACCAAAAAAAAGCCCTTTCTACCGAAATAGAAAGGGTTATGCGGCAAAGAATGTATAAAGTGTTGAGCGTAGCGGCTGGTTTTGGATACGCCAACCTAATTTTAGGCGCTTGGGGCTGTGGCGTGTTTAGAAACAATCCCGAAGATATAGCCCTTTGGTGGTCAGAAACACTCCAATTGGACGAGTTTAAACAAAAATTTGACCACGTACATTTTGCGGTCTTAGACACAAGCAAAGATAAGCACATTATCCGCCCTTTTGAGCAGTATTTTGATAAGGATAAAGTTTAGAAATTAATCTTTAACCTCCTCTATTACCTCAAGTTCTAAAATTCCCAATAGCGGCGGCGGTGGTGGAGGAGGAGGCGGCGGCGGCGGGGGAAGAAGTTTGACCACAACAGTTTTACTTTTATTCCGATAACGGTTGGAAATAAAGTATTTTTTGGGAAACCATTCATTATATAAATAAACCCCTTCGCCCCATTGTTCGTCGGTAAGATTGAACTCCACCTGCCCATTTTCGTCAGTTTTTCCTAAAGCAATAACTACCCCGTCTTTTTGCCAAATTTCTACCTCCCAATCCTTTAAAGGGTGTTTTATGCTATTTTCTACAAATGTATGCAAAATTTGAAGTTTTAAAGAAACCGTTTTTTCCTCTTCGGGTTGATTTTGGGTAACGACTACAGCAGTTTTAACCAATTGATTATCAATGTTTTGCGCCTGTAAAGGTTGGGCTAAATTAATCATCAGCCCTGCGCCAATCGCTGCCACTTTCCAGACTTGGCGCGCATAAGATAACTTTATCGGTTTTCCCACCGAGTAAGTTTTCCCCTGTTGGTCGTTGCGTATTTTACCGCAAAGTCCGCCCCCTTGATAATTTTCAAAAAAGGACACAATCTGCAATTCGGACATAGTGGAAAAATCAACCACAGTTTTTTGACAGCTGCCACAAAATCTTCCATCTTTGGCGGGTTGCATCCCGTCCCAGCCCTCGCTACAAGCAGATTTTACCAATAATGTAGCCGTTTTCATCGGTTTTTTAATCATAAGTTTTGTTTTTTGATGTGAAAAAATTACTCGTTAAAATCGCCCCAAAGCACGCCCTCCTCTTCTATATCGCCGCTAAAAATAACCTTTAGCCATTTATTGCGCTGGTGAATGGCTATATTTTCTTGCCCTTGCACTTCTAAATTTTGCCAATAGAGCGAAAAGCCATCTTCCCAAACCTCGCGGGGCAAAGCCAACTCAATTTTAGCCGCTTTATCCGTTTTTAGGCTTTTATAAATTTGCCCTTTATGGATAATATCCACTTGTGTGTGGGGCAATAATTGCACAATTCCATCCTTTTTGTAGGAAATTTCAGCTCTTAGATAAGCCACCATAGGAAAATTGCGTTTGGGGCTTGTGCTATCTTTTTCGCTGCTGATAGTGGTGTCTTGAGGTGCGTTTTGGGCTTGTGTTGGTTGGGTTGAAAGTAAAAAAATGCCCAAACCCACAGCAGCCGCTTTCCAAAAAAAACGCTGTCTCTGCACTATTTTCTGCTTTTGACGAACCACAAACACTAGGTTTTGCTGGCTTTTTCTGATTTTTTTGCAAAGATGCCCGCCCTGATAGTTTTCAAAAAAAGCGATAATTTGCGCATCGTTCATAACGGAAAAATCAACCACATTTTTTTGACAAACAGCACAAAAACGCCCATTTTCGGCAGGTTGCATTTCGTCCCATTTTTCACTACAGGGGCGATTTACGCTAAGTGAGTAAGTTTTTACCATTTCCATATTTTATAATTTGGGAGATTAACGCTGCTTTGCGGTATTGGTTACAAAGATGCAATTTTACCCTTTTGGGTGGTTGCTGTATGAATTATTTTATCCTTTTTCTCATTTTTTTTATTTTTAATTATGAAATATCTCATCATAGGGTTGGGGAATGTGGGCAACGACTACAAACTAACCCGCCACAATATCGGATTTGAAGTGGTAGAAAAATTAGCCGCCGAAGCTTCTGCCGAATGGCAATTGGATAAATTGGCTTGGCGCGCTGAAGTTAGCCACAGAGGACGCACCCTAATTCTGTTAAAACCAACCACTTATATGAACTTAAGCGGGCAGGCTTTGCGCTATTGGTTGCAAAAAGAGGGGTTAGAATTAGCCCAAACCATAACCATTTTGGACGATTTAAACCTGGACTTGGGTCGTATGCGCATACGCGCCAAAGGCAGCGCGGGCGGACACAACGGGCTCAAAAACATAGAAGAATTGATGCAAACATCTGAATATCCCCGTATGCGTTTGGGCATAGGCGACAAGTTCAAACAGGGGCAACAGGTAAATTTTGTATTGGGCAAATTTACCGAACAAGAACGTCCTCTAGTAGATTTGGTAGTGGCTGAAGCTGCCAATGCGGTTAAAGATTTTACCTTTGTGGGTTTGGAGCGGATGATGAACACATATAACAGCAAAAATTTAGCGGATTTATAAGCCCATTGGCTAATTTTTATAAAAAAAATACTTTTCTGCCCAGAATGGGTATTTTTTTTGTCATTTTAGCGCGTTTGTTTGTTACCTTTTTTAACTTTGCGGTCTATTTGTTAGATTTTAATACAAAAAAATATTTTTTTCACAATTTTACCAAACCTCTTAATTTAAAAAAACAAAAATGGACTTCACCAAACTCGCACAAGATTTTCTAAATCTAGTCGTTACCAACGCACCCACTTATCTCAAAGCCATCATTTTATTGTGGGTTGGCTTCAAAATAGCTAATGTGTTGTCTGGCGTATTGCGCAAGATATTTACTGTGCAAAAATTTGATGAAACTTTAAGCAACTTTATCTCTTCTATGGTGGGATGGGTTGTTAAAATTTTCGTTATTATAGCTGTAGCTGGCACTTTGGGGATAGAAACAACCTCTTTCGCTGCTGCTTTTGGTGGTTCTTTCTTGGCTATAGGTATAGCTTTGCAAGGTACTCTTTCGCATATAGCGAGCGGGTTTATGATATTGATTTTCAGACCATTTAAGGTTGGCGATACTATAGTAGCGCAAGGGCACACGGGCAAAGTGCGGGAAATTCAACTATTCAGCACCATTATCACCACAGCCGACAATCAAACGATTATCATCCCCAACGGCGCGTTATCATCAGGCACTACCCAAAACATTACCTTCCAACCAGAAAGACGGGTAGATTTGAGTTTTACTATCAACGGCACCAACTTTGACGAAGCCAAAAGCAAGCTCACCAAAGCGGTTAGCGGACACGCACAAATCAAATCTTTAGAAATTGTACCCACAGCTATCAGCGCTGGCTCTATTACTTTTGCCGTACGCGCTTGGACTTCTACCGACAATTTTGCTGACATCAACGCTTATGTATTGGAAGCGGTAAAAAAAGCTTCAGAAGAAGGGCAACTTTCTATCTAAAAAAAATTTGCAAAATGGTAAAAATGCTTACCTTTGCGCCCAAGTTTTCAACACTTGGGCTTTTTTTTTAGCTAAAACGCTTTTTTATGCACAGCAATTTTTCAGATATTGAGAAAATACGCGAACGCTTGCGCCAGCCTTTGCCTGGTATAGCCGTTCAGTGGGAAATGACCCGCCGCCAATACGACCTCCAACAGATAAAGGATTGGTACGCCCAACTTCCCCCCAACCACAAAAAAGCCAGTGTGATGGCTTTAATCTATTCCAAAGACGGCATTTGGCACACCGCGCTTATGCAGCGGCCAGAATCTCCTTATGCGCACAGCCGCCAGGTTAGTTTCCCTGGTGGTAGCCAAGAAAAAAGCGATAGTTCGGATGAAACTACCGCTTTGCGCGAAACAGAGGAAGAATTTGGTATTTCAGCCGCTCATATAGAAGTTTTGGGCGCACTTACGCCTTTGTATATTCCCGTGAGCAATTTTTACGTGCAGCCTTTTGTGGGTTTTTTGCCCCAAACGCCCTCTTTTCAAAAAGATGATAACGAAGTTGAGGAGATTTTGGAAACGCCCTTGAGTTGGCTATTGGAAACAGAGCGGCGAAAAATCACCAACCTGAGCCTAACCAATGATAGCGTGATGACAGATGTGCCTTATTACGATATGCACGAGCGCAAAGTGTGGGGCGCAACGGCTATGATTTTATCCGAATTTGCCACAATTTTGGACGAAGCCAATTTTTTATCCAAATAAATACACTTTTTCCCAACCCAATTTTCTTTTTATCCGTTTAAATGCTAATAGTTTCTTAACAGGTTATTAGCAAAGGGTTAAATTTTTACTGTTGGGCTTGCATAATTTCCTTAGCTTGAGCTATTTTAGCCCCAATCTGGAAAGTGAGTATATGGTAAAACATTATAAAATCTGATACCAAGCTCATAGCTGGATAAGTGAATGTAGCTGGGCGGTTTTTTTCAAAGAAAAAATGCCCTACCCACGCAAAACCATAACCCATAACAGGACAAAGTGCCAATAACCACCACGTTTGGGAGATAAGCGCATAAGCCAACAAGCTCAAAAATCCCCCCGTGCCGATAAAATGTAAACAACGGCTGATAAAATTTTGATGCTCCAATAGATAAAAAGGGTAAAATTCCCGCAAGTTTTGATATTTTTTTGCCATACAATTATTGATTTGATATTTTTGGAATAATTAGCTTAATAAGTAAGTAGACAAAAATAAAGTAAAAAATCGCGCGGAGCGCGTAACTACACCAATCCGTTGAGTTTCTATACTGTCTGAAGTGAGACGAAGCGCAGCGGAGCGAACAAGTTTATAGAAACAAGGCGTTTTTGGTACTTTTTGCGCCTGCAAAAAGTACGAAGAAAAAGAAATTTTCAGGCGTAAGCTGTTAAGAAAATTTCCAAAACCCAAGTTTTTGCTAAAGCGTAAAAATTACTTTTATATTGTCTAATTACTTATAAGCCCGCAAAAATAGCTATTTTTTATAGTTTGTTGCTTATTTTACCCAAATCAAATGTATTATTTTATAATCTTTTTCTTATTTATAATAACTTCTTAAACTTTAATTTTGCATTATGCGCAATTTGTTACTACTCGCGGCTGTATTTTGTTCGGCTGCATTGGCACAAGCTCAAAAAGGGTTTGAACTTGGCTTTAACTTTACCCCAGCCAATACTTGGATTTTGAACGATGAAGACTTCGCTGAAGACCAAGACCAAGATTTCAGAGGTACTTTTGGGTACAACTTAGGGCTAACGGCTGGTTTTAACCTAACAGAAGGCTTTGGGATTACTACAGGGCTTTTGTTCTCCAAACAAGGACAAAATTACATCACCGCTTATGACGGCGTAGCCAAAGCTGACCAAGATGTATTCTCTCGCAACCTTAATTATTTGCGTGTGCCTATTCTTATCAAAGTCAATGGTAGCACAGACGCCTCTTCTTCTTCTTTTTTCCGCATCGGGCCTTATTTTGACCTTTTGCGCTCTGCTACTTTCTCGTACGACGACAAGTCTATACTGAACTTAGACCAAGACAAAACGAATATGAACCCTTACACTACTCCCGTTATTGGCACTCAATTTGACGACATCTACAAAAAAACCGTTATTGGTTTGATGATAGAAATGGGCGGACAGATAAATATCACCGAATCTGCTAAAATGATTTTCGCGCTACAATTGACTGGTAACTTTACCAATACTGAAGGCGAAGATTCTCCCCTATTTTTCCCCTCTTCTGGTACTTTGGGCAATGCTACCCGTGGCAACGCTTACAATGTATCTGGTGGCTTGACTGTAGGTTTTAATTATATCGTACCTATGGGTGAATAATAATGTTTGTATATTATTACCTTTGATACATTCTATAAGCTGCTTGGATTCGTTCAGGCGGCTTTTTTTATTGCTATTTAACCCTTTTTCTGCTGATTTGATTATGAATTTTATCCATAAACTGTTTATATTAGGGCTAATTATGCTCTTATTAGTGATGTTAAATGTTTGCTGGGGGGTTGTCAATATCCCTTTGGGCAGTTTATGGGATTGTATTTGGATGAAAAAAGATTATAACGTCGCCCATTACAACATTATTTTTCAACTGCGGTTGCCGTCAGCTTGTATGGCTGTGTTGGCTGGTGCGGGTTTGTCCCTTGCGGGGTTATTGATGCAAACGTTTTTTAATAATCCTATAGCAGGCCCTTATGTTTTGGGGGTGTCAGCTGGGGCTAATTTGGGGGTCGCTTTAGTTTTGATAGCTTTTCCTCAATTTTTAATCTACTTTGGCGAGTGGGGGCAAGCTGGTGCTGCTGCTTTGGGGGCGGCTTTAGTGCTG
Organism: Chitinophagales bacterium; assembly: GCA_013297745.1. Taxonomy (GTDB): domain Bacteria; phylum Bacteroidota; class Bacteroidia; order Chitinophagales; family Saprospiraceae; genus JAAFIM01. The sequence continues at coordinate 23,732 of JAAFIM010000018.1, read as the reverse complement.
TTGGGGTTGATAACGTTGGCGTGGAAGCTGACTGATAATGCAACTATTCTAATCATCGGGTTGATATTTAGCGCAGGAATAAGTGCTGGGGTAGAAATGCTACAGTATTGGGCGAATGAGTCCCAATTGCAACGTTTTGTTAGCTGGACTATGTCGGGCGTGCAAGCATCTAATTGGTATGAGTTGCGGATATTGTTTGTAATCTTTTTATTCTGTGTGGGGTTGGCGTTTAGTCAAGCCAAAAGTTTAAATTTATTATTATTGGGTAGAAATTATGCCCATTCTATGGGGGTTGATTACCGACGGTTGCGATTGATATTATTTTTTAGCACGGCTTTGATAGCGGGGACAATTACCGCTTTTTGCGGAAGTATTGCTTTTGTGGGTATGGGTGTTCCCCCTTTGGCGCGTTGGGGTTTTCGTACAGCTTCGCATTATCAACTAATCCCTGCTGTTTTATTGATAGGCGCAAACATATTATTATTGTGTCAATTATTGGCTACTGTTTTGATAACAGATAAATTATTGCCACTCAACGCGGTAACTTCTTTGTTTGGTTTGCCGCTTATTGTGTGGTTTGTGTATAAAAATAAACGGTATCAATAAGCAGATTGATGATATATTCCAATAAAAAACCTCTCGCTAAAACAGCAAGAGGTTTTTTAGTTTAATTGGTATGGGGAAGTAGTAGCTTTGCAAAGGTTTGGGCAAACACATAGGTTTGCCCCTACTAATTTGCAAACATTTGGTATGGCTTTGCGCAAGTTTGGTATAGCTTTGCAAAGGTTTACTATAGCTTTGCAAAGGTTTACTATAGCTTTGCAAAGGTTTACTATAGCTTTGCAAAGGTTTACTATAGCTTTGCAAAGGTTTACTATAGCTTTGCAAAGAATTACTATAGCTTTGCAAAGAATTACTATAGCTTTGCAAAGAATTACTATAGCTTTGCAAAGGTTTACTATAGCTTTGCAAAGAATTACTATAGCTTTGCAAAGAATTACTATAGCTTTGCAAAGAATTACTATAGCTTTGCAAAGAATTACTATAGCTTTGCAAAGATTTATTATAGCTTTGCAAAGGTTTGTTTATTGTAGTGTGTTAACCCTTCCCGTCCTTTTTGCTTACGCGCAATTTCGTTTCTCAAAAGGGAGGGACGGGGAAGGTTAACTTTTGGCTTTTTATAAAAAAGCGATATTGTTAATTTATTGATTTTTGCGACGGCGTTTATACCAATACAATAGCATAAGCGCAGATATAACCGCTACACTTATTAAAATATATTTATAATACCAATTTTTGGACGCTACAAAAACGCTTTTATCTGTGTGTCCTATGTTGGTAAAAGCAGCCCAATAAAATGGGTGTGCAGCATCTCCTTTAGATTGTGCCAAATAATCCAATTGTGATTTTTGCAAGGCGTGTTTGATAGTAAAACCTTCATACAAGTATTTATAAAAATTTTGCATAATGAACGCGGTGGTTCTGTCGTTAATTTGCCAACGGGTGGCTACTATAGCAGGCGCGCCCCCATATATAAAATAACGGGCTAAACTCAACACCCCTTCCCCCATTTGATTTTGTCCAGCAGCAGTTTCACAGGCGGATAAAACCACTAATTGGGATTCACAACGCAACTGTGCAATCTCGTAAGCGGTCAAAAAATTATCTTCAGTACTATCCGCAGTTTCCGAAAAGGCTAAAGCAGACAATTCGGCAGCATCTTCGTCCAACAAACCGTGCATAGCTAAATGTACGATAGCATAAGGCGACCGCATAGCGCGTTTAAATTCGGCTTCATTAGCTTGTTGATTTTGATAATAATTGCCATAATAATAAGTTGATAAATTGGTTATTTCAGATTTAGCCCCGTTCAATTCGGATAAATTCTTGCGTAATTGTTTTAAATTATCTGGACGATTTTTATTAACAATAGCATTTTCATAAGTAGGAGCAAAAGCTAAAAATTTGCCGTTGTTGCTGTTTTGTTTTGATTGATTTTGACTTTGTAACCAAAATGAAACATCGGGTAGATATTGTATTTTATACTTTTTGACCGCAAAAGGCCAATCTTTATACCCTTTTTGCGCATCGCTGGGTTCGGTTAATATCAACTCAAAGGGCAACTTGGCTAACAACTCGTCCGTAACAACCACCAAATCGGTTATTTTATTGGCTTGCAAAAAGCTATCTTGTTTGAAAAACTGCTGGCTGATAGCACTCAATAGAGTATAAAATTCTTGTTTATATGTATCGTTTTTGTCGTCATTAACGGGGGGATTTTGTAAAAAATGCTGCAAACTATCCACTTTTTTTCTCCATACAGCGTCGCGGTCTAAAAATGTATAATAATGTATAATGGTATCTTTGGTGATAAGCATTTGTAAGGTTCGATAACGCGCCGCGCCATAAATCAACATAGCTTTATCGGCTAAATTTGCCTGTATATTTTCCAACCCAACAGTAGGCAATTGGGTAATTAATTGGGCATAACGGGGATATTTTTGTTTAATCTCTTGTTCTAATTGGGCTTGTTGATTGCGCAAAGCGGATATATCAGTAGCCAATTTTAACACATTTTTTTTATCGTTAAGTTTTTGGGCGGCTGCAAGCTGATAGTTTAGCTCTTTGGTGGTCAAATTCAATTGTTCTTGTTGGCTTATTAAAGTTTTATTGACCCCAGCTAAAGCCAAACTTTGCTGTTGATTGACCCCAAAACGACTTTCGCGAGAATTGAGTTGTTGGAGGGTGATAAATAACTCTTTTTGCGTGGTTAAACTACTGTCTTGTCCGTAGAAGTCGCCGTACATTTCCATTTTTTTGTAGTAATAATCTTCAAACAGATAAGCTAAGTTTTTTCTCTGGCGGCTATCGTTTGTATTGCGCAACAGGGTATTTTTCAACTCATTGATAACAGGTATAATTTTCAACAGGTTATCTTTTTCTTTTGGTTGGCGCAAGTGGGTATAATGGGTAAACAGGTTGTATTGAATAGCCATTAAAGAGCGATATGTGAGTAAGAAGCCGTGTTGATAAATATCGGGTTGGTTGAAATCGGGATATTCATTATATTTTAAATTTCTATATTGTGGGGACAAAGACAACAAAAAAGCTTGGTGAAAATAAGCATAAGTGGTATCATAACGAGAATCTGTACTCCAACTTTCTAAATAAGTATACGCCCAGTTGCGGTACATATCGGATAAATCTACCTGTTCGTAAGGCGTTTTTAGCCGTTTGACAATCTCCTGCACGGCTAAAAATTTCTGCTCCATTGTTTTGTTGTCCCCCAAACGGTCTTTGCAGTCCATCCCGTTAGAAATCAGACAAGCAATATAAGCCTTAGACGTGTCCCCAAATTGGTCGCGGGCATAATTTTCTACCATTATCATAGTTTGGCGGCTCTCGTTGGCCATTTTTCGGGAAAGAAAAATATCCAATTCTATACATTTTACCCTATAATTTAACCATTGAATCTGCGATGAAGGTATAGTTTTGGATAAAGTGAGGGCTTGATTATAGCATTTTACGAGCTTAGCGGGTTGTTCGGTGTAGCTGTACATAGCAGCCAAAAAGATTAAAGTTTTCAACTGCAAAGTAGATTCTACTGTAGAAAACTTGGTCAGACTTTCTTTGGCTGTTTCCAAATAATTGATAATCAACTCATAATCTTTGGTAGCTTCCATTAACATTGCTGTTTCATAACACAAACGAGCCTTATGAATAACATTTATCCCTTTTGTATCGATAGAATCAGCTACTATCCGCAACTGGTCTATCCAATAAGCTGCGGAATCAGGCTGACGGCGCAACTTCATCATATCCGCCATAGCCGCATAAGCATAAGCCGAGGATATGGGTTGAGTTGGGGATAATTTTTGGGTATAAACTAAGTAACTACGGGACAATTGTTCTGCATCTACCAACTGTTTATTAGACTTAAGGCACCTAACCCGTGCATAAGTTATCCATTCTAAACTTGGGTCGGGCTGGCGAGCTAGAATGTTGATAATTTCCCCATAAGTAGCGGCTGCTTTGTCGTATTGCAAACTTAAGTCTTCTGTTTCTGCCTTTGCCAACAGGGGTTTTGTGGGAATATACTCTTGTTTAGCGGTTTGTGCTGATAGTGGGGTTAAGCACCCGAATAAGGATAAAATAAGGAAAAATAAAGGGCGCATAGGATAGAGGGGATTATTTGTTGAATGTATTTGTATCAAAAAAGTAGTAAGTATTTGAAATAAATTATCAGGGGATAAAAACGTATATCTTTGTAATGATATTGTTATTTTTTTTCTTATAAACCCCGTGTTTCACACGGGGCAATTGCTGTTCAACCCCTTTGGGGTTGGCAAAATAAAACCCCAACGGGGTTTAATAGAAATAGCCCCGCGTTACAACGCGGGGACAATAGGCGAATAAAAGCTAAATTTTTTTATCACCAACAATTTATAAAAATAAACAAAGAGCGTACAAAGGTATAAAAAAAGTGCAACACGCGAACGCATTGCACCATAAAATGGGTATAAATAAGCGGTTATTTGTGATAACCAAATTTATCTTTGAGGTGAGCAAGATATATTTTCATCTCGGTTTTTACTATAGGAGCAAGTACAAACAAGCCGATTATGTTGGGAAACACCATAGCGAATATCATCGCATCAGAAAAATCAATCACAGCGCCCAAAGAAGCTGAAGCGCCTATCACCGTAAATATACAAAATATAACCTTATAACTAATATCAGCCGCTTTGGACTTACCGAATAGATACTTCCAAGCCTGCAAACCATAATAAGACCAAGAAATCATAGTAGAAAAGGCAAATAACACCACAACCACCATCAACACGTAGGAAGAATAAGGTATTACGGATTCAAATATAGCCGAAGTAGTGCCTACAGCACTAGCCAAAGGTTGCCCATAAGTCATTATGTTGGCATCCAAATTAACCACCACAATCACCAAAGCCGACATAGTGCAAATAATCACCGTATCAATAAACGGCTCTAATAAAGCAACTATACCTTCAGAAGCCGCAAATTTGGTTTTCACGGCCGAGTGCGCGATAGCAGCAGAACCCACCCCAGCTTCATTAGAGAATGCTGCGCGTTTGAACCCAGCTATAATCGCCCCCATTACTCCCCCCATTACTACAGTTGGGTCAGGATTAAAGGCTTGTGATAAAATTAAACCCATAGCTTGAGGTATATCAGCAAATTTAATTGCCAATATAATTAACCCTGTGCCCACGTACAAAATCGCCATAAAAGGCACCATTTTATCCGTAACGGTAGCGATGCGTTTGATACCGCCGATAATAATCAATGCCGTCAATAGCGCAATCACCACCCCAAAAACAAACCCGCCAGAACTCGACACAATACCAAAAGTGGATAAAAACTGTTGAGCGGCTTGGTTCGCCTGAAACATATTCCCCCCGCCAAAAGAACCCCCAACGCACATAATAGCAAAAAACACCGCAAATATCTTACCCAAGCCTGCTAACCCTTTTTCGGCAAAACCTTTTTGTAAATAATACATAGGCCCTCCGTGTACCGTACCGTCTGCATCCACATCTCTATATTTAACCCCTAAAGTACATTCGGTAAACTTGCTCGCCATCCCCAAAAATCCCGCCACAATCATCCAAAAAGTTGCCCCAGGGCCTCCTATTGATAAAGCAACCGCTACCCCAGCTATATTCCCCAATCCTACAGTAGCCGACAAAGCCGCTGTAAGTGCTTGAAAGTGTGAAACTTCCCCATCAGCATTCTCTTTGGTTATAGTATCCAAATTATCGTCTAATACTTTATGATTGGGGTCAGGTTTAACCTCTTTAAAATCCCCTTTTACGGTTTTAATCGCAGTCCAAACCAACCTAACGTTGGGAAAACCAAAATAAATCGTACAAAACAAAGCCCCTCCGATTAGAATAATCAACACTATGGGCACTTTTACATCCTTGGAAACGGGTATAGAGTAGAAAATAACCGCTCCCACCGCATCGGCTATGGGTTTGAAAGCGGCATCAATTTGAGCATCCAAGCCTTTGGCTGGCTCTTGTTTCGCTACACTATCTACAACAGGCACGGCTGAACCGTTGGTGCTATCTACAGGCGCTTGCGCTTGCATCGTTTGGGCAAAGCATAACAAGCAGGATAAAATAATAAGTTTAAAAAATTTCATAAAAAAAATCGTATTTATAAGGTAAAAAAAGGTAAAAAAATGGATATTATTTAATCGTAATTTGACCCTCAGGGGAGATATTTAATGGCGAGTTGGGAAAATCCGATTTGGAAAGTTCTATAATTTCTTTAATCACGCGCTTTTGTTCGTCGTATTGGGGTATGCCCTTACCGATTTGGTGGGTGGGTACTATATAACCGGTTAAAAATTTGCCCGTTTTATCCGTTTTAAGGTTAAAAATGGGTGCGAGGCCTTTCACCCCTTGTATGCTAAATTTTTCATACGTGCAAAAATTACCCATACTGTAAGCGATAAAGCGGTCTTTATACAATTCTATCCCGCGGGTAACGTGAGGTCCGTGTCCTAATAATATATCAGCGCCAGCATCTATACAATCGTGCGCCAATTTGCAAACATTACCCCGATTAGCACCCAAATAAACCTCATCTTTGCAAGGTGTGTGTCTATGCGCTACGCCCTCTGCGCCCCCGTGAAAAGACACGATAACTATATCCACTTGTGCGGATAATTCTTTCACTTTGGCTACTGCTCCCTTATAATCTTTCAATTCTACACAGCCGCGATTGGGCGCAACGGCCAAAAAGCCATATTTTACCCCTTTATGTTCAAAAGTGCTGGTGGGATATTCCAACGAACCCGCAAAATGCAAGCCTGCGCGCTTGAGTGCAGCAGCTGTAGCCGCGCGTCCAGCGTCCAAAAAATCGTTGGCGTGGTTATTGGCTACGCTCATTAGGTCAAAACCCACCTCTTTCCAAATTTCGGCATAACTTTCTGGGCTGCGGAATGTATAACAGTTGGCAGAATTTCCACAACCTTTATCGGGCGTTTTTTTATCGGACAAAACCCCCTCTACATTCCCAAAGGTCAAATCTGGTGTTTCTAAATAAGTACGCACCCCTTTGAGCATATCTTTTCCCCCATTTGGTGGCAAACTACCCACAGAAGGGAAATCCGAACCCATCATTATATCCCCCACAGCGGCTATCCAAACCGTATCGGGCGCGGCTTCTGCTTTTGGGTTTGTGTTATTGCGACTAGAATCTATCCCGATTTCTGTATTTTTTACCAAAACAGCATTTTCATTCGCGCGGGGCGAATTGGTAGCGGTTGTGGGGTTGGTGTTGGGGGATTGTTGACAAGCGAAAAAAAGCAACAAGCTGGAAAAAAGGGCGTATTTTAGCATAAAATTTAGATAGGGTTGTTAAAAAGGGGGGCAAGATACGAGTTTATTTATAAAAGCGACGATTTAGAACAAATAAATCAAAAAAAAAGCCCTCGTTGTATAGACGAAGGCTTTTTTATAAATAGAATTAACGGTCAGAATTTGACTATTTTTTCAAAACTGCTGCCATAGTAGCCCCAATTTCGGCGGGAGAAGCGACCACGTGGATACCACATTCGCGCATAATTTGCATTTTAGCTTCTGCTGTATCTTCAGCGCCGCCAACGATAGCACCAGCGTGTCCCATTTTGCGCCCTTTGGGAGCGGTTTGACCAGCGATAAAACCTACAACGGGTTTTTTATTCCCATTGGCTTTAATCCAGCGAGCAGCTTCAGCTTCCAAGTTACCGCCGATTTCGCCGATGATGATAATCCCTTCAGTTTCGGAATCGTTCATCAACAACTCAACCGCTTCTTTGGTCGTTGTGCCGATGATTGGGTCGCCGCCGATACCAATAGCTGTAGTAATCCCCAAACCAGCTTTAACCACTTGGTCTGAAGCTTCATAAGTCAAAGTACCAGATTTGGAAACGATACCTATATTCCCTTTTTTGAACACAAATCCGGGCATAATGCCAATTTTAGCCTCTTCAGCGGTAATGATGCCTGGGCAGTTGGGTCCAATAAGGCGAACTTTTTTGTCCTCTACAAACGCTTTGGCGCGCATCATATCCTGTACGGGAATCCCTTCAGTGATACAAACGATAACTTTCACCCCTGCATCTGCTGCTTCCATAATCGCATCTGCACCAAAAGCGGGCGGAACGAAAATGATAGAAACATCAGCTTGAGTAGCTTGTACAGCCGCATAAACGGTATCAAAAACGGGCAAGCCCAAGTGAGTTTGTCCCCCTTTGCTGGGTGTAACCCCGCCTACCACATTTGTACCATAGGCTATCATCTGTTCAGCGTGGAAAGTACCCTCTTTACCCGTGAAACCCTGCACGATAACGCGGGAATTTTTATTGACTAATACTGACATAATTTATTTTTAGTTGTGAAATGTTGTTTATGAGCGCGCAAAGATAGTATTATTTTCATTGGCAAGGCTTTTTTTACAAAAAAAATTCCCTTTTGGCGAATTTATTTGGCAACTACTGTGTAAGTAAAGGTTTTTTTAGTCCGTACAGTTTCGCCTGTTAACGGATTATTAACATTAACCACCGCTTCCAAACGCTGCTCCCCTTTAACTTTGGGGGTGAAAACATATTGACTGCGGTTATTGCCATCGGTTTTCAATTTTTGACCATTCACAGCAATCCCATACTTAGCTTGTGAACTACGCGCGCCCAAGGCCAATTCTAAAGTAAAGGCCTGTCCCACTACCGGATTAAGCTGTGAGGATAAATTAATAATTTCAAACTGGTCGTAAGCAATCTCTATTTTATTGTTGGTAACTAACAAATTGAGCATACTTAAATGGGCATCAAGAGCAAAATTTTGTGCGTAAATTTTACCAAACCCATTGGCAGCATATTGTTCTGCGACTGCAGGCAAAGTTTTTCTATAAACCTCTAAGTTTCCATTTATGGCAGCCACAGGCAAATTAGTGGTTGATAATTGCTCGCTAATGGTGTTTAGAAAAGCCTCCATTTGTGTGGTAAATGCTTGTGTGGTGGAAGTTTCTTTCGCACTATCAAAAGCAGATTGAAAATCTTGCTCCAAAGCAGTAAGTATGGATTGAGCTTTTTGCTGGTCACCTCTAGACCATTTGGGCGCATCCAATAAATTTTTGCTAAACAACTGGCACAACTCCTGTTTTCTAGCAATTTGATAAAGTTGATAATCGTTGAAATCATCAGGATTAAATTTAGCCGCTTCGGCGACTGTGCCTTGCCGTGTGGTATTTTCTGGCGTGCTGGGTTTATTTTTTTCAGCGCAAGCAGCAAAAAAACAACTGAGCGAAAATGACCATAAAACAATTGAAGAACGATTGGAAAAGATAGCGTTAAAATAATTGAAAATTAAAAAATTAGATTACTAAAAACATTATTTTTGTGTAGCGAAAATTTAGCGTTTCTATTCAACTTTTATAAAAAAGTTATTTTGTTTTCTCCTCTTCAAAAACGAACAAATCTTCATCCGTTTTTTTCATAAGGTGATGCTCTCTCGCAAATTTTTCTATGCTGTGGTCGTCCGTAAACAGCTCATTATGCGCTTCGGTATCGTTTTTTATCTCTTTTTCAAAATACGCTTTTTTCATCTTCATCTCTCGCAGCGTATTCTGTAGCGTGTATTGCGACCAAATGCTGTTTCTATCAAAAACAAACATCCAAACCACAAAAACGGCTGTAGCGAACATATATTTATTCCGCAAAGGTTTGGGGATTTTCTCCAAAAACTCTTGCCAACGGGTTAATCTTGCCATATTTTAAAAGCCAAAAACCTTTTTATTTTTTTAAACTTTTTTTGTATTGAAATTGAAAATTTTACACTTTACTACCCATAACTTTTTTTATTGGTAAATAAAATGCTATATTTTTAAATAATTTCGGCAAAGATAAGTCAATTTTTATAAACTCGTATTTTTATTTTTTATTCTGAAACCTCAATTTCTATTTTTTTGGATAGAAAAACCGTATCGCCATTTTTTTTATACACTTGCGCGCTAATATCTATGGTTTGAGTACCAGCAGTTTGTGGGATAAATTCGTATGAAATACAACTTTTATCCGATACAAGTTGTTGATTGACAGCGATTTGAAAACGCATCCATTCATTAAGGTAAGATATAAATATAAAATGCAAATCTGTTTCCTGATTAATTCTAATCGGTTTTTCTGTATAAATTTCCATCGTTATCGGCGGGTCAAATAAGCCACGAGTAGGCGATAAAACATTATCCAATGTGTAGCGCGAAAAAAGCAAAAGTAGATTATTTGCTGACATTTCCGCCAAATTCCAGCTAAAATTATCGTTTTTTTGCTCGGCGGCGGACAAAACTTGGCTAAATTTTGCCATTTCTCCCCTAAAAACGCTATCAGTTTGTACTTTTACGAGGCTTGGAAGCGGATAAAATTTTTGAATATCGTTCCAAGCCGATAGAACCGTATCCATTTTTTTAAGGATAAAATCTGTAGTTTTTCGCGATTTGATACTTTCCATATATTCTTTGGCGACTATGGGAAACCGTTTCAAGTTATAATCCATACTATCCCGTTTGAGCGCGGATTTATTGCTGGGATAACGGATAATTTTCGCTATAGAGATAGTATTTTTAGCCATTTCTTCGCGCGAAGCTGCTATCTGTTGGGTAAATTGCTGGGTATAATTTTCCAAAAACAACTCTTCTTGGCGGGAAAGTCCGCAAGCACTAAAAATAAAAAGCGCAATTATCAAGGGCGCATAACATACCTTCAACATAATCATTTATGAATTTTAGGGTTAAAATATCGCGTAAATTTTACCGTTTCGCCCGTTGCTTCATTCTGAATGGTGGCAATCAGGGGAATTTTTTTAGCGTTAAAATTTTGGGGGTTAATCTTCCCAACAATCTGCCCCTGTCGGGTAAAATTTAACCTTTTTCCATCCATTTCAATTTTTATTTTTGATAAATTAGTAGCTAGTGAGGGTAAAATGAAAGCATTTATCGTGCTTTTTTTCCCCACTTTAGGTAAGTTTTCATAATCCATATAAGCCACCAATTCATAATTTTTAACCGCTCTATCAGGCAAAGATTTTAAACATAATTTATACAATTCAGCCTCTAAACTGCTGAAAATAAACCGAATATAAGTATACCAATATGTTTCGCTGTGCGGATTGTGTTTGATTTTTGCGCGAATTTGGGCAAAAGCGCGGGGGAAATTTTCCACTTTTTGGCGAAAATCATCGTTGATAACTTGAGTGGTAAAAAACGTATCCGTTGATAATAATTGTGAAAAATGTTGGTGAACGTCCATAATTTCGTTTTCGCAATCTGCTTTGGGATTATTAAACCGTACATTTTCCCATTTTCTCACCGATAGGGACAGTTTAGCACTAAACAAACTTAAATTATCATCATTTTTTGCTAATTCGGGCGAAAATTCGGCTGCATTTTTAATCTCTTGCATAAGTTCTGCTCTCTCGCTGTACAAAGAATATTCTGCATCTCTAATCGTCTGAACAGCATAAGGTTGCGCCTCAATTGCGTGTTTATCCCCACAAGCCCCCAAAATTAAGCTGATGAAAAGGGTTAAAACGGTTATTGTTTTCATTCTATTTTTATTAAAAATTATCATTCTAAAACCTCAATTTCTATTTTTTTGGATAGAAAAACCGTATCGCCATTTTTTTTATACGCTTGCGCCTGGATATCCACAGTTTGCACTCCAGCACTATCGGGGATAAATTCTATAAAACTTGGGTTACTTTTCATCAGTTTTTGATTGATAGCTAACTTATAATACAGCTTATTGCCAGTAGGCATAACCCCTACCTTAAACTTCGCCTCTTGATTCAGTTTTACAGGCTTTTCAGCGAATAAATAAGCATTAAATCTATCAAATTTAAAACATCTGCAACCTGCGTGGCTTTCGCCCCAAAGGGTTAAAAAATTATTCAATTGGTTGAAAGTGTTAAAGGCTTTCAGTTCGACTATTTCCCAAAATAATGGGTTGTAATTATTATCCTTAATAGCAGCTAAAATTTGATAGAAATGGGAAATACTTTCGTTCATTTCCCCAAAAACGTTGGTAAAATCCTCACTTTTTTCACAGTTTGGATAACTACTCTTAAAATTTTCTTGAATTGTTCGCCAGTACAAAAAAGCCAACTCAAACTTTGAAGCAATTTGGGTATAACTTTCGCGATTTTGTACGCTTTTTACACACGATTTGGCGTAGGAAATATACAGCTCTTGCACCTGATTAAAATTAGGGAGTTGGCGACTTCGCACTTCGTGTTTGGACTGAAACTCAAAAGCGCTAAAATACGTTCTTTGCTGGTTTATAAACTCGGAATTGGTTTGCTGCACATAATTTTGCAAAAAAAGTGCTTCTTCTGTTGGTTGAAAATTGCAAGCTGCAAACACAGAAAAAAAGATTAAATAAAAAACAGAAACTCGCATAATAGAAAAGGGATTTTATGGATGAACAGTAGGGTAAAAATCCTGACGAAAAGAGCCGTACTCGCCCGTTAATGGATTAACTATTCTAAAAGACATAGGAATATACCAATCTCCCGATTTGGGCGGGCGAGCTTTAAACACAACTTGATTATCTGCTCCACTTTGATAAGTTTTACCCAAGATATTAACAGTAAAATTAGCGGGCGTTCCCGCCATACTAAGCCCTGTAGTAACAAAAGCAACAATGGGATGTGGTTTTCCCACTTTGGGCAGGGTAAAATAGTTGGGATGCACAACCAAGATAAAGTTTTCATCCGGTGGCGCAGTAATGTCGTGTAAAACTTGTTGGTATAAATCCACCCGCCAGAGGTTGAAAATTGACTCTGTATAGCGAAACCAATACTCTTTGCTTTTGGGATTAGCCAATAACTCCCGCTCTATTTGGGCTAATGCGCGGGGAAATTCATCAATTTTTTGTTTGGAAATAGCAGCCCATTTTTGCAGCCCCAGCACAGTATCCGTTTTGGTTAGCAGGTCAAAATACTGATGAAAATTCAACGCTTGCAGTTTCCAATCTGCGATATACAGTTTCCAATCAACCTCAGATTTAGGCGGCGACCATTTACTGGATAAAGAATTGCTTAATGAGTCATATTTTTTGTCAAAATCTAAGACAAAATCCCGCGTTGAACCTTGGCGCAGGCTGTACTTAAGTTCAATTTCTTGAAAAATAGAATCTTTTAGTATGTAAGTTTTTCTATGCAAGGCTTCCAAGTTATCTTTAAGCGTTTGCACAGCATAAGGCTGCATCTCCAGCCTGCGTTTGTCCCCACAAGCCGCCAAAATTAAGCTGATGAAAAGGGTTAAAAAGGTTATTTTATTCATTCTATTTTTCTTTTTTTTTATAAAAATCGCCCCTTAATAAGCCCATTTTTCCAAAAAGATACAAAAAAAATAATCCAGCCGTTGATTTGACTGGATTATTTGGATACGAAGCAATTTTTTTACTTCAAAAACTTAAACAAAGATTTCCCCCTGTAAATGCCCGTGCCGTCTAATTCTTGCTCTATGCGCAACAATTGGTTATATTTAGCGATGCGGTCGGTGCGAGAGGCAGAACCCGTTTTAATCTGTCCTGTGTTGAGTGCCACCGCCAAATCGGCTATAGTGGTGTCTTCTGTTTCGCCCGAACGGTGGCTGATGATGCTGTTGTAAGCGTTGCGGGTAGCCATTTGCACGGCGTTGATGGTTTCGGTGAGCGTGCCGATTTGGTTCACTTTCACCAAAATAGAGTTAGCTACGCCCTCTTGAATCCCGCGCGCTAAACGGCTGCTGTTGGTAACGAATAAATCATCGCCTACGAGTTGGAGTTTATCCCCCAATTTGTCAGTTAATAATTTCCAACCCGCCCAATCGTCCTCGTCCAAACCATCTTCTATAGAAACGAGCGGATATTTGCGCGCCCATTCTGCCCAATAATCTACCAACTCGGCGGAGGTAAAATGTCTATTATTGGATTTTTTGAAGGTATAAACGCCCAATTCGCGGTCGTAAAATTCGGTAGCGGCTACATCCAAAGCCAAAAACACATCTTCTCCTGGCGTATAACCTGCTTTTTCTATAGCTTTGAGTATCAACTCTATAGCTTCTTCGTTGCTGCCCACATTAGGCGCAAAACCACCCTCATCGCCCACGCTGGTAGCGTATTTTTTCCCCTGTAGCACTTTTTTGAGACTGTGGAAAATTTCAGTTCCCATTCTCAACCCTTCAGAAAAGCTTTCTGCGCCCAAAGGCATCACCATAAACTCTTGAATATCAACAGAATTATCCGCGTGCGCGCCCCCGTTGATAATGTTCATCATCGGCACGGGCAAAGTGCAAGCTCCAACCCCGCCCAAATAGCGATACAGAGGCAAACCCGATTCTTGCGCTGCCGCTTTAGCTACTGCCAAAGAAACCCCTAGAATGGCATTTGCGCCCATATTGGCTTTGTTGTCTGTGCCGTCAATCTCGCAAAGCATAGCATCAATTCCCGTTTGGTTGAAAACGTGCTGACCAATCAAACGCTCGGCTAATACAGTTTCCACATTTTCGCAGGCTTTCAACACGCCCTTACCCAAGTAGCGTTTTTTGTCCCCGTCGCGTAACTCCACCGCTTCGTGTGCGCCTGTAGATGCTCCCGAAGGCACAATTGCGCGTGAACTGATACCGTTGGCGGTCAAAATTTCCACCTCTATAGTGGGATTGCCGCGAGAATCCAACACCTCGCGCGCGATTACATCTTGAATTATCATCGTTTGAATGAAAATTTATATTTTAAAAAGTTATTTTAATCGGTAAATTTTATCCTCAACTATCGGCTTCCAGTACAAAGCTGTAGCATTTCTGGGATTTTTTTTCAGAATTTTTTCTATCAATACTTCAGCCTGCCAATAATCGCCCTTTTTTTCTATAACGGTAACGAGTTGCTTTTCCCAATTTTGGGACATTTTGCAAGCGTGTAAAATTTCGTTGCAATTGTTTAACTCTACGGCAATTTGCAGCATTTTATCGTAAATTACCGCATTGTTTTTTTTCTGTGCGCGATAGAGCGAAAGCCGTAGAAAAAAATACGTATCTTTTTTGTTAGTAGAAAATATAAGCTCTTGATTTCTAATATATTGTTTGTACAAATATAAAATTTCAGCGCGGGGAAAATCGGGATTTTCCCCCAAAAGTTCAGCATAGCGAAGATATGGGCTTTGGTAATGGTTGGGGGCAAATTCTATACCTTTTTGGGCATATTCCAACGCTTTTTCTACGTTTCTAAACGGCTGAAAATCAGCGTATAAACTAACCAACAGGTTATAAGCCTGCAATGTGTCGGGGAAATAACGGTATTGGTCGTGATAATACTCATCCAATTTATAATAATTATCATTCACTTGGTCGGGAACTCGCTCCAAATACGCCAATAAGTGCGTTTCTGCTTGCTCAAATTGCTGATTTTTAAGGTATAATTCCCCCAGATAAAAGTATAAATCTGGCTCTTGGCAATTCCATTTTATAGCCGTTTGTAATAAAAGTTCAGCTTCGGGCAGTTGATAAAACCAATACGCGATAGAAACAGAACGGGCAAAATGGGTTAAAAACTCGCTCCTGTAAGCGCATAATTGTTCGTAATCGGGCAAAAAAAGGATAAAATTTTGCGCCCAATGCTGTACAGAACCTTCAGAAGAAGAGAATATATTCTCACTATGCCAAACCGTTTTCCACTCAGGAAAGTAAAAAAAGCGAGTAGCCGCCCACATATTTTCCCGCTCTGCTTCGGCAACAAAGTATTGATTTATAAACGTTTCTGCATATTCAGGGCGGTTGCTGTGTAGGTATTGAAAACCAATTTGTAGTGCCAACCAGCGCGGGCATTCGTAATTAGAAAGTAATAAAAAAGCTAATTCTTGATTATTTTCATCTTCAGAAGCGAATAAATCCGAAATATGCTCAAAGGTGGTTTTCATAAAATCGCTACAATTAAGCTGTTAGTTGATGCCGTGCATACCTTTTTTGAACAAAGGCGTTAATAAAATCAACAAAATGCCTGTTCCCACACAAACCCAACCGATGATATTGAACACAGACATAGAATTAGCCAACATTTCTGCTGGTGTGGGTTGGGTTGCGCCCGCTTCTGTCAAAGTCAATTTGGCAATAATGCCGCCCAAAAAATGCGCTAAAGCAGAAGACAAAAACCAGCCCCCCATCACCAAAGAAACGATTTTTTTAGGCGCTAATTTGGTAACTAAAGACAAACCTACAGGAGATAAACACAACTCGCCCGTCGTATGGAATAGATAAGCTAAAATTAGAAAAATTACAGGCACTAAAGAATTTTCGGCAGCAGCCTGCCCAGCTACCAAAATTAAGAAACCAGCCCCCAATTGCAACATAGCCAAAGCAAATTTCATCGGTGCAGAAGGTTCTTTATTCGCCTTGCCCAAAGACGACCACAAAATAGCAAAAATAGGTCCTAAAGCGATGATAAATAAAGGATTAATAGATTGGAATAAAGAAGTAGGAACTTCCCAACCGAATAGATTTCTATTGATGTTGTTGTCTGTAAATAAGGTCAAAGACGTTCCCGCTTGTTCAAAAAACAACCAAAACATAGTACTGAATAATAACAAGCCCAAAATAACCCAAATTCTATCACTATCAACCGCATTATTGTGTCGGCGTTCATCTATAGCAATATACACAAAATACAATAAAATCAAAGAGGCAAAAGGTACAAATAAATAGCCCATAACCCAATTTTGATGTACAATAACCCCTATTAAAGGCAAAGCTACAGCACTCATAATATAAATAAACCATTCCCAATTGACAGGGCCAATAACTTTAGTTTTCAACAAGGCTTCGTTAGCAGGCAATCCATTTTTACCTAACGATTTTCTACCCAAAGCAAAAACAATTAAACCAGCCAACATACCAAAACCAGCTAAACTAAAGCCATAATGCCAACCATAAACTTCACCCACATAACCACAAATTATGGTAGACAAAAATGCGCCTATATTAATGCCCATATAAAAAATGGTAAAACCGCCATCTCGCCTTGGGTCATTTTTATAATATAAGCCCCCCACCATACTGGATATATTCGGTTTGAAAAAACCGTTGCCCACTATCAGCAAAGACAAAGCCGCATAAAATAAAATTGGTGCTTCAAAAGCCATTACAAAATGCCCCAAACACATCAACACAGAGCCAAACATCACCGATTTTTGATAACCTAAAAATCTTTCCGCTATCAATCCCCCAAAAAATGGGGTTAAATATACCAAACTTGCATAAGCCGAAGCTATACCTATAGCGGCAGCTTTGGCATCTTCTGGCCCCATCTGTGCAGCCAATAAAGATTTGGCTATATACAAAACCAATAAAGCTTTCATTCCATAAAAACTGAACCGCTCCCACATCTCCGCAAAAAACAGCATATACAACTGCGGCGGCTGCGAACTGGGGATTTGACTTATATCAATCTCGTCATTGTCGTCATTTTTGGGGTTTTTGAACTGGTCGTCGTCCAAAATTTTAGATTTGTCTATTGTCATAAAAAAAGGAATTATTTAGATAATAAAAAGGATAAAATGTTTAATAAGCCGCGCAAGGTAAAGCCTTTAAATTAATTATTTACTTTTTTTTTATAAAATGGGCTAAAAAATAGCTTTTTTTTATAAAATTTGGTCTTTTGAATAATTTTTTGCATCTAAAAAAGTCTAATGTTTTATTTTTTTCTAACTTATCAATTTTGTACAAAATGAGATTTTTTACTTTTCTATGTTTTTGGGGTTTGGCTGCTATAGCTACTGCCCAAAATTATTTTTATAAATGGGAAAATGCAAATACTTTGCGGCTCACGCCTTCCCGCTGCCCAATTTTAGATATAGAAATAAGCCAAAATACAGCAGTAGAAGTTCGTTATGAAGAGTTTAGCTGGATAGATATGCAAGCTAAATTTATACCTTGCGATAATGACTACAGCCCAGCCCAACATCAACGTTTTGTTATCAAACAAGGCGATAAAGAGATGAAAATTTATGGTTTTGTATCTTGGCTAAATAAAATACGCGCGCTAACTTATAATGGGCAAAAATTCCTAGCTCAAATCCCCTCACTTAAATTTGAAAGTGGTGAATTTATACTCAATGAAGAAACTGCCCAATTTGCCCGCATCAGCAACCGTACAGGACAAAATTTTCAGCGCGAAACCAATCATTTTTTGCAACACAAACAATCTTTTGGTCAGGATTTTGTAGCCTTGCTTCATTTTTATAGCACTCAAAATAGTCAATTTCAAAATATAGCCAGCAAATGTTATTTTCGCCATTATCCGCTTGACGAAAATACCCCATTTGTGCTGCGTCAAGGCGAAAATTTAAGCTATGGTTTTTTCTCTGAGCGCTATTTCAACTATAGTTTTGGACAAATGGAAGATAAAACCCAATTTTGGCGGGATTTACTCAATAAAAAACAAAGTTTTGATTTAGCCAAAGAAAGTCAATTGGCAGTTGCTGATTTTAGCAAAATGAATAGCAATTTTTTAAATTATTTAGTCCCTATTGATGCAGTAGCGGTTGAAAATGAAGAACTTATAGGTAGAATTTGGGATTATAAAGGCAATTTTTTTTTAATACAATCGTCTAAAGACTGGCGCGAATGGAAAACAATTTATACCCAAACCTTAGCCCAAAGCCCCACAAGTCGGCTAAAAATCATCAATAAAAATGAAATTTTAATCTCACTAACAGATAATTTTTTATACGGCAAATTAAAGGCAGGAAAATGGAATTTTGAACTTATCAACTTAGATTTACCCAAGCCAATAGACGAAAAATACGAAATTTTAGATTTTGAATGGGCTAATAAAAACGATATTCGCGCGGTTATACAAAGGGAAAAAAATGGGATAAAAACACCAGAAGTAGAAATTATACAACATACGGAAGCAGGCAGCAAGGTGATTTTGGCAGGCTTGAGCGACTTTAAAAGCATTTGTTATCAAGCAAAAACAAACAATTGGACTTATGCTTGCAGCCATTTTATCATACAACAAAAACAAAACAAAACCGCCTATTATCCTATAGCCAATCAAAGCACAGCTTATTGCTTAGAAAATGAATTTGCTGAATGTTTTTACCTACAATCCCGCATACAAAGTTATGACAGCCTCAAAAAGATATTTCCCAGCAACCAAATTCAGTATATTCTTAGCCAAACTTATCCCAGCGTCAGCAATAATTTATTGGCTGCAGCTTATATAGATACAGCAGGGCATTTGTACGCAGTCACAGGCGACAAACAGGATAAAATTGTGCGTTTAGAAATCCGAGACGATGAGTACAGAGCCAAAGACGAGTTTATTTTTTTACAATTATTATCCAATAATGGCAAACGGATAGCAAATGCTACAGTGAAAATTGGGCAAAACATTTGGAAAGATACGCTATTATGGGATGAAAACAGCCGAAAAATGCAGCCTGCTTATTATATAAATATCCGAAAAAATCAAAATTCAGGTCAAAAAACAAGCGGTAATGGTTATTTTAACTTCAAAATTTACCAGCCAGCCGATATGGAAATTAGCCACCCAGATTATAGAACAGCCAGCCTTTTAAATACTGATATTTCGTTGCTCAATTGGTCTGTATTGCTGACTACGCCAGATTATAATTTTAGCGAATACAAACTTACGCCCAACTACAGCCCAATCAGAACCCTATTATTATATGAAAAAGAGCAAGCGGTGAGTTACAATATGGGAAAAATGCAAGCGGTAAATAAATTTATAGATAATGAAATCCTGTTGGTCATATCCGCTCAACAACGCCCTTTGCGCCCTGCTTTATTAGCCCAAATTAAAAAGCTAAACTTAACTATAGATACCAGCGATTTTGCACCCAAAAAGAATGATAATGAGTGGATAAGAAACAGAATCCAATGCGCTAGCTTACAGTATATTGTCCGATTAAAAAAAGCAGACAATAGCAATTTTGAACTTGGAGATTGCAAAGAATTGGCAGTTTTTAGAGATACAGCTTTAGGCGTTTATCAAGCAGGTATGCGGATAAATTTGGCTTCATACAATTTACAAAATTTAGAAATCAGTAATTTAGAAATTAGAGAGCCCAACAACAATCAAATTTTTATCATAGATTATAAAGCCAATGCCGAGCAATGGGAAAAGCGAATCAAAGCAGCCCAAAACTTAGGATTTAGACTTGAAGTGCAACAATCTACACATATATTAATACTAAGCGGTGCTAATAGTTGGACATTTAGAAAATTATTAGCCCAAAGTGAAGGGCTGATGAAAACTGATTTGTTTAAAAACAGCAGCCTGCATATCAATATGGCTATAGTAGAACAAAATTGTTGGGACTAAAACTGTATAAAAACAATAAAAAAATCCCCACTTCGTTTTGGCAAAGTGGGGATTTTTTATCGCTAAACTATTAGCTTATTTTTCGCGGAAATACATAACCATAGGCGTACCGCAAAGGTTGAAACGCTCGCGGAATTGATTTTCTAAGTAGTTTTTGTACGATTCGGCCACGTGGTCGGGGTGATTGCAGAAAAACACAAAAGACGGGTAAGGCGTGGGCAATTGGGTTACATATTTGATTTTCAATAACTTACCCCGATAAGCTGGAGGCGGATAGTGGGCTGTAACTTCGCCGATAAAATCGTTGAGTTTGGAGGTGGTGATGTGGATGGTTCTATTTTTATACACTTCCATAGCCATTTCTATAGCTTTGAAAATACGCTGTTTTTCATTGACAGAGGTGAAAACAATCGGCACATCGTTGAAAGGTGCGAGGCGTTCTTTGATTTTATCCTCCATATCCTTGGCGGTATTGGCTTCTTTATTCTCAATCAAGTCCCATTTATTGACCAAGAACACCACCCCTTTTTTGTTTTTGACAATCAAGCGGAAAATGTTAATATCTTGGGCTTCCAAACCTTGAGTAGCATCCAACATCAACACGCAAACATCGGATTCTTCTATAGCTTTAATCGTGCGCAACACAGAATAAAACTCCAAATCTTCTTTTACGTTCTTTTTTTTGCGCAAACCAGCCGTATCGACCAGCATAAATTCCATCCCAAATTTGTTGTAATGGGTGTGAATACTATCGCGGGTGGTGCCAGCTATATCGGTAACAATAGTGCGGTCTTCGCCCAAAAGTGCATTTACCAAAGACGATTTACCCGCATTGGGGCGACCAACTATAGTAATTTTGGGCAAATCGCTCTCTTCGGGCGCTTCTTCGGGCAAGCGATTGACCACTTCGTCCAACAAATCGCCTGTGCCGCTACCAGAAGCAGAAGCCACACAAAACATATTATCTATACCCAAAGCCCAAAATTCTTGCGCATCTGAATATAAATCTTTATTATCTACCTTATTAACCACCAACAACACATTATTTTTTTTGTTGCGGCGCAACAATTCGGCAACTTGAGTATCCAAATCGGTAATACCCGTCATTGCATCCACCATAAATAAAACAACTTGCGCTTCTTCTATGGCTACTTTTACCTGACTACGAATAGCCGCAGCAAATACATCCTCAGAATCGCCAATAAAACCGCCTGTATCTACCACAGTAAAACGCCGCCCGTTCCAATCTGCTACCCCATATTGGCGGTCGCGGGTAACCCCGCTAAAATCATCAACTATAGCAGGCCGCCCGCCCACCATACGATTATAAAAAGTAGATTTACCCACATTGGGTCTGCCTATAATGGCTACTATATGACTCATTTTATACTAAAAATTTTAACGCTGATAAAGCTTTTTTGCCCAATCGGGCGCAAAGGTAGCATTTTTTAACAAAAAAAACAATTTTTACCCTACAAAAAACATTTTTATCTCGTTTTATAGTCCAATTTGCAAGCAAAAGGCTATATTTGCCCCGTTTTGAGCAAACAAAGCGTATAATTTTATTAACTGGAGTTACGCTCCAGTCAATAAGTTTAAAAAAGTTAAGTAAAAATACTAATTTTCGCCGTGAGACGCCAAAACCAGCGTATGTCGCGAAAAGACGACCAACCGAGCAAAGCGAGGGCAGTAGCTTTTTTTCGTAGAACGGCGAAGCCCTCCCTGAAAAAAACGTCAGCTTGTAGCGACGGTTTTGCGCTTTTTGCGCAATGAAATGAAGCAAAATAAGCAACACGGCGAAGCCCTCCCGAAGGAAACGCCTTTTTCCTGACGGGAGCCCTTCGGGGTTGGCGTTGGCTTTTTTGGTACTTTTTTGCCATCAAAAAAGTACCAAAGATAAATTTTTTAGGCGTAAGCCGTTAAAAAATTTCTACCCAATTTAACATTATAGCTATTTTGTACTAAAATTAAACCTCAAGCGTAACTCCAGTTATTAAAAAAAACCAAATTATTTAAAAATATGACAATTTACCGATATTTATTATTGATTATTCTTTTGTGGGCTACTGAGCGAGTAAAATCACAAGAAATCATAGCCACCGTAACCATCAACACCCCCAAACTACAGGTAGCAGACCCCAAAATTTTTAAAAGTTTGAAAAATGCTATGACTGAATTTATCAATAATAGAAAATGGTCTAATGACGAATATACTCAAGACGAAAAAATTGATTTGAGCATAGTTTTGACTATAGAAAAAGAAAATTCAGCAACTTCTTTTTCTGGTCAAATTACCATACAAGCCACCCGACCTGTTTATAATAGCGGTTACAATACGATAATTTTCCAGCATCTGGATAAAGATTTTACTTTTTCTTATGGCGAGTTTGAAGTGTTGGATTTCACCGAAAATGCTTTTGCTTCCAATCTAACCTCTGTAGTTGGCTTTTATGCTTATGTAGTTTTGGGTTTACATTATGATTCTTTTTCTGAATTGGGGGGGGAAGAATATCTACAAAAAGCTTTGACCATACTCAACAACGTACCTTCAGGGGCAGGCGCAGGCTGGAAAATGGCTGACGCTACCTCTGTAGTCAATCGTTCGCGCTATTGGTTGATAGAAAACTTGCTCAATGTGCGGGTGCAACCTATGCGCAGGGCTTTTTATCAATACTATTTGTTGGGCTTGGATTTATTAACCAAAACCGAAACTCGTTCTCAAGGATTGGCCAATGTGCTCAAATCGTTGGAGGCTATACAAAAAGTCAATGACCAATATCCAGCTTCTATGATTATACAAATTTTTACGATTATGAAAAGAGATGAACTGGCGCAATTGTTTTTGGTTGCCGATGTAGCCACCAAGCGCAAGGCTTACGATTTGTTGGTAAAATTGGATGGCGCAAAAGCAGATAGTTATAAAGATTTGTTGAAATAGTGGAATTTAGCACGTTTTCAATCAAGTGTTCACGAAATTTTTATATTAGATGGCGAATAAGCTTGTTATTTTGTCTCTCCTCACTTTATATGCTTGCTTGCAACGCAATAATTATAACGAATTTAAACCTTTGCCTAAAAATATAAATATAGAGGAAAAAAAAAGCGAAATGTTGAAAGTAAGTAACTGAACAAAATAGAAGTAATTTTTACACTTTAGTAAAAACTTGGGTTTTAGAAATTTTCTTAACGGCTTACGCCTAAAAATTTCTTTTTCTTCGTACTTTTTGCAGGCGCAAAAAGTACCAAAAACGCCTTGTTTCTACAAACTTGTTCGCTCCGCTGCGCTCCGTCTCACTTCAAACAGTGTAGAAACTCAACGGATTAGTGTAGTTAC
>JAAFIM010000017.1 GCA_013297745.1 Chitinophagales bacterium | reverse complement strand
AATTATCTGACGCCCTCCAAACATATTTTAACAATCCGAAGGCTTTAATTAAACTTTGTCTTTTTACTTATTTGCGCAATATTGCTTAATTTTTATTACACACTTACTTTTTAAATTCTGTATTATTTTTGTGTTTTACTCAATTGCGTGCGCAAGCTTTTGATGTAATTTCTTATTTTTTTCATCTTTAAATTATTTTCAAAATGTTAAACAAAGTATTTTTTATTTTGTTCGGTGTAGGCTTTGCACTATCAAGTTGTGATAAAGCAACAGAAACAATTCAGCCCCAACCTATAAAAGAACGTCAACTAAAAGCTGACGAGAGAAGGTATGAGGGTGGAACTTGTCAGATTAGTGTTGGCGCAACAACTGTAACAGGCTTTCATTGCGTTCGTGGGCTTGGGAGTAGTTGTAAAAAACTACACCCTTGTACAGTGGCTGCTAACATATCTCCAGATATTGCTGCTTTTTTTACTCAGGAAGAGTTAGACAACTGGTTAAATGTTGATTTGACCCAAAAAGGAAGGGAGTTTGAA
Organism: Chitinophagales bacterium; assembly: GCA_013297745.1. Taxonomy (GTDB): domain Bacteria; phylum Bacteroidota; class Bacteroidia; order Chitinophagales; family Saprospiraceae; genus JAAFIM01. The sequence goes on along the minus strand of JAAFIM010000017.1, from coordinate 60,693 downwards.
ATCGCTATGTGGGAAGCTGGTTGGTTCTATCACCCAGACGGAGAGTAATTAAAATCATTTCAAGTTGCAGCCTTAATTGCGCTGCAACTTTTTTAAAAAAAATAAACGATGCGACTATTACTTTATTGTTTAATTACTTTGTTGCTAAGCAATTGTAACCGAAATGTAGTATTGGAAAATTCAGAATTTCCCAATCTATCTACTAAACAAGTTGTTTTATCTATTGATTCTTTTGGCATTCCCAATTCAGTTTATAAGTACGATAGCGTAGGTTTTAGTTATTTGCAAGGCAAAGAAGTTGGCGACAGCTTATATTTATTCATGATGAATATCCGAAGTAAAAAATTAGAAGTTTATAATTTGGATAATTTAACAAAAACTTGGGAATTAAGTTATATAAATTTACTAGACTCTTTTCACAGTAGTCAAAAATTATGGTCTGTTCATTTTCACAATTTAGATACTATAGTTTGGCATACTGAATATAGTCTTAATTTAATAAACCGTGAAAAAGTTATTTATCAACAGATTATTAACAACCCAGAAGCTACAGAAAATCCACCTTATAGCTTGATTAGCCAACGAATGGTAACAGAATGGGACAATAAAAAAATGGGCTTTTGGGTGCAAGGATATTGTTCTCTTTGTTCACAGAAAGCAGGCGACCTATTTTTCAAAACCCCAATAGAAGTTTTTGTCCCAGCAGGCAGCAGCCAAAATTATGATACTTTGCCCATAACTTATCCTGAACGCTATTATAAAATAGAGCAAGGATTCAATACTTATATAAATAGAGAACGAGTGGGTAATAAACATATTTATTCTTTTGCCGCAGAACCCAATATATTCAGTTTAGATATTGTTAGCGGTAAAATAGATGTTTTTGCAGGCAGAAGCCAAAGCGATACCAGCGAGAATAAATTTATTTCTAAAAAAACTGCGCTTGATGCTGATATTAAACTTCAAATTTTAGCGACTACAAGCCAATATGAAAGAATTTTATTTGATAAATACCGCAATTTATATTATCGTTTTTTTGTTCCTCAATTACCAGAAAAAGATGCCAATGGATTATACAATAGTTTTGGAGATAAACGACGTGTTTTAATGGTTTTTGACCAAGACTTTAATATCATTGGAGAATATTTACTTCCCCCCAAAAAATTTGGTGATTATGGTGCTTTTGTAGGAAAGAAAGGTTTATATTTACCTCATTTAGCCATACCTAATACAGTTAATTATGAACAAAAATTTAGTATTTATAGCTTTAATTAGCTTTATTTTTGCCTGCCAAAGGCCGCAGCATTTTGACCGCAGCAACGAACTGTTTAGTTATTTAAGTAAAGTACAAGGGCTAAACTTACAAAGCAGTTCCAAAGCTCAAGTTTTTATTTTTCAAGTTGGCTTTTGTGGCACTTGTACGGGTGAGGTGATGATGCTTATTGAGCAAAATAAAAATTTATGTAAAGATAGTACTTACTTTGTTCTTTCCAAGACTGACACAAAGTTGGAGCAACGACTTGCTAAAATTCCTAACTCTCTAATTTTGATAGACAAATCCCCTTTTTTACCCAAATATGGGCTTTTTTATTCAAAAGATATGCTTTTTGTCCTTACAAATGGAGAAGTAAAAAAATGGTTTAAATTAGATACAGACGGCACTGAAGCAGCAAATCTATACCTTAATAATCAATAAAAAAAGCCCCTCTCCAACTTATCGGAAAGGGGCTTTTTTTGCTAATAAACTATTCATTCGGCTTTTTCACATTGCCCTCCAAGACTTCTTGCATAGTAACCTTGCGTTCTGTAGCTCCCCATTTGCTCAAGTGTTTGCGCATATTTTCTGAAGCGAGGCGCATAGCGGCGAGGTCGGAAGCGGACATTTGCATAAATTTGGTGGTGTCATTTTCAAACGCAGCAGCAGGCACTACGATATAATCGCGATTGACTACAGCAGCCGATTTATTGTGAATATAACGCCACAACAGCACGTAATCGTGCGCAACCAACTCCAATTCGCCATCGGGTTGATTTTGTACCAAATCTAATTCTACCATTAACCCAATATCTGTATTTTTTTGGTTTTGATTGGAGATAAAATTACCCAGCGAATAAGCGCAATAGTTGATAGTTTTACCCCCCATTTTATTATCTACAGTATCCGTTTTTATCGGTTGTATTACGTGCGGATGCGCGCCTATAACCACTTTTACCCCATTTCGCCAGAGCATTTTGGTGATATTCTGCTGTTCTGTGCGCTCGTTGAGTTGATACTCGCTCCCCCAATGCACCAAAGCCACGATAAGATGCGGTTTTGATTTTTTCACCGTTTCTATATCTTTGAGCATTTGCACTGTGTCTATCAGATTGACTATAGCGGGTTTTGGGGTGGGAATACCGTTTGTACCGTAAGAATAATTGAGGTAAGCGATTCTCAACTCGCCCTCTTTTAGCTTGTGGGTGTGAATATAAGGATAAGTTTTGGCATATTCTGCGCTGTCGCGGAACGTTCCCGTGTGGGGCATTTTTATAGAATCCAAAATATCCAAAGTGTGGGTAATTCCGTACAAATCGCCGTCGTTGCTGTGGTTGTTGGCTGTTACCAAAAAATCAAACCCAGCATTTTTGAGCGCGAAAGCCAGCGCATCGGGAGTTCTGAAACGGGGATAACCTGTGTATTTGCCCTTATTGGAAAGGGTTAGTTCCAGATTGCCCACCATAAAATCCTGTTGTTCAAACAAATTGCGCACATATCTAAAACAAATCTCGTAATCGTACAATTTCGTTTTTTCATCCATAGCCGCTACGATTTGGTCGCCGTGTCCCATTATATCCCCGATAAAACCCAATCTAATTTTCAACGGTTGGCGGGTGCTATCTTGTTGCTTGGGTTGGGGACTGTTGTTTAAATTAGCTGTGAGTTGGGTTTGGGGCTGACTTTGGGTATCGCAACCGTACAAAGAAATTAAGCTGATAAGGAATAGAAAAAACCGCATTATGATTTTAGATTAAATAGATATGTTAAAAAGGCTAAAAAATAGCGCAAAGATAGCAGAAAGCGCGTTTATATTAAACTTTTTGATAGAAAAGTGGGTTTATATGCTCATATTTTCAATAAAAAAGGCTACTTTTGCCCAAATTTTAAACCGCATTATATGGAATTTGACAAACAACAGATTATAACCGCCCTGCAAAAAGTAGCTGACCCGCTCACAGGCAATGATATTATCAGCTCGCGCTTGGTCGAAAATTTGCTAACAGAGGGGCAAAATATCAGCTTTAACCTCGTATTGAGCCCCAGCCACAACAGTTATAAAGGCACTTTAAATTTTAGCTGTATAGCTGCTATCAACCAACTTTACCCTCAAGCTGAAGTGCATATTCACGTGGTCAGCAAAGCCCCTTCAGCCGAAAAACCAGCCAGCCGATTCAAAAATGTTATCGCTGTAGCTTCAGGCAAAGGCGGCGTGGGCAAATCCACTGTAGCGGTCAATTTGGCTTTAGGGCTAAAAGCATTGGGCGCGCGCGTGGGTTTATTGGATGCGGATTTATACGGGCCTTCTTTGCCCACTATGTTCGGGTTGCAAAATGCCCGCCCGCGAATAGACGAAAGCGAGGGCAAGCCCAAAATTGTACCCATAGAAAAATTTGGTATTCCCACCATCAGCATAGGTTATATTATAGATGCCGAACAAGCGGTCGTATTGCGCGGTCCTCGATTGGGTGCTATTTTAAAACAATTTTTTGAAGATTGCATCTGGCCAGATTTAGACTATTTGGTTATAGATTTGCCCCCAGGCACGGGCGATGTGCAATTGTCGTTGATACAAACTGTAGCCGTTACGGGTGTGGTTATGGTAACAACCCCGCAAGAAGTCGCTTTGGCTGATGCGATAAAAGGTATGAATATGTTTTTGTTGCCCAATGTCAACGTACCGATTTTGGGCGTGGTAGAAAATATGGCTTGGTTTAGCCCCGCCGAATTACCCAATAATAAATACTATATTTTCGGACAAGGCGGGGGCAAAAAGTTGGCTTTAATGTCCAATACTATGCTTTTGGGGCAAATTCCACTCGTGCAAAGCATCCGCGAGGGCGGCGATAGTGGCAAACCCGCTATGCTGGGCGAAGAAGAACAAACCAAAGAAGCGTTTTTGAACGTGGCCAAAAATGTAGCCCGCCAAATCGCTGTACGCAACGAATTAATCGCTCCCACCCAAAAAATAGAGGTTAAATCTTAAAAAAATTCCCCCATTATGATTATTGAAGACAAAGAGAAATTAATCTCCCGCATCAACCAAGCCTTAGACACAGTACGCCCTCACCTCAAATCCGATGGCGGCGACCTCGAAATTGTTGATGTTACCCCTGAAATGCAGGTGCAAATTCGCTGGATTGGTGCTTGCCAAAATTGTGCAATGAACGCTATGACCTTGCGCGCTGGTATAGAGCATACCATAAAAGTCGCTATCCCAGAAATACAAAGCGTAAAAGCGATGAACTAAGCCTTTTTTCAACTAAAAAAGTCGCTTTTTATAAAAAAAATGTCAAAAACATACTTTTTTTCCCAAAAAAGCTAAAAAACCCTTGCTAATATCAAAAAAGCCCTTACCTTTGCAGTAGGTTTTTCATAAGTTTGGGTTTTTTTGGGGATTTTAAGAAAAGCGTTGGCGTTAGCTGACGCTTTTTTTTCTATTTATGCTTATCAGTCTTGCTTTTTTCACTCCTAAAATATCTATATTATGCCGACACTAATCGAGCCGAACGAATTGGCTGGTCTCAACGTTTCCACTTACTTTAAAATGCTAAATAAAGATTTGGCAAAATTGAGCCGCGTGGGAAAAAATCAACCTTTTGTATATTTTCGCGATTTCAAACTCGCAGGGAAAAAAATTCCCCTTATACTTTTTGTTGACCCCAGCAAAGAGAAAGAATGGGATGCTGTTTTAAATAAAATTCCCAAAGAAAATTTTAAAAAACAAGCCACAGGCATAGCCCGCATCAGCATAGAACCTGACGATGATGGCAACGGTAAAGACGACGTTCAGATTAAAATCAAAAAATGTGAAGGCATTAGCAAAGCTGATGTAGCAAGCGAGATTAAAAATGGCTGGTTTGCCAAAGACCCAGATGTGGAAGTTCGCACCGCAAAAGATGACGAAGCCGATGAAACGGACGAAGAGCAAGACAATGAGGTAAAAACTCAAATCGAAAATCAAAGCTCTACCCAAACAGACAAATTGGACGAGTTGGACTACGAAACGGTAGAAAAAGCCCAAGTCAATAAAGAATTCAAACATTATTTGGCAGAAGTGCGCGCTACTGTAGGAATGATAGGTGGCGCAAACGAATTTCAAGCGGGGATAAAAACCAAATTGCAAGAATTTGCCCAAGCCAAACCCAGCACAGCGGACGAAAAGTTGGAATTTATAAAAGCGGTCAAAACTTACGATTCCGAATTGGACGAAAAAATGAACCACTTGAGCGAAACGGTAATTTTGGGGAATAAAATGCTCAAAAAACAGGAAAGTTTCCTCAAAGCGATTTTCAAAGCCCAAGAATACCAAACCTCGCGCGCACAAATCAGCGAACACATAGCCAATCTTACCCGCTTGCTACAATTTGCTGCCAAAGCCAATGATTATTTGGATAATGTGTTGGTGGGCAAAAATGAAGCGACCAAAGATGTAGCTGAAGCTAGCAAGCTGTTATCTGCTGATGTACCCGAAGAAAAACTATTGCTAGAAGCCATAGCTGTTGTACCCACTCTTCCTACAAATCCAACCTTGCAAGACCTGCAACAAAAGTATAAAGCCTTAGAAAGCGTATATTTAGCCGCTGAAAAAGTTATGAATGCCTCTTACGCTAAAAAGGAAAAAGTGGATAGAAAAACACAAAAAGAGCTGTATGAGCAACTCAATAAAAAACAAAGTGATGCCAACTCTTACCTAACAAAAGCTAAATCCTCACAAGAAGCACTTCAAATTCAAATGACTACAGCCGCAGGCGACTCCATATCCCAAGCTATCATCACTGAAGCTACCAAAAATGGAATAGCTACACCTGATAATGTATTTACTGCTTTTATGGCTTATTTTAAAGGTAAATTTAGCTACAATCCCAGACGCCCCAAAGCTAAACTACTGTCAGGGGTAACTGTAGGGGACTGCGAATCTGTTTCTAATGCTTTAGTCGAAGTGATGAGAAAAGCCGATTCTACTTGGTCAGTAGATACAGCCCCCCTACACGGCAGACAAAAGGTCGTTTGCGGCCCTATAGATGCCAATTGGTTGGATAATCAATGCCCAGGTAATTTTCAACTTGGGGGCAAAAAGTACTATTATTTTAATCTAGGGCACGTTATCGTTAAAGCTAATGGCAAATCTTATTGTCCTACCACCAGCCTTACAGGTGGCGCAGCTGAAACTGCTCTAGCTGCTGGGGTAGAAACCAACAAACCTTTCACTATGCTTTCCAAAACGTATCAAATTGAGGACAAACCCGACGGCGAATATCGCTACACCCTCACCGAATTATAACCAACTTTTCCATAACAGCCTAATTCTAACCAAGGATTAGGCTTTTTTTAATTATTTGTTTTTATAAAATATATCAAAATGATAAAATATATCAGCGCAGATTGGTTATTTCCTATCTCCGCCCCTGCTGTGGCTAATGGTATTGTGGCTTTCGATACAGCAACTCAACAAATTGTAGCAGTCAATCCCCCCAATGTCACTTTTGGACGGGGCGATGTACAACATTATCAAGGCATAGTTTGCCCCGCTTTTATCAACACTCATTGCCATTTGGAGCTTTCTCACATGCTCGGCAAAGCACCTACAGGTACGGGACTGTTGGATTTTATCGGGAATGTGGTCGCTAACCGCGCCGCAGATGAAGCCACTATCCAACAGGCTATACAACAAGCAGATGCAACAATGTATGCCAACGGGATAAACGCTGTAGGCGATATTTGCAACCAAACCGATACTTTTGCGGTCAAAAACAACTCCCCTATCCGCTATTATAGCTTTGTGGAATGTTTTGATTTTTGGCAAAAAAAACTTACCCAACCCGAGTTTGATAAATACCAAAATGTTTTCAACCAGCTTCAACCCAAACGCGGAGATTTCAAAACTTTAGTACCGCACGCCCCTTATTCGGTTTCGCCCGCTATGTTTGAGTTAATACACCAGCATCAATCAACGCAAAATGTTACCGTTTCTATCCATAACCAAGAGACCGTAGCCGAAAATCAGCTCTTTGTGGATAAAAACTCTCCCTTTGTGGATATGTGGGCTAAGTTTGGTTTTGATTATAACGACTTAACCCAGTTGGGCAACACGGCAATTTTTTACCTACTAACGCAATTAAATCCTAAAAACAGAAATTTGTTGGTGCATAACACCCTCACTACAGCAGCCGAAATAACCGCCGCACAGCAGATATTGCCTAATTTATACTTTGCTACTTGCCCCAACGCTAATTTATACATAGAAAATCGCTTGCCTAATTACCAAAATTTTATCCACACAAACGCCCGCTTAACCATAGGCACGGATAGTTTGACCTCTAATTGGACACTTTCGGTGTTGGACGAGCTAAAAACTATAGCAAAGTACAATTCTTATATCCCTACTCAAACCTTGTTGGAATGGGCAACGCTTAACGGGGCTGAAGCTTTGGGTATGCAAGCAAATTTGGGCAGTATAGAAACGGGCAAACGCTGCGGGTTGATAAATATAAGCGGCTCATCAGAGGCTTTAATAGTACAAAATAGCAGCGTGCAACGCATTATATAAATAAATTTATGCACAAGCAAGAGTTTTTAACCCACGAATTTTTTATGCGGCAGGCTTTGCAAGAAGCTCAACAAGCATTTGATAAAAACGAAATACCCATTGGAGCGGTTGTAGTAACTAATAATCAGATTGTAGGACGAGGACATAATTTAACAGAACAGTTTAAAGATGTGTCCGCTCACGCCGAGTTGTTGGCTATCACCGCAGCCGCTAATTTTTTAGATACAAAATATCTTAATCGTTGTACACTTTATGTAACTATAGAACCTTGTGTAATGTGTGCAGGGGCTTTAGCTTGGGCGCAAATTGGTGCTGTAGTGTACGGAGCGGCAGAGCCTAAAACAGGATTTTCTAAATATAATCCTTCCCTACTTCATCCTAAAACAATTATTATTAAAGATGTTTTATCAGCAGAATGTGCGGGGTTAATTCAGACCTTTTTTAAAAACAAAAGATAATTATTTTACCCTTTGCAGCGTGCAGAGGGTTTTTTTATGGTTAAAATGGTCAAATTTTATACTGTAATAACTTACTACAGTGTTTATACTGTTTTTAAATTTATACAAAATATAAACTAACACAAGCTTTATTTTTGTCAATTTGTGTAGTGGTGAAATCACCACAACTATTATTTACTGCCAATCTGTATAGTGTATAAACTAACACAATTGTTATTTACCGTTAATCTGTGTAGTATATAAACTAACACAACTATTATTTACCGCCAATCTGTGTAGTGTATAAACTAACACAGCTATTATTTACCGCCAATTTGTACGGTGTATAAACTAACACAGCTATTATTTACTGTAAATTTATGTAATGTATAAACTAACACAGCTATTATTTGTAATAATTTTATGAAACAAAGTATCTAAACAAGATTATTCTATCGCTTATTAAAAGCGTATTGTTTTTAAATTAATAATATCTATAGGAAAATTTAAGCATTGCAGATTATTAACAAATAAAATTTTTGGTGTAATGTTTATCTGTTTGTTGTTTTATAAAATAAAAAAAGCTACCCCGATACAAACATCAGGGTAGCGTTAAGACCTAAATAAAAAATCCTATTGTTCTAAAATCTATCTTTTTACCTGTATGCGCTGGGTACTCATCCCTTTATCGGTAATAACAGCAAGTATATAGATACCGTTAGGTAGTTCGCTGATATTAAGTTGGCTATTATTTTGATTGATATTGGTCATCGTTATCAATTCTTGACCCGTAACATTCAACAATTTTAGCGTTTCTATTTGAGCATTAGCAGATTGTACGTTCACGGTTGTGTGCGCAGGGTTAGGGAATATATTCAACCCTAATTCATTTTGGCGGGCTACAGAACTAGTCAACTCAATAGTTACGATAGTTTCTGGGCGGGTAGTACCCAATATGGTGTGTTGATTATCAATTAGTTTGACATTGCTGATATTGATTGGCATCAAGCGGGTGCCATTACGCAAAATATCATCTCTAATAGTTAGGTTGAGCGTGCCAATTTCACCAAAGTTGGAGATATTCATACGGTCTTTGCGGGCGATAACAGCGTGTAATTTTCCATTAGCGAAGTCCTCGCGATAAGCCAACATCAAATCACTACCCAACCAAGAGTTTTGTATATCTATGCTTAACGAGTTAGCATCTACAGCGGCGGGGTCGTATTCTATAGTAAACGCTACCCCATATACATTATCTGCCATTTCGGTAGGAGAGCCCAATAAAATAGGCAAACTAACTCTATCCCCTTGAGTAACAATCACATCATTAATATAAAAAGGAATATCACCAATAGCAGAAGCCGTGCGATAATAAAACTGTCCGTAGTTGTTGATAACCGCTTGCATATCCAATTGATTAATCAAACCATTACCGTCTGTATCTATGTGTTTGTAATTGGGCAAACCAGCTATAGGCGTAACAGTGTTCCAATCTTGGCACTGCTCACCCTGCCAATTGATAGTAGCATTGGGGCGTGTAAAACCAGATTCACCGTAAGCCAACGCTATAGGCAATACATCAAAGAAACTTACGCTTGCATCGTCGTCGGTATCGCCAGGCCATACACAACCACTTGAATGAGTAACAATCGCGCTCGCTGTAGCAGTTAATCCGTTGGCATCGGTAACGGTTACGGTATAAGTTCCCGCACAAACCATACGCAATACGTTGCTAAAAGTATTGTTTGACCAAACATAACTGTATGGAGCTGTTCCGCCAGTCGTGGTTAAATTTACAAAACCATCGCAATTGCTTTGTGCGCAAGTAGCGGGAGTTACTGAGGTTTGAATACTGATAGGATTGCTAGGGTTGCTGTTGCCGCAAGCCCCATTTGTCCAAGAGGTAACGCCAGCCCAATTTTCAGCAATACAAGAGTTGGAATAAGTTTGCCCATCGCAGCCACAAACAGGGGCATAAACGGTAGGGCATAATATGTTAGAATCTATTAAAGCGGGGTTGATGCAAGGGGTTGCAGCAGCGCAGATATTATTCGGGTCAGTAACCAATACCGAAGTGGTGCAAGTTTGGATTATACCATTAGCGCGTTGGCTCACTATAACCGTATAAGTTCCCAATTGGGTGCAAGAGAAAGTATAATTGCTTGCGCCTGCACTAAATCCACCGTTGGGAGTGCCTACAGACATTGTGTAGTATCCATTCGCCAAAGGATTGCTTACGAATTGAGAAGCATTGGCAACAGCTACCTGATTAGGGGTAATGGTCAAAGTTTGTGCTTGGCAATTAAACCCGTTTGGATTACCACAAGCAAAGTTGGGGTCTGTTACCACCACATTAGCTTGACAAGTGCGGATTGCACCATTCAATAACTCTTGCACAGTTACGGCAGTCGTTCCGATGTTGTTGCAAGTAACGGTTAGGTTGCTATTTAAGCTGCTCATATTGGCATAATTTACCAAATAAGTAGCGTTAGGGTTGGGATTTGATACAAATTGGTTAGCGGCTACAGTGGTCGTGGTAGCAGGTAAGGCTATAGTATAGTTTTGGCAAATAAACGCAGCAGGCTGACAAAGGCTGTTGGGGTCAGCTACAGTCAAAGTTGTCTGGCAGCTAGAAGAAATCCCAAAACCGTTAGTGAGTGTAACTGTGGTGTTATAAGTGCCAAGGCTATTACAGATGAAAGTATAGGTAGAACCGCCATTGGTTACATTACCATTAGGCATTGCAAAGGCAAAGGAGTAAGAACCGTTTGATGAAGGGTTATTCACCAAACTTTGTGCATTTACTACCGCTACCAAATTAGGGGTTAAGTTGGTTGTATAAGGTTGGCATTGTATAGGCGTAGTACAAGCATTATTGGGGTCGTTTATCGTAACAGTAGCCGCGCAAGTAGAGGTGATGTTATTCAACACTTGAGTTATCGTAACGTTGTGTGTTCCCACTTGCGAGCAAGAGAAGTTCAAAGTGCTACCGCTTTGCATTGTGCCTGTGAGGGCAACCGTGTAAGTTGCGTTAGGGTTATAATTGGCCACAAAACGCGCAGCAGAAACCATTGCATTCCCACTTGGGTCTAAACTCGCGGTGAAGTTTTGGCATTGTACGGGCGTAGTACAAGCATTGTTGGGGTCGTTTATTGTAACAGTAGCCGCGCAAGTAGAGGTAACATTATTCAATACTTGAGTTATCGTAACGTTGTGTGTTCCCACTTGCGAGCAAGAGAAATTCAAAGCACTACCACTTTGCATAGTGCCTGTGAGGGCTACGGTATAAGTTGCGTTAGGGTTATAATTGGCTACAAATCGCCCCGCGCCAACCATTGCATTCCCGCTCTGGTCTAAACTTGCGGTGAAATTTTGGCATTGTACGGGTGGAGAACAATAATTGAGTGTATCGCGCAGCACAACTGTAGTTGTACAAGTATAAACCTGCATATTGGGATTAGTCCAACGCACAACAACATCGCGAACTCCAGCATCACTACAACCGAAAGTTTGACTACTGGCATAGTTGGGATTTGCGCCGTTCAGCACAGCAAAATCGTAAGTACCGAATGAATAAGGATTTACCACCAAGTCAGTAGCGTTTACTACAGCCACCATATTGGGAGTATAGTGCCGAATAATGCCGCTTTGGCAGGTGATTTGCGCATTGGCCAATCCACTACAGATAAGCAACAAGCAGCAAATAGTTTGTATTTTTGTGATAAAATTCATATTCAAATTTAAAGTTTTTGTGTGAATAAAATAGAACACGGAGAAAATAGTAAGGGACATTTTTAACAACAAACTTTTAGCAAGGCTAAAAAAATATAAAACAAAAGGGAATATCTTTCAAGCAGAGTTGTTTGGAGGCTGTCCACAAATTATAGAATGTAGAACGTACCAATTCTATAATTTGTGACCGAACCTCGTAAAAAAAATTAAGTGTAGGGAAATATAAAACTGTAGGGAAAATATAAAAAAAAGGGAATATCTTTATAAAAAAACTGTAGGAAAATATATAAAAAGGGGAATTTTTTTAACACACAAAGCGCAATGGCTGCGTTTTTTTTCTTTGATGATACAAAAGTGGGCATATATTACCACCCTACAAAGTACTTATTAGTCAATTTATATTACAATTTACAAATAAAAACCACCAATAAGCTTGTATTTACTAAATTTCACTATAAAAAATATATTACATATTATTTTTTATAAAATATATATTTTTGTAAAAAAATAGCAAAAAATCACTAAATTTGCGCTAAATTTTATTTATCAACAAAAAAACTTAAAAATCAAGAGATGGAAATCATCAGCCGCTACTTTCAAGAATTAACTGAAACCCAAAACAAACAATTTGCCCAATTAGATGGTTTATACCGCGAATGGAACGAAAAAATCAACGTCATATCCCGCAAGGATATAGATAATTTATACACACACCATATTTTACACTCTTTGGCATTGGCGCAAGTAGCCAATTTGAGCGGTCAAAAGGGGCGAATTATAGACGTAGGCACAGGCGGGGGATTTCCTGGCATACCTTTGGCGATTATGTACCCAGAGATACAGTTTGAGTTGGTGGATTCTATCCGCAAAAAAACCACTGTAGCTGCCGAAGTGGCTCAAGCCTTAGGGTTAAAAAATGTCAAAACCAGCTGGGGCAGAGCTGAAGAAATGAAAACGCGTTACGATGTGGTCGTAACGCGCGCTGTAACCTCTTTGACAGAGTTATATACTTGGTGTAAACATTTGACTATCAACGGAATATGGGCTTGGAAAGGCATAGACAGCATAGCCGCCGAAACAGAAGAATTGAATAAAATTCTAACCCGCCCTGCCAAAATACAGATTTATCCCTTAAGCGATTATTTCGTGGAAGAATTTTTCTCCACTAAAGCGTTGGTATGGCTGCCTGTGTAGGCGTGCTTCGCGGTATGCCCAAAGCATCTTCTACATAATCAAAAGTGGATAAAAATACAGGTTCGCCATTGACGACGGCTATATCGTGTTCAAAATGGGCAGATGGGCGACCGTCGGCTGTAGAAATTGTCCAACCATCTTTGAGCTTTTTAATCTTATGCGTACCCATATTCACCATAGGTTCTATAGCTAAAGTCATCCCGTCTTTGATATTTTTGCCCTGCCCGCGTCTGCCGTAGTTGGGAACGTTGGGTTCTTCGTGCAAAGTACGCCCCAAGCCGTGTCCGACCAGTTCGCGCACCACCCCATAACCAAAACTTTCGCAATAAGTCTGTATAGCAAAACCAATATCGCCCACTCTATTGCCAGCTTTGGCTTGTTCTATCCCCAAATAAAGACTTTTTTTGGTAACCTCCAACAACTGCAGCACATCAGCCGCTACCTCGCCCACAGCGAAAGTATAAGCGTGGTCGCCGTAAAACCCGTTCAAAACCGCCCCGCAATCCACAGAGATAATATCCCCATCCTGCAAGGGGCGTTCTGTGGGCAATCCGTGCACAACTTGGTCATTTACGGAGGTCAAAAGCGTAGAAGGGCAACCATATAAGCCCAAAAAACCTGGGATAGCTTTGTGGTCGCGGATAAACTGCTCGGCGATTTTATCCAGATATTTGGGGGTTACACCCACTTTTATCTCTTTGGCCAACATCCCCAAAGTCTTGGAAACAATGAGCGCACTTTGGCGCATTAATTCTATTTCCTCTAATGTTTTATAAATAATCATAATCAACGATAAAAATTATAGGCTTGCGCCCTAAAAAAGTTTGGTTTGTGTATCTAATAATTTAAAGGTTTGTCTGTGTTCTTGAGTTGCTCCCCACTGCTGGATAGCCGCTCGGTGGGCTATAGTTGGATAACCTTTGTTTTTTGCCCAACTGTATTGAGGATATAACCCATCTAATCTGTCCATTTCGTCGTCGCGGTAAGTTTTGGCTAAAATAGAAGCTGCCGCTATGGATAAAAATTTAGCATCGCCTTTGACCACGCAAGTATGGGGAATTTCTTTATATTTTTTGAACCGATTGCCGTCTATTAATAAATGATTGGGGATAATTTTCAGCATATCCAAAGCCCTGTGCATAGCCAAAAAAGAAGCCTGTAAAATGTTGATTTGGTCTATTTCGGCAGCCGATACAGCAGCCACAGCCCAAGCCAACGCTTCTTTTTCTATCAGCGGGCGCAATTCTAACCTTTGTTTTTCGCTCAATTGTTTGGAATCATTCAACCAATCGTGGCTAAAATTGGGGGGCAAAATCACCGCCGCCGCATATACAGCCCCAGCCAAACAACCCCGCCCTGCTTCATCACAACCCGCTTCAATACAGTCCTTTATCAAATAATTTTTCAACATTTTCTAATCTTAACTTAAAATTTGGCTATATGAAAAAAATAATTACTTCGCTCTTTTTACTGCTTCCATTTTGGCTTATAGCCCAAAAAAAAACGATTAAGGGGATAGTTTCAGACCAAGAAACCAACTCACCTTTGCCTTTTGCGAGGATAGAACTCACCAATTTTAGCCCTATTCGCACCGCTATAGCGGATGAAAACGGGTTGTTTGAGTTTGCGTTTCTCAACGAAGGAAAACATAGAGTCAAAGTTTCCGCGCAAGAATACGACACTTACAGCGAGGGTTGGGATACTTCAGTAGAGTTTTGGGAGTTGAAAATGAATAAATCCGCCAACACTACAGCCGAAGAGACAGCCGAGAAAAAGTTTAGTGCGCCCATTTTAACCGCCTCCAATACTTCAGAAAAATTATCAGAAGCACCAGCCACAGTCCATATCGTAACGGCTGAAGATATTGCAGTACGCGGCTATCAATACCTAACCGAACTTTTGGCAGATTTGCCCGAGATTGAAGTTAATCTCCACAGCGACCAAGGCACTGTCAATACTATCACTATCAGAGGCATAGCTGGCGTAGAGAAAATTTTGATACTAAAAAATGGTATGCGGCTCAATTCAGCTGCGAGTAGCCCCACTTTTTTGGATAAAAATTTCCCCATTCGGTACGTCAAGCGGGTAGAAGTTTTGTTAGGCGGCGCATCTGCCGTGTATGGGGCTGACGCTGTGAGCGGGGTTATTAATATAATCACAGAAGACGGGCGCAATCTCAATATGGTCAAAGTCCAATCCGCTTATGGTTTGTACAACACGACCGACAATTTTATCCAAGGCGGATTTGGCAACCGCAACTATTCTGTGGCTTTAGCGGGTAGTTTTTACCATTCCAAACAGCCATTTATGCCCAGTTATTATCCAGAAGAATATAATTGGTACAACAATCACTATAGTTTATACGGTTCGATGCGCACTTTTTCCCCTTTTGTGGATACAGTTATTTTACCCATTTTACCTTTTTACAACGAAAAACGCGCTTATTCTATAGAAGGGCAAATAAATATCAAAAATTGGGAGTTCGCTTTTTACCGCAACAACCAAATCATCCCTTCAGCCTTGGGGGAAACCCCCGAATTTAACCTCTTTAACGAGGAAATTACACTATCCAGAACCATAAATAACGCCCAATTAACCCACCAGTTGAAATCTAAAACCCTCAACAAATGGAATTTATCTTCTATTATACACTTCAATCGGGCGAGTTATGACCCCACTTCCAAATTTGTGAATGTATTTTCTGGTTATGGCGACGCTTATAAATATGCTTTTAATCAAAATTTTCGCTGGCTAGAAAATTTCAACTATAATTTTAACAGCCAACATAGAATCAGCGCGGGAACTTTATTGCAACATACTTACGCCCTACCAGCTACTAGCGATTTGCCTTTCAAATACGATGTTTTCAAACCAGCTGACGAACAAAATTTTTATTATTTGGGTACCAACCTACAAGACAGCACAGGTGAAAGTTTAGCCATAACTCAAGATTTATACTTTTTGCGCCAATTGGTAGGAGGTGCGTTTATCCAATATCAAGGAAATATCGCCAAAAAGTTGTTTATTATAGCAGGCGCAAGGATAGATTATGGCCAACGGCAATTGATAGCGCAGCCCAGCGAACAGTTTAGCTTTAGGACTTTCAACCCACGCGCGGGATTAGTTTATAAACCTACAGAAAATTTTAGCGCGAAGTTATTTTATACAGAATCATTTTTTGCTAATTCTCCTGAAAAACTATATGCACATTTTGGAAGTTTTGCAGCTTTGACAGACAGCGTGGGTAATTTTGCGGGTTATACC
Source organism: Chitinophagales bacterium (assembly GCA_013297745.1). GTDB lineage: Bacteria > Bacteroidota > Bacteroidia > Chitinophagales > Saprospiraceae > JAAFIM01. The sequence goes on along the minus strand of JAAFIM010000017.1, from coordinate 44,261 downwards.
AGCTTCTTTTTTAGATTGCCCTCTCCTGATATACGACCAGAAAAATTTCGTTCGGTAGAAACCAACTTAAATTATGCAAAGAAAAATTTATATCTTACCCTATCCGCCTATTACAACTACTCTAACAATTTATTGAGTGAAGAAGCTAAAAGTAATGTCTTATTTCAAAATGTAGAAATTTTGAATGTATCAATTGCAAAAAACAATTCCGCTTTTTATGCTTATGGGGGCTCTTTGCGGGTAGATTATAAGAAAAGTTTTGGCTTGCACCAAGACAAAACCTTATCCTTTTTTGGCTCTTATAATTATTCAGACGGGCGCATAAATGATAGTTTATACCTATTTATGAACGCTATGCACCATCTCAAACTGGGCGCAACTTGGCAACAACGCCACTGGTCGCTGCACGTGCGCGGCTTGTATCGCTCTGGTAGCTACAATGAAGACCAATATAAAACGGCTTCTTTTTTGATATTTAACGCGTTTTTGAACGTGCGCGTATTGCAACCTATAGCACAAAAATACAGCATTGACGTGTTTATAAAAGGCGAAAATATCACCGACCGCCGCTATTACAACGCAGCTATAGGCGCAGCAATCATAGACCACGCACCACAAAATCCTATATTCTTATCTTTTGGCGCAGCGATGCAATTCTATACCTCCAAAGCTATGCTCAAGCGCGAACCGCTCAAAAATTAACACAGATAAGCCTCAACGAAAGTTGGGGCTTTTTTTTATTCGTATTCGTCAGGAGACACTAAATTATCGCTTTGGTGGTGAGCTTTCTGATTTTGTTGTCGCTGCCAAAACTCCCAAGCGGTAGGATATTCATAGACATCAGCTTTGGGCGGGTTTTCTTTAGAGATAGATATTTCAGCCACGTAACAGATTAAATTTTTTTTTCTTTTCCACTTAATAGAATTAAGACTTAGCACTTTTATAGCATCTTTTACAGCATCGTACAAAATTTTATCAATATGCACTAAATTTTCATTAGGACGAAATTCGTGTTTTGTACAATCATAGTCAAATAGATAAAAAGGGTCAAAATTGGGATTGGTAGGTTTCAAACGTAAATCAAGTGATTTTGTACTTTTTCTAATATTAATGGTGTGATGAGCCATAAATAGATTATCCCAAAGCCAAGCCTTATTTAAAGGGGCTTTTTTCAATTTGTCATCAAAGTGTTCTACATCGCCCTCCGCTTGCTTATCTTGGTCTTGATAAATATATTTTCCTTCTTGCCATTTATTGTCAGTCAAAAGTTCTAATGGGCAAAGTCTTTGTTCTGAATAAATGCAAAGTCCGCCCTGACAACGCAAAAGCTGCATTTTCACATCTTGATAAAAATCTTTTCTTGTTGTACTGTGTTCAAAATCTGGATGCGGGTTATTATTAGCTTCCAAATTTTCTTCCCATTGCTTGTAAATGGTGGAAAGGTCGCAAATTTTGGTAATTTTCCGCATACTATTTTGTAGGAATTTGATTAGGAAAAATTTGTAACCTCGTTAGAGATTTTTTATATTCATCTAATAAAACCCGCATTTCATCATTTGTTTTGGCTGTATGACCTAGGTTTTTTAGTTTATCCAATTCTTTTTTAAGCTCGCCTGCTTTTTTTAGCTCTCCTTTGCGTTCTGCCCCGCCCTCTTCTTCTAAATCAAAAACATCACGCAAAATTTCATCCCAACGCATATATTTTGGATAAAAAGAGTAATTATCCACGTGGTTTTCGCCCTCGTAATACAAATGCCTAACGACGTGATTATCATCGTCTAACTCCAAATCCACAATTTCCCAAGGCTCAAAACAAGAAGCAATAACTGGCGAATGTGTAGCAAAAAAGAACTGCGTTTCTGCATCTGGGCGCAAACTCGTATAAGTCGGCACAATAGCGCGCTGGAGATTAGGATAAAGCGAGTTTTCGGGTTCGTCTATTAGAATAATAGATTCATTTTCAATTTGTTGATAAAGAGCGTAAGCAGTCAAAAATATATTTTTTGTACCTGAACTTAATTGCTCAAAAGGTATAGCATTCCCATTTTGCAACGAAATAAATTGAATATCAACATTATTTTTATCTTCATTTACTGTTGTCTTTAATTTCATTCCAGCAGGCGCAAGTAATTTATCAATGAAATAAGCTATTTCCTCTAAAGGATTAGGATTTTCTCTTCTCCATTTTTGTACTTTAAGTGCTGAATTTTCATTTGGATTTTCTATAATAGCATTAACTACAGACATAGAAAATTCTTTAAAAGCTTTTTGATAACTGAATGTTTTATTGTAGAAAGCTCCTTTTACAGAAAAAAGAAATTCATCGTTTAGTTTAAAATAATCTTCAACCAAATATTGATTTGGATTAAGCACTCCTGTTGGTGTTGTTACTAAAGTATAAGCATTCGTAGGGATATAAATAAATTTCTTTGTCAACGGAAAAAGATTAAACCCTTTTTTTGAACAGCGAAAATTATACCTAGAAGAAAAAGAGAAAAGGGTACGTGTTTTATACTCATCAACAATTAATGTTATAATAGTATTTTGTTTTTGTTGAGATTCTGTAATAACTTCTTTTATTAAAGCGTATTTTTCCCAAATTTGCTCGCTTTGATTAGCTAAAATGTAATCGTGTATCAACTTCAAAATAGTCGTTTTACCCGTTCCATTTTGGCCAATAATACAAACTTTATCCAAAGGTTGGCCAGCTTTGGCGTGTCCTTGTGGATAAGTAAGGTCAATATTGAGATTTTTAAACTGTTGGAAATCTTGGATTTCTATGCGGGAAATTTTCATACTGATAAAGGTTTTGGTTTGCGAGCGCAAAAATACGCATTTATCGCTCCAATTTCAAACTTATGAACAAAAAATAAACATATAATAAAACCCCAATGCTGATAAATAGTGGCAATTCGGTCATAAAAGCCAACAAAGTCCAAGCGTAAAAGATTAAAACTTCCTTGTGGCGGTAAGCTTTTTGGTAGAAAAAAGGGAATAAAAAACAGGTTAAAAACCATATCAAACCCAAAATGCCCGTAGCCGCAAAAAATATCAAAAATTGATTGTGCGGGAACATAAATCGCTGCTGTGGATATTCAGTTTTGTAAATCTGCTCCAATTCACTCTTCAAATCGCCCACGCCCACGCCCAACCAAAAGTTTTGATTAGCCAACCGCCAAGCTATTTGGTAAGAAAGCAGCCTTTGCGTGTCGGAATAATCGCCAATTTCGCCCTTTTTTATCAACTCTATATTATAAAAAGTCAAATCTACCTTAGCGCGCACACTCGGCACGAACTGATAAGCTAAAAATGGTGCGCTCAAAAAAGCGGATAAAATCAACGTTCCCAGCAAAAATTTCCGCTCTAAAAATATCCATCTGCATATCAACAAAAACGAAATTCCGTAAAAAGCTACCAAGCCACTCCTGACCGAGATTAAATGCAACATAAACAGCATAAAAACCGCACAAGCAGCATAAATGTAGGTTTCAAACTGATATTTGAAATAAAATTTGGATTTCCATAAATCAAAACCAGCAAACACAGCCAAACACAGCATCAAACTGTATCGAATATGCTCGTTATTGGGCGTAGGAATGGCTTTACTGTGTTTGAAACTCGCTTGTATTTCGGCATAATGCAGGCAAAAATATACGAAAATTCCCACACTGAATAAAGACAAAAGCGTGTTAAAAACCGCCCAAAGTTGTAGATATTGTGTTTTGCTAATCGTTTTCCAACTCGCAAAAGCCAACGGCAACAACAAAAGAGGCAGCCCGACACGAAGCCGAACCGCCCACTCTTGAGTATCTTCAGAACCTATGCCGCCCAGCAAAAGCAGGAGAAAAATCCCCGCTACTGATAAGCCGCGCAAGTCTGTAAAAAAGTTCTTTAACGTGTCTTTGCCCTCTTGCCAACTCCGATGCTGCAATAGTCCGTGCAGTAAAAATCCCCCCACTGAAAGCGAGATTAGAAACCGCGAAACCAACAAACCAGCCACCAAACAGGCAGAAATTAACAAAAACAGGGGAAAATACTTCATAGTTATTCGGATTAAGGACATCTTAAAATCCTAACGTCCTTATTTTAAAACAATTTCCAACGGATATATTTTATCGTTTTTTTATTCTCCAAGTGCATTTGCTCGTAAAAAGTATGATGCCGCAACTCGGGAAAGTCCAACTCACGCGCGTAAATATCGTCGTTTTGGTACAAAATGGGCAACTTTAACTCGTTTAGAGTCTCTAAAGTGTATTCGTACAACTCGGGCGAGTCGGTTTTGAGGTGCATAAAATGGTCGTCAGCCAGCACTTTTTTGTACAAATCCAAATAACGGGGCGAAGTCAGCCTTTTTTTGGGTTTGCCCAACTGCGGGTCGGGGAAAGTTATCCAAATTTCCGACACTTCTTTCGGGGCGAAAAAGTGGTCTAAATGTTCAATTTGAGTTCTCAAAAAAGCCACATTTTGCATATTTTTATCCAATGCTTCTTTCGCGCCCACCCACATACGGTTGCCTTTTATATCCACGCCGATAAAATTGCGCTGGGCAAAATCGCCAGCCAAGCCGCGCGTATAATCGCCTTTGCCACAAGCTAATTCCAACGTTATCAAATTTTGATTGTTGAAATGCGCCTGCCATTGGCCTGACATAGCTTGCAATTCGCCTTTATAATTTCTAGCTTCTGGCTTTTCAAAACTCACATTTTGAAAAACATTGGGCAAATTATCCATTTCGGCAAAACGCGCCAATTTATTTTTATTACTCATGGCTATTTTTTAAGAATTTCTGTATTTTTTATCCGCACTTCTTGTTGGTGTGCTGTGCCAAACAAATCAATTTCTACCAAATAAAACTTACCGTCGCTGTCCAATACTTTGGCTTCCATATTTTTGAAATTGCCTTTTTTGAGCAATACTTTTTTAGGGTATTTCTTCAAATTTTTAGAGTTAGACTTTTTGCCTTTGGTTTTTAGGTCTTTTTTAGCCTTTTTGCCTTTGGCTTTTGGGTCTTTTTTAGCCTTTTTGCCTTTGGCTTTTGGGTCTTTTTTAGCCTTTTTGCCTTTGGCTTTCGGGTCTTTTTTGGACTTTTTGCCTTTTTTAGCCTTTTTAGATTTAGGGCTTATAATGATTTCTTGGAGAATATCGCTCACTTCTTGCTTCAATTTGTCCAATTCTTGCGCTACTTTTTGGGCTGCTAATTCTTGATTGGCTAGTTCCGTATTTACAAATTCGCTAAATCTAAGTTTTTCGTCATTAGCTAATTCAACTTCAGCGTTTTGTTCAGCAACATTATTTTCCTGCGCGGGTTCGGTTACATTTTCGGCTTTCTTTTTGCGTCCTCTTGTAGATTTTTTGACTGGTTTCAATTCGCCCAAATCTGTATATTTTGACAACAATTCCAACTGAGTATCAGCCAAAGTTGTGTGCTGCCAAACTGTTTTTTCCTCGTGGGTAGCGTTGGGATTAACCCCCTGTTTCAACCAAAATTCAGCCAAAGCGGGTTGGAAATCATTATTATTAAATAATTTAAAAATAAACGGCTCTTCCCAATTAAAGCGCGAAGCAGGGTTGGGATTTATACCAATTTCTACCAAAACTTTGGATAACTGCAAAGCAACCTCTTCATCCCGCAGATAAAATAAAGCGTTCAAAACCCCCATATTATCTATAGTAGGGATAAATTTTTGAATTTTGGACAACAACTCCACTTGCTTATTATCAATAAAAAACTCTATATCCAAAAACTGCCCCGCATTAGGCAAATTTTCTATAAAATAGCATAAGAAATCCTGTTTTTTGGTATATTGAGCAGCCCGCACAAAAAACAAGTCGTTGAAATGAGCGTAAGAAGGTTGCGTTATCGCCAAATCGGGTACAAAACCTTCAGCATCAAAACTTTTATGGGCTGTATCAGCAAGCGCTTGATTGACAAATTTGGGCAAAAGCTTCAAGTTGTTGTCTTTCATCAATTTGGCTATATTTTTTTCAAAACCAGACATAGCAGGCATCAACCCAAAAACCACCTGAAAATGTAAAGCTATAGCCACCAATTGCTTACCTTTGTACACCCCAAAAGCGGGGTAAAACCCATCTCCCCAACCCGAACTCGATACACAACCATAGGGAATAGTCCCCGCTCCCACCTCGCTCAATGTGCGGCTACAACATAAATCATACCAGCGATTTTCGCCCGTCAAAGGATTTTCTATAGTTTCGGTCACTACTGATTCGTTCCGATAAAATTTAGCATCAAAAATACCCGCTTGGCCAGAATCTACTCCAGTGCCTGTTTCGAGCGGCAACCAAACCGCATCGTCGTATTCTACAGGCGCAGAAGCCAAATGTGCGAATAAAAAAGCGCAGCGATTGTCTTCGCCCCAGCCCGTTTGCAAAGTTGCTTTTAGCATATAAGCATTCCAAGTTCCTTTTATAGCGGGCAAGCCCTGCCCTTCGGCATCATAGCAAGGGTCAGAGATGATAATTTCGCCTGAATTGACCTCAAATTGGCCGAGAGAATGTAATTTCATAGTAAATATAATTTTGTAGTTGTTAATGATAATTATTATTACATCAATACAGCTACGGCGTGAATGTTAGAACGGTCGCTTTCTTTATCTTTTTTGGTTAGTACAAAATAATACTCTCGCTTTTCAGCTACTGCGTTTTGAATATTGGCGCGAATATCTACATATTCTGCTATAGTAGAAACAGATAACAAAGTAAATTCAATTTCGTTAGCACGGCGGCAAAATATGCGTATAGCGTGTCCGTTTGGACGTTTAAAATTAAATTCTACTTTTTGAACGCTTACGCTTATAGCTACTTTTAGCTTAGAAGAGTTAGCTACCGTTTTTTCGGATTTTACGGATACGTAATTTTCTATACCCATAGACTCACCCAGCGCTTTGCTGTAGTACTTGCTAGTTTTGGCGCGGCGGATAAACTCGCTTAATTGAGGGAAAAAAGATTTTCTATGTTCATTACGAAGCTCTATAATTTCATCTAACTCTGTATTTTTAGCATAAACGCTATCTATGTTTTCAACAGATTTAGTTAATTCATTATCCAGCAACTGCACATCAGTAGGGTCTATATTTAGCGTGTTAGCAAAACGAGACAAGTTGGTTTGAAAATGAGCCAGCCATTGTCTTTTTTCGGATTCAGCAGTTGGCAAAAAAGAAATTTTAGTCATACGGTTGATTTTTTTGTTGTTAAATGGTTAATAAATTATAGTTAGTGCGTTGAATGTTGTAGTCAATGCGTTGAATATTGTAATCAATGTGTTGAATGTTGTAATCAATGCGTTGAATGTTGTAATCAATGCGTTGAATGTTGTAGTCAATGCGTTGAATGTTGTAATCAATGCGTTGAATGTTGTAGTCAATGCGTTGAATGTTGTAATCAATGCGTTGAATGTTGTAATCAATGCGTTGAATGTTGTAATCAATGCGTTGAATGTTGTAATCAATTTTTAAAATAATTTTATTAATTGATTATATTAAATAGTAAGATGGTTGATTACAACATATAAGTTTAAACAAAGTATTAACCCAGATATTTGCCCACTATAGGCATACGTCTGCCCATACCGAATGCTTTGGACGACACCCGTAAGATAGGCGCAAATTGAGCGCGTTTAAACTCGTTGATATTCACCAAGCGCAGCACACGGCGCACCAGTAACTCGTCAAAGCCCATAGCCACCAACTCTTTGGGACCTTGGCGCAATTCAATATATTGGTATAAAATTTTATCCAACACATCGTAATCGGGCAAGCTATCCGAATCTTTTTGGTCAAAACGCAACTCAGCAGAGGGGGCTTTTTTAATCGTGTTGTTGGGAATAACCTCCCCGTCTTTGTTGATATAACGAGCCAATTCGTAAATTTCGGTTTTATAAACATCCCCAATCACAGCCAAACCACCAGCCATATCCCCGTATAAAGTACCATAACCTACAGCAGCTTCGCTTTTGTTGGAAGTGTTTAATAGAATATGCCCAAATTTATTAGATATAGCCATTAGCAACATCCCGCGTATGCGCGCCTGTAGATTTTCTTCAGTAATATCGGGTTTTGTACCCGCAAAGAAAGGCTTGAGCGCGGCTTCATATTCTTTATAAATATCTTCAATATAAATCAAATCATATTGCACGTTGATAGTTTCGGCTAAGCGGCGCGCATCGTTGATAGAATGGTCAGAAGAGTATTGAGAAGGTAATAAAATACAGCGCACGTTTTGACTACCCAAAGCGCGTTGGGCTAAAACCGCCACTATAGCTGAATCTATGCCCCCAGAAAGTCCTAAAATGGCTTTTTTCAACCCCAATTTTCTAAAATAATCTTTGATACCCAAAATAAGCGCATCGTGGATAAGTTTAATCTTCTCTTTGGGTTGAGCTTGAGTATGCAACTGATTTTGTACCGCATCCACATCAAAAGTTTGCACCATTTCCTCAAAATAGGGTAATTCTGTGTATTCTCCATTGGGCGACATCACCAAACTCCCCCCGTCAAAAACCACTTCAGTTTGTGAACCTACGTGATTGACGTAAAACATAGGCGCGTTATAGCGTTGCACATTGGCGCGAACTGCATTAATTCGGTCTTGAGCGTGCGTGTGTGCAAACGGCGAAGCGGAAAGGTTAAGGATTAAATCAAAACCCTGTTTGTGCATCTCATCCAAGGGAGAAATTCTATACAAAGGGTTTTCATTCCCCACATTCCAAATATCCTCACAGATGCTCAAGGCTATCCTTTTGCCCTGATATTCCAACACTTGCCAAGCAAAAGCGGGTTCAAAATAGCGATATTCATCAAAAATATCATAAGTCGGCAACAGCGTTTTGTGGGTAACGTGCTGAATTTTGCCGTCAGCCAAGAAAAAAGCCGAGTTGAACAAATCTTTGCCCTCCACTTCGGGATTGCGGCAGGGCGCGCCCACAGCTATAGCTATACCTTGAGCAGCTTGTGCGAGGCGAGCTATCACCCGCTCACATTGGTTGATAAAATCGTTAAATTCCAAAAAATCGCGCGGTGGATAACCCGTAACCGCCAATTCGCCAAAAACGACGATGTCCGCCCCTTGCTGTTTGGCAGTTTGGGTGGCTTCCAACATTTTTTGGAGATTGTGTTCAAAATGCCCAATGTGATAATTGAGCTGCGCAATGGCTATTTTCATACTTTTATGATATTATTTTGAATGTGATGCGATATTTTATACTGTTTCCAAGCTCATAGCAGGCAACCAACCCTGCATTCCGTCCCGCAATTGAACCTTAAACCACTCATTTTCAACCGCTAAAATTTGTAAAATTTCCCCCTCGCTTATCTTTTGCAACTCCTCCCCTTGAGGGCTGGGATTGCTGCGCAAAGCAAAATTTTTGATTAAAACCGCTTTTTTGGCCTCTTCTACCCAATTTTTTTGGTAAAAAGCCGCGCCTAATGATAGCAACGCAACAGCGATAGCAGCAGCGCAAAGGTAGATTTTTTTCTTTAGAAAAGGCCAAAATGCGCAAAGCAGCAGATTAAGCGTTAGGAAAATAACCGCCCAAACGGTAGCGGAAAAAACGCCAGCTGTAGAATGGATTAAATTGCCCAAAAAAGAATGCTGTAGTGGTTTGACAGGATTTTCTACGAATTGCTGCACGACTTTGAGATTGTGCAAAGCGGAGGGATTATGCGGGTTGAGTTGTAAAGATTTTTGCAGGTACAAAACCGCTTTTCCCGTTTGGTTGAGTTGGTGATGACAAAGGGCAAGGTTATGATACAATTCTGAAGAGGCTATATTTTGGGCTAAAATGCTATCGTATAAAACTATAGCGCGTTGGTTATCCGCTTTTTGTTGGGCAGCCAAAGCCTCTGCGAATAGTGCGGGGGCAGTTTGGGCGAAAAGCCCTATAGGGAACAAAAAAGGCAAATAAATTACTGTTTTCATAAAAAAGGCGTGGGTTGCGATAATGTTATTCTACAAACATTTTTCCAAATCAGCGATTAACGCTTCCGCTTTCTGTTGGATTTCGGCGGGCGAGTTGTTGGGATAAATTCCCGCGTAAATAGCCAGATAACAAGCGTCCAAAATTTGTAAAAAATGGTTAATTAACGCTTGATTAACAGCTTTTTGCGCTAAGATATTCTGAATGGTATTCTTGCTAATATCAGCCAAAGGCAAATCTAACTTATCGGCTACGTACTGCTGCAAACCCTGTTCTATAGCTTGATAAAAGGGCGTATTTTGTCCCCCAGCGAGCAATTGGCGGGAATTATTAAGGTGTTTTTGAGCGGCTAAGTTGGCGTTTATAGGCGCATCAGCTACAGGAGATGATTTTCGCTGCTCATAACGGCGCAAAAGGGGAAAAGCCGACCAGATTAAACCCAAACCCAAGTAGAAATACACAGAACCAAACAGAGAAAATTTAGCGTCTTGAGTCAAAACCGTTTCGGTTTGAGCGGGCAATAACTCGAGCGTATCCGCTTTGGCGGCTGGAGTATTGCTGGTGATTTTTGTAACGAGGGGATTTTTGCCTTGAGAGATATTGATAACAAAAGTGGTATCTTTTCTCACAAATCGTTTAAGTTCGTTATTATAATAAACAAAAACAGGCGACACCTCAAAAGTACCCGTTTTAGTGGGATTTAGTACAAATTCAAACGTTTTGACCCCGCCCACAGCGCGGGTGGTTACTGCTATTTCTTCGTTAAAAGTGGGTTCAAACACCTCAAAAGCTGTATCTTTATCCAGCAATTCGGGCGCAAAAACCTGTTTTATATCCCCTTCTCCATTTATACGCACAAACAAACGCAGGGCATCGTCAGTGCTGATATTATTTTTATCCACATAAGCCAACATATTATAAGAACCCACCGCTCCCTTAAAAAATTCGGGGGCATCATTTATATTTTCTACCTCCAACGCTACAGGTTCTGAATTAAGCACTTTGGGTACAATTTGTGCAAAACTGCTAAAAGAATTGTTGGGATTATCTTCCAAAACTCCCACTTGCACCATAGCCCCATCTATAGAAAATTGACCAGCTTGAGTAGCAAAAGCCACAGCCCGATAAATAGAAGCCGCAAAGTATTTTTTGCCGTTAAGGTTGGTTTCTTTCCAATCGTTGTCAAAACCGCGCATTTCTTGCAGCAGCAAATTGGTTGAATTGGGCAATCTCGCAATTTTTAACCCTTCCAAATTCACTTGTGTGTATAATTTTAAATCAATCAGCAACTGTTCGCCTTTGACTGGATTGCGGTTGCTAACCTCTGTGATAAGCAAAATTTCGCCTTGCTGTTTATCATTTTTAACCTGTTTGGCCACCTCCAAAGACAAAGCGGGCGCGGTTAAAGTTTGTTTGGTATTGGTCTTAACGGTAAGTGCTGGGATAGAAAATTTGCCCACACGGCGCGGATATAGCACAAAAGTATAAACTTCAGAGGAAGATACTTGCCCGTTGATAACGGTTTGGCTTATCATAGTAGAAGGTCCCATTACATCAAAATCGGCTAATTTAATCGCAGGAAAGTTTACAAATTTGGCATTTTCCAACTTATAACGCAACTCAACGGGTTGATTTAGCACGGTTTGGGATTGGCTCAAAGATGCTTTCAACAGCCCTTGCGCCCAACACCCAAAAGGTAAGAATAGATAAATAAAAGAAAAAATAAATTTCCACATCAATAAATTATACATAAAACGGCAACTTATTTTAGGTTTTATTCAAAATATAAACAACAAAGCAAGAATGTTTGCTGCTGTAGAAAGATAGATTTATATTGTTTAAAATTAGAGTGTCGTTATTCAATTTGAAACAATACGTTTGCAAATGCAAATGAATACTTTTAGTTTGAAACTGTACGTTGGCAAATGCAAATGAATACTTTTAGTTTATAACTATACGTTTGCAAATGCAAATGAATACTTTTAGTTTGAAACAATACGTTGGCAAATGCAAATGAATACTTTTATTTGGTAACTGTACGTTTGCAAACGAAACTAATAAACTGCTTTCACAATTTTGGTGATTGTATCCACATCGCTCATTGTATAATAATGCAAGCAAGGCACACCAGCCGCTTTAAGCTCTTGACTTTGAGCTATACACCATTCCACCCCAATTTGTTGGCGTTCTTGAGCGTTTTTGGCTTTTACGAACGGATGCACCAAATCTTCGGGCAACTCAATATGAAAATGGCGGGGCAAAGAAGCCAATTGGTACATTTTGGTAAGTGGCTTGAGGCCTGGCACTATAGGCACATCAATACCCGCATCGCGGCATTTTTGTACAAAATCAAAGTATTTTTTATTATCAAAAAACATCTGCGTAACGATATAATCCGCGCCCGCTTCTACTTTCTTTTTGAGGAAGTGCAAATCGCTCACCTCGTTGGGCGCTTCAAAATGGCGTTCGGGATAACCCGCTATAGCTATACAAAAATCTGTAGGTTGGGGGTTGTTGATAGACGCATCTAGATAGCGGCCTTCGTTCATATTTTTGGCTTGTTCTACCAAATCTATAGCGAAACTATGCCCGCCCACTTCGGGTTCAAATTTTTCCTCAAACTTGCGCGCGTCGCCCCTCAACAATAAAACATTATCAATACCCAAGAAGTGCAAATCAATCAGCGCGTCTTCGGTTTCTTCTATAGTAAAACCGCCACAAATCAAATGCGGCACAGCATCTACCCCGTAACGGTGCATAATCGCCGCACAAATACCTATCGTGCCAGGGCGTTTGCGCACAGCAAATTTTTCATAATAGCCATTGCCGTGTTTGCGGTACATAAACTCCTCGCGGTGGTAAGTAACGTCAATAAATGGCGGTTTGAACTCCATCAATGGGTCTAAAGTGCTGAAAATAGATTGTATATTGCCGCCTTTTACGGGAGGAAGGATTTCAAAAGAAATTAGCGTTTTGTCCCCAGCGCGGCGAAAATGTTCGGTAACTTTCATATAAATAGAATAGATTTTTTTAATAAATTATAAATTGGCGCAAAGATAGTACTTTTTTAAAAAATATAGATTTCTACAAATAAAAAATGCCCCTACACTAATGCAAGGGCTTATATTTGGGCAAGTTATTTTTTAGTCCTCGTCATCGTCCCATTTCTTTGTGGCGAGTTTTTGCAGCATTTTTTTTATGGGCGGGTGATTTTTTAGCTTGGGGTGGGATTTGATATGAGCATAAGCTTGTGATAAAATTATAAAATCTGCTTTACTCATATTTTCAGCTGGACCATATTTACAATATCGCAAGAAAAAGTAAGCTAAAGGGTAAGTATTTATGCACGCGCTGTCCATATCTACAGAATCCTCAACATACTGAATGTGGGGTTTGTATTGTTCCTCCATCCAAGGGCGTATATCATCAGTTGCATTGCGAAATGGGGTATGATAATAATTTTTAAGAATAATTAAAGCTATTGAGCGCGCCACTTCAAGAGAATCACTCATATAATTGAGTGTTAGTTTTTGTTTAAATGTGTCCGATAAAACTCGCTGATATGATAATAATTCAGTCGCTTCTACTTCTGTAACCATTTTAGCGAGTTGGTGGACATCATAAGACTCAAATCTGATAACACGTTTTTTATCACGCGTGAAAAAATGATGCATATATTTATCCCTATTTTGACGTTCTTTATCAACGGTAACAATTGCAGTATCCTTTGTGAGTGTCTTGACATTAGTATTTTGTGGTTCTCCACACGCTACACAAAAAAATATAAAAAAAGCTATCAATAACATAAGATTTTATTTTTTAGATTTTTTTGCTGGTTCTGGCTTTTGTAATGGTTGCACAGGCGGGAGCGGTTTTGACAACTCAATTAGCTGATTTACTTCCGTTTCATAACCACATTGTTTCCCAAATTGGCGTAAAAATTCGCCTCCGGCAGAAGTGCTTAAAGCTTGCTCTATATTTTCTATGTTGCCTGTGGATTGCGCCACATACACAAACGCTTTAAATTTAGGGTCTTTTTCTAAAGCACGCTGAAGTCTTGTTTTTTGCTCATCCCTGTATTTCGTTAAATACTCTTTTGCTTTTTCTAAGTTTATTTCTGTTCCCATTTGTATTGTATGAACACCTTTATTTTTCCCTAAAGGAATAATCAAGTAGAAACCTACTTTGGCATTTTTTTCTGGGTCTGTATGGGATTTTGTAGAATACTGTGTGTTAAGAGCATCAACAATACTACTTCCTGTTGAACTAATTGCTCCAACTACTGGAGTTTGCGTTGCGATAGCTATTTCTCGCGCGAACGATTCTGTTGATTCGTCTATTTTTCCTGTGTCTGCATCCACGTGAGTCTCAATATCGTGATAAGTATTACATGCATTTAGGAATAAAATAATTCCATCTTTATGGAATTTTATTTTTTCTTTTTCAACTAAAATAGCCAAATCGGAAGTATTTCTACCGCCCTTCTCCCGTTCAGATGTTGTAACGTTTGGAAATTGTGGGTTATTCCCTACTGTTTGCAAGCCCACACCTTCTTTTCCATAAAGTCCATCAGCACCAGCGTGTCCAAAAAATGCCATATAGCGAATCTCTTTACCACCTTCACAAGCTTTTTCCATTTGCGACAACAAATCTTTGCCACTTTCAAAGCCTATTTGTTTGAAGGTGCTGTGTTTTTGAGTCATTTTTAGAGCTTTTTCAGCAAAATCAACTACTTCTTTTTGGTCAGCTGCATCATCGCCACCTTTCCAATGCTGCCCTTCATAAGAACTTGGGCTTACTGCCAAATCTACAAGTTCGCCATTGGGAGCTTCGTTTTCTTGCTGGGGTTCGGCGTTGGCTTCTTTTTCAGAATTGTTTTTGCTGATAAAATCGTATAAAGCTGCCATTTTAGGGGCTGCATCTGGAGTATCAATTACTTTGGCAAACACCCCTTTACGTTTGTAAGCGCCCAAAGAGTTAGGGGTTAATTTTTGTAGAATATGAAATTCTTCTGGATGTATGGCACAAAAATCGGTTACTAACCCATAAACCATTTTGAAAGAAGTGATAGCTTCTTCTGTGGCTGCATCCAATTGACCAGATACGGTTATATTCTTCAACCCGCCACGATGCAGGAGTTTTTGCACAAGGCTAATATCGTCGGTTTGATTTTTGCCATTTTTACCCACTTTGCCGCTAATTTGAGCATCGGCTGGGACTTCATAATTGGGTTGGGAAGTTTCAGTGGTTGCGGCTTCAGGATTGACTTGGGGTTGATTATTGGTAGCTGTGCTATTGTTGGCTACTGGGTTGTTATCGTTGGTATTTTCAGTTTCGGGATTAGCAATTTCGCCACCTGTGGTCGGCTGTGGTTGGCTAGTTATTGGCATTTTTTTAGTGGTGGTTTCGCCATTTAAATTTTGATTAAGCTGTTCGCCGCCCGTGTGTGTGTGTGTAATTGCTCATTGTTACATTTTTTTGGTTAAAAGTTAGATTTGAAACGCAAAGATAGTACTTTTTTAAAAAATATAGATTTCTACAAATAAAAAATGCGGCACGTTATCACAACGCACCGCATAGCTTTAAAATTTTAACATTTTAAAAACTCTAAACCATTACTTATTTTATCACCACAAAACGCTGGGTTATTGTGCTAAAAGAATTATTATCGCGGCCTGAAAGTTGTAAGATATAAACACCAGCAGGCAGCGAAGCGGTAGCAATTTGCGTATATTGACCATTGAAGGTTTGTTGTACACAAATTTTACCATTGACATCAACAACTTGCAATTGCAAAGATTCATTGACGGTTTGAGAAAGTTGTATATTTAAAATATCCGTGCTTGGATTAGGGTATAAATTCAAGCTATTTTCTACAGTTGTATTATTTTCATCCACTGCCAACACATTGCCCATACGCAACTGTCTGCCGTAAGTTTGGGAGCAAGTATCTGTTTCTACCGTCAATACAACATTATACATTTGATTGCCGTTGCTGTAAGTGTGAGGAATACCATAATAGTAATTATGAGCATCCAAAGTAGCAGTTTGACCATCGCCAAAATCAAAAGTATAAGTGGAACCGTGATTGAATTGTTCAACCCCAAACCAAACTGTATTGGCATTAGTTGCATCCATTGTCATCATAGGTTCAGCGTAACAAGCCATAGGAATAGCTGTGCATTTATCCAATAAATAAACTGTAGTATCAAAATAACAGAAACCATCATTTACATAAAATACTATCGGATAAACCCCAGAATAAGTGAGCGGAACGGTTACTGTAGTTTGGTTGGTTATGTTCAAATAGCCAAGTGTAGAGAAATAAAATCCATATTGAGCATTGGCTGGGATATTGCCGCTAACAGAAATAGTAGCCAAACAACTATCTAAAGTTGTGTTACTGCTGAAAGTGTAATTATTGTTGCAAGGGGCTTGTGTTCCACATAATGGGGTAAAATCAAAACCAATATAGTTGTAGCAATTCACCCCTTGCGAAGCAGAAAGCGAATTGTGTGTTTGTTGGTTAGCATATAAGAAAGAAACCTGCACAGTCGCACCGCTCAAATGTTGTCCAGCCAAAGCCCAAGAATATTGGGTATTGCCTGTGGTGTCGGGATTATTTACCGAAAAGGTATAAGTGCAAGTTGTGCTATCATAAGTATAGCTATAACCTAAGCTATCCAAATTGCAAGGTCCATACAAACCGCAAGTAGCTGTACCCAAAGGTAAACTGATATTTTGATAGCAAACATAATGCCCGTTATTTACCGTTTCTTGGCTGATAGAAACAGAAACCCAAAGCGAATCACCAGCTCTGTAAGGTGTAGCCGAAACTTGCTGTCCATAAGATTGATGATTGGTAAATTGACCGTTGAATGACCAATAGGTGTAAGCGTTGGCAGGTAAATTAGCTAAGCTAAAATCGTATAAACAATTCACACTATCAAAAGTATGCGATAAGGTTGCGTTGAGATTGCAATTTGCTACGCTGCCACAAGTCGGGGTAAAAGAACCGTATAAATACTCATAATAAGTTCCCCCCAAATCCTGAGCAAAAAGCGAATAGTTGGTGGGTGAATTTCCCAAAAGTGTGGCAACGGTTATACTGCTGCCTGTATAAGAACCAACGTTGCTATTGGAAACGTGCCAAGTATAATAGACGCCTTGCACTGGATTTTGTATAGTCAAAGTAGTAGTACAATTTATACTATCATTGGTCGCCACAACAATCGGCGTGGAGCCGTTGATAGACGGAAGGCAAGGTATGGTCAAATTTTGGTATTGATAATCATTACAATTTTGGTTGGTATTGCTAATCGCTTGCACAGCAGCATAACCATAATAGATATTTTGCAAATCAACTGTAATAGGCTGGAAAGTGCTATCCGCAATATAGCTGCCATCAGGGAAATACCAATAATAAATATAACCCGCTTGTGGATTGTTGAGCGTAAAAGTGGCTTGACAAGTGGGGCTATCTACCACTGCGGTAAAACTGGCATCAGCAGCACAGTTAACCGCTGCACAGGTTACATCTACACTCTCGGTGCTGCTAGCGTGGCAAAAATTCATATTGCTCACAGACAACGAAAGTTGATAATTACCGTTCATTTGCACAGGAATACTAAAATTCCCCCCGCTAAAACTTTGCCCGTTTAAATACCAAGAATAATCTAAATCAGGATAAAAATAGTCAGCCGTAGCTGAAATTGTACAGTTGTTGGTGTCCAACGTGTAAGAAAAAGAAGCATCACAATAATTGGATAAAAATTGTGCTTTGCTCTGTTGCGCAAAAAAAACGCACAACAATAAAAACGAAAATAACGACATTGTGTTCATAAATTAAAAAAATTTAAGAAGTAAGAAAATTGAATACAAAAATCTGTGTTTATAAAAATGCGGTTTATTATTATTAAATAGCTTTTTGTGCTTATTGTTTAAGAAAACACAGATTATATCGCCAAAAACTTAATCAAAGTTGGGAAAAAATAGCTTTTTTTTACATTTTTATAGAAAATTAACATTTTATTAAGAAAAAAATTGCCATAAAGGCGTAACTTTGTTGGAAATTCCAAAAACAAAAATCTATATATGAATATGAAAACTGTATTCTTTGTGTTGCTTTGTATTTGCAACAGTTTTGCCTTAGTAAAGGCTAATCCCGATTACGAAATGGTGGGCGAAATTTTGAACAAAGCCAGCAACCAACAGCTGCTCAGTCAGCGAATTTGCAAAGCCTATTTTGCCATTTTGTTGGATTTGGATAAAGAAAATCAGATGCAGCAAATGCAAACTGATATATCAACTTTTGAAGAAAACCAAAAATCGTTGAAAACACGATTACCAGACCAATCTATACTCAATGCGCTAGAAAATGTTGATGTTATATGGTTGGAATTTAAACCGCTACTACAAAGTCAAAATGTAGAAAATGCTGGCCGATTGATTAAGTCCAACAACTCTTTGTACCGAGTGGCTGGGACTGTAGTAACTCAAATACAAGAATACGGAAAAAAATTCAGCAGCAACGCCGAACAAGGCAACGTAAATAGCAGCTATCAACAAACCTTGCAACTGGTGGCTTATTCAGGCGAAGAACGCACATTAGCACAATGTATATTGGCTTTGATATTAGCACAAAAGTTAAATCTTAGTCAAAGTAAAGAAGAAATGAGTAAAGCGGTAAATCGTTTTAGTCAATTATTGAAAAACTTAGAAAATGCGATTCAAAACAGTCCAGAAATTGATTACACATTGGTAAGATTAGCCAATGACTGGAAGCGTTTTGAAACTTTGGTTTCTAATCCAGAACAAATAAGCAAAGAAGGACTTATTGATTTGATAAGTCTTAGCGATGTGTTGGTAGATGGAATGAACGAAATCACCCGCCTGTATGAAGAGCAGATAGATGCCCAGCTGACCTCCTTAATTTTTAACGAAATCATAGACAAAGCCAACCAACAAACCAGCCTTTGCCAACAAATTGCGAATATAAAACTGCGCGAGCAAATGGGCAGCAAAACCAACACCAAGGAATTGAAAACTGCAATAGAATCTTTCAATAAAAATCATACCCAACTAAAAGAATTTGCTATTCTTGCCCAAACTGAAAAAGAATTGGCCGCAGTAGAAGAACTTTGGAAAAAGTTTGGATGGCTAGCCAACCAACCCAGCAGCCAAGAAAATTGCACAGAGTTATTATCTCAAAATACAAGATTGTATGAAGCTTGCCAAGAAGCTGCCAACGCTATAGAGAATTTCGCGGGCAAAAATACCATTCGCTACAATTCGGCTTTCTCCAACTTAGTCTACCAAGCACACCGCCAACGCAGCTTATCGCAACGGGTTATTTTATACTGCCTTGCCGCCAAGGGCAATTTTAAAACCCAGTATGCAGAAGAATATCTTGCACAAGCTTCGGAAGAATATACAACTACGCTGATTGCTTTGATTGCCATACCACAAAATACCCCAGAGATTAGTGAAAAATTGAATAAAGCCTACAAAAATTGGGAAAAAATAGCCAAAGATTGCGAAAAATCAACCATTGTGAAATTCGATACCAAAGGAGATGACAATATAGAAAGCAATAAATTAATTGCCGATATGGAAGAAATAGCTAAATTGTACCAGCAATTGGTAGATAATATGCTTCTTGATGAAGCCATCAATAAAGCAGGGCGGCAAAGAATGCTTTCTCAACGCCTTTGCAAAACCTATATCGCCATCTTGATGGATGTTGACGCCGACAATCAGCGCAAACAATTAGCCAAAGATATTGTTTTGTTTGAATCCCAACTCAACGAATTGCGCACATTTGTATCCAATGACGAGCTAAAATCAGCTTTCGAGCAAGTGGTGAGAATATGGAAAAATTATAAACCCACTTTACAACAAACCCCCTCCAAAGAAGGTATGGACAATCTGTTGGCTATTAATACCGATTTGCTCAACTCTTGCCACCAAACAGTTTTGCTGTTAGAAAAAAATAACAAAAGCAGCAAATTCTCTAATATCATCAACGTAGCTGGACGGCAAAGAATGCTTTCACAGCGATTTATGATGTACTATTTGGCTTACCAACAATCAGGCAAAAAAAATAATGCCTATTTGTCATCGGCTATCAAAACCCTAACAGAATTTGAGAGCGGACTAGATTTTTTAGCCAATCAAAAAGTAAATAATAAAACTACCAATAATAAAATAAGCGATATTCGCCGTCAATGCGATAAAATAACCCGCTACAAAAATGATTTGACCAAGGTAGATTTTTATCAAGTTTGGTTGGTAGTTGATATTTTATTGGCAGAAAGCGAAAGCCTAACCAAAAACTATGAACGCTTGGCTGGACGATAATCCAATTTTTAAAACGCTTATATTTTTATGCAAAACGAATACCTAATACAACTGCAAGCTTTGTTGTTTTCTGAAGATGAAAGCAATCTAGAACTTGCCTTAGAGTTGGTCAAGAGTTTGGAAATAGAGGCTTGGCCTTTGTACAGCGATTTGCAAAAATGTAGCGAGTTTTTCAACCAACAGTTTAAAATCGCCCCAAACATAAAAGCACTATTGCAGTATTTGCATAAGAATCAAGGTGAAATAACACTAGCACACCGACAAATCAACCACTTGCCTAGTTATTTGTACGCGTTGGGGAGTTTGGTAAGAAGCCTAAATTTGAACGATAATCCACATTTGAGCCAATTGCCTGAATGTATAGCCCATTTTAGCGAGCTAAAAAATTTGAGTTTTGATTATACAGCTATAGCAGAATTACCCCAATGGCTTTGGGAGCTACAGCATTTGGAAACTTTACGCTTTAAAAATAGCTTGGTTTATGCAATACCAGACGACATTAGCCGCTTATCCCGACTTGAAATACTAGATGTGAGCAACCCAATTCGTAGTTTGCTAAAAATCAGCCCAGCATTATCCAAAATGAATAAATTGGCTGTTCTACATTTTAGCCTTAATGTAGATAGCAAAATTCAATCTATTGATACACAGCTATTTAATATGCCTCATCTAAAGGTTATGTACTTATCTGCTCCTAATTTTCAAAATTTCCCCAACCCTACCCAATGGGCAAGTTTAGAAAAATTAGTCTTATTACATATGCAGCCGCCCCCAAATTTAGCTTTTACATTAGCTCAATTGCCCAAATTAAAAACCCTATTCATTGCTCATTCCCAACCTTTTGCGCCCTCTATTTTAAATGGTTTGCCCCAACTTGATTATTTGCATCTCAGTCGGCAGATGATAGCTTTTAAAACAGAAATTCTAGAACTTTTGCCCAATACTCATATAGATTTTAGTACTTTTTATTAACAATATAAAAAATTTATGTTTAAAATTTCTCTTTATAATCTGCTTATTTTCAGCTTATTATGGTACAGTTGTGGCACAAGCCCGCAAAAAGTGAGCGTGTTGAAATCCGCAGCCAACGACTCGCTTTATACTTTGGTAGTTGCCCAACACGATTCGGTTATGCCCAAAACCAGCCTGATGGAAAGCCGACAGCACGAACTGCAAAAACTGCTATCAACTGCCCCCGCCACACAAAAAGACAGCATTTTATCCGCACTTTCCGCGCTCAAAAAGGGGCAAGACGAGATGATGCGCTGGATGAACGAGTTCAAAAACACCGAAATTGACCAAGAGCATTTTGCACCGCTCAACGAAGCCCAAATCAAAACCTATTTATTGGCAGAACAAACCAAAATTCTAAACGTGGCTGACCTGATGCTGTCCAGCATAGCACAAGCCGAAAATATCTTAAAACAAACCCCAAAATAATGTTATTATCTATTCACCCTGACAACCCAGACCCAAGAAAATTAAAATTAATAACTGAATGTCTGCTCGATGGTGGGCTAATTATTTACCCTACAGACACCGTTTATGGAATGGGTTGCGATTTTAGCAATAACTCAGCTATAGAAAAATTGTGCAGAATAAAAGGGATTAAACCCAACAAAGCCAACTTTTCCTTTATCTGCTCTGACTTGAGCCATATTTCGGAATACGCCAAACCTTTTACCACCAATGTTTATAAATTGATGCGGAAGTGTTTGCCCGGTGCTTTTACTTTTATATTAAATGCTACCTCCAAAGTGCCTAAAATGTTGAATAATAACCGCAAAACAATAGGCATCAGAATACCCGATAACAATATCGCCCTAAGTATTGTGGCTGCTTTGGGCAATCCTATTATTTCCACTTCGCTAAAACTACAAGACGAGATTAACGAATATCCTACCGATGCCGAATTAATTTATGAGGAGTTTCATAAGCTGGTGGATATAGTCGTGGACGGTGGCGCAGGCAACGCAGAACCTTCTACTGTGATTGATTGCACAGAAAATATGCCCCAACTTATCCGACAAGGCGCAGGAATACTGCCGTTTGATTTAGCATAAAAAAAACCGCTCTACTTTTTGGTAGAACGGTTTTTTTGTTTTAAATATCTATCCCAACTTAAGGCAAAGCAGCTATAGCTTCTCTCACCAAGCGAATTTCTTCGTTCAGGACTTCTATATTTTGTTCTTGTTGCTGTTGCTCGCCAAGCAGCTGAATCCTCGTGCGCAAAATCTCCCGATAAGACTCATCAAATAGCTTATTGTCTAAATTTATCTCTTGCCTTACCGCTTTTATCTCTGTATCAATAGCTTGTTCTATAGTCGTTTTTTGGCTGGTCATTTCGCTAAAAAGCTTTTGATGCTGTTCATCGTAATTGGTGCGTATGGCATCGATGGTTTTTTCCAAACTTTTTTGTTTAGTTTCCAACTCCGTTCTCCATTGTTTAGCCTGTTCTTGTTTTTCTGTGGTTGACAAATTGCCGAGTTGTGCAGCTTGATAATCAATTTGCTGCAATTTTTGCAGGAGCGTATTGCCTTGCCAAAGGCCAAAAACAGGATGATTTTTAACCCAATCTACCAGCAATTGGCGGCATTGTTTGACCTCTTGCGCTTCTTTTACCATCAATTGTTGGGCTGTTTGGTCTGGATTACTGTTTAAGTTTAACTTTTGTAGCCTTTGACTGGTTTTTTGTTGTACCTGATTGACAAGCGCGGATTGACTTTTAAGGAATGTTTTATCCCGTTTTGATTTTACCCCTTCTACTACAGTCAATTCTGTAGCTATTTCTTTCTGTCTTTGTTTATATTCTACCCTTTGAGCAAACAATTTGTGTTGTATATCTTCTAATTTCTTGCGATTGGTCAACGATTTATATTTGTTTTGAATAGATGAGCCTATTTTATTAACCGTATCGCCTAAAGAGAATTTCCGCCAAAAGTAGATAAGTATAGCTATTAAACCCAACACAGCTATCAAGAATAATTCTATGGGGCTCGCTCTTAATAAGCTCCCAACTCCAAGCACGAAGCCAAAAAAGCTAATCATAACAATTACTATAGTAGTTTTATTCTGTTTCCACCCGTTTTGAGCGGCTTGTAGGGAAGATGCTGCGCCTGCTATTAGATTGGTATTGTTAGGGTCAAATTTAGACACAACTGGCGCATTCAGGTTAAGCTCGTTTAAAATCTGTTTAATAGCCATTTCGTACCAGTTTTCTGTTTGTACGTTTGGCAAATCCAACACTTCGGACGGCAAAGGTCGGTCTATTATAGCTGTGGATGAATTGGGGATGATAGCCAGCCACTGATTGGGAGTAGCTCTTGCTTCAGGGTTGTCGTGTCCATCGTCGAAAGTACTGATAAACAATTGCTGTATCTCTTCATCCAGTTTCTTAAACTTAGCGTGCGGGGGAGGGATAACCGAAAAATAATCTTGTTTGCTTATATCGTGGGCAAAGAAACCGTATTTTATTTTGTCTGCCAACGCCGCCAGATTGTCGTAAGGGGCTCTACAGCTTGCGGCAAAGGGATGAATGCCCAACATAATACGATAAAATATAACGGCTAAGCTAAACCTATCCCAAGACTCATCTATGGGGGTTTTGCCCACTTCCATATTTTTGGAGTAGTATTCAGGAGGGGTATAATCGGGGGTAGCCACAGTGGCAGAGAATAACATTTGCCCCGCTTCTACAACTTCTACCGAATCTGTATCCACCAACGATATAAGCCCATTGGACTGTATCATTACGTTATCAGGCTTCAAATCTACCAACACATAACGCCCCGAAGCGTGTATCTGCTGCACAGCCAAAGCTATGTTATAACAAACTTTGAGCCTAAGCCGCAACGCCTTCTCTGTCCCCAACTGCAACTGCTGCCATTCTTGCCCCAATCGCTTAGGCAGACGCGGCGCGCAAAGTATCTCCAGCTTTTCTCCCGTAGCTCGCGGCATTATAAACCCAACAAACTCACTTTTCTCGTTGTATAAAGCCTGCTCTATCCATATAATCGGTTGATGCTCTGGATTATACTCAAATTGGGGTCTATTGTTGATTAGATACAACACTTTTGCCTCTCGCACAGGGTTTAACTTATGCGGATGTATAATTTTTGCCACATAACCAGCCACATACGTAGCGGGTTGCAATATATTGTATAAAGAGCCTTCTCCCCCACTTGCGAAAGGCTTATCTTCCAACACAAGGGCTTGATTGTTGTTTTTTAGATAAAACTGTTGGGGCATAGTTTAGAAAATTAAAATGATTATGATACACAAATTTAGTTTTGCCGCTAATACCAAGGTTTTGTAAACATACTAATCCCCAGCCCTATATATGTGGCTATAATTAAGCCCAACACCCCCGCAGCTACTCCAGCTGGTAGCAATTTTTTATTCTTAATTGCTATACAGATTTGAGGGATAAAACCAGGACCAAAAAACGACGCAACGCTACCCACCAAAAACGTATCCACATTCACCCTGAATAGTTTGGCTAATATGAGATGCAACCCAAAAGCCCCCAACATAATACAGGCGTTAAAACCCAAATAATCTTTACCCTTTTCTATCAATAAGGCTAAGTCAATAACGCTCCCAGCAGACAGGGCGAAAATCAACATAATATAATTAGCCGCCAATTCTGTACCTAATATAGTCCGAAACCATTTAATCGTCGATAGGCTTAAAGCTGATATACTCAACCAAGTCATTAACACGATTTGATTAGGTTCTCCTTGAGCGTCTGGGATTAGCGTGGCCAAACCCAACCCTATTGCTACCAAACCTATCCCTATCAATACGCTTAAAGTTATCCCTTTGACGTAATCCATAAACGAGTGAGTAGGCTTTATTACTTCGGCTGTATTGTCGTCCAAAATTTGATTATTAAGCTGGTTTAAATCTGTAGAAACGGGTTCATTCTGTTCTATATCTGCGCTGTTGTTGATTTTGTTGAATACAGGATAAGCTGGCAATATATAACTTAAAACCAACTTAGCCACAGAGGTCATAAATATCAAGTAAACGCTGGAGCAAACCACGTCGGTTAATTGTATGGTAGCCATCAAGGAAGGGCTGGCTTTCAGGGTTGTACCTACTGCCACCAGATTGGGAGAACCGCCTATATATACAGCCGCGAGCATACCCGTTGCCAAATTTCCTTCTGCTATAGCCCCTTTGTACCAATAACTTACCCCAATAGATACCAAAACAACGCTGGTAGCTATCAAAAAGAAAGACAAAGCTACTGGGGCTATATTTCTAAACAAATCTTTGACACTGGTCGTAATCAAAAACATAGGTATGGATACCAACACGCAAAAAGTGAATAATTGTGTGCTTATATTATTCAACCAATCCAAATTTTCTTTTTCGCTGATACACAAAGCCTGCGTATTGCCTAAAGCTATACCTATAAAATAGCAAACTACTATCCCCCCCAATACTTGCCCTACTTTTGTATTTTTGGCAAACTTATCCAAGTAAAAAGGAGCTATCAAAAAAAATAGTATTAATAAAACCAAATACGCTATCATATTCGCGCGAAGATAAATAAGTTAGACAAATTGCGTTTTGCTATATTGTTTTTAACCACAGATAAGCAGCCACACAAATTTAAACCAAAAAATAGCTTATAATAGCTGCTAATTTTCGTTGTTATTGATTGGGTTTATTTCCGCGTCGGCAGCATTTTCCTCTTTGGTAGCTGTGTGCGTGCGGAGCAATTCCATTTCATAAAAGCGTTCTATCTCCACTGGATTAGCTGCAAAAATTTGCAATAGACCCCCAAAAACAGCGTGCATTTCTACCGCCAATTCTACCCTTAAACTCTCCGCTTGTTTGGATAACTGCACAGAAGCCCCTTCGTAACCCTGCTGACGGCTACGGGCTGCCTCCAACGCATCGCCAAAGGTCTGCACAGAAAGTTGCAAATGGCTTAAGTTAGGATAATTAGCCAAATTACTAGCCAAAGCTTTTACCTCCCTGATACGGGTTTCATATCCTCCTGTTTGGAACGGGCTGCGGTAATTAGGCAATAAGGTTTTATATTCCATCGTTCTATCGTGATAAACCGACTGGATAGAAATATCCCAATCTCTTATGTGCGTGGTAGTCAGCTCGTTGAACAACGCTTCTACCTGTTGCGTATGCCCTTGATACATATTGCTTATCCCTGTGGCTCTCACCAACACGTCCGCAAACGCTTGATATTTAGGTACAAAAGTATTGAGTAGCGGCACGATACGTCTATCCAAAAGCGCGGCTGTTTCCAGCTTATCTTTGTGGTCTTTGGCTAAAACGTTCATTAGCTTGAGGCTATCTTTGGTAAGATTATCAAAAGGATTGAATAGATAACGCCAAATTTGTTTAGTCATTTGTAGTGATTGTGAAAGGGTGAAGAAAATTGATTGTATAATATCAAACGCAAAGATAATACTTTTTTAGATACTAAAGCATTTTTTTATTTTTTTATGGATATTTTTTTAATTTTTATTTTAATAATAAGCTATAGGGATTTATTTTGATACAAATTGGGCATAAGTTACAAAATCAAGCTATTATAAAAATTGATTAAGGACGGTATAAATTCGCCACAGATGCGACCAAACTAAAAAAGTTGCATCTATGCTCGCCACAGAAGCCTCCAAACTAAAAAAGTTGAAGCTGTGGCCGCCACAGAAGCAACCTAATTAGAAAAGTTATGGTTATGTTGGTTATGGATTAGTTTATTTTAAAAAGGTCGCAAGCAGGACGGCCACAGGCTTATCTTTTTTAAGACAGACGGGTATAAATTCGCCATAGGCTTATCTTTTTTAAAAAGTAGTATCTTTTTTGCGCCAAGCAGCCACCAACAAGACCATCCGATTATAACTTTGTACCCCTTCTTTGACCCCTTGTGATTTGAGATAAGCATTATAAGCTGTTTTTTGCAAAACGGGGAAAAAGTTAGGGTATTGATTATATATTTGATAAGATGCTTCTAAGTCGGCAGCCATACCCACAGATATTTTAGCCCTATGTTCTTTATAAAAGTCATTGTCTAAGCTTTTCAACTCCCCCATAACGTAACGCCAATAAGCCAGATAGCCGCTGTATTGAATAGCATAAGAATTGGATTTGACACAAGCAGCAAACCCCAAAAAATTGCAAACCGCTTCATCCCCCCAGCCGTATGCGTGTCCCAATTCGTGAGCAGCCGTAAAAGGTAATTGGCTGCAATGCAACGCATTTTCTACGTGTGCTTCTCCCGTGAACGGTATATACACCCCAGAGGAAGCAAAACCGTATAATAAGCCGTTGGGCACTAAATGACGTACGCGAGGACAACCAAATGCGGGTATATGCCAACTTGCTAACACGGTGGCTAAACTGTGCCGAATTTTAGACTCTAAATTGGTATCAAAATAAGCAGGGGTTAGCGCCGAACCCGTCACGTTGGGGATAGCCGCTCTTATGTCTATGCAGCGTTGTTGTACCCAAATGGCTTCTTGCTGCAATTCTACCACGTTGAGCGGGTTTGGGTTAAGATTGAGTTGGGTTTCCAAAGGCAAGCGGGCGTAATTAAATCCCCACAAAAACAAGAATAAAAATACCGTTTTGGACACAAATCGCACAATAAAAGCAAAAAAAAGTTGGCATACACCCCACATTTTTAGGGTAGAATACGTTTTGTAAACAAATCTAATTTTGATTATCAACTGATAGCATAAATATAAAAACAACAAATATACAGCCGCAAAAGGCAAGTAGCCAAAAGTATAATCTATAATTATCCTAATTAGAAAAAATACCGTTCTGGAATAGCCATATTCGCAAGCTTCAGGCCAAAGCCCAAAAACCAACCTTATCAACAAAGCCAAAAGGGCTAAAAATAAATAAAATATATTTTTATTGGTATAAATTTTATAAAAAAAGTGCATAAAAAAGTCATTAAGGTTAAATAAATAAAAAACAAAACTACATTTGCGGCTAAAATTGCATCTAATAAAGGCAAGCGATGAACAAAAAGCAAAAAAAGATATTATTGTTGGACAATTACGATTCCTTTACCTACAACTTGGCACATTATTTGCTTCAAAGTGAGGAAATATGCTTGGAAATATACAGAAATGACCAAATCACGTGCGAGCAAATCGCTCAAAACAACTACGCCGCTATAGTCCTGTCGCCAGGTCCTAAACGTCCCAGCAATGCGGGTATATTGATGCAAGTGGTGGCTGTGTTTGGGGACAAAATTCCCATATTGGGGGTGTGTTTGGGTATGCAAGCTATAGGTGAAGTGTGGGGGGCTAAGTTGCTAAAAGCCCGAGTGCCTATGCACGGCAAAACCTCGTTGATAAACCACAATAATACAGGCATTTTCCACCAATTGAGCAATCCTATGCAAGTTATGCGTTATCATTCGTTGGTGTTGGAAAATTTGCCGCCCGAGCTGGAAGCTATAGCCAGCAGTCAAGAAGGGCAAGAATTGATGGCAATAAAGCATAAAAAATACGAAATGTGGGGGGTTCAATTTCACCCTGAATCTATAGGCAGTCCAGAAGGGCTAAAACTAATCCAAAATTGGTTAAGAACTGTTAAAATTAGTTAAAGATATGCTTATTTTGCATCTTTTTGGTATCCAAAATCGTAAATGATTGTTGTAGGATACGACGAATAAAAATGATTAACTACAATCCCCTAATTAAAAGAATATGTTTGCAAGCGAATTGATATCCTATGCAGTAGCCGCGCTAAAAATGAGCGATACAGCCGAAAAAGCCTTAGCTTGGATGGCAGATTTCCACGTGAGACATTTGCCTGTAGTGGGTGAATCTCAAAAT
The DNA here is from genome assembly GCA_013297745.1 of Chitinophagales bacterium. Classification (GTDB taxonomy): domain Bacteria; phylum Bacteroidota; class Bacteroidia; order Chitinophagales; family Saprospiraceae; genus JAAFIM01. The sequence goes on along the minus strand of JAAFIM010000017.1, from coordinate 15,140 downwards.
TTGTTGGGTATTTTGTCTGAAGACGAGGTATTGAATATGGAAGAACCAGATTTAGACCTAACTGATAATGCAGCCGAGTTGACCCAGACATTTGTATATGAACATCAACATTTATATGATGTGATGAAGTTGATTGTGGATAGCAATTTGACTGTAATCCCTGTTTTGTCCAAAAAAGGCGAATATATGGGGGTTATTACCTTGGAAGTATTGATAAAATATATGGCAGATTCTGGTGCTGTAGCCCAACCCGGCGGTATTTTGGTGTTAGAAGTATTGCCACGAGACTATAGTTTGGCAGAAATTGCCCGTTTGGTAGAATCAGAAAAAGCGCTTATTTTGAGCAGTTTTATCAGCTCTCCATACGGCAAAGAGCATTTGGAAATCACCCTAAAATTAAACCGTCAAGACCTCAAGCACGTAGTAGCGACTTTGGAGCGATTCAATTATATCGTCAAAGCAGCTTTTCACGAAACAGATGCTATAGATGCGCTACAAGAACGATATGAATTGTTGATGCGTTATATAAATATGTAATTTTTTGCAAAAAAAAGGGCATACAAATAAGATATTCAGAAAAAATATTATTTTTGCCCCAATTTTCTAGCTTTTTTATAAACTCCAAATAATATGGTTTTAATCCCCATAAAGCGATTAAAATTAACTGGCAAAACTTTTTTATCACCCACTCCCCATCCAACACTATGGAAGACAATAAAAAAACGCGATACAGCGACGAAGAATTAGAAGAGTTTCGGATAATGATAGACCAAAAAATAGCCGAATCACAAAAGCAACTAAGCGATTTGCGGGAGCAAATGACCGAACTGAACGAAAATGACGAGTCCAACCGTTCTGACGCGTTTGAAGATGGCGCCAGCAATTGGCAAAGAGAACATTTGAATAAATTGGCAGCAAGAGCGCAAAAATTTATACGCGATTTGGAATATGCCTTAATCCGTATTAAGAATAAAACTTATGGCATTTGCAACGTAACAGGGCAATTAATTGATAAAAAAAGGTTGCTGCTAGTACCCCACGCTACCAAAAGTATAGAAGGCAAACTAAATGAAAATGAAGATACCAAAGTGGTCAGAAAACCTATTAGTAGCAGCGATATAGACAAAAAAAATCAGCCCCAAAAGAAAATTATCAGTAAAATTATCAGCCCCAAAAAGAAAAATGACACGGGCTATAATTTGGATGAAGATGGGGAAGACGATGATTTTAGCCTACCTGAAGAAAACCTAAATTTGGATGGGCTGCTACCAGATGACCACGAATAAAAATATAGCAAGTCGCAAAAAAAAACCCTTAACTGAATAGTTAAGGGTTTTTTTTATATCCAAAAAATTAGTTGGTGCGGCGGTCATAACGCACTTGCGCACGCTCTGCCTCTGCTCTATCCATCCCAATTTTGTCAGCAAAAGCATACACTTCATCACGGCTAAGTTCTTGCCCTCCGCGGATAAGCAACTCTATGGTGTAATCTTGAGCTAATTTTAAAGATTCTGCTTGTTTTTCGGGGGTCAAGCCCATCATATTACCAAATTCAGACAATTTTTGACGCTCAGGAGCTTCAAAATCGTGGTCAGAAATAGCCATTGCAGCCACAATCATCAACAAACTTTGTTTTAATTCTTTGGTTACTTCTTCACATTCTACCGCTGAAAGTGGCGCACGGCGAGACAATTCGCTCAAAGTACCCGTATCGGCAGACAAAAAGCCTTCTAAAAATGCTTTTTCTTCATTTTCTATTTGCCCATCTGCTTTTGACATTTCCACCAACATACGCGCTAGGGTTTTTTTGTCATAAGCTTTGGTAATAGGTGCAGATTTTAATCTTTTTTCAAATTCAGAGAACTGGCGAGCTATTTTAAACTTGCGGTTATTTTCATCATAATACAGATTAAATTCTATTTTTTTGAACGCATCCACTACAGCAGCATCTTGGTCTTTGCGAGAGTAAGACGTGGTAGAAACGTTTTGGCGCATTGTTTCACTAGCAGCCATAGTAGCTATATTACCTGCCAAACCACCACCAGTAAATTTGTAGATAAAATTGGTAAGCGCACCACGTAGGCGTCCCAACACAGAGGAACGAGCCATATTTTTGATGTTGTGAGTGCTGCTTTTCGAATCCACTTTGATATAGCTGTTGGATTCAAAAATTTCGCCGTCTACTTGAAATTTGCATTTAACATTGGAACCTTCCAATTTTTCTTCTGCAATGTAGGGCTTAATCATTTCATAGGTAACGACCATAGTGAATGAATGTTTTTGTGAATTGTTATGAAAAATATATTAAGAAAAAGTGTGAATAACCAATCAAATAGCTTTTTGTCTGCCACATATTGGGGTCGCTATTAAAATATTGGGCGATAAATTTGGCTGTTGTTCTTTTTAATTATAAAAAAGAATTTATTGACATTATTTATCCAATGCGCCTGTATTTGTGGTTTTGACCAAGCCTATAGAAGTGTTAGTTCCCAAGTCAAAAGTACCTGTCATAGCATAACCAGTAATATCTGTCGTTTCTGGTTTGAACAAAGGCACTACAGCAGAAGCCTGGTCTATAGTTCCGCCTGTACCAAACAACCAATCCCACTCCAGCTCTAAATTAGTGTTGAATTTTAGCAACTGAACACTTGTATTAATACCTACTGCATTGATAGAAGTAGCTGTCATCATAAAACCTTGATTATTAGGCAACAAGGTGATATTTCCTGCCTGAGAACCAAGACCTGCATTTTCAGTTGAGCCATTAGTTTTGACCGTACGGCTAAGCGTAATAGTTGCATTTCTATCATCAGGAACATTAAACTGCATAATAGTAAGTTGACCTTCAGTGCCTGAACTGGTTCGTTCATTACCAAAAATAGTCAATTTTTCATTCTCACTATCATACACAGCATCAGTAGCAAATACATTATTGCGGTCGGCGAATGCTCTTTGATTAAGAATACCCCCAGAAGTAGGATTAAGTTGTACGACGTGATAATCAACAGTTGGGGTTGTATTCCCAATTCTAGTTTCTGTTCTGCCTGCTAGTATAATAGAATTATTGCGAGCTGCTACAAAAACCCCCATATCATTGCCTCCAAACCCATAAATAAACTCCCAAGAAATTGTATTAATATCAGAAAGACGCGCCACAAACAAATCAGATAAATCCGTAGCTGCATTAGCATTATAATCTGGCTTGCGCGTATCCACATTAGTAGTTGTGCCTGTGACCACTAACTGTCCTTGGCTGTTGGGTATGATTTGGATATCGCGTATTTCCCAATCCTTATCTGAATTTACATTAAAGTCTACAGGATGAATAGCACGATTGACTTCTATCCCATCCTTATCCAATTGTATCAACAAGATACGTTTTTGTCGGCGTATGCGTTGGCCATTTATCAATTCTATTTTTTGACAATTGCCAGCTAAAATATAGCCCCCATCTTCGGGCAAAGCTATCAATTTTTGGGCTGTGTTGTCATAAATCACCTCATCCAAATTTGCTTGTCCAAAAGAACGCGACCAAATTTCATTACCCAAAGTATCCGTTTTTACCAAAAAGAAATTATTATAAACACCTCTTTCGGTAGGGGCAACAAACGACGTGGTAGAACCAAATAAGACATAAGCCCCATTTTTGTCCAACGTTTCTATATCGGCTGCTGTTTGCGAATAAACGTGTCCATAGTATTTGACAAATGTTTCTTTTTGATTAGCTGGCGCTATATTTTGATTGAATTTGTCACAGCTGCCCAAAAATACAGCGAAAGCGGTAGCCCAAATACCTAAGTTTTTTGCTATTTTCATAATATATAGCTAGGGAGTTTAATCGTTAAAAAAAATATGGAGAGCGAAAATAAACAGCATCTAAAAAAGAAGCAATAAACTAACTTTTTTAGCAAAAAAAGACATTATTTATCCAATGCGCCTGTATTTGTGGTTTTGACCAAGCCTATAGAAGTGTTAGTTCCCAAGTCAAAAGTACCTGTCATAGCATAACCAGTAATATCTGTCGTTTCTGGTTTGAACAAAGGCACTACAGCAGAAGCCTGGTCTATAGTTCCGCCTGTACCAAACAACCAATCCCACTCCAGCTCTAAATTAGCATTAAATTTTAGCAACTGAACATCTGTATTGATGCCTGTTGTTTTTATCGAAGTAGCCGTCATTATATAGCCTTGATTGTTAGGCAATAAGGTGATATTTCCTGCCTGAGAACCTGAGCCTGCATTTTGAGTAGAACCATTAGTTTTGATAGTACGAGTAGAAGTAATCGTTGCGTTTCTATCATCTGGCACATTAAACTGCATAATAGTAAGCTGACCTTCAGTCCCTGAACTGGTTCGCTCATTGCCTAGTATAGTCAATTTCTCATTAATACTATCATACACAGCGTCATTAGCAAATATATTATTGCGGCTATCCGCAAACGCTCTTTGATTGAGAATACCCCCAGAGGTTGGATTAAATTGTATCACGTGATAATCATTAGTTGCCGTTGCTCCCCCAATTCTAGTTTCTGTTCGGCCTGCCACTATGATAGAACTATTGCGAGCTGCCACAAACACGCCCATATCATTGCCTCCAAATCCATAAGCAAACTGCCAAAAAATGGTATTAATATCCAAAAGGCGCGCCACGAACACATCAGATAAGTCCGTTGTGGGATTGTACTCAGGCTTATTGGTATTGACTTTGGTGGTGGTGCCTGTGATGGCCAATTGTCCTTGGCTATTGGGGATAATTTTAATATCGCGTATTTCCCAGTCTTTATCCGAATCCACGTTAAAATCAAAGGGTTGTATAGAACGGTCTACTTCTACCCCATCTTTATCCAATTGTATCAACAAAATACGTTTTTGTTTGCGTATGCGTTGTCCGCCTATCAATTCTATTCTTTGGCAATTGCCAGCTAAAATATAGCCCTCATCTTCAGGCAAAGCTATTAATTTTTGGGCTGTATTGTCATAAATGGTATCTCCTGAATTTCCTTTGCCAAAAGAGCGAGACCAAACCTCATTGCCGAGAGTATCAGTTTTCACCAAAAAGAAATTATTATAAGTACCTCTTTCGGTAGGGGCAACAAATGAAGTGGTAGAACCAAATAAGACATAACCCCCATCTTTAGCCACTGTTTCTATATCGGCTGCTGCTTGCGAATAAACGTGTCCATAGTATTTGACAAATGTTTCTTTTTGATTAGCTGGCGCTATATTTTGGTTGAATTTGTCACAGCTGCCCAAAAATACAGCGAAAGCGGTAGCCCAAATGCCTAAGTTTTTTGCTATTTTCATAATATATGGTGAGGGAATTTAATCATTGATTGAATTTACAGTTCTACGTCCAGCGCGTACATCATCTATAAAGTTTTTGCGCTGTTTTTCTTTGCGTTTAGCTTCTTCTGCATCTTCTTTGACGCTGCGTTGGGTTTCTTCAGTGTTTGTACCCCGAATAATCTCCCCATTACGAGCAGCTTCTTTCTCTTTTTTCTTTTGGGCTTTATCAAAAGCTTTGGCAGCTAAAACGGGGTCGTATTCGCGAGTTTTGCGCGGTTGATAAAAAGAGCGCATAAATCCAAAAGAAATGCTAATGTTATCCAATCTAAAATCATTATCTACAAAAGCATATTTGTATAAAAGTTCTTTTTGAGAATAACGATTATTGATATCCACTGCATTGAGTAAGAAGCGATTATAACGAATATCAAAGAACATAAAATTGCGTTCTACCCGAAATTTGCAACCTACCCCAGCCAACAAACTAACATTAAACATACTCCGCAAACTGCTTTCTGTGCTTGCATAAAGGTCTTTTTCATTAGTTTCTTCGTCTATCTTGGTATAGCGGGTGATTATAATAATTTCTTTTTCACTACCAGCTACTTGCCCACCACCGCGTCCGTCATTTACGTTGCGGCGAGTAATCCCACGCAAAGAAGAACGAAGCAAGAAATTGGGAGCAACCCCTGCGTACGCATAAGGGATAATTTTTTTGCGCCATTGATAATTATAACGCGCCATAACAGGCACATCTAACCAATACTGCACTTCTCTAAACTGCAAAGAGCCAAAAGCAAAGGCTGAAGATACTTCAGCTGCGTTGTTATTGCCTGCTGTCACATAGAGACTATCCGTGCGCGCATAGCTCCGACTGGAGAAATTAGCCTCCATCATAAAATCATAGTTTTTATAAACAGGCACTTCAAAACCTAGATTAGCATTCCAACCTACGGTAATTTGGTTATAAAAACTTTTGGAAGTCACCGCATTAAAAGATGTATAATTTTGCAATACATTCACCCGCGAATAATTAAGTCCTGCACTAGCGTAAATAGAAATCAAAGGACTGCGGCGGTACGTACGAGAGAGGTGAATTAAGTCATAAGAAGCGTTGGGGTCAGTAGAATCCACTTCAAACAAGGGATTATAGCGCAATAGTTTTTCAAACGACTCTTGTGCGCGGCGATTTTCGTTTCGGAACAAATAACTTTCTGATAATAAACGATAGCCCTCTACCATTTTGGGGCGGCTGTACAAACCAGCAGATAAGCAACTACTTTCTATGTTATCAGCTACGGCTTTCAAATCCCCATTATAATAGGCATTTTTGGCATCATCCAAATCATTTTCACAAGTAAGGGTAGTTTTTGCTTGTTGTGCAAACCCAATGGTAGGCATCAAAAATAGCATAAAACTAGAGCAGAATAAGTTGGTTAGCATATTTTTCCAACAGTGAGTTATGCGCATAACTTTCATTTTAGTTTTGAGGGTGAGGTCAAATAGTTTTTATATTTAATTGGTTTGCATCGGCAAAGATAAGGTATATTTTGATAGTAAGTATATTTTTGATATTTTTTTTGACAAAAAATAAAAAAAGCTGCTTGCTTACGCAAACAGCTTGGTCATTTAAAGGTTTTGGCGGGACACTCACAAAAATTTGTTTTATTTTCTTTTGCTGCATTGTAGGTTTGATGATTGTCCAATAATGAAGAGACTGTACTAGGTGAAACTTAGGATTTAAAAAAAACGTCTTACAGCGTCTTATCCGTTGTATTAAATTTTGCGACAAGCACATTATCTATTGGATTAAATAAGGTATTTAAAGAAGTACCTAACTTAAACTCTTTGGTATATGTTTTTTTGGCAGCTTCTGCCAAAGCTTCAGTAAGTTTGCCTTTTTTGGCTACATCTGTCGTATTTATAGACAGTTTTTGCCCAAGATTTGCCTCAAGATTTGGTATTGAAAGCGTCAAGCGTTTAATGGAAGATTGTTCGACTTTTTCATAATTAAGCTGAATAGCTCCACTAGAAACAGAGAATTTTTTGTCAGGTCCAAAAATTTGAAAATTAAGCCCCTTAGTTGTATCAGGGGTATTAGCAAACAAAATTTGAGGTGCAGAAGAAGCACTTAGATAATTGTAGCGAGTGTTTTCAAATTTATCAGAAGACATATCAAAAAATACATCTTGACCTTTAAATAGCAAATCATTTTCTTTTGAATCAAAATTGCCTTTCATTTTCAAGTCCCATTTATTAGACTGGGTTTTAAAGGCTGCGTCCTTGCCTATATTGACCCTATTTTTGGTAAAAGTGTTAAAAGCTGCTTGGTCTATAATACCTCCTTTGTCTTTGAGAGTTTTAAAACCATCACTTTTTTCTAGAGTACTCTGCATTTCTTGTAATGCTTTAAAAAATGCTGTATTTTTCAATATATCAGCTAGGGTTTTATTATTCTTATTAAGTTCGAGGAAAAAACTTCTTATGCCTTGCGCTTCCTTGCCTTTTGCTTCTATCAATTCTTGAATTTTAACTTCCCCCTCCGCTGTTTTGGCGGGCAAAAATTGAGCATTATCAACAAAGACGACTGGTTTTACTTCGTTTTCTACCATCTCTCCGTCTTCTGTTTCAGTCATAATAGGAGCAGCTCCCTCCAAAGGCATAGTAAACATTCGTTTAGAGTAAGTAAAAGAAACCAAAGCATCTGTTTTGGCTTCAGCAGATTTTGTTGTAAGCGCATCATAATAAATTTTTGAGGGGCTTTCAACTTTTTCTTTCTCAGTTTCATTGGGAATCAGTTGAGTAGGCCCAACTTTAATAGCACTAGGTAAACTATTTAGTGTTGCGAAGGGAACCCCTTTATCGTCAGTCACTTTTATCTCCGCTGTAGTTTTATCCAAGTACTCTTGTATCATAGCCCGCACCATAATGGCACCTTTGTTTTTCTCATTTGGTCTATTTTTATCTACCACGGTAGCATCAGCAGACAAGTTAATTAATTCAGTAAAATAAGCTTGCAGATACCCCACTTGTTCACCTTGCTCTTTGGCTATTTTATTACCAACACCATTAGCTTGAGTTAGACCTTTATTTTTGTCTATACCCTGTAGTATTTCCTCGTAAGTTTTACCATAAGCTATATCAAATTGATTTGCCCCTTCTTCAAGCGAGTTGTAGACATCAGCCCCATTGAAAGTAGTAGTATTTAACTGTTTTATGGTTTCTTGCAATTCAGCAAAACTTTTTGTATCATAAGTATCCACTTCAAAACTATCGCAAAACTTGGTAATATTATCAGCCAGTAATTTTGCTGCATTTGTTTTGTCAGAAGGTTTTATACCTGGTTTATCATAATTAGCCAAAAAAACACTGATGGGAGTCAAAAAAACCTTCGGTCTCTCAGCATTTGATTTTTGTGTCAGCTCAAGCAATTGATTGGAATCACTTTTAAACTTATCGATAAGTTGTTTTTCTGCTGGTGTAGGTTGACTATGCGATTTAACTGCTAAAAAACTAGCTGTTTGTTCGTTAAGTTTTTTTGACAAACTAAGTTCAGGGCTTGGAACTTCATCAAATTGCTTTAGACTTTCGAGTATAGCACCTTTAAAATAATCTTCCTTGTCCTGTTTTTTGATATTAGCAAAATTATCAATTAGTGCTTTAGTGGTATTTGTCAACGCTGTCGCGTTAGCCATACGTTTTTCAGGCAAGTCTTTGGCTGCTGTACGCAACAAAGTAAATTGTTCGGACGAAGCAGCCGTTGTTTCGTTTGGAAGCGTTTCTGTAGTATTAGTATCAGATGTAGCATTTAATTTCTGTATCTCATCAGGCACAGCCAAGCTATTTTGGATATAATAAACCAACCACCAACGCGATTTAGACTTTTCCTCGCCTGCTGTGCCTGATTTGGTGCGGATACGTGGTGGCAATTTGAAGTATTCCATATCCGTCACACCTTTGGCTTTGGCAAGTGCTCGAACTCTAAATTCGCTACCATATTCTTCTTCAGCAAATTTAATTCCCTCTTTAAACATTACTTCATTGCCTTCGGATGCAAGAAAATTATCCAGTTTTTGGTCTACAAGTATTTCATCTACCTTCGCAGTGTTTCCTTTTTTGGCTAATTTTTCGCCTTGTATTTTGGATATGTTAATACCCACTTCCACCCCTTGCGCATAAGATATACCATCGTTGCAACCTTTTTTAAGCCCGTATTTTAGGGAGATTTGTATCACCTTTTTTAAATCTGCTTTTTGGGTTTCAATTTTTTGAATTTCAGCTTTTTGAGTTTCATTAAGCCCTGACAAAGATTTATTTTTATCTTCTTGGCTAGCAGATTCAAATTGTAGCTGAGCTTCTTTGGTGATACCTTTAATTGTAGCAATGGCTTTAGTAAAATCCTGGTCTTTATCAATCTCCTGCTCAGCAGTTTTGCTGCTATTATTGAGCTCAGTTTCCAATTCAGCTTTTGTTAATCGGTTTTGATATTCTTGTTCTTTGTCCCTTTTGTTTTTGTATGGTTCAGTATAATTTTTATGGGCTTTGTCATAAGCCTCACTGAAATACTTATCAAAAGTCTGCTCCATTTTTTTGGCTATTTCAGGATTATCTCCATACTTTTTGCAAAGTGTTTGATATTCTTTAGCTAAATCAGATTTGTCGTCTATCTTGGCATTATCCAAAGCTTTATCTTTACTAGCAGTGGCTGCATCTTTGGGAGTTGCTGTATTAAAACCATAAGTGTAACCCATATTGAATTTTTCACCTTTGGCTTTAGCTTTATCGTGTATAGCATTGAGTTGGGTAGAAAACGCAGCACTTTCAGCCTCATCATGGGGCTCTGTAATAAAATTAATCCACTTTTCCCCTACTTTTTGGCCTTCTTTTAAACCAGCTTTATACTCAGGGTCTTCATTAAATTTATCACTTTCTTCTTTGACTGCTTTCTCAAGCCCTCCAGCATAACCTTCGTTATAACCATTGGTGTAGCCTAAGTCAAAGCGGCGTTCGATTTCAGTTGGTGAAAGCGGTTTGTTATCATTATCCAATTCCAAACTGGCTTCATAACGTTGTTTTTCTTTTTCATATTCAGCGATTTTGGACGCATCCAACTTGTTTGCTTCCATTATTTTCTTTTTTGCCTCCTCTGTATCTGCTTCTTCTAGTTGTTTCATGATGCCGTATGAAGTAGGAATTGCAACTTTTATACTTTTTGCTAAAATATATTTTTTTAATTCCTCAACATTAGTCACTTTTTGGTCAGTCTTAAGTTCTTTAAGATGATTAGCAATATGGTTATCAACAGCAGTTTCAATGGTTATTTTGCCTTTTACTACAGCGGTGTCGTTAGCATATTTGCCATTTAAAGCACCAACAATAGAACCAACAGCTTTGCCTCGCTGAAAACTCGGTTTTTTGGTAAAATCATTTTTTTCAACATTTTTGACTTGTTGGTCTACGTAAGCATCATTAAAGCCACGCGTGAATTCATTATCACCTTTCTCGCCACCTTCTTTTTTAGCTTTATCGGCTTCTATTTTATTTTGAGATTGGATGGAGTCGATATTACTGAGTGTTGCTTCAGCGGATTTTTTGCCTGCTGCTTTGCCTGACTTATAATATTTGCTATTATCTAAGTCTTTTTTAGCCTGCTCTTCTTCATTTTTTACATTGGTTATCAATGTATTAGCATAAGCATCATTGAAACCTTTGGTAGAACCAAGATTAAATTTTTCTTTACTGTCTGCACTTTTACCCTCGCCTTGATATTCTTGTTGCGTTATTGCTACTTCAGCAAGGGCTTTGTTAGCCGCTGCTATTTTGGTTGCATCTTGGTCTTTTGATTCTTTTGCTTCTTCTGTCGCTAGTGCTAATTTAGCTTGTGCTTCTTTTTTGCCGACTTCTTGACCTTTTAGAAAGTCTGGATTTGTTTCAAGTTCTTTTTTTTCGGCGTCGACAGCTGTTTCTAATGATTTGGTATATTGTTCATTAAAGCCCCTAGTGTAAGCTGAGCTACTCGCATATTTGGAGTCTGTGGGATAATGGTGTCCAAGTGCAGCTAATTTAGCATCCGCCTCTCCTGCTTTATAAGCTGCTCCATCATCACCTACTCCGCTACGCATAGCCTCATCTTTTTTCTTTTGAGCGTCTTGTTCAGCTATGACATCTGCTTGTAGTTTTTCCACGTGTCCCTGATTAAAACCCATAGTTGCACCACTTTCATACTCTTGAGGGTAGAAAGCTTTGGCTTGGTCTGCTGTCATGTCTTTAGCAGTAGTTGGTTCAGTTGGTTTAGTCTCTTGGGTTTTTTCTTCTTGATTACCTGCACTTGACATCATACCAGACTCTTTGCCCAAATTTGTTGCCCGCTCTTTCATAGCTGACTTAGAGTCCTTGGCTGGGTTATCGGCTGGGTTTTTTAGCTCGTCAGATAAACTACTTTGCTGACTTTGGCTAGCAGTGTCAGTTCCTTTTTTTATAGGAGCTAGTTTAGTTTCTTTTGCCTCCAATAAGCGTTTTATTTCGGCTACGCTTTTTTCAAACTGCGTCAGCTCGTTGGCTTTGGGGGCTTCATCTTCTTTGTTTAAGGCTTGCTCATTGTTTTTAGCCTCACTAATATTTAGTTTTGATTGTTTTTCCCCTCCAATTGCCATAGTTACACTTCAAGTTAAAATGTTAGAGAATTATTTAAAGTCTAAATCCACAGTTTGTAATTGTGAACCGCGTTTTTGGCTGCATATCAAGTGTATGCTTTTCTTTTTGCCACTTTCGTGTGCTGTGTTTGAACCTACAAAATTCAGAAAATAACCTCCATCTAAATCTAAAGTACGAATAAAGCGCTCATTTACTAGCCATTTTTGTAGTTCTTTAGTTTTTTTGCCACAAGTTCCTAATTCATCTGAACTTTTGCAAGCATCTAAGTCTGAATTAATTGCAAACAAATTACCTGTCTCTTGGTCGAATACTGCGATGTCATTTTCACCGACATAGTGGGTATAATAAGGATTAATTTCTAATTTTTCCTGCATACTTGTTGCTTCTCTCACCTCCCAAGGAAATACAACCCAAGTATTGTCTAGCGCGCTACCACCATTAGGGTCATATTCTACCCCCAATATACCTTTTTGATACCCAGCTTTACCTGAGGCTGTTGTAGTCCAATGAATGAAGGAAACTGTTATTAGAAAGGTACCATCTTCTTTGGGGTGTATCCCTGACAAAGCCCATTGTACTTTATAAAATTCCTCATATACTATGTTTTCATAACGAGTATAGGGCTTGAAATTTGATACATACCTATCAACTGCTGCTTTTACATCTATTCTATCTCCTCCTCCTCCGTCTTGCGAAAGTATTGCAAAGAGTCCCAAAGCAGCAGTTGAATAGTCACTATAATCGTTTTTTGTAATATAAGCCCAAAGAGCTAATTTATCGTTTGCAGCAATCATATCATTTTTAAGTTTGTAACCATCATTATCAGGGAAGTAGCCATTTTTCATTTCGGGCATGGTATATGGATCCCCATTAAATCCTTCAAGACTTAAGCGATGATATGCTGGTGTCATGGGAGACTTCATTTTATCCACACCAGATACCAATACTTCATCACCACAAGGTACTAGTCTTTGGTAACCAATTCCGTCTTTATTGCTTTTGTTTTTTTGTACTTTGTTATCTGTGATACTTATTTGCGAAACCACACTATTCCCAGCGTAGTAGTAATATCCATCTTGGGCAAAACAATCATAAATTTTAGAAACATCATCTCTTTTATATGATATATCCTCCCCATTTATGTAAGTGCCTATTAGCCCGTTCACTTGCCCGTCAAAAATCGCAGACCCCACATAAAAATAATTCCCTTCTTCGTCTTTAGTTGCCATTAAGGGATTGCAACCTCCTTTGAGTTGTATTATATTTTTCTCCCCTTTCATATAATATCGCTGTTTCATATCCAGCGTAGTCGGTTGGGCGATTAGGGCGCTTGCTAAAAGGCTAAAAATAAACAATAAAATTGATTTCATTTTTTTACGTTTTTTGGGTAAATAATTTCGCAAAGATAGTATTTTTTTTGATACCACAAACTTTTTTCTAAAAAAATCTACTTTTTTAGCAAAAAAAAACACTTGCCCATTTTTGTAGAGACAAGTGTTGTTTAGATATTTTGGCTGTGTCTTTGGCTAAATCGGCTGCTAAATCCACACCTTGCGGGGCTGGAGTTTGGCTAGATTGACTATTGCTATTATTGGTTTGTTGTTGTTGCCGAGCCCCAGCTACTTTGGGCAGCTTTACATCGCCTATCTCCAATAAGCGTTCTATTTCGGCTACGCTTTTTTCAAACTGCGTCAGCTCGTTGGCTTTGGGAAGTTCAACTTTAGTATTATTAATTGCCTCTGCCGTTGTTTGATTTTCCATAGGTTGGGCGACTTTGCTATCTTTTTCTGGCATATTAATATAGATTAGGGGGATAAAATGATAAAATTAGTTATTCCATTTTATAATTCTCATCTCTGAACCTGCAGAATTGAATTGAATTAAGTGGATAGGCTTTCTTTCGCCGTTTTGTGGTGGGTAAGCAGAATTAACAAATCCTCCAAATTCCCCGCCGCTTTCGATTTGAGCAATTAATCGATTATTTATTAACCATTTTTGAAGTTCTTTAGATTTTGATTGGCACGTTCCCAATTCATCTGATTTTTTACAAGCATCCAAATCTGAATTGATTGCAAATAAATGCCCTGTTTCTTGGTCAAATACTGCTATATCATTTCCGCCGACATAGTATGTATAATAGGGATTAATTTCTAATTTTTCCTGCAAACTTGTTGCTTCTCTGACCTCCCAAGGAAACACCACCCAAGTATCTATGATTGAATTAGATTTGGTAAAATCATATTCCACTCCCAAAATCCCTTTTTGATAGCCCACTTTACCTGTTGCTGTTTTTGTCCAATGAATGAAGGAGGCGGTTATTAAAAATGTACCATCTTCTTTGGCATGTACTCCCGACAAAGCGTACTGAGGGTTGTAAATTTTTTCATAGGCTTTATTTTCGTGATGAGTAAAAGGTTTAAAATCAGCTACAAATTCTTTCAAATGTTTTTGGACATCAATTTTGTCTACCCCCGATTCTTTACCAACGTCATCATAAAAGCCCAATAAACCAAATGAAGCTTCACTCTCTTTGTTATAAGCCGGCTGAGTTAAATAGACAAAAATGGCTATGTTATTATTTAGTGCAGCAAAATCATTTTTCAATTTTTCTCCATCTGCAAAAGAAGCTATTTGATATTTACTTTGGGAGATATAAAATTCTCCTTGCATACTATTGGCATTAAATGCTCCCATAGTTGGCCTAATAAATTCTTCTTTAGTGCTAGCACCAAATACAATAATATTCTCTGTATTTTCATTATAAAGCAGTCTGTGACCACCATTTACAGTGGCAATATCCCCACCATCCATTTTCTTATTTTTCGAAGTTTTTCCTGTGAACTTGTGGGAAGTTATAAATAAATTTTCCCCTACTGGCAGACATTCATACATTGTGTAAGCATCATAATTATAGCTTTTATCAATTGCTGTTTCTGCGTCAATCTTACCAATAATGCCTTTCCTTGTATTCTGCTTATCAACAATGGCTGCACCAGAGTAATAATAATTTCCCTCTTCGTCAGCTGTAGCGCTATAAATACTCGCAGAACCTGTTAATTGTTTTTTATTTGCTTTCCCTTTCATATAATATCGCTGTTTCATATCCAGCGTAGTCGGTTGGGCGATTAGGGCGCTTGCTAAAAGGCTAAAAATAAACAATAAAATTGATTTCATTTTTTTACGTTTTTTGGGTAAATAATT
>JAAFIM010000016.1 GCA_013297745.1 Chitinophagales bacterium | reverse complement strand
AAAAAATAGAAAATATAACATTTTTTACCATTTTTGTGCGTGGGGTGTAAAACCCCACGCTATTGAGCGCACACTGTTATTTTTTTCAATCCACCAAATTTTTTAACTGCGAAAGGTCAGTTATTAATCAATACCAACGGGTTTTAACCCGTTGAAGGACAAAAAAACGATTACAACAGACTTTAGTCTGTTGCTTAAAAAACGTAAACAGTTATTTTTCTTAATTGAAAATGTAAAAAAATTCTACTAAACATCTCTTATCTTATAATCTTGCGTATCCTCTAATCTTGTAAATCCTGATTCTGACAATTATTCTGACAATCCAATTTCACACTCACGCTATTCAATTTCACACTCACGCTATTCAATTTCACACTCGCGCTATTCAATTTCACACTCACGCTATTCAATTTCACACTCACGCTATTCAATTTCACACTCGCGCTATTCAATTTCACACTCACGCTATTCAATTTCACACTCGCGCTATTCAATTTCACACTCACGCTATCCAATTTCACACTCACGCTATCCAATTTCACACTCACGCTATTAGTATTCAAAAAAAACACTATTGGAGTAAAAAATAAGCCTTTTTTTTATTACTTTTATACCAATTAACATATTTTTAACCAAAAAAAATACCATACAGGAACTTTTTGGCATGCATTTTGCCTTATTACAGCAATTACTCCCCATTAACAATTAACAATTAACAATTAACAATTAATCATTAAAATTATGCCCTCAAAAATTGAATTTACTTACGGCTCACGTCTCCGTAACGCACAACAAATGCTTAACTTTGTGCAAACTTATCCCAATTACAACCCGCCCCGACCAGAAGAAAGTATAGCTGAACTGACCACATTATTGCAGGACATCAACACTTTGAACACTGAAGAAACCACTTTGAAACAAAACTATAGTACAGCTACTACCGCTCGCGCTGCTTTGCACAAAACAGCCCCTAATAGCATTTCTAAATTGTTAGCACCTATTCGCGGGCATATTTTTTCCCAATACGGCAAAAATAGTCTTGAATTTAAACAAATCAATACCCTTGTTGCTAAAATACGCGAAGGGCGTTTGTTGCACACCGTAGCAGCCGATAAAGTTACCGAGCTCAAACTGTCCCAATCTCAAAAGTCTTATGGCTCTCAATCCAAATTATTTGCTGATATTATTGCTACCCTTACCACATTCAACAATTATACCCCCAGCAATTCTGCCATTGAAATACCCCAATTGCAAGCCGTTTACAACCAAACTATAAGCCTAAGTGATAATGTAACCCTTAATTATCAACGTTTTATTTATACGAATAAAAACCGCGCTAAAATTTACGCAGAATTGTCTGACCGTGCCCAACGCGTCAAACATTATATCAAATCGGCTTACGGCACTCAATCATTAGAGTATACCCTTATCAGTAGTTTATCAATATAATTGTTAATGATAAGTTATTAGTTGTTAGTTGTTAGTTGTTAGTGCAATAAAAAACGTTAGCTAAAAGTAAAACTAGATATTCTGTTTTGAAAGTTAACAACTAATCACTAACAACTAACTCTTATGTTACGCCAATATTAAATTTATTAAAAAAAGCATAAAAAAGTATAAAAAATTTGGCCGTTCCAAAAACCCATCGTATCTTTGTGCCGTCAAAGCGAGGAAGCGTTATGATGATGCTTCTCTTCAATTTACAAACCAAAATTCACTCTTTGCTATGTGCGCTGTTCTAACCAAACAAACTTCTCTAATTCTTGTCCGCGTGCGTATCTCGCTCACACGCTGGCTTAGAGATGCTATGCCTAGCAAAGTCCCACCATCCCGTCCTCTGTAAGCTGCCCTGTAGGCTATGCAACGCCCGTTGTGATGCACTACATTTTATTAAGCGTTTCATCTTAAAAACGTTCAGCAGCCGTTTTCCAACCCTCTGCCGCTTTGTGCGGAACTTTAGCCCTTGTGTAGCCACGCTTGCTATACAAACCATCATTTTATTTTTATTATTGCAACTATTTTATCCTTATTAGTTTAATAGCTGCTTTTTTTTAATCAAAATATCTACCATTATGCCATTAGCACGCAGAATAAATTCACGCGATTTTATAGAATTAGAAAACAAATACGGAGCGCACAACTATCATCCAATCCCTGTAGTTTTGCAAAAAGGAGAGGGCGTTTATCTTTGGGACGTTGAAGGCAAGCGTTATTACGATTTCCTTTCCGCTTATTCAGCCGTAAATCAAGGCCATTGCCACCCCAAAATTATCGGTGCGTTAAATTATCAAGCCTCTCAACTAACCCTCACTTCGCGCGCTTTTTACAACGATAAACTCGGACAATACGAAAAATACATCACCAACTTATTCGGTTTTGAAAAAGTATTGCCTATGAATACAGGCGCAGAAGCGGTTGAAACAGCGCTAAAAATTTGCCGCAAATGGGGTGCAGAGCGCAAAGGGGTTCCTGCTGCTCAAAGTATAATCGTGGTTTGTTCCCAAAACTTTCACGGGCGTACAACCACCATCATTTCTTTCTCTTCCGACCCAGACGCCAAAAATAACTTTGGTCCTTATACTCCAGGTTTCGTTTCTATCCCTTACAATAATTTTCCCGCTTTAGAAAAAGCTCTAGAAAATAAAAATGTGGTGGGTTTCTTGGTTGAACCCATACAAGGCGAAGCGGGAATTATCACCCCAGCCGACGATTATTTGCCAAAAGTAGCAGCCCTCTGCAAATCCAAAAATGTGCTGTTTATGGCTGACGAAATCCAAACGGGTATCGCCCGCACGGGTAGTTTGTTGGCTGTTTGTGGCAATTGTACCTGCAAAGGCCAATGCGAAAGACAAGCCGCTACCTACGCCCGCCCCGATGTGCTAATTTTGGGTAAAGCGCTTTCTGGTGGTGTTTATCCCGTTTCCGCCGTACTTTGCGATGATGCAGTTATGAACGTTATCCAACCAGGCCAACACGGCAGCACTTATGGCGGCAACCCACTCGCTTCAGCCGTTGCGATGGCTGCTTTGGAGGTGGTGAAAGATGAAAAATTAGCACAAAATGCCCGCCGCTTGGGTAAAATTTTCCGCCAACGGATGCAAAACCTCTCCGATGTTTGCACTTTGGTCAAAACGGTAAGAGGACGTGGTTTGTTAAACGCTATAGTGATTAACGATAGCCCCGATAGTTCTACAGCTTGGGATATTTGTGTAGAATTTGCTAAAAATGGCTTATTAGCCAAACCCACTCACGGGAATATCATCCGCTTTGCGCCCCCGCTGGTGATGAACGAAGACCAATTGAATGAATGTTGCGACATCATAGAAAAAGTCATCGTTAATTTCAAAAAAGCTTAATCCCAACAATAATCCCAATAAAAAAACCGCTTACTCATCACAAGTAGGCGGTTTTTTTTATTTGATAATTTGCACTATTCAGAAAAAAGCGGGTTTCTAATAAACTCCTCATCGGTTAAAGTTAACAAAAACGCCTTAATATCCGCCTTTTCTTGGTTAGAAATACTAAAACCATTAGTCAAACGGCTATCCAAATTCGCGTGGGGATAAATCCCCGATTGGTAGTGGTCTAAAACCATATCCAAGTTGGTAAATCTACCATCGTGCATATAGGGAGCAGTTTTATCCAAATTGCGCAAACTGGGCGTTTTGAACGTAAAACTATCTAAGGGGTTGAGCGTTATCCCAAAATGCCCCAAATCGTTGGTGCGGAATAAGCCATTGTAGTGAAACTCATTGTCTATAAATAAAGGTTCGCGATGACAACTTTCACATTTTATCCTAAAAGCCGCCAATCCCGCCTGTTCTTGAGCGTTGAGGGCTGAATTATCCCCTTGTACAAACTTATCGTAACGGGTATTCGCCGATACCAGCATATTCATAAATTGGGAAAGGGCTTGCATAGTTCGCGCTGTGTTGATTTCTGTTGTACCAAAGGCTTTTTCAAACAGAGCAGGATATTCGCTATCTGCGCGTAACTTTTGCAATACATTTGCTACCGTTTCATCCATTTCTACAGGATTTTCTATAGGGGCTATAGACAACATATCCAAATGCTGCACACCGCCGTCCCAGAAGAAATTAGCCTGCCAAGCTGTGTTTTGAATAGGAGGGGCGTTTCTACTCCCCAATTGTTCGTCTATCCCGTGGCTTACTGCGTGTCCGTGGTGGGTAAAAGCCGAATACTGAATATGGCAACTGCCGCAAGAGATAGAGCCATCGCGGGATAATTTGCCGTCATAAAACAGTTTTTTACCCAAAGCAAAGCCAGCTTCTGTAACCACATTGCTACTAAAATCATACACAGGGTTGGGAAAATGCGCAGGGCGTTCAAACCCAGTCCATTCTACAGGTTTGGGCTTATCTTTCCCACAAGCTACTAACTCCAATATGCTAACGATAATCGAAAAAATGCTTATTTTATACATAAATATAGTGGTTAGTTATTAGTGGTTAGTTATTAGTCGCTGGTTATTTTTGAAAAAAAAAGGTTGCAAAATTAAATTTCATAGTCAGCACAATTAGAATTATTAAATAATTTTCGTTGCACAACAACCAACAGCTAATAACTAACCACTAAACTTACTAATGGATATGGTCTAGAACGAACATTTGGGTATAATTGTTAGCCAAGTTACCCGAGAATGTGCCAAAATGCGCTACAGGATTGGTAGAAAAATCCACGTTGGTAGTTCCTGAAATCACTTTTAGCGCATCTACATTGATATGCAATTTGCTCACTTCGCCGTCTTTTCGCACTTCTACATCCCCGTTGCTACCGAAAGGAAGGGTGATAGTACGCAAATTATTGATGGTTGTAGAACTGTATCCGCCAAAACCTCCCACGTGATAATACAACGGGCGGGTGTTGGTTGCGCTATCCAAAGGTGCTTGAGGGGAAGTTCCCTCCAATTTTACGAAAATATACCCAGAGTTCCAACTCCAGTACATACCCGCGCCTGCGCCTGCTGGGTCTAATACCCCTGTGCGGTCAGCTATAGGCATAGTGCTGCGTGCGCTATCTACGCCCACCAAAAAGGTAATGGATTGATAATCCCCTTCAGGGATGTCGTTGAGGGTAAATTCTTGCGATTCTGTATCGCTTTCTTTCACCAAATGGTAAGTTTGGGGCAAAGTTACCACGCCGCCATCTTTATTAGTCAGTTGTATATTGCTGATATAATAATCAAACGTGCTGATTGTAATCTGTTGGTTTAGTGGCGTATTATAACCTTGAGCGTTATTCAGGGTTAAATCCATATTCCCAGCGCGATTATCAAAGTGCAAACCAAGGCTGCCTTTTTCGTTGGGGTTAATTTTGTCTTTGTTGCAGCCTACTTGTGCGAAACTTGCAGCAACCATTGCCGCGATTAAAACGATTTTGTTGTTCATTTTTAAAAGATGTTTGTGTGTTTAAAAGAAAAGGTTTGTTGTTAATAGACGTTGAAAATTTTAGTTTGCCCTTGTGCTTGGATAAAGTATAAACCTGCTGGTAGTTGGCTCACATCAATACCCGAATTGTCATAGGCGGCTGAGATTATCGTTTGCCCTTGTGGGTTGAGAATAGAAAAGCTGCTGTTGTTGTCAAGATGCTTAACAAAAAGCCGCGATTGGGTAGGGTTGGGGAAGAGTTCTATCTGTAAAGACGGCTCTTTTCCAAGTGAAGATACAGAAGTAACCATACCCGCTAAATCCCAAACGGTAACATCACCGTTAGAGTTTCCCGTAACTAAGCGATTATCAGGAGCAAAGTCTAACGAATAAACTCTTCCCCCATTTGGGCGGTTGAAGTTGGCCAATTGGGCTTTATCCGCAGTAGAGAATATGCGCACGCCCGATGTAGTAGCTGCGGCGATATAGTTCATATCATCCGAAATATCTACTTGCCAAACCGTTTCCGCGCAGGTCAAGCTATCTATGAGGGCAAAAGTGCTGGCATTATACCAATGTATTTGCCCGTTTGTCAACGCCACAACGATAACGCTGTTGTCGCTACTTATTCGGATATGGTTAATATCCACCCCTAAATTGGCTGAAGTGTGCAATACAGCATAATTGTTGTTTGCATCCCATACTTTGAACGTGTTATCTGTACTCCCTGACACTAAGAAATTGCCGTTGATAGACCAGTCTACGCTTTTAACACTACCATTATGCCCTGATAAACTTTGCACAAGGCTACCATCATTGATATTCAATATCCTTACGCTGTTGTCGTTGCCATCAATAGCTATTTTGCTGTTGTCGGCGGAAAAATCCAAGGTTTGAGAGCCACCAGAACCTATATTGATATTATAGGTCAAGGTTGGAACTTGCGCTGTATTATTGAATACTAGCAATCTACCCGTTTCTTCAATCGCAGCGAAATAGTCCCCACCTGCACTAAATCCAACCCCCATAAGACACATTGTGTTGTTGGAAACGAGATAATCCCAGTCCAAATTACCCGTTTGCCCATTCCATACGCGGACGCGGGCATCGTGGCATTCAGAACCGCTCAATACTTTATCCCCAGTAGAGGAAAAAGCTACAGCGTATGCTTCTCTTGTTTGGGAGTTGGCTTTGTTGCTCCAAATAGCTGTTTGGGCGGACACATCTAACCCTAATAAACAAAAGGCAGCACCAATTGAAAAGAATTTATTCTTCATTATAAAAAATTTGGTTGTTTAAAAAATATAGCTAAAATTTAAGCTATACGTTGCCCCACGCAACACTTCCCCGCTTGCATTGTGCTGATATAGAGGTATTTGCGCCTGTAATCCAAACAGTAGGTTTTTGCGATACATATCCAAACTGACCAAACCTTGCAAAGTTTGCCCGCCACTAGGGAGCATTTTTTGCCCTCTGTGGGTGTCAGTGGAATTATATTCGTACAAAAAACCTGCTTGTGGCATCAGCGAAAAGCGGGAGAGTTTGCGCAGTAGAAAAAATCTTTGCGCCAGCCCCATTCTATCCCCAAATTGGAAATGGGTTTTGTTCTCTGTGTTGATTTTATAGAAAAATTCTGTACTAAAACCATACTTTGCGCTTCGGCAGGTGTAAATTGCGTTGAGTGGAAAGTCCCAACTGCCTGTGCCGAGTTGGAAATAAGGGTTGATAAGCCCATCCGCACTCAATTTTCGGTAGCTGCCCGTGGGTATTTTTAGCCCCGCGCTGGTCAAAAAGCTATGTTTGAAACGGCTTGCGCTGGTGTCGCGGCTATTATCTACCCAAAGATAGCTGCCCATTAGCTGCAAATCGCCCATACCCGTTCTGCTTTCGTCCCCAAGCACATAACTCCGCTGTTGGGCGTGCAAAAAGCTAACGCTGGCCATCAATTGCCAACGCTGTTGGGGATAAAATCGCGCGGAAAAATCTTGAGAGAGAAAATACTGGCTTGTTTTGTTGCTGAGTTGGCTAATTTGTTGGTAATTTGTCCTTGTATTGAGTAGACCTTTGCGGAATGGGGGCAATACGCCCCACGAACTTCCAGACAAAGCACTGCCGCATACATCACAAGCTAATGCGATGTAGGGAAAAATTAACCCAATAGATAGCCAACCCCAAAATAAATGTTTCATTTTGAAGTAGAAAAAACCTAAAGGTTGTTCTTAAATAAAAAATTGTAGGGCTGACACGCCCAAATAAGGGGGATTTATAGCGGGCGGATGTAGAATATCCTCGCTATAGCCTTGGCTTTTGCCCGCGAGCGCGAGCTGCAAATAAGCCGAAGCTGTCCCTTCAGGGAGAAGGGAAAATTGATAATGGAAAAAATTTGTTGTTGGGAATTTGCTAACCGCTTGGCAGTATAAAAATACTGATTTATTAGCATTTTGTAGATAATCGTTGAGATTTCTTTCCTTTTTGGTTTCTGTGGGGTTATTTTCTACCCGCAAATTTCTCTTTAGATAGCATTTGCCATCGCATTTAAGGGCTGGAGTATCTCTATTTTCGCAAAGATTAGCGGCGATATACTCTTTATTCAGCACATAATAACCCACCAACAGCCCTTTGTATAGGGTGCTGATAGCTATAATGGCGATTAAAGAAAATACCAACGCTTTGCGCATAACAGAAAATTTAGATTAAATTGAATTTAGGTTTGAATAATAAATTATTTGGACGCAAAGATACAACTTTTTCCCTATTTGCAACATCTTTGCATAAAAAAGATGAAAAAATTATATTTTTTTGACAAATTGATGACAATAGCGTATTTTTACCTATAATTATACCAGTTTTATGTAACAAATTCTAAAAATAGCGTTAAGCATATATTCAAAAAAAACATAAAAAAACTTTCCGATGAAAAATTCAATTTTCGCGCTCTTTTTATTAACATTAGCTTATAATAACCCAATTTCTGCGCAAGAAAACGGTGCAACTTTTGAGCTAAAAAATAACCCAGAAGACACCTTCGCTTTTGTAAAACTAAAACTTCGCCAGCCTGACGATAAACCCTATAAAGGGCAGGTTACTTTGGTAGGTTCGCGCAATACGGTCAAAACCCAAACCAACGACGAGGGTTTTGTGAAGGTCAAATTGCCTTTTGATGACAAGTACACGATAAAAACTGGGGATAAAACCAGCCTTAGCGTGTTAGAACTTAACCAAGTGCCTTATGTAACTTATGACTATTCCGCCTACACAGAACCGCATTGGTTGTTCAAGCTAAACTATACCAACCCCAAAGGACAACCGTTGGAGGGCGAGGAGGTTACGCTACAAAATATCAAAGACAGCAGCAAAGTTTATAAACAAATGACGGACAAAAAAGGGGTAGCTTCATTTATCGTACCAGCAGCTGATTATAAAATTAGTCTTAAATACTGGGAAAATTACAAAACTATCTACGCCAAGCCCAAGGAAGCCCGCAACCAGCTGATTACCAGTTTTAGTTGGATGGGTTCAAAAGAAGTCGACCGCAGAGCAGCCATAGCAGATTCTATAGCCCGCGCGCGTGAGGCAGAATTAGCAGCGCGTTGGAAAGCGGATTCGGTGGGAATGATGGAAGAAATGCCTTTGGCTAGTGACAGCGTGTTATTCTCCAAAGCTATACAAAAATTGGCTGATACGTATAAAAGAGAATTGGCTAAAAATCCTAATGTATTTGTGGATAAATCCAAAGCTGTACTTGCGCCGCTTCAGCGCATAGCCAAACGAATCCCCAAACAGATTATAGTTACTGATGTTACTGGGAGTATGTCGCCGTATATTCGCGAGGTGATGATTTGGCACGCGCTGAATCTTGTGCCTAAAAATACAACCCAATATACTTTTTTCAATGATGGCGATAACAAGCCTGATGGACCTATAGGAAAATCAGGGGGCTTATATCATTGTTTTGGCAATGTAAAAGATTTAAAAATCATAGCAGGGGTTATGAAAAGAAGTTATAATGCTGGTGGGGGCGGTTCTTGCCCCGAAAACGATATAGAAGCATTATTGGGTGCAGCAGCCAAAAAATCAAAAGGGGAAGAATTGGTGTTGATTGCCGACAACAACAGCCCTGTGCGCGATATGATTTTGTTGGATAAATTGGTAGCTTTGCAAGTTCCCGTGCGGGTTATTTTGTGCGGGGTAACGGGTGAATACAGTTGGGGGGGAGAACCCAATATACAATATATCAACCTCGCTCGCGCCACTGGGGGTTCTATTCACACGATAAAAGAAGATATTTGGGATTTGGCTAAAGTAGCAGAGGGAAAAACCATCTCCATAGGGGGAAAAGAGTATAAATTGGAAGAGGGTAGATTTCTACCCCTTAGAAAAAACTAACGCTATTATTGATAAAATTATACAAAAAAGCCTTTCCCGTACAAAATTGGGAAAGGCTTTTTTTATCCTGTTTTTTTTAACTTTTAGCTAATTAGGCGATAACAATTGCAGCATTCTGGCAGCATCGGCTAATTCCTGTTCAGCTAAATCTGCTTGAATTTTCGGGTTGATATGGTGAAAAATCTGGCTTTGTTTTGGGCTAATTTCTACCCTGCAAATTTTAGTTTCCTGATGCGAATAACAAGCTTTTAGTGTGCCCGAAATATGCGCTGCGAAGAAACTTTGTTGGCTTTCGTGCTGAAAAACGACCAAAACCCGCCCTTGTTGGCAATCCATATCTGCGGGCAAAAATTGCGAGGGGATAGCACCCACAAAAACGGGCTCATCGTCAGCATTAAACTGTATTTGAAGGCGTATTACATAGCTTTGCAACACTTGAGTATCGGCAAAAAATAACGTGGCTAATTCCACCTCTTGGCAAAAGCCAATAATTTCTTCCCAAGCTATAGTTTCTACTACGGGTAAATTATACATTCGGATTGGATAGGTTAGACAAAAGCAACTTGTGCATATTTTGGTGAGGAATACCAATTTTATTATAAATATCCCCTTCAGGTTGATAGTTGAGTTGGGTATAAAAAGGGATAGCATTTTGGCGCGCTTCCAAAAATACAGCCTTAAAGCCTTGCGCTAAAGCATATTGTTCGAATGTTTGCACCAATAGTTTGCCCACGCCTTTGTTTTGAGCTTCGGTTTTGACCGCTACTTGCCGCATTTGGCAACAGTTATCCCCATTATCTTGGAATAAAAGCCCCCCCAATAAGCTAAAATTATGGTCATAACAAGCAAAATGGATGTTTTTATACTCGCGGCTTATTTCGTCCGTGTGGTATTCCAACCCTAATGGCTGTCTTAAAATTTCATAACGCAAGGCTAGCAGTTCATCGTACTCTGGGCTGGCAAAGGCTATTATTTGGGTGAACATAAACTACTATTTATTGGGGTTTTTGGGGAAATGTTTTTTGATAAAGTTGAGCGCATTTTTGTACATAATTTTTTCCACCAACTCTTGCGCGGGGATTTTATACATTATGGAAATAATCTCGCTTTTTTTGGCTACATCCTCTATATCGTAAGGATTGCTAAAAAATTGGTATAAATCTTTGCCTAATTGGCTCATTTTGTCGGCTGAATCGTAAATTTCTAAATGGCGGCTGTACATATCGAAGTTGGAACTGATACAAATCATATCCCAAGCATCTATGGTTTGGGCTGTTTTTATAAACGTGTATATATTCGCGACTATAGCTTCCACCGCTATTTTTCTTCTTTCTGCTGAATTGGCTGAAGCTGCCCCATAGCGGGTCTGAAACATTTTACCCATTAGTTTGTCCCTTTCTAAAGACAAGCCAAAAAGTCCCTGCGAGTTGACCAGTTCTAGAATATCTTGGCGGCACAGGTTATACTTTCTATGGTTTAAATAAGTATTTTGATTGTTTTTGACCACCTCATTATTATTTTCATACTCATTATCGGTATCTTTAAGCCCACTTACGCCCGCGTTGGTGTATAAAATGGGAATACTATCTTTTCGGTAACGCGCATCTTTGACAAAATTATAATACCAAAAGCGGCTTTTAACATTCATCCCAGCCATATCCATCAAAATCCGCCGCCCCACTTTTTTATCCAATAATCGGCTGATAGCAGCCTGCCCAGCTTCGGTAACTTCTGTGTTGAGGTCTTCGGGTTCAAAGGCTTCCCTTTCGCTTGGCAAAAAATTGGCGGCTTTGCCACAAAGCCCATCAGCAAAATATCCACCAAAACTCATAGAAAAGATAGGAACATCCAATAATTCATTTTTTAGCTTTGGATTTTGTCTCCCGTTCAATTCTTTTATGCCTTTTAGCCGGTCTACATTCTCTAAAACCATATTTTTGAAATCTAAATTATCTTTAAGGCTTACCCAGCTAGGCCCATACAATAGGCTATGCCCGCCTTTTATGCTTACTATCCAAGCCAAACTATCCGCATCGGCAAAGTATCTGTCCAAACCTTGAGGGTTATTCAACAGCACACAATCATATTTTTTGTTGTGGATATTAAATGAATAGCCTAAAGTATTTTGTAGGTATTTGATATGAAATATGGTTTGTTCAAAATAATTGGTAGCACTGCGCAAAAAATCATTTTTATCCACCCGTATTCCTGTTACACACTCAAACAAAGCCTCGCCTTGCAGTCCCGTATTTTCATAAAAAGGGCTGGTAAAAAACTGTGTTTCTGTGGCGTAAATGGTTTGGTTGGATAGGCGCACATTGCCTGAAATTTGGCTTTGTAGATTGGATTGTGAGGATACTTTTATATCTTGGAATGCGCCCGAAACTTCCAGCGGTATACTAGACGAAGCGATGGGCATCATCTTACGCTGCTCGTTTTCTTGCGCGCAATTGGCTTCCGTACGCAACCAAAGCACGTTGTTATTGAGCTCGTCCCGCTTGTTTTCGGGCAGCGCGTAATAAATGGAAAACGCTTTATAAGAAGAAGCTGTGGACATATCCACGCAGGGGAAAAATTGCTGCTTGCTTTGGGCTTGTAATCCTATAACAGTAGATAAGTGAAATAGGGAAATTAAGATTTTTTTTCTCATTTCTAACATTTTTTTATATAAAAAATACCACAATTAGTAACAACGAGCTAAAAGCAAACCCAAATAAAAAGGATAGATAGGCAAAACGTAACAGTTTATATTTATACTGTAGCTGACAACCCAATTGGTACAAATCGCGGCTCATATTGCCATATAATAACTCACTACTGCCCAAAACCTGCTGGATGAGTGTTTCGTATTCTTGTAGCGGCAATCGGGAAAATTCGGTGTAGGCGATGATGTTTTCTACCTGTGGGCGGTTTAATCCCTGATTCCCTTTTTTGTATTTATTGTTGGGCATCACAGATAACACCGCTAAAATTAGGGATAAAATAGCCGTGCCGACAAATAACCCAACAGGCATTACATACGCTGAATGGCTTACATAATCAAAAGATAAACCCCCAACCGAAAAAATAGCCACCAATAAGGTCAAAACTATAGAATTGATACTTATCATAAAATTGGCTTTATTGTCGGCTATTGCGCTCAAACTTATCAGATTGGGATAAGCAGCCCTAAAAAAAGATTGTATGCCCTTGCTTGGGATGCCTGTTTCTATTTGCGCATAAATGCTACCGTTGTCAGCGGCTATATTATTGCTTAATTTGTTGGCTTTTTTAGCTTGTTCTTTTTCCTTTTTCTTTTCTTTTTCCCATACTTCAAGTTTTTTACTTTCTGTTAGTAAATGCTGGGCGGCCAAAGGGGCAAAATGTTGGCGGCCATAATCTGTATAAAAACGCAAATGGGATAAAAATTGTTTTTGTAGTTTGAGCCATTCTCCTTTGGGGTAAATTTTGCCTAAAGTAAATTGATTTTCCCATTCACTACGCAATAGACGAGAACGCAACTTGTATTTTTTTATCCCATAAGAAATATCAGCGTCCGCTATAATTTGTTCTAATAAATTTTGGGGCTGGCTACCAAAGCGGGTAGCTTCTATACAAGCTAAAACTTGATTGATGCTTTTTGGGTCAAATTGTTTGGCTTCTAACCATTGCTGAGCAAAAATTTTGCTGCTGTCTTCGTGGTGTTGATAACCTTGCAAATAACCTATGTCGTGAAAATAAGCAGCAATAAGCAAATTTTCATACTCTTGTGGGCTTAAATTTTCATATTGGGCAATCAATAAGCAGGTTTCTGCCACTTCTATGCTGTGTTGATAGTTATGATAAAGCAGATAGCTGGGCTGTTTTTGATTGAATTGTTCAAGCAGGGCAGATTTGGCTTGTTTGATTAGTAGCGTTTCCAATTTGTGCTTATTTGTAAAATCCGTAATTTTTTTTGAGGGGGCAAAGTTAAGCGTTTTTTTTAAAAAACAACTTTTAATCCTACTTTTATAAAATTTGTATCATATCAAACCGCTGCCCGTGAAATAATACATCGTTGCCTTCCACATATTCGCCTATATTGCCAACGGTGGGAAACTCCCAATCTGTAGATTTTGTACCCGTGTAAAAGCGTCTTTGTCCCCAACCGAAACTATAGAAAGCAAACTTCAACCCGTTGATTTCATAAATGCGGACGCTGTGCGCTTTCCACGATTTAAAATACTCCACTTGGGATTGATTGGCTACCGTTTCCATATCGCTAAAATTTTGTTTGCTCATATTTTCAAACTTTTGCAGCAAAATGGGGGGAAATTCTACCTTTATTTTTTTGTCTTTATATTCTTCTTTGTTGATAAAAAAATAAAGATTGGGGCTTATGCTATCTATTTCTTTTTTTAAGAATGTACAACTTATATCATAGCGGCAGTTGCCCACCAATGGCAAAGTACTAGGTTTGAAAAAGGGTAATTTTTCTGCCATTTCATACCCTTGCTGAAAATACGGGCGCAGTTCTTCGTGGTAGGTTTTGTCGTCAATATCAATTTGGTTGGCTATTTCGGACAAAATTTCCGTTTCCAACCTTTGGCTGGACAAATTCCAAGCTCTTAATTTTAGATTGCCTTTCCAGCGTACGCTAATTTCGATTGGGCGTTCATATCTCGGGCGGGGGATGCCAGCGTCAGGGGTGTTGACATATCGTTCCATTTCTACCTCTATCAATATCAATTTATCCCCACTTAGCCCCATAGGGAATAAGCTGTATTGATAAGCATAACTACAAGCTTGTAAGGGGCAGATTTGGGTTAGAAAACTGATGAAAAAAAAACATAAATAGCGCATAGAAGACAAATTTTATACATAAATTTAATACGAAAGCGCGGACAAGGGGCAAGACGACCTAACTTTATTTAGCTGCTGCCCCAACTCTATTTAGCTGCCAAGTCTTCTGGGTTAGCGGTTGTTTCTATATAACGGCTTACGCTCAGTATAATCCCAAACATAATCCCGGTGAAAATCAACGAAGTGCCCCCCATACTGACAAAAGGTAAGGTCAAACCGGTCACAGGCACTAGGCTTACATTGACCGACATATGGATAAAAGCTTGCACAATAATAGCCAAACAAAATCCTATAGCTAGCATAGAACCAAAGGCTTTTGGGCTTTTGGTAACCAAACGAATACAGCGAAGCAACAGCATCAAATATAATGCCAATACCGCCACCGCGCCTATAAATCCATATTCTTCTATGATGATACAAAAAATATAATCTGAATAGGCGTGGGGCAAAAAATGGGCTTGGGTGCCATTGCCTGGACCTGCTCCCAATAATCCCCCCTTTGCTATAGCCATTTTAGCTTGTATCACTTGACCGCCCATTTCTGCCGTGGTCAAATCTGCTGGTGCGGTGAAAAAATCACTTACGCGGCTTTCCCAAGTCTTGACCCGTATCGCTGGTATATAATCTTCCAACGCGACCAAACAGGCAAATAATCCCAACCCAAGCATAAGCAAAGAGAAAATATCGCGTAAATTGGCCGAGCCGATTATCATCAATAACATACAGGTAAAAAATAAAGATAGGGCTGTAGATAAATCCACAGGCGCAATTAGCCCACAAACCATCAAAATGGGCAAAACTAACTCGCCCAAAGATATTTGTTTGGCTGGGTTTTTGGGGTCTGCTGCCGCTTCTTGCATCAATGCTAAGGTTCTAGCCACGTACATAATCAGCGCCACTTTGGCAAAATCCGATGTTTGTACGGTGATGCCTATAAAAGGAATTTTTATCCACCGCGCCGCCCCGTTTATATTGGCTCCAAACAACAAGGTATAAGCTAGCATAATGATGGCTGCTATTAGCATATACTTGGAGTATTTGGAATAACGGGTGAAATTAATGTTGTGGCAAACATACATAAGCACCATAGAGGAGACCAAAATAACCACGTGTTTGACCAAAAAAGATTCTGTGCCTGCATTTTGGCGCATAGCCAATGCTTCCGATGAGCTATAAACTACCAATATTGATACCAATGCCAACAAAGTGGCTATCAACCAAATAAATTTATCGCCTTGCAATAAGGCTGCAAAACGGCTGCGTATAACTTCTAAACTCATTTTTTAGTGATTATTGGTTAATGATTAGTGTCTGTATTTTGTTGGGCTGGGTTCATTTCTAAGGGGATATTCAAGGTTATTTTTATCCCTTCTTTGAGCGTCTTTTGTTCTTGTAGCAATAAATTGCGGAATTGATTGCCTCTGTCTATGTAGTTTTTAAACAAATCAAAACTTGCACAAGCGGGAGACAACAACACCACATCGCCATTTTCAGCATACAAACTGGCTACTTTTATCGCTTCGCCAACCGAAATGGTCTCTTCTATAAGCGGTTGTATGTCTTGAAAAGCGGATTTTATCTTGCTGTTGTCTTTGCCCAAACAAACTATAGCCCTCACCTTTTCTTTTACCAACGGGAATAAAACGCTGTAATCGTTCCCTTTGTCCACCCCGCCAACAATCCAAACTATAGGCTTTTGCATAGCATCCAAAGCATACCAAACCGAATCTACATTGGTGGCTTTGCTGTCGTTGATATAATCCACCCCGTTGATATTGGCTACAAACTCCAACCGATGGGCTTCATTTTTAAACGTTGCTAAACCTTGACGGATTTGTTCGTCATTCAGCCCCAATGCCAAAACTGCTTGTACAGCCGCGCTGATATTGAAATAATTGTGTTTGCCTTCCAAAGTCAAATTGCTTTTAGCTATGGCAAAATTGCTGTTTTCTACCTGTAGTATTTCGCCCAAATTGCGAATATGGCTTTCGGATAAACCAATCATATTTTGATTAGCTTGGGGATAAAAACGGGCTAAACCTGCTTTTACATACTCGTTTTCGCGGTTATAAATAAAATAATCGCTGGCTTTTTTATTCTGGATAATTTTAAACTTAGCGGCTATATAATTATCCATTTCATAATTATATCTATCCAAATGGTCTGGGCTTATATTCAATAATAAAGCCACGTCAGGCGCGAATTTATCTATAGCATCCAATTGAAAGCTGGAGGTTTCCACCACATAATAATCAGCTGGGTTTTCTGCCACGCACTTGGCAAAAGAAAAGCCGATATTGCCTACCAATGCTGCGTTATAACCTGCTGTTTTTAATAAATGATAAATCAATAACGTGCTGGTTGTTTTGCCATTGCTGCCTGTGATAGCCACAATTTTGCTTTTGCTTGTTGCGTATCTATAGGCTAATTCTATCTCGTCTATGACTGCTATCCCTTTTTTTATAAATGCTTGTACCAATACATTTTCGGTGGCTATGCCTGGAGATTTTATCACCAAATCGGCTATCTGCAGCAATTTGCTTTCGCTATGTTTTTCTTGTTCATAGTTGATTTTATATTGTTGCAAAAGGCTTATGTGTTCGGGACGAATTAAGCCAGCGTCGGATACAAATACGTCAAAACCTTGTTTTTGGGCTAATATAGCTGCTCCCACGCCACTTTCGCCAGCTCCCAAAACGACTATAGTTTTCGTTTTCATACAAATATATTTTTCTTGTGTTAATAGGATATAAATTTATAAAATCTGGCTGCAAATATACTTGTTTTTTGCTAATCAAATGCAATAGCTGCTAGGATAGACATTTTTTTGTGCTTTTATCCTGCAAAAAAACGCTTAATTTTAACCACCTTGCACAATTTTGGGATAAAACTTAACCTAATACTAATTTGAAAAAGTAAGTGTGCAATAATAGCGTAAATTATTAAAGAGATTAGTTATAAAAACTTGTGTTTTGAAATTTTTTCTAACGGCTTACGCCTAAAAAATTTTTTTATTCGTACTTTTTGCAGGCGCAAAAAGTACCAAAAACGCCTTGTTTTTATAAACTTGTTCGCTCCGCTGCGCTCCGGCTCACTTCCTACGGGAGGGCTTCGCCGTTCAGACAGTATAAAAACTCAACGGAATAGTGTAGTTACGCGCTTCGCGCGACACATTTTATTACACACTTACTTTTTAAATTCTGTATAAGGCGTAAATACAGAAAAAAACCTCTAAATATAAAAATTTAGAGGTTTTTTTTTACCCGTTTGCTTTATCCAATTCCATTTCTGCGCTTTCCCACTCTTGGACGGCTTCATCCAACTGTGATTTGAGCTCGCGGTGGCGTTGTTCCAACGTTTTATACTCTGGTTTGTTGAACAAGCTATTATCACCCAATTTTTGCTCGCAAGTTTTTAGCTCTTGTTCCAAACGGTTGATTTTTTTCTCGCTGTTCTGAACAATTTTTTTCAACTCTTTTACCCGCTCTGGATTAAGCGGTTGGCCATTGTTGATGGCTAGTTTGTTATTATTTTGTATAGGTTGCGCTGTATTTTTTGGCTGTTCGTTGGGATTGGCTTGAAGATGGGCGATGGTGGTATTTTTGCCCAAACTCACCTCGCGCAAGGAACCAAAGTCGCGTTTTTCCAAGAAATAGTTAATATCTCCGAGATAAGTTTTTAGCTTTTTGTTCGCAAATTCTATAGTGGTGGTGGTCAAATCGGTCAAGAAGTCGCGGTCGTGGGAAACCACCAACAAAGTGCCGTCGTATTCTAATAAAGCCTGTTTCAATACCTCTTTTGAGCGCATATCCAAGTGATTGGTGGGCTCGTCCAAAACCAGCAAATTGATAGGGCGCATCAGCATACAAGCCAAAGCCAACCGCGCGCGCTCGCCCCCAGAGAGTACGGAAACTTTCTTATCCACATCGTCGCGGGTGAAGAGAAAAGAGCCTAAAACTGTGCGCAATTTGGCTGTAGTTTCCAACGGGGCAACCTGTTCTATAGTTTGCAACACGGTGATATTGGGTTGCAACACATCAGCTTGATTTTGAGCATAATAGCCCACAAACACATTATGCCCTAGGTTTAAATCGCCATCGTATTGGAGTTTATCCACCAAAATTTTGGTCAAAGTAGATTTACCTTCTCCATTTTTGCCCACAAAAGCCACGCGGTCGCCGCGCACGATTTGGAACTCTATATTATCTAAAATTAGATTTTTGTCATAACTTTTGGACAAGCCCTTACTTTCTGCCACGACTTCTCCTGAGCGGGGCGCGGGCGGAAATCTCAACCGCATTGTTGCATCGTTGGTGTCTTCCATTTCTACCCTTTCCATCCGATTGAGTTCTTTTATCAACGATTGCGCCATTTTGGCTTTGTTCGCTTTGGCGCGGAAACGCTCAATGAGTCGCTCTTTTTGGGCAATATCGCGCTGTTGGTTGTCGTAAGCATTTTGCAGCTGTTCTTGTCGGTCAGCGCGCAATTCCAAGTAACGGCTATAGTTGGCTTTGTAGTCATAAACTCTACCCAATTCTATCTCTATAGTGCGGCGGGTTACATTATCCAAAAAGGTTTTATCGTGGGAAATTACCACCACACAACCCTCATAATTTTGCAAAAAATACTCCAACCAGATGATAGATTCTATATCCAAGTGGTTGGTGGGTTCGTCCAATAACAAATAATGGGGATTTTTCAACAACATTTTAGCCAACTCAATCCGCATCTGCCAACCGCCGCTAAATGTATCTGTAAGCCGTTGAAAATCAGCCGTTTTAAACCCTAAGCCCATCAACACTTTTTCCGTATCGGCAAGGTTAGTTTGCCCCCCTATCTGCTGGAAGCGGTCATTTAGCTCGGAAAACTCCTCTATCAAGCGCATATATTCGTCGCTTTCGTAATCTGTGCGCTCCGAAAGGTGATTTTCCAAATAAGCCAAACGCGTTTCTATAGTTTTGACCTCATCAAAAGCGGTCATCGTTTCCTCAATTACGGTTTTGCCCTTGGGTATGTTCATATCTTGGTGCAAAAAACCTATAGTCGTCTCGCTTGGATAGGCTATATTGCCTTCTTGCGGTTGGGATTGACGCGCCAAAATTTTCATCAGGGTAGATTTGCCCGCCCCATTGACCCCCACCAAACCAATGCGGTCTTTTTCCCCTATGGCGAAAGAAACCCTGTCCAAAACTATCCTATCGCCGTATTGAACGTAGATGTTGTTGATATTAAGCATAAAAAAAGATAATTAAAAGCTGTTTATTCGGGGATAAATCCCCATTTTGCCGCAAAGGTAAAACTTTTTTGATAACTTTCTACCCTTTTTTTGATTGTAAGAATGTTTTTTGGTTAAAATATGCTATCTTTGCCCCGAAATTCATTTTTTATCATTGCCAAATCATTATATTGTTAATAATATGGGACACAATCACAACCACAAGCACCAAGATATAGCTACAGAGGATAAAGTTATCAAAGAAGAGTTACAAGGGGATGTGTTTTTCAAAGAGCAGATGCTCACCAACCCCAACCGAAACGGGAAAAAATTTTATATAGAAAGTTACGGTTGCCAGATGAATTTTAGCGACAGCGAAATTGTAGCCGCTATCCTGTCCGAAGTTGGGTTTGAACCCACAAGAGATATAGACCAAACTGACCTAATTTTAATAAATACCTGCTCTATTCGCGAAAAAGCGGAAGAAACCGTCCGCAAACGCTTACAATACTTCAACTCGCTCAAACGCCACCGCCCGCATTTGCTCGTGGGGGTTTTGGGTTGTATGGCAGAGCGGCTAAAAGGGGCATTTTTGGAGCAAGAAAAGATAGTGGATATGGTTTTAGGCCCTGATGCGTACAGAGATTTGCCCCGTTTGGTGGCGACAGCTGAAGATGGGGACAAGGGAATGAACGTATTTTTATCCAGAGAGGAGACTTATGCCGACATCAACCCTGTACGATTGGGAGGGAACGGGATTTCTGCCTTTGTTACCATTATGCGCGGTTGTGATAATATGTGCTCATTTTGTGTGGTGCCTTTCACGAGAGGGCGCGAGCGCAGCCGCGATGCGTTTTCTATCCTTGCCGAATGTAGCGAATTGTTCGCCAACGGGTATAAAGAGGTTACTTTGTTGGGACAAAATGTAGATTCTTACAAATGGGACAATCCCGAAACCAACCAAAAGGTAGATTTTGCCGACTTATTGTTGATGGTAGCAGATATTCACCCCGATTTGCGGGTTCGTTTTACCACCTCGCACCCCAAAGATATGACCGATAAGGTGTTGTACGCTATGTCCAGCCGCGAAAACATCTGCAAATATATCCATTTACCCCCTCAATCGGGTAGTTCGCGCATACTCAAAAAGATGAATCGCACCTACGACCGCGCTTGGTATATGGAACGGGTGGAAGCTGTGTACAGAATTATCCCCGATTGTGTCCTTTCTGCGGATATTATCACCGGATTTTGCACCGAAACGGAAGAAGACCACCAAGAAACGTTGGAGGTAATGCGCTTGTCCAACTACTATATGTCGTATATGTTCTATTATTCAGAACGCCCTGGCACTTTGGCAGCGCGCAAATACGCGGACGATGTGGATATGGAAACCAAAAAGCGGAGATTGGAGGAGGTTATTCAGCTTCAAAATCAACTTTCTTTGGAACATAACCGCCAAGAAGTGGGTAAAATACATAAAATTTTGGTGGAAAAAGATTCTAAACGTTCAGATTTAGAACTTTGCGGGCGCAATTCTCAGAATAAAATGGTCGTTTTCCCCCGCCAAGAGGCCAAAGTGGGCGATTATGTTTGGGTTAAAATCACCGATTTTTCTCAAGGCACGCTTCGGGGCGAGTTGGTGGAAAAACCTGTATAAATTCAACCGTTATTTTATCTTTTTAAAACCCTATTTCGGATGAAAATCATATCTTTTTGTCTCTTTTTCGCGCTTTGTTTTGGCAGCCAATTGCAAGCGCAGTTTCCAAGTAAAAATAACTACGGAATTGTACTAAACCAAACCGCTTTGAGGTCGCAACCGCGTGAGAATGCCAGCGTAATTGCAAATTTACCCAGCGAAACCAGCGTTTATGCTATTAATTACAACGAAGCCAATATTGAAGAGGAACATTGGGTGGTGGTAAAAACTGGAAATGAACAAATGGGTTATGTTTTGTCCGAAGATATAGGTATTTACACAGCACAAAACCTTTTAGGTTCTTTTGTTATCAATAACGAGCCTTATGATTGTTATCTAACTTATTCAAAAGCTGCCTATGACGATGAATTGATAACGCCTATACTTTGGAGAAAAAATAATAAGGCTGTTTTTTTAATCAAACCGTTTGACGGTAAAAGCCAAGATATGCTTAGGGGGCAAGAATTATCTAGCGATTTTATCCAATTTGGAGAACAAGAATCGCCTACTGTGAATTGGAATTTTCAAATAAAAAATAATAGCTTGGCCGTTTCTTGCGAATATGTTAATACAGCGACTTTTGAAACGGAAGAGTCTAATTTTGCTTATAACTTTGGGCTTGTTGATAATAAAATTTATGCGGTGCGCTCAATTTCCGAAGGCGAGTATCAAATGGCTGATAGTTACGCCTTTGTGGTAGCCAAAACTAAAATACCAGTTTATGCGGACGCTTACAGCAAAACGATAAAAACTTATCTCAATAGTTGGGAAACGGCTGCTATAAGTTCCTCTGACGATAATAATTGCAAAACAAAAATTTTACTCAAAAATGGGCAAATAGGCTACATCAATTACACTTATCACTGCAGTGAAGATAACAACTTGTTATTTTTTAACAGTGAAGATGATAATACCGTTCAAATCAAAGATAAAACTTATCAATTGGTTACAGCCTCAAAAATAGATATGTCTATGGAGGGCGTGTATTTAATGGTGTTATTGGTTGAAAGTGGAAGTTGGGGAAAAGCCAAACCAATCGTATCTACAGCTCCAGCTTCTCAAAACGATTTATATGCCAGCCGTTTTATTGAATATAGTTTCTATGAAGATGGCGGTTCTGGTTTAATTTTAGACCATTCTATTCAAGAAAATAAGATGCGGCTATTCTTAATTTGGGGAGACCCAGAAGAAGAAGGGCGTGGCTTATATTTTTATCAATTTAGGGAAGAAAGCGGTGAAATGTACGCTGAAGAGTTGTACAACTTGAGCAAAGAAATCTCATTTCCAACCCAATATTAATTTAATAATTCATTTTAGTTATCTTGTTTATGCCCACATCCTCCGTTATTTATCTTGGCGATTTGCGCTGCCAATCCGTTCATACCGCTTCTCATACCGAGATTTTAACCGATGCGCCCGTAGATAATCAGGGCAAGGGAGAAGCCTTTTCGCCTACAGATTTGGTGGCTACCGCTTTGGCAAATTGTATGCTTACCATAATGGGAATAAGCGCAGCCCGCCACAGTTTGGATATGAAAGGCGCAACCGCTACAGTGGATAAAATAATGTCCAGCGACGCACCCCGCCGAATTGTGAAAATCGCCGTACAAGTGTCTATGCCCGCCAATAATTTTTCCGACAAGGACAAAACCCTGCTGGAAAATGCAGCCCGCGCTTGCCCCGTTTCCAAAAGTTTACACCCCGATTTGGAACAAGATATACAATTTATCTGGTTGTAGAAAGGGGAATTTTTTCACCCCTAAATTTTTTTACCCTCTATATGGAAGATAATAGCAAAATTTGTCCCCTTTGTCAGCGGGAAATAGCCGAACCAGCCAGTTTGCACCATTTGTTGCCCCGTTCTCAAGGCGGTAAGCAAGAACATACGGTTTTGCTACATCAAATTTGCCACTCCAAAATACACTCGGTTTTTACCGAAAAAGAACTCGCCAAAAGCTTTTCTACTATAGAGCAGCTATTAGCCAACGAAGAAATCGCCAAATTCGTAAAATGGGTAAGTGCAAAACCCGCCAATTACCACGACCGAAACGATAGACACAGCCGCAAAAAATAAGCGGTTTGCGTTGATAAAAACACATCTAATTCTTTCCTTTTCCACAAACTATCAGGTATTTTGCTTGATAGTTTTTATTTTTTTACCCCTATGGACTTAGCCCAAACCAACAGCTTATTAGCTTTATTCAAATCCAACGACGATAGCAGCCGCCAATTAGCTTGGGAGTTGTTTGATAACGCGGAAACTTTCCCCCCAGCGGCAGAAAATCCCCCCTTGTACGACTTTTTGACCCACTATTCTTTATACCACCAGCTCATTGCCAACAAAGATTGGAAATTTATCCGCGCTGCACAGCAATTATACTTGCGTTTTGGGGTTGAATATCTACAGCATTTGGGGAATAGGGATTGGGAGACTACCCAACACGGCTTGTCTTGGGAGCAAAAAGCGGATATTTACCGCAACGCCCATTATATCAAAAAATTAACCATTTCCACTTCAGAGGACAGCCTTATGGGGTTTCAACTCCAGCGGTTTTTTTCTTTGAAAAAACTAACCATAACGGGGAAAAGTTTGTGCCATTTGCCCGCAGGGTTGCGATTTTTAACCAATTTGGAAGAGTTGGTTTTGGCTGATAATAAAATATGCGCAGAACATTTTTCCCCTAAAGTGGTCGAAAATATGCCCAATTTGCAATGGTTGGATATTGCTAATAATAGATTTTACACCTTTCCTACCGCTATTTTCGCGCTAAAACAGCTAAATTATCTAGATATTAGCGACAATTATATGTACAGTCTGCCCGACAATTTGCCCTCCGCGTTGCCCAATTTGCGCGCTATAGTGGTTAAAAAAATCCCATTTTTGCACATTCCCGCCAGGGTCAAAAACCATATTGAGATAATTTTATAAACATCGGCGGTTAAATTTTCCCCTTTGCTTCTTGATAGAAAGAATAAAAATGCTAACTTTGCGCCCGAATTAGCTTACTAAAAAAACAACAATCAATGCAAATACTCATCACAGGCGGGGCGGGGTTTATCGGCTCGCACGTAGTTAGATTATTCGTTAATAAATACCCAGCGTATAAAATCGTTAATTTGGACGCTTTGACCTATGCGGGCAATTTAGAAAATTTGGCAGACATCAACTCCAGCAATTACGAGTTTGTAAAAGCGGACATCCGCGACCGCGCGGCTATGTTTTCGCTGTTTGAAAAACACCAATTTGATGCGGTTATCCACTTGGCGGCAGAGTCGCACGTGGATAGGTCTATAGAAAGCCCCACCGATTTTGTAGATACCAACGTTATCGGCACGATGAACTTGTTGGATGCTGCCCGCCACGCTTGGGCGAAATATCCAGCCAAAGGGGATTTTAGAAGATTATTTTATCAAGTTTCTACCGACGAAGTGTACGGTTCTTTGGGGGAAACGGGCTTTTTTACCGAAACCACCCCTTATTCGCCCCGCTCGCCTTATTCAGCCTCCAAAGCTGCTGCCGACCATTTGGTTATGGCTTATTATCACACTTACAACCTGCCCGCGCTGATTTCCAACTGTAGTAATAATTACGGTGCTAATCAATTCCCCGAAAAACTAATCCCTTTGTGTATTCATAATATCAAAAACAACCGCCCTTTGCCCATTTACGGCAATGGAGATTATACCCGCGATTGGCTTTGGGTAGAAGACCACGCAAGGGCGATTGATACCATATTCCATAAAGGAATTTTGGGCGAAAATTATAATGTAGGGGGACATAATGAGTGGAAAAATATAGATTTGGTGCGCTTATTGTGCGACTTGGCCGATGCCGAATTGGGCAAAGCAGTGGGCAGTTCGCAGCAGTTGATAACTTTCGTCAAAGACCGCGCAGGACACGATAAAAGATACGCTATTGATGCAACCAAAATTGAGCGCGAATTGGGCTGGCGACCTTCAGTAACTTTCCAAGAGGGATTATTGGCAACCTTGCGCTGGTATTTACATAATGAAACTTGGTTGAATAATATCACCTCTGGCGAATATCAACGCTATTATCAGCAACAATACGCGCAAAGATAATTTTATCGTAATAGGGTTACGAGAGTAGAGTG
Organism: Chitinophagales bacterium; assembly: GCA_013297745.1. GTDB lineage: Bacteria > Bacteroidota > Bacteroidia > Chitinophagales > Saprospiraceae > JAAFIM01. The sequence continues at coordinate 41,331 of JAAFIM010000016.1, read as the reverse complement.
TAGGTTTTTACAATAGCACGGGGTTTTATACCCCGTGCGGTGGATAAAATAAACCTTATTAGTGTTGGGTTTTACACCCAACACACCAAAAATATACATATTTTATAAAATTTTATTCTTGCGTTGGGTGTATAAATAACAACCACCCAAAAAGCGACTTATTGGCACATTAGGCCAATAAGTTGCTTTTTTTTGTTAAAATGGTTGGACAAATGTTGGACAATCAAAAAAATAGGGGAAAAGAATAGAACTATATCAACAATTAGCCGTTAATTTGTAGCATATTTTAATCATTGATTATTATAAATCAAAATCAACATTTTTATGAAAAAAATTATTTTTTTGCTAATCAGCCTATTATTTAGCAGCTTATCGTTTCTATCCGCACAGGGCGGGGTAGCTATCAACACCGATAATTCTAACCCTGACGCTTCGGCTGCTCTGGATGTCAAATCCACCACTCAAGGGATGCTCGTGCCGCGTATGACAGCAGCCCAACGCGCAATTATCGCCACACCCGCTACAGGCTTATTGGTTTACCAAACCGACGGCACGGCTGGATTTTATTTTTACAACGGCACAGCTTGGGTTTCACTCAGTGGCGGGGGCGGGGATAACTTGGGCAATCACACAGCCACCACCACCCTAAATATGAACGGGCAAAACATCAGCAACGCAAGCGGGCTTACCACCACGGGCAACACCAGCATTAGCGGCAACGCTTACCCCACCAATACAGGCACTAATGGGCAAGTACTCACCACAGATGGCGCGGGCGTGCTTAGTTGGCAAGCTGCTGCTGGAGGTGGTAGCAATAGCATACAACTTTATGCGACCAATACTATCGCCGTACAAACTCTACCCGCTGCGGTTTCTACTACCAATCCTGCTGTAGTGCGGTTTTCTACTGCCGTTCCCAACGGAATTAGCCCCAATAATGGCAGCACTTGGCGCGGCGACACTACTTTTGTTTGCGGTTCGGCTGGTTATTATGAGGTGTGGGCAAGTTTGGCGGCGCCAATGACCACTAATTCCTATCCCGTCCCCATCTTAGAATTAAATAATGTTACAACCCAGCGTATCTACGGAACAGGTCAGGCCAATGTTCCTTATTGGCAAACTCACGGTAAAGCGCGCGGACAACTCAATACGGTTATTTATCTAAATGTAGGCGATGAGATAAAAATAAAAGGGCAAAACGGGCTAAATGCGACTTGTGACCTAAATGCGGGTATGTCTTCGAGGCTTATTATACAAAAAATACAGTAATCTATTTATCAAAACGCAGCTTTTTGTTCATCAATAAAAAAATAAGTTATGATAAAATATGTATTATTGGGTTTAGGTTTGCTACCTTATACGGGGAGTTTTGCCCAAACTATACTAAAAAATGAGGGCGCAACCATCCGCGTATCGGCTGGGTATAGGCTGCGGGTAGAGCAGGGGGATATTGCAAACAATGGCACTATCAACAATGCAGGGTTTATCTATTTGGATAGAAATTTTAGCCAAAACGCGGCTGGCACTTATGCGGGCGCAGCAAGCAGTTGGTTAGTTTTTGAGGGAGCAAGCAATCAAACCGTACAAAGTAGCAATCCCATCGATATTGCCCGCTTGCGGGTGCAAAATGCCAACCGTTTGATTTTGGGTAGTAATCTGCAAGTGAGCAATACTTTAGACCTCAACAATAACAGCAGTGTTCAGTTGGGCAACTTTAATCTACTGTGTCCCAATACCAACATAAACAACTACAACGCGCTTAATTACATCATCAGCAACGGCACGGGGGCTTTAATCCAAACGCTCGCTGCTGGCGATATTAAAGAGTATCCTGTAGGCAATTTGGGTTATAACCCTGTTATTTTGTTATCTAACGGGGGCGCAACCGATAACTTTTCGGTAAGAGTGCAAGACCAGATACTAACCAACGGCAACGCGGGTATCAACGAAACCGCCGACCACGTCAATACAACTTGGCATATTGATGAAACGGTAGCGGGCGGCAATAATATGGATATATCCGTAGAATGGGTTGCAGCGCAAGAGTTGGCAACCTTTGATAGGAATAATTGCGCTATCAAACATTGGAACGGTAGCAGTTGGGATGTGGGCGCGTATTCTGCTGCTGTTTTATCCGCAGGGCGTTATAGCCAAACCCGCAGCGCAGTAACCAACTTTTCCCCCTTTGCGGTGGTTGATAATAGCCTTCCCCCAACTTTGCCGCTTAAATGGTTGTCGTTCGTCGCCCAAAGAGAAAATAATCAATGGGTCGTTTTGCGCTGGGAAACTGCCACTGAAGTGGATAATAACCGATTTGAAATAGAACGTATGTTGGATAATGAGGTTGATTTTCAAATAATCGCCCAACAACAGCCCAAAAATGATAACGCTAACAACAAATTTTATCAACAAGAAGACGAAAACGCTTATCAAGGGCTTAGTTATTACCGCATCAAACAGGTTGATAATAACGGTCAGTTTAGTTATTCGGAGATAAAAGCTGTAGCCGCCAACTCTTTACCCCCGCAAACGTTGGTTGTATATCCCAACCCGACCAAAAATCAGCTTTTTGTACAACATCAACTTGACGGAAAAGCTACCGTTAGCATAATCAACGCTCAAGGGCAGATAGTGTTGGAAACCCAACAGCGATTAAATCCGTTGCAGCCGCTTATTTTAAATTTAGATTTGCCCGCCGCTATTTATACGCTAAAAATAACCACCGAACAGGGGCAAATTTATACCCAAAAAATAGTAAAAGGATAAAAAGAATATCCAAAACGTAAAAAACCCTAACCCTCGTAATAGAAGGTTAGGGTTTTTAGCTTGAGACCGATTAAAAACTTTCTTTTAAAAAGCCCAAACTACGCTTTAAGCCTGTAGCCTGTTCTTTATTAAAAGATAAATCTATATATTTAAGCAGTTTTTTTAGCAACTCTTGTATTTTCGCGTACTGTTCGCCCACTTTTGGGGTTAAAGAACTGCGATTGCCGCGCAAATCGTTGCTTTCTTCCCATAATTGATTGTGGGTTCGTTGCAAATTTTGCCATTGTGCTAATCCCAAACTTCTATTCGCAAAAGGATTGTTTGGCTCTTGCAATTTATTGATTAGTTTTTGCAAAGCTACTTGGCGCAAAGCATTATCAGATAATAAAATATAAATGTTGTTTTTGTTTGGTTCTAAACCGTATTCTTTAAAATACTCGTCCCAGTCTTTACTGTTATCGTATTCAGTTTTTATATACGCTTTAAGTTTAGACACAGCTTTATTGATGGCTAAATTAGCATCTTTTAGCGCTTGAGTATTTCGTTTTTTGCTGGTTTCGTTAGCATCTACTTCTTGCAATAAAGTAGCCAGTGTTTGCCCTTCTCGCTGCATTAAGCCAGCGTCTGCAAAAGGCGTTTGCCATTGTGCGTGATTATTAGCCCAACGTCTGCTAATTTCCAAACATAATAAAGCTGAATTAGCTTGTTGTTGGGGAATTTTGCTTACAGATTTGACTTTGGGATTGTTGTCTAATTTAACCTTCTTATTTTCGGTTGTTAGATTTTCTTCCAATTTTGGTTTTTTTTCCATAATTTGAAAATTATAAAAGTTGTTAAAAAATGTTGTAAATTTGTTTTTAAACACAGCAAAAATCGTGCCAAATAATTATTTTTTTGCTATTTTTTTTAAAATTAATACCACTGACAAAATAATTATAGGCTTCGTACAGGATATGAATACCACCGACAAAATAATTATGGGCTTCGTACAGGATATGAATACCACAGACAAAATAATTATGGGCTTCGTACAGGATATGAATACCACCGACAAAAAAATTATAGGCTTCGTACAGGATACGAATACCACCGACAAAATAATTATAGGCTTCGTACAGGATATGAATACCACCAACAAAATAATTATGGGCTTAAAAATAAATTTTAGACCCATAATTTAGCGGAAACGCAATACGTTTCGTCTCTACACCAACGCCGCCAATTTTTTGAATGTCGTATAACCACAAATAATTTATTTTACACCCTTATACATTTATCATCTATCAATACTAAACTGCATACTTACAGTTGTCAGCTTGCTATCTATGCGCACAGTATACGCCCCATTGGGCAAATCGGCTACATTGATTTCTAACAAAGTGCTAGCATTTTCTACAATTACAGTTTTTAGCAACTGCCCCAACTGATTATAGATAAAAATTTTGGTATTTTCGCCCATAGCCAAATCACTTTGCAAATAAATAACCGTGCGCGCAGGGTTTGGATATAAAATAATATCGTTAGCCCTTTCCGCTACACTATGCACAGCAGTACCCTGCCAGCAGCTTGTATCTGCACCTAAGCGATAGTTGGGATACGTAACTAATACATCATTCCACCCTAAATACTGTCCCACATAAATAGCTCTTTGCCTTACATTACAAGCCATACCTTTTAGGTTAGGACTATCTATTACGTGCAAATAAGAAGGGTCAAAATGACCATATATTTTACCGTCTGGCATAGCCGCTAAACGAGGAAAACCAAATTGGTGCATTACGTTCCAATTGTTGTAAGTCGCCACAATTTCTTTGCTGGCTGCTATATCCACAGCTTCTAAATCATATTGTAAAATATGCCACTTTGTACCCAAATACAAAAACCTATCATTGGCAGATACAGCAGCACCACCATATAGTAAATCTCTATTCGCAGTTGTATCTTCCACAAATATATTAGCAGCAAGACTAATAGCTCCTGTACATCTATTAAAATCATAAATTTGCAACTGGTTTCTGTATCCAAAATAGATAAGTTTATCGCCTTTATGATTAAAGGTAAATTCTTTGGCAATGCCTGAATGTACAAAAGTATCAGCCATTACTTGCGTGGGCTGTCTAATAATACTATCGCCTTTTATCAAAAAGCTATAAAAAGCCCTTTGGTGGCTTACTGCTGGTATGACCAACCACCAGTCTTTACCGTTGGCGTGTTTAGTCGCAACAGGAAAACTATGCGCTGCAAAACTATCAGGCGCAGATAACATAATTTGATTTTTAGCCCGAATATAGCCGCTTGCATCTGCCATATCTATCAGCGTATAATAAAAAAGCTCGCCCCATCCTCCATTGTTGAAGTCAGCAGAAGTATGAAACAAATAATACAAATTACTTGAATCTGTATGTGGCAAAGACAACATACTACGCATAAAATCAAGCCCACAAGGCTCCCATAGATTAGTATAAAGACCAGGATTTAGTTTATTGGTATCTGCACTGTTTATTTTTTGGCAGTTGGCATTATGCACATAGATACCATTGGTATAAAAAATAAAATCCCCGTTGGCGTCTGACATAGAAAGCAAAGTATTACAAACAGGTAAATTATTACAAATAAAATTAGTATCTACGTACAGACTATCGTTATTAAAAGATAACTTGGTAGAATTTGAGCCTCCAAATCCATATCTAATGATGACGTTGTTATCATATTGCTGAGCATATGATAAACTATTTAGTATCAAACAAAATAAAAATGCGTATTTCATAAAGTCCTCCTTTATTTTATAGCAAAAAGCAGGCTTATTTTCATAAGCCTGCTTTTTGTATTTATTTAGAAATGATGAATAATTTAGATAATACAGTTTCGCCGTTGCTAATACGCACAAAATAGCTACCATTTGAAAAAGTAGATACATTAAGTTCTACTCTTTGGCTCGGAGTTGTTATATTTTGTGTCTGCATAAGTTGGCCTAAACTATTATAAATTTCTACAATAGTACCCTCTTCAAAAGCTATATTATTTTGCAAAATTAACATATCTTGGGCAGGGTTCGGATACAGTAAAACAGCACTTTCTGCTACCGTTTCCGTTACATTTGTAGGTTGTGCCTCCAAATTATTAGCACTTACACAAGCCGATTTATCAAACATATCCACATAGGCAGCCATTGCGTACATAGCGCGGGCTTTGTACACGACAGTACCCAATACATCGGGACATTGCGCGCTTATTAATTGTAGCGTTTGTTCTTGATTGCTATTATACACATCTATACCTTTGGCTAAAGTTTGTAGATAGATTTCATTCACCAATTTTTCTGCGGTTTCGTGGTCAAGCACAGCATTTATAGCCTGATTAGCTGGCAGTAGCTGCGCATCAATAGCCTGCACTTGTTGCATTTTCTTATTTTGGCAAAGTGCGTTTTGTTGTTGTTGCAAAGTTACCCACTGTGCAGATAAATTATCGCGCTGCGTGGTGTTGTTGGCAGCAGCCCAAGCGCGCAAACTATCCAATAAAGCCATAGAATCCAACAAAGACAAGGCTTGATTTTGATAGTTTTGTATTTGCAGACTATCCAAACTATCCAAGCGCAAAACTGTTGCCGTTTCTGTATTTACCCAATCAAACGCCCCTATATTGGTTTGGCTTTCTGTATTGTCAAATTGCTGCATAGTAGGCTCATTTTGCAATAGATAATTATGTCGGCGCAATTTTCTATACAGTTGTTTTTTATTCTCAAACATATCCGCTTGATTAGTGGCTGCATAACTGCCATTGGCTACTGCTCTATCTTTATCGTCAATAGCCGCTAAACGAAATACGTCTAAACCACAACCAGCCCAGACAGGACTAATGATGTTACAATTAAAATCACTATTTGTTGTTAGCTGCGTTACAAATAAAGCGTTTATTCCTCCTTGTGGAAAAGGTATTAAATCTGCCGTAGCTGTGGGACTATATTTAAATTGCCCACCCATTCCTATACTTTGATTATACGCCTCAAACCCGTTATTAGGTATATTTGTACCTATAAATCTATTACCTGTAAAAAATTGTGGATTAAGTGCAGCATTAGGCGTGAACCAAAGCCCATAGGTATGGTCTTGTAGTACATTGCCTTGTACGAGCATAGTATTAGTATTTTCAAATCGTATCCCACCAAAAGTTCTATCTACTGTATTGCAAGATAGCCGCCCGCCACTTGCGCCGCTTATATTGATAGCCATTATATTTTGTATTCTGGTATTATTGCCGCTATTGATGCCTGTACCGCTTGGATTTACACTATTGCAATCTATATCCGTATTGGTATTTTGGAAGCCCATAGCTGTACGTATAGAATTAGGGAAAAAGGGGCTATTGCCAGTACCTTGTAAATATACATCGTTGTTGAATATCTTGCCTCCAGTGTGTCCATTCACCAATAAGCCTACTTGGGCGCGGGCGTTATTGCATACCAGCGTATTATTTTGTATATCTAAGTTATTGTAGGCGTTTCCCCCTTCCAATATACGGATAGCTGCCGTTGTACCCGTAAAAGTACTCGGGGGCGTTACGCTTATGCTGTTGCCTTTGGCTTCTATTTTGGCGGCTGGGTCATTAAACAATAAATCAATGCCTGTAGTTTGGCAATTTAGTTGATTACTTTCTAATATGACGGTGCAATTGACAGCTAAGCGAGAGGTTATGCCCGCTTTACTAATGTTGCGCATATTTTGCCCGCGCACAATCATATTGACAGAACGCCCTACTACACCATTATCGCAGCGTTCGTGAGTTAGAAAAGCTGCTGTATTTGTTACATCTACATTATACGCTGCGCTATTAGCTACGCCTTGTGCGTATAAACCTGTGCCTTGCCAAGCGATATTTCCACCCGTGTTGTAGGCTATGTCTTCATTTATGCGAATATAGGAATTTGAATTAGCAAACACTTTTCCTACCCGCACAGCTACTATACCACTCATACAATCTGCCATTTCAAAAAATTGATTAAAAGGTAATGCAGAATTTTGAACTCTAACATCTAATATCTCCGCATCAGATACGTAAATAGATGCTAAACCGCTTTTTGTGGCAATAGGCACAGCAGGCGCAGGATTATTTAATAAACCTCCCAACGGATTAGTTCTTTGTACAGGTGTAGGGATTATACCAATAAACGGTTTTTGCATAAAATTACTTGAAGTTCTTATTCTGCCTGTTTTTAAATTTAAACGCTGTGGTGCTTGCAAAACAGGATTATTAAGCGGTGCCATATACACATCTACAAAATTATCTCTAAGGTCTACCCCATTTAAAGCCAATTGGGCATCACTCTTTAATTCAAAACCATATTGCGCTGCTGATATTTCACTTGCTCCGTTGCCACTCAAAGCACCAACTACTACGTTGGCTTTACTTTCTAATACAAAACCGCGCCACATACAATTTTGACAAGCACCACCAATAGTGGAAGAAAGGATATTTACATTAACCCCATTTAATACATTGATTTGCGCACCAGCTTTCATATCAAGTCTTGCAAGAAACGTATAGTTTTTATCCATGATTAAATTGCCGCCTAAAATTACGTTTTGAGCAGTATTTACGGATTGAGCAGCAGGCAACAAAAGCCCACATTCTATAGCTTGGCTTAGTGTATAGCTAAAGTTGGCAGGCTGACAATTAGGTGCGCTAACATCCACAAGCGTAAAATTTGCATTATTGGAATTTCTATTTTGATTATTGTAATTGATACGAGCGCGATTGCCTACATTTCTATTATTGGCACAAGTCGCTAACAAAACCAATACATCGTATTTAAACGTTTGGCAACTATTAGGAGCTAAATTAAAAGTGCTGCTTACTGTTTGATTTGCATAGTTTAAGTTAGCAGATGTCTGAAATAGCAAGCCACGCGGCAATACATCAGAAACTGTTATGTTATTAGCTGCTGTATTGCAAGTATTACAAACAGTAATTTCGTATTTTACAAAATTTCCCTCTGATGCAGTAGCTACATTGACCGCTTTGGTTACAGATAAACAGTTAATACCTGTTTGCCCTACGCTTTGGCTTACGCCTAACAATAAAAAAATTGCCATAAGTCCAACGTTTAAAAAATTAGACAATAAAGATTGGGCGCTGCGCTGTGGCTGCGCTGTGGCTGCGCTGTGGCTGCGCTGTGGCTGCGCTGTGGCTTGCCACATTTTGGTAAAATTATATATTTTCATATATTTATGTGCAGTTGGATTTGGTTAGTTTAAACTGCGGCACAAAGATAAAATTTTATTTAATTATGTGTATACCTTTGTTTCTATATCACTGCAAAACATAAAACTATTTTATTAGTATTTGTACGATTCAAATAAGATGATAATTGCAAAAAAAACTAAAAGTAAGTGTTTGCTATATAACGCCAATGACAAAGCCCCACCGTAGGAATTTCCTATGGCAGGGCTTTATTGTATTGTTTACTATAAATGCTTATTTAATTTAGTGTTAGGCTTATTTTACCAATTTTTTCACCAAGTCGGCAGCTTCTTGCAAAGTGATAGCAGAATGTACAGCCAAGCCCGATTTATCTATCAACTCTTTGGCTATGTCGGCGTTAGTACCTTGCAAGCGAACGATAATGGGCACTTGTATATTCCCGATGTTGTTGTAAGCATCGATAACCCCTTGAGCTACGCGCTCGCAGCGCACGATACCCCCGAATATATTGATAAGGATAGCTTTAACATTAGGGTCTTTAAGGATGATGCGGAAAGCATTTTCTACCCTTTTGGCATCAGCAGTACCGCCCACGTCCAAAAAGTTAGCGGGTTGGCCGCCCGATAATTGGATAATATCCATAGTTGCCATAGCCAAACCAGCACCATTGACCATACAGCCCACGTTGCCGTCCAATTTGACAAAGTTAAGGTCAAAAGAACCCGCTTCTACCTCTGTGGGGTCTTCTTCATCTGTGTCGCGATAAGCAGCCAAATCTGGGTGGCGGTATAAAGCGTTACCATCTAAAGTGATTTTGCCATCAGCGGCGATGATTTTATCATCAGAAGTTTTTAAGCAAGGGTTGATTTCTATCAAAGCACAATCAGCTTGAGTGTAAGCGTTGTATAATTGTTCTACAAATTTCACCATACTTTTGAACGCAGCACCAGACAAGCCCAAATTAAACGCTATTTTGCGCATTTGGTAGCCTTGAATACCCAAATGGGGGTGTGCGTATTCTTTATGTACTAAATGGGGGGTTTCTTCTGCCACTTTTTCAATATCCATACCCCCTTCGGTAGAGTAAACGATAACGTTGGTTTTAGTAGCGCGGTCGGTGAGAATGGACATATAAAACTCTTTGGTATCCATTTTGCCTTCGGCGTTGGGATAATACACGTCTTCAGTGATTAGCACTTTGCGCACCAATTTGCCCTCGCCATCCATACCGCCTGGAGTTTGGGGGGTTTTGAGCATCATACCGATGATATTTCCCGCTTTTTCGCGCACTTCATCCGCGTTTTTAGCCAATTTCACCCCGCCGCCTTTGCCGCGTCCGCCCGCGTGAATTTGGGCTTTCACTACAGCCCATTTTGTGCCTGTGGTTTGTTGCAATTGTGCGTAGTTGCTTACCGCTTCTTCGGCTGTATAAGCTACCAATCCGCGTTGGACGGGTACGCCGTAACGGCTTAATAACTCCTTAGCTTGATATTCGTGTAAATTCATAATATAATGATTTTGTTAAGTTGTGTGAGAATTTAAGGTAGTAAAAAGTCTTTGATGTTGTTTTTGAAATTTTTGGCGAGGCTATCAAAAAGCTCTTCATATTCTCCACTTTTAAATTTATTAGGCTGGAAATTAGAGAATTCTTTGGTATATTCCGACAAAAACTGTAAATAAATTTCTTCTTTCATAAACTCAGTTTTAAAATCTGAGAGCAAAGAAATTTGTTGATTTAAACAAGAGTACGTAAAAACAAGAAATTTTACCAACAATAATAAATCCTGTTCGGTTCGGAAATGACGAAGTACAAAATCGCTTACTGTTTCTGTTTCGCCGCGTTCATTCTTCCTTCTTGTTGTGCGGGTGTTCATAAAATAGCTAATAAAATGCTTTATGGAGGCTAAAATCAGTATGTTAAAAGAACCCAACCAAATAGCAATATGCGTATTCATTAAAAAAAACTCTGTCATATACACAAGTTGGTACATACACCAAGCCGCTAAAATGTCTTCTAATTTAGTGTTTTCATTAAAGATGGTTTCATAAAATCCGCCTTGCTTAGTAGAAACAAATAAATTGTTTTTTATGCTAATATTGGCATTTAAATTAACATAATTTTGTACCACTAAGTAAGGTTTTTGTAGGAAAAAAGCTAAATACGCATTAGCAGCGTGAACATTGTCTATACTTTTTGTATTGCGGGGCAAAGTTCTAAATTCACCCCGTCTTTTTTCATAAAAAAAGCCCAGTTGGTAAAATTCTTCTTGCAATCTATTCTGCTGCGCATCATAAGACCAGAAATCGCGGTCTTCTATAGGATTTTGAGAGTTATTATAGCGAATAATTTGTTCAGCTGTGCTATTGCTACCAATGGCTAAAACACGAACTTGTATTTTCAAATTTTTACCAATAGATTTACTTTTGTTTGGATTGTTTGCCATTGCATTATATATGCTATAAACAGTTTGCGCCCCATTAATAATTTGCAGATTTTTAAGTTTTATTGTTAAGGGCTGGTCGCTGTTGCGCAATTCGCTGGGTAATTCATCAGTAATAGCAGTAATTCCATTATTAAAATACCAAAACAAGTCCATTTCTTGCAATGCGCTGCGTTCTATATCTTTATTGTAGTGTGAATTAAGTAAAGGATTGCGTACATTTTCGTGGAATAAAAAAAAACGATATTTATCAAACCAATCGTATATTTGTTGTGCTGAAACAGTAAAAATATACGCGGGATAAGGCTGGCTAACTTTTACAAAATTATGAGATTCTCCCAAAGACTCAATTTTTAATTTAATTATTTCGTCCTCTGGTTTGTAGTATTTTTGCAAGGGATTATTAAGCAAAACGGATTGTTTATACTCGCGTTCTATGTAATCCAGCCGTAGTCTATCAATATCAATTATAGTGAAATTAGTTTTGGGATTACGCTGTTCAAAACTCGCTATTTCTTCCTTAAATTGATACGATTTTTCATTTTTGCATAAACACAAGAAAATAATTCTAATTTCTCCGTTTTCGCTGATGTGTTTTTTTAAGCTTTCCAACTGTTTTTTTAACCCTTCATTAGGATTAGCTTTACCGTTGCGGATTAAAGTTTCCAATTGAGAAATATAATTGTTAATTTCAGCCTTTTGGAGTTGGTTAGCACTATTTTTTTGGTTGTTCCACTTGGATTGCACAAGATAAAATATCCTGTTTTTTTGGCTGTCTATTTTGTTAAAAATAATATCAACGCCCCCATCTTTTGCCCCTTCTGTGATGCAATCCATTGTATAGCCGTTTTGGGTGTATTTATCTAGAAACCATAATAAAAATCCCAAACTTTTTAACTGTGGTTCATTTTTACCTTTTACGATTTGCGCGAAAATATCTGATGAAGTATATTGTGGTAACTTTAAGACGGCTTCAATTTCCGTGTCTATTATTGGGTAAAAATCTTCTCGGCGCATAAACTTAGTATTAATTTTAATTTTAATAAAAGGCAGTTTTTACCTCCCAATTGAGTTGTTTTAGACAATCGGTGAGTTGTTTTTCGACATCGGGAAATAATGGGCGCAAAGATAACAACTTTTCTGTTTCTTTTGCTATCCAATCTATAAAAAAAGTTTGTATTTTTGCCCCTAATTCTTTATCGGGCTGATTTTGTTTGTCGTGCAATGCGATTTGGGCGTGTGTCAATAGTTCGTTTTCGTTGTTAAATAAAGTAAACAACTCGCTGATAATCAAAGGCGGGAGTTGATTTTTCAACAACACTTGGGCGCAAAGCAAAGCTCGAAGCCCATAGAATAAAACTTTAGGGCTGGGTTTCTTTTTTAACAAATGGGCGTGATTTTTAGCTATACTTATATAGTAAAAATATAAAATTTTGTAATCTATCCACTTTATCGCCTCTTGTTGCCAATAGCTAAAGTTGGGCAAATGGTTGAGATAAAATTGCCCGCTGCGCCAAAACTCCCAAACGCTGGGGTTAGATTTGAGCATCATATTCATAAATTTGTCCCATTCGTAAGACACTAAATCCAACTGGTTGGGAACTTTCGCCCAAGAAATATCCTTTTCCGCTTTTGAAGAGGTGATGGGTTTATTTTCTACCATTTCTATACTATCGAGTTGGGGCAAAAAGCTAAAATAATCCCCTTTGGATAATAAATGCACCCCGCGCACGTCGTAGTCGCTGCTCTCTGTGCTAATTCCCAACAAACGGCTGCCCGCTTCGGTGTAGAAAAGGGGTTGGGCTTTATCGCCGCTGATAATGTTCTCTATTCTGGTTATAATTGGGGGCATAATTTTTACGTATTACTGGAGTTATACTTGATAGTACAAAAAAGTTGAATAGGTTAGAAATTTTTTGACGGCTCACGCCTAAAAAATTTATTTTTATTACTTTTTTGATGGCAAAAAAGTAACCAAAAAAGCCAACGCCAACGGCGAAGCCCTCCCGTAAGGAAAAAGGCGTTTCCTTCGGGAGGGCTTCGCCGTGTTGCTTGTTTTGCTTCATTTTATTACGCAAAAAGCGCAAAACCGTCGCTACAAGCCGACGTTTCCTTCGGGAGGGCTTCGCCGTGTTTGCGTTGCAAAAAAGCTGCTGCCCTCGCTACGCTCGGTTGGTCGTCTTTCCGCGACATACGCTGGTTTTGGCGTCGCACGGCGTAAATTTAGTGTTTTATGTAACTTTTTTTAACTTAATGGCTGGAGCAGCACTCCAGTTACTGTATTTTTTTCGCAAAAATAATCTTATATTTAATATGAGCAAAGGTTTTATCTGGTTGTTGGGGAATTGGGTGGGGGGTTATGCAGAATTATGGGATTTGTATAAATCGGATAATGAGCACAAAGTTAGTTTTTTGTACCAAAATAACCAACCTACGGACAAAAGCCTCAAGTTGGTGCAGGGTTGTTTTTACTCTGGGTTGTTGGTGTTGGGATTGGGTTATCTTTTATACCTTTTCTACACAACACCCAATTTGGAGCAAACCTCTTTTATGATATTGGTATTGACGTTTTTATATATGGCGTTGATGTTTGTAATAGGATTTTTTGCGTTTTTTGTGCTGATATTTTTGGGGATGAGTTTGGGGCAATGGTTGGCAAAGAATAAATCCGTGGGGCTTAAATCTTATTGGGCTTTATCCTTTTTGGCTAATGGCTTGTATTGGGCGGCTATAGTGTTGCTCATTAGGTTGATTTTGCCCGATGTGTTGAGTTTGGATTGGTGGTTGTTGGGTTTGCTTGCACCCCAACTAATCTGTTGCGCTTTGTGGTCGGGTTTGTACATTTGGGCTTTATCGGCTCAATCTAGTGTGAGCGCGGGGCATTCATTAGACCAACATTTATTGGACGGGGACGAAGATTTATAATATATTAGCAATCATTTAGCAAAATTAAAGAAAAATGCGCGAATCTGGTTTTTTTTTGATGCTGTGGGGTTGGTTTAAATCGTATAAAGAGGATAGGCTGGATTTTTTGTTCCAATATACAGAAGATAGAAAGGTGGATTATAACCTACCCTCGTATAGAAGTATGTATTTTGTGGTAGGGCTTGTTTTCTCTACAATCTGGTTTGGGGCGCTTGTTTATTCGCTATTTTCTTCCCGACAGCTGATAAGCGGGACGGATATTGGGATAAGTATAGTGTTTGTTTTTTTGGGTATATTTACTATAGAAATTTGCGCGATAATGTGGCCGTTTATGCAAATAGGCACGGGATTGGGACACGTAGCAGCGCGTATGGCAGCCAAAAATACGCTATCTTATTGGATAATTAGTCATTTAACCAACTTTTTATTTTGGGGAGGGATAAGCCTAATCGTATATTTAACCGATAATCACGATAAAAATCTATCCAAGGTGGTTTTATTTATGCTCATTTTTCAACTCGCAATAACCATATTGTGGTTTATTTTATACGGCTGGGCGTTAATTTCTAAACCTAAACCGTTGATAACTGAAATAAAAGATAATAAAAAATTTGATAGCACCCTCGACCAACATTTATTGGACGGGGACGAAGATTTATAATATATTAGCAATCATTTAGCAAAATTAAAAAAAAATGCGCGAATCTGGTTTTTTTTTGATGCTGTGGGGTTGGTTTAAATCGTATAAAGAGGATAGGCTGGATTTTTTGTTCCAATACACAGAAGATAGAAAAGCCGAATATAACCTGCCCTCTTATAGAAGTATGTATTTTATCGCGGGCTTGTTTGGGTTGGTGGCGTGTCTATTTTCATTGTATTTTAGTATTGATAAAGAAAGCTTATTTAATTTGGCTAATGCTGGTGTTAATGTTGTTTTGATACTTGTAGTTATATTTTTAATAGAATTAGCTGCTGTATTTTGGCCTCTGATACATATTGGGGCTGGTGTAGGACACGGCATCGCGCGTATGCTGGTCAAAAATACGCTACAATATTGGATACTCGCTTTTGTAATTAATTTAGCATTTTGGGGAATTTTATTATTTATTATCATCTTAAATTCGATAAAAACGCCCTATTATTTATACACTTTTGCAGGCTGTGCTGCGGGTAGTCAAATTTTAGCTGGTTTGTGTTGGTTTATTTTATACGGCTGGGCGTTAATTTCCAAACCTAAACCGTTGATAACTGAAATAAAAGATAATAAAAAATTTGATAGCACCCTCGACCAACATTTATTGGATGGCAATGAGGATATTTAAACTTAAAAGATTGATATAAAAAATTAAAACAATACTGATTTGAAAAAATAAATATGTATTAAAAAATTTGCGCTGCGCGCTGCATTTTTATTTTTATTACTTTTTTGGTGGCAAAAAAGTAACCAAAAAAACCAACGCCAAAAAGGCGTTTTTGCTGTATTTTCGTAGAAAATAAGCGCAAAACCGTCGTTCGCCGCGCCGAAGTTGAGATTTTTTACAAAATCTCAATCTGCATCACTCGCTACGCTCGTTCGTTCGGCTGCTCCGACATACGCTGGTTTTGGCGTCGCACGGCGGGAACTTACGTAATTTATACGCACTCACTTTTTAAATCCTGTATAAGTCTTAAAATAAATTATGCCTTTAGATGATAACGAGCTAATGCAGTTGAAAAAATTATTACTTACTTGTTCTGTAGATAATTTCAACCTGATAAAAAGCCTCTTAAAGGGGAAA
Source organism: Chitinophagales bacterium (assembly GCA_013297745.1). GTDB lineage: Bacteria > Bacteroidota > Bacteroidia > Chitinophagales > Saprospiraceae > JAAFIM01. The sequence continues at coordinate 25,223 of JAAFIM010000016.1, read as the reverse complement.
AGAATAAGCCAAAAAAGTTTTTTTGAGCGGCTTAATTTATCCATATTTGGGATAAATAATTTTAGTAAATTTGAAACCGTCTGTAACGAGGGCATAGACCTTTTTTACCCCAAATCGGATATTTTTGCGCATATAAAAGCGGTTGATTTTGCCAATTCGTTGCATTTATACGAAGCGGATATTTTAGATTTTAATTTTTTACCCTATTGGGAAAAATTAGAAAGTCTGTACATAAGCAACTCTAAAATAAAGAATATCAACGGGGTAAAAAACTGCCCAAATTTAACCAGCTTGGTTATGGATATTGTTGATATTCAAGATATTAGCCCTTTGCAAGAATTGCCCAAATTGGAAAGTTTAAGATTAAGCGATTTAACCCAAATAGTGGATATGTCCCCCCTCAAAGGGCTTCGTTTGCTAACCACTTTAAACGTTGAAAACCTTAACCCAGCTATTGTATTTGATTTATCCTTTATCAACTCTTTAACTTTAATCGTTTTATACCTGAATAAAATTAATTTAACCGATTTACACCATTTGCCCAAGCTGGATAAATTATATTTGTTAAATTTGAACAGAAACAGATTAAACGGTTTAAACGGGTTGAAAAATTGCGAAAATATAGAAGTTTTAGACGCTATAAACAACCAATTAACGGATATAAATATAATCAGCGATATGCCAAAATTAAAACATATTGACTTATCCAATAATAAAATAACCGCCGTTAATTTTAGCGTTCAAAACCAATCCATAATAGAGTTAAATTTATCCAAAAATCCGCTAAAAAGGATAAATTCTATCCAAAATTTAACCGCTTTGCGCAAATTATTGCTAATTAATTGCCCTGTAGAAGATTGGGAGGTTTTAACCCTATTGCCTAATTTAAAACAGTTGTATATTTTCAGAGAAAAATCGGCAATGGTAACTTATATCCAAAATTTATTACCCAATTGTGAGATTATTTACTAATGTTTTTAATTTTTATCGGATAGAAAAACCAACTATAGAAAAACGAAAAATTAACTATGGAAAGACTAAATATAGCCCAAAAACTGTTGGAATTGTTGATAACTTGCGACAACGAGAACGAAAAATTGGCGCGGGTGCTGGCTGATGCGCAAGGGATGGAACAGGAAGAATTTAGCAAACTGTTGGGGTTTAATTTATTCGGAATACGCTATTTTAGCGAGTTGCAAAAGGCGATTAAGAGCGGTTTGTTGCTGAAAAAGTTGACAAAAAACAGCCTACAAGTGCTAAAACAGTACAATTTTTTCAAGAAGATAACGATTATTGACCAAGGGCTGAAAACGCTGCGATTTTTACCCGATTTTCCCCAATTAGAACAGCTAAATTTATCCATCAACAACATAAAAAAGATAGCGCAAATTAGCCATTGTAAGAATTTAAATATGCTATCTTTAAGCCATAATCCCGTTGTGGATATAAGCCCGCTACAAAATTTATCCGCGCTCACCCGCCTCTATCTCAACGGTACTTCGGTAATAGATTTGTCCCCAATTAACCACTTGCAGCGGTTGGAGTTTCTTTACCTCAACGATACCCAAACCGTAGATATTAGCAGTTTGAACAATCCTTACCTACAAACGATTTACGCGGAAAATATGGGTTTAAACTCGTTCAAAAAGATGCACAAATTAACCAATTTAGCCTATTTTTACGCGGCTAAAAACCAATTCGCGCACATCAACCACGTTCCAAAATTTGCTAATTTAATCCATTTGCAACTTGGCAACAACGGGATAAAAGACATTACCGCTTTGCAAGAATTGCCCTTGCTCAAAACGGCTGAATTTGCCCACAACCAAATCCAAAAAGTGAGTTTTACCCAACCTACCAGCATAGAAAAGCTTGATTTAAGCTATAATCCGCTCAAATATATCCGGAATTTGGAAAATTTACCCCGATTAAAATATCTGGACGTGAGCAACAGCCATATAAAAGATTTGCGCCCTTTATTATCTTTGCCCAATTTAACGCATATAAATGTCCAAAATTTAAACCCTGAAGTAATAAATATAGCTAGAGCAGAAAAATCAGCTCGGCATAATATCTGGGGTTATTAAAATATTGAGGATAAAAAACACAATTATAAAATTATGGATAGGTTAGAGTTTGAAAATTTACAAAAATTAGCCCTAAGCGGCGACCCGTCTAATACCGCTTTAGTCAAAACGATATTAGACGGGTTGGACATCACCGAAGAGCAGTTTTTCAACCATTGGGGATTATCGTCTTTTAAAATATACAGTTTTGAAGGGTTGAAAAATGTGCTAAAAAATGGTCTAAACGCTTACAACTCGGGCGTTCAGAACCTTACCCCATTGGCGAATTTTAACCGATTACAATCTGCCTATTTGGGGGGGAATAAGCTGAAATCTTTAGAAACTTTGCCCTATTTGCCCCAATTAGAAACTTTAGAAATTAGCAAAAATCCCATCACTTCCCTTGGTGGGATAGAACGCGCGCCCAGCTTGAAATCTATTATCGCACAATACACCGAGTTGGAAAATATAACCCCAATTAGTGCGTTGGAAAGGTTGGAAACGGTCAATTTTTACCAAAGTCGCATCCGAGATTTTTCCCCGCTACAAAATAGCCCCCGATTGCAAGGGTTGGTTATCAGCAACAGCCAAGAGGTGATTTTATCCTCGTTAGCAAATCTGCCCATAAATAAATTATGTTATAGCGAGATAAAAGATTTTTACCCGAGCAAATTACCCCCTTTGCCCAATCTGACCAGTTTGGATTTATGCAATAATTTTATCACAAAGGTAGAAAATATAGAGCAGTACAAAAACTTGCGCAGTTTGAGCCTAACGGGTAATTTTATCCGCGACCTTAGCGGCATCAACGGGGTGGAAAATCTAACCTATTTGCACGTTAGCAACTGCGATATCGAATCCTTGGAGGGCATAGCACACGATAAAATAACCTTTATCAACCTATCGTCTAACAGGATTAAAGACCTAACCCCGCTGCAGAATATCAAAAATTTAGAAAATGTGCATTTAAGTGGGAATTTATACGAATTGGATTTAACCCCTTTGTACAAATGCGAAAAATTAACCAATGTAAAGCTAGATAACCACACTTCGCCCCAAGCCAAAGCCCTTCAAAAGTATAAACCCAACTGCCAAGTGAGCAACAGTTACTAAAATTTAAGCTAACAAGTATGAAAAGGGGGAAAATTACCGATGAAATGGCTGGGATAATTTAGAAAAAAGATAAAAAAAATAGCAGCAAAGTTATTTTTTTATAAAAAAAGTTTATCTTTGCGCCCTGAATTTAATTTCTATCATCAAAAGAGCTAAAAACAACCAAAAAAAATGTTTGAAAATCTATCCGACAAGCTGGAATCAGCATTTAAATCCTTGCGTGGCGAGGGCAGATTAACGGAGTTGAATGTGGCAAGTTCTATAAAAGAAATCCGCCGTGCTTTGGTAGATGCGGACGTCAATTATAAAATTGCCAAAGATTTTACTGATAAGATAAAAGAAGAAGCTTTAGGGAGAAGAAATGTATTAGCTTCAGTTAAGCCTGGCGAGTTGATGGTGAAAATCGTTAATGACGAACTTATCAATTTGATGGGCGGGCAGTCTGTCGGTATCAACATAAAAGGCGCAGGCAATAATTTAGGGGTAATTTTGGTGGCTGGTCTACAAGGTTCGGGTAAAACCACCTTTTGTGGCAAGTTGGCGAAATTTCTATCCCAAAAAAGAAGCAAAAGGGTATTGTTGGTAGCTTGCGATGTGTATCGCCCTGCCGCAATAGACCAGCTTACTGTATTGGCGCAACAAGTAGGCGCGGAAATATACAAAGAGGTGGATAACAAAAATGCGGTAGAAATAGCTAAAAATGCGATTGAATATGGCAAAAAACGCGGTTATGATGTGATTGTCGTGGATACGGCAGGACGTTTGGCTATCGACGAGCAAATGATGGCAGAGGTTACAGAGGTTAAAAACTCTATTCAACCCACCGAAACTTTGTTTGTGGTAGATGCGATGACAGGGCAAGACGCAGTCAATACCGCCAAAGCATTTAATGACCGATTGAACTTTGATGGGGTGGTATTAACCAAATTGGATGGGGATACCCGCGGGGGGGCAGCATTGACGATTAAATATACAGTAGGCAAACCGATTAAATTCGTCAGTATGGGCGAAAAATTGGATACTTTGGATATTTTTTATCCCGAGCGGATGGCGCAGCGTATTTTGGGGATGGGGGATATTGTGGGTTTGGTGGAAAAAGCGCAAGAAGAATTTGATGAGAAAGAAGCCAAAAAATTGGAGAAAAAAATCAAAAAGAATGAGTTTGATTTCAACGATTTTCTTACCCAATTGGGACATATCAAAAAAATGGGCAACATCAAATCTTTAATCGGGATGATACCTGGTATGGGCAAATTGGCACAAAATGTGGATATTGACGATAAATCTTTTAATAAAATAGAAGCGATTATCTTATCTATGACTCCAGAAGAGCGCAGCAGCCCAGCATTACTTAATGGCAGCCGCCGCAAGCGTATCGCCAAAGGTAGCGGTAATTCTGCCGACCAAATCACCCAATTTTTGAAACAGTTTGAGCAAATGCGCCAAATGATGTTCCAGATGAGCAATATGCCCAAAGGGACAAAATTTCCCAAACTTCCTGGTATGTAAATGGGCTAAATTTGTTCATTTTATTTTTCACTTAATAAAATTGGCTATTTGTGCAAATTATAGCAAATACACCCCTTGTTAAGGGGAAAAAAGCAGCCGTAACGGTAGAGTTATGGTTGCTTTTTTTGTGGTTTTTTTCCGCTTGGGCGGTTAATTTTTGGGGCGATTTCCCCCTCAATGATGATTGGGCTTATGCTCGCAATGTTTATCATTTGTCAGAGCGGGGCGAGATTTATTTTGACCCTTGGCCTGCGCAAACGTTGATAGCGCAAACGATATGGGGGGCATTTTTTACCCAGTTATTTGGTTTTTCTTTTAGTGTATTGCGTTTTTCTACCCTTGTGGCTTCAGCTATAGGGCTTATTTATTGGTATAAAACCTGGTTAATGGCAGGCGCGAAGTCCAGCACAAGCATTTTTATAACCCTTTTATTGATGTTTAACCCTTTTTATTTTACCCTCTCCTATAGTTTTATGACCGAAATTCCCTTTTTGGCGGCTACTATGGGGGCATTTTATCATTGGGTTAAATTCTTTAAAAAAGATAAAAAAGTAGATTATCTTATTGGGCTTATTTACACCCTAATTGCTTTGTTGGTGCGCCAACACGGGGTTTTATTACCTATTGGATTTGCGGTGGCTTGGTTGTTTACATTTGCTGCACGAGCCAAGCATTTATATCCCGCCCAAAACAGGCTGAATTTATTGGGCAATTATGGGATAGCAATTCTACCTTTGGTTGCCAACTTAGCCACTTTGCTAATTTATAACCATTGGCGCGAGGTTAATTTTGGCTTATCGGCTGCTTATGGGCAAGCAGAATCGCTAACCGTAGCCCTAAAAGATGGCAGTTGGGTGAATTTATTATTTATCAGATTGGGGACTATAGGCTTTTATCTAGGTTTGTTTTTTGCCCCAGTTTTATACCATGTTTTTGCCCGTTGCTGGCGACAATTTAGCTGGCGGTTGCGGTTCTTTTTTTTAGCTTATTTTATATTGGGCTTAGTTTATTATCTAAATACTTGGCATCGGCATACTATAGGCAATGTGTTTTATAATTGGGGTTTAAATCCTGAATTATTGAAAGATACTGTAGAAAAAAATAACTCGGTGCTGGTGTCTCACAATATCTGGAAGTTGATAAAATGGGTGGCTGTGTTCAACTCTTTGTTATTATATTGGCTTGTGGGGCTTGTGGGGGTAAAAAAAATCATATTTATATTGAATATATTGAAGCGGATATTTTTGCCCAAACCGCAGATATTGGCTGAAGTTATCGCACACAGACGCGCGCACATCGCAGATTTGGTGAATAATCAAGCAAAATTTAGCGGCGAAAAAAATACAAGCGCGCAAACCGCGGGGATAGACTCCACCAATGTATTGAGTAGAAAAACCACAATTATAGACGCTGTTTTTTTTAGGTTGGATGTTCCCTTTCAGTACAGATATGATAAGTTGGATATGTATTTTATACAAATTTTGGGGTTGGTGGGTTGTATTTTGTATATGGGAATTTTGATACTGGGGCAGTATTATTTTGACCGTTATCATTTGCCCCTATTTTTATTTGTAGCCTATGGATTGACCCCTTATATTTTAGACTTGAGGTTAAGAAAATTGCGCTTGGGGGCAAAAATTCTAGCGGTTTATGCGCTTTTTGCGGGATTGGCGACCAGCGATTTTATCAATTTCAACCGCGCTAGAAAGGAAGCCACTGATTATTTGACCAAAGAGGAGAAAATAAACGCTAAGTTGATAGATGGTGGGTTTGAATTTAACGGCTGGGAAAATAGTTATCATTTACGCCCTCAGGGTTATGACCATAGCAGTTATACGAGTTGGTGGTTTGTGGATAAAGATGAGTATATAATTGGCTGTAAGCCTATGCGCAATTATCAACTTTGGGCAAAAAACGAATCTAAAACCAACCAAAGCAAATATCCATTTTTTAGAACTTTAAGTTTAAGTTATGACACGATTTATATTTATCAAAAAGTTAATTTTTTGAAATATGACAGCAGCTATTTCCAGCCTAATTTAGCCGCTTGCCAACCCATATTTGCGGGGCAAAATAAGCCCAATATTTTTGAGTTTGATTATAAGCAATTGGTGCAGGGGCAACAGATTTTATCCAATCAAGAGATGCGGGCAGGGGACGAGTTGAGCGCAAGTTGTTGGGCTTGCCCAGTAGATATATCCCAGACCAAGGGAGCGGATTGGATGCGTGCCAAGGCTGGGTTTGTGTTGATGGATAAAAATATGCGGATTAAACAGTTTAGCGCGGCTATAACTGATAGTATGGGAAGCTGTTTAAAACACGAGTTTAAATTTATCCAACCAGATACAGCCTATAACGAGTCTTTGGCGCTTATTTTTATCCCTTTCGCGGCTAAATTTGGCACAAATGAATATGAACCTTTGATTTGGACCAATGCAGAGGTGATTTATGCGCAAAAGGGGCAAAGAATAAATACAGGAAAATAAATAACTGGAGTTACGCTATAGGTTTAATTTTAGTACAAAATAGCTATAAGTTAAATTGAGTAGAATTTTTTTAACGGCTTGCGCCTAAAAAAATTATCTTTCGTACTTTTTTGATGGCAAAAAAGTACCAAAAAAGCCAACGCCAACGGCGAAGCCCTCCCGTAAGGAAAAAGGCGTTTCCTTCGGGAGGGCTTCGCCGTGTTGCTTATATTTTTTTCAAAAATAAGCGCAAAACCGTCGCTACAAGCCGACGTTTTTTGCTACGCAAAAAAGCTACTGCCCTCGCTGCGCTCGGTTGGTCGTCTTTCCGCGACATACGCTGGTTTTGGCGTCGCACAGCGAAAATTTAGCTTTTCAACTTGATTTTTATCACAAAATAGCTTAAGCGTAACTACAGTAACTGGAGTTACGCTTGAGGCTTGATTTTAGTACAAAAAAGCTAAAAGTTAAATAGGTTAGGAAATTTTTTTTGACGGCTTACGCCTAAAAAATTTATTTTTCTGTACTTTTTTGATGGCAAAAAAGTACCAAAAAAGCCAACGCCAAAAAGGCGTTTTTGCTTATTTTGCTTCATTTTATTACGCAAAAAGCGCAAAACCGTCGCTACAAGCCGACGTTTTTTGCTATGCAAAAAAGCTACTGCCCTCGCTGCGCTCGGTTGGTCGTCTTTTCGCGACATACGCTGGTTTTGGCGTCGCACGGCGAAAATTAGTGTTTTTACTTAACTTTTTTAAACTTATTGGCTGGAGCGTAACTCCAGTACAGTAAATTAAAAAAACCGCCACTTTAGTTAAAGTAGCGGTTTTTTTGGATAAAGTGAATTTATTTAGCTTTAATCTGCAATTTGGTATCGCGCACGTTTTTTGCGGCTTTATTGAGCGCATCCAACTCTGGGCATTTGGTTTTTTCCACAAAAAGTTGTTTGATGGTATAAGTGGACTTAATCTGGATTATATTGGGTTTTGGTTGCATAGCGGTGCAAGTATAGCTTCCATACTCGTTGCTGATGTTGGTGGTCAGGCTGGATAAATTGCTAACAACTATATCCTTGTCAAAGGTCAAAATGATATTTTCTATCTCTTTGCCCATATAATCAACGTGATAATCCAACACCCGCGCATCGGCATTATTTACATTGCGGAGATTATGGCTGATGAAGTTTTTCAACTCCAAGCTATATTCTTCCCCTTTTTGTTGGGTTATATTTTTTAGGCTGACAATATGCTCTACTTTGAACGGATAAGGGGGCATCAATTCAAACTCTTTGACCAAAGCGCTGCTCACTTGCGGTTCGTGTTTTTTCCAAGAATTGTTATTTTCATACCCATTTTGGAACAACTTAACCAAAGAGTCTTTTTTATACATATTGATATAACCGTTTCTTTGCTCGGTAGAATAACAGCCCATTATAGACGTGGTATTTTTCATCGTGGCGGTGTTGGTAGCCAATTTTATATCAAAGTTGCTGCTGCCATAGGTTTGGTTGTCGTCCAAAGATTTGAGCGCATCGTTGGGAAATTCTAACGATTCCAAATCTTTTTTGCTGATGTCTTTCAAATTAATCAGGTAAAAAGGCACCCCTGTAAGGCTTGGGGCTATTTCATTGACCCCATTGAGCCCCATAAGGGTAAACATTCCCCCGTCTTCGGTTTCAAACACGAAAAAATAGTCGGCAATCTGGGTAGAGGATAAAAACTTAAAGTCAAATGCGCCAGAAAATCTATCTTTGGCAAATCCCAAATAAAAAGGTATTTTGTAACGGGTGAAAAAATCGCGGTATATTTTCATAATCCCCAAATTATCCGTGCGTTTGTTGATTAAGCACAAATCCACAAAATCGTTGTCTTTGCCCAAATCACGCCGTCCTACCAATTTGATATTTTTGACCACGTAGTCGTTCAAAGCCACCGCTTTTTCTAAAGTGCTGTTTTTGTCTTTGAATAAGTTGGCATAAAACTCTTCCAGTTTGCTTTTGTTGGCTATCCGCGAAAGTAAATAATCGTCCATAAACTGTAAGCCTAAGTCGCGGAAGTTTTTGGGGATAAATTCAGAAGCTCTAAATTTGTCAAAATTTAGCTCATACACAAAGTGGTCTAAACTTGTGGATACTATACTCCCCGCACTATTGGCTTCGGGTACGGCTGCCAAATTTTTTTGTGTCCAGCTATAAACGGTTTGTTCGCCCACCACCCGCGTTTCAGGAGCGGGCATTTTGTTGTAGACGCTACCTATTAGCCCCACTTTATTGGGGATAGAAATCACAAAGCGGCTTTCCAAGCTAGGATATTCTTGGTATAAAGTCACCAAACGCCCATTGTCCAAAAATTTGGATTCGATAACGGATACAATTTCTATCTCGTCCCCAATCTCCAAATCATTGACCGCAAAAAAGTAATAATCCTCGCGGCTATCGTACAATTTATCATCTTCGGCAAGTTCTATTTTGGGCAAATCTTTAACCACATAATCTTTTTGGCTACCATCTTTTTTCTTGATGCGTATATCATACTCTTTGAGCTGCACATAATCGGCTATTTGCCCCTTAAAGCGGGGAATTTCTAACCGTTTATACTCGTCCAATGCTTTTTGGGTTAGGATTTTGAGATGGGTTTGTTCGCGCAAAGTAGCCAACTGTTCTATATAAGGAAATTCTCCCGAAAATATACCTTTGCTGTATGTTTCGTTGCGGATAATCACCGCGTCTGCTTTGGCAAACTCGTTAGGGATGGTGTAGCCGGCTTGCATCTGCGCGTCTTTCCATTGAAAATCGCTAAAACCTTGCGCATTAAGGGTTGAATGGGTACCAAGCCCCCAACACAAGCCCCCCAAAAGGGCATAAATGGGTGTTTTTTTTAAACTTTTCATTGATTATAAAGGATTGATTTAAATAGATTTTTAATTTTAGTCGGGAGCATGTCGGCTATTTAGCCTTTGGGGATAAACTTTGCCCCATTTTCTTCCCATAATTGGCGAAAATAAGCAGCAGCCAGCAATGGGCGGCTACCATACCAGCTAAAAAACTCCCCGTCAGCCAAAAAACAGCCCGTTTGGGGATAATTAGCTGCGTATTTTTGCAGGTGGGAGGGGGAAAAAGGGTAGGGTTCTGAAGATAATAACAGCAAATCCGCCCCGCATTGGGCTAATTCTGCTTCGCTAACCACAGGATAACGATTTTGGGGTTCAAACACATTATCAAAACCAGCCCAATTGAGCATATCTTGTATAAATGTATCCCCACCAGCTACCATAATGGGATTTTCCCAAATCAAATAGGCGACTTTAGGGCGAGGTTTGGGGGCTAAATAATCCTCTAACGCGCTAAACTCGGCTTGTATACGCCCCACCATATCTGTAGCCTTTTCCGTGCGGTCAAAAATCGTGCCAAAACGGTTTATCAGTTCCAAATTATCATTTAAATTTTTGACCTCGGAGACCCAAACGTTAGCGAACTGGCGCAATGTTTCCACATCTTCATATCTATTCTCTTCTTTGTTGGCAAAAATCCAATCGGGAGCTAATTTTTGTATCTTCAATAAATTAGGGTTTTTGGTACCACCTACAGCCAACTTTTTTCGGTCTAGCCCCCCGTGGGTGCAAAATTTGGTAATGCCAACCAATTTGTCCCCTTGCCCCAAATCAACAATCAACTCGGTAATACTTGGCACCAAAGATATTATCCGCTCTGGGCTTTTCAAAAGTTCAAAAACTTGCCCCAATTGGTCACTCACTAATTTATGCGGCATTTGTTAAATGTTTAAGCGGGTAAAAATTGCGCAAAGATAATAAATTTCTACAAAAAAAATTACTTTTGTGCCGATAGCGAGATTATTAACCCTTTTAGTTATTTTTTAAAGATATTTTATGCCGATTAAAACCAACTTTTTAGCTTTTGTACTGGGGCTTTTAGTTTATATTTGCCCGAATAAAATTTTAGCCCAACACCAACACGATGTCTATTATGTCCAACTGACCAACAAACAAAACACCCCATTTAGCCTATTGCGTCCCCACGATTTTTTGTCTGAACGTTCTATAGCCCGTCGGAAGCGTCAAAATATACAGTTGAATGAGAGCGATTTGCCCATAAATCCTGCTTATATTGCCCAAATAGAATCTTTGGGGGTTGCTATCGAACATTCTTCTAAATGGTTAAATGCGGTGGCTGTACTTTGCCCAGACGCTAATAAGCGAGAGTTGATAAAAAAGTTGCCTTTTGTGCAGTATATTAAACCCTTAGGTTATGACCGACCTATACAAAATTATAAAATCTATGACAGGGCGGTAAAAGATACCTCCAAGTTGAAAGAAAGTGTGTACGGTTGGGCAGAAAATCAGAATAAAATGCTGCAAATACATCATCTGCATAATTTTGGATATAAAGGGGAAGGTCAATACATAGCCATTTTTGATGGGGGGTTTGAACAAGCGTATAGAATGGTAGCCTTTGATTCTTTATTTTTAAACCACAGGATATTGGGCACTTATGATATAGTAGAGGGCGACGAATGGGTGTATGAAGCGAGTGGGCACGGCACCGATGTTTTGGGGGTAATGGGGGGAAATATGCCTTATAGACTTTTGGGGACTTCGCCCAATGCTGGGTATTTTCTGTTTAAAACTGAAGATACCAAGGGGGAATTTTGGACAGAAGAGTTTAATTGGGTAGTGGCTGCCGAAAAAGCGGATAGTTTGGGGGTTGATGTTATCAACTCTTCCTTAGGTTATACCTCTTTTCGCGATACGGCTATGAACTATAAGTATAAAGACTTAAACGGGCGCACAGGGATAGCAACTATAGGCGCAGATATTGCCACCCAAAAAGGGATGTTGGTTATCAATTCGGCAGGCAATGAAGGGAGAGGAAGTTGGCGTTATATAGGCGTGCCCGCTGACGGATTTAATGTTATAGCGGTAGGAGCAACCAATAACTTAGGATTTAAAGCTGGATTTAGCTCTTTTGGTCCTACCCCCGATGCTAGAATCAAGCCCAATCTTTCCGCACAAGGTCAAGATGTCTTTACCGCGTCTATGTTCGGGTTTGCTACCAAAGCGATAAGTGGGACTTCTTTTTCTGCGCCTATTTTAGCTGGGGCTATCAGCTCTCTTTGGTCTGCTTGTCCCAATAAAACAAACTTTGAGCTAAAGTTTTTGTTAGAAAAATCTGCTTCGCAATGGGAAAAACCAGACTCGCTGTTGGGTTATGGCATTCCTAATTTTTTGGCAAGTTATTTAGAAGCTCAAGATGATTTTTGGGTAGCTTATGAACAAGGACAATGTTTTTATAACAAAAAAATAGCCAGTAAGCAGATTAAAATCATCCATAGCCACCAACAACCGTTGCCAGCCCAATTAAGCATATCTGATAGTTGGGGGACGCTGGTGTATCAAGACGAGTTGCAATTTAGCCCTTTTGGGGATTTTTCGCAGTTGATTATTCCCACCCAAAATTTAGCGAATGGGGTTTATACCATAAAAATTAATATGGACAAAAAAATCTTTCATATTCCTTTTTATCAACAGCAACTTTATTGATAATAAACGGATGTCGGATAAAAAAAGCAAGCTACAGGGTTGTAACTTGCTTTTTTTATTTTGATATGTTTTTGTGCTTAACTAACTGGAGTTGCGCTTGAGGTTTAAATTTGGCACAAAATAGCTGTAAGTAAAATCGGGTAGAATTTTTTTTAACGGCTTACGCCTAAAAAATTTATCTTTCGTACTTTTTTGATGGCAAAAAAGTACCAAAAAAGCCAACGCCAAAAAGGCGTTTTTGCTTATTTTGCTTCATTTCATTGCGCAAAAAGCGCAAAACCGTCGCTACAAGCCGACGTTTTTTGCTATGCAAAAAAGCTACTGCCCTCGCTGCGCTCGGTTGGTCGGCTTTCCGCGACATACGCTGGTTTTGGCGTCGCATGGCGAAAATTAGGCTTTTGTACTTAACTTTTATTAAAAAATAGCTAAAGCGCGTAATTCCAGTTAACTAAGTTAAGGTTTAAATTCGTTGTTGGGATTAGGATTATTCAAATCTCCAAGCATATTATCTGGGTGTTCGGGTATTTCAAAATCGGTCAAAGGCGGCACCACATTTTCGTTTATTGGTTGATTATTGCCGTTCGTACTATTGTTTGGCTCTGTAATAGGCTGTACAGGATTGTTATTTAGGTTGTTTATAAAATCAGCACCCGCAGAGTTTGAGTTATTATTAACATCGGTATAAATACCTTGCCCGCTTACAGGTTGTATGGTTTCGTTGATAACCGACTTGAAAGCAGCTTGTATGTCTGCACTACTTTGACCTTTAGCCATTTTTTCTTGCAATTGCATCAAAGTAACCACCATTTGTAGCCGAGCTGCTGCATCTTTGCGTTTATTTTCTTGTTGAATAGAGCTAACTTTATCCTGCAATTGGGTTCTTGCTGCTTCTTCTCTTGCTCTTATCGCATCGCGAGCCGAACCGCTAATAAATGTTTCGACGCTATCGACCAATGAATTGAGTATTTTATGCACAACGCGGGCTGAAAATCCCCCCAAAAAAGCTAACAAAGGCTTATAAGTCATACTAAAAGTTGTGCCTGTAGCCTCGTTCAATTGGCTGGGGTCTATAGGCTGGGCAGAAAAAATAAATTGGGCTAATATAACCCCAGCGACCACCCCCAAAATAAAGCGTATCCAATAAATAGAATCGTAGCGGCTATCATAAGAAGAGGTAGCAATATATTTGTAGGCTTCAAATAAAGCGTAAAAAGCAGCCCCCAAAGCGGCAGCAGATACAATAAATAATTCGTTATAGACAAATTTTAACCCTTCATAGTTTAGAATATCCCCATTTATGGTGGAAGCATCTACTTCAGGAAAACCAAATAAGCCTAAAAATACAAATAAACAAATAATAGTAACCAACAACATCCGCCGCACCAAAGGTACTGGGCCTAAAAATCTAGGACCGCTTTTGGCTGTATCTTCCAGCAAAACCACCGTAGCGGGGGTTGCAGGGCTTATACTTTCGGCAAGCAAAGAATGCACTTCTGCCAAATTATCCGCTTTGGAATCGCGGTCGGCTATACCCGATGCTTCGGCAGCAGCCATATCATTTTTTAGCTTTTTTAGTTTTTCCAAAGCAGCAGGCTTTACCTTTTTGCCGTTGGAAAGTGCATAATTAAGCATAGCTTCGCATTCGCGTAGCGTTTTTTGGTTAAATTCGCGGTTAGAATCCGCTATTGGATTAGCACTGGTCTTGGCCATAATTAAAAAGGGAATTAAACTTGGATTTAGCTAAATGATATTAAAAAGGTAAAAATAACGGGGCAAAAATAGCTTTTTTTTACATAAAATAGCTTTTAAAATACTTTTTTTATCAAAAAAGGCAAAAAAAATAGCTTTTTTATAATAAATTGTTTGCAACTATAGAAAAAACAGTTACCTTTGCCCCCGCGCTAAGCAATGATTTTCGTAATCTCAATTAGTAACCTTTTAAAACGCCTTAACATAACAAATGGCAACGTATCTTCCTAAAGAAAAAATGAGCGAAATTTTCGCTAACTACGGCGGTGACGCCAAAAACACAGGTTCAGCTGAAGGACAAGCAGCTTTGTTCACTTTCCGCATTACCAGCCTTTCAGCACACCTAAAAGCCAACCACAAAGACCATTCTACCCGTCGTGCGTTGCTTACATTGGTGGGCAAGCGCAGAAGACTACTCAAATACATAGCAGCCAAAGATATTGTAGCATATCGCGCGCTTATTGCTAAATTGGGTATTCGCGACTTCCTTAAATAGGCTGTTGTTTAACTTTCTATACGTGCGAAGAACTAACTTTTAGGGTTCTTTGCACGTTTTTTTTAACCTAAATTATGCTATATTGTGAAATTATTCCTATTTTCTTTGTTAATTTGTTATACCTTTTTCGCTTCTGCACAAACGCGCGATACATTCGCTTGGTCGCCCCCTGGAGCTACTTGGATTTACTCGGCTTCTGGTTGGCAAATACAGTACTTTTGGAAGCTAAAATATGAAGGCGACACCCTTTATAACGGCTTATTGGTTAAGAAGCTGAATTTATACCAGGTGGATTATTACCCTATCGGCCCCAATTGGAACAGAAGCAGGGAAGCGTTGAAAAGAAGCGACTTGTTCTATCAGAGCAACGACACTGTTTACTGGCTACAGCGGAATGGGTTTGAGCCTTTGTACATATTCTCGGCGCAAGTGGGGGATAGTTGGCCAATTTATGAAACGGACGCTTATTATTACTACGCACACACCCAACCTTTAGATACGGTCGATACGGTAAGGGTTAGCTCTTTGGGGGCTTATACCTGCCAAACTCCACCCACTAACTACCAGTACGACCTGGTTAATGTGCAATATAATCCCAATTGGAACATAAGCCGATTTATCCGCAATATAGGCGGGCTAAACGTGCCTTATCCCGTGCCTAATTATTTGGGTTGGGATACATCCATTATAGATGGAGGGCCTGATTTGCCTCAAGAATTATACTGTTACTACGACAGTTTGCGCGATTATCGCTTTTTTAGCACTCAAAACGACGACTTTCCCTGCTGGGCGTTGGTCTATGACTACGATAGGGCTATAGCTGTGGATGAATATCAACCCAATTTACCCCCTTTGCGCTGTGTTTATAAACCTAACGCTCAACAGCTCGCGTTTATCTTCCCCCAAGAATGGGAGATTCTCCCCGTGCGGGTGCATATTTACAACAGTTTAGGGCAGTTATGGGGGCAGCATTCGCTCAATCAATCGGTTGATGTGGATATTTCCGCCCTACCACAGGGATTTTACACGGCGCAACTGCGTTGGGGTAGCCATTCACACGCTTTCCCCTTTATCAAATTGTAGCCGCTATTCTTTAGCATTTAGTATCTTTATTATATTCGTAAAAAAAACGTTTTTACAAAATGGGAAAACAAACCCCCACCACGCTTTCCGCTACGATAGCGGGGCAAACGATTAGCTTAGAACACGGTAAATTGGCTGCCTTGGCTGATGGTTCTGTAGTGCTACGCTATGGCAATACAATGATTTTGGCTACAGTGGTGTCTGACCACAAAGCTAAAGAAGGACAAAGCTTTTTTCCTTTATCGGTTGAGTATCGGGAAAAATTTGCTTCGGCTGGGCGTATTCCCGGCAATTTTTTCAAGCGCGAAACCCGCCCTTCTGATTATGAGGTCTTGGTTAGCCGCTTGATAGATAGAGCTATTCGCCCTTTATTCCCAGAAACTTACTTGAACGAAACGCAAGTTTTTGTAACTTTGATTTCTGCTGAATACGAAACCTTACCCGACGCTTGGGCTGCTTTTGCTGCATCGGCTGCCTTGATGGTTTCTGATATTCCATTTTTAGGTCCTATATCTGAAGTGCGGGTAGCGCGTATTAATGGTGCTTTTGTGGTAAATCCCAGCCGTACTGAATTGAAAAATGCAGATATGGATTTTATCGTAGCGGGTAGTTTAGACTCTATCGTTATGGTAGAGGGCGAAGCCAAAGAAGCACAAGAGGCTGACTTGGTAGAAGCTATACGTATAGCACACGAAGCGATAAAAGCCCAATGTAATCTACAGCTGGAATTGCGCAAAACTGTAGGCATAACAGAAAATCGCCCCGTGTTGGTTGCGCCTGCTGATGCGGAGATTGAAGCTGAAGTTAAAGCATTTGCTGCTGACAAATTTTTAGCTGTAGCTCGCGCTGGTTCTTCCAAAGCTGTGCGCAAAGCTGCCTTTTCTGAAGTGGAAAAAGCTACCGTTGCTCACCTAACCGAAACAAAAGGGGCAGAATATGCATCCGAAAATGCAAGTTTAATCTCTTTTTATATCTCCGAACTCAACCGTAATACGGTGCGCGAGATGGCTATGGCTGAACGCCGCCGCTTAGACGGACGCAATCCCGAAGAAATCCGCAATATATGGTCTGAAGTGGATTATTTGCCCGCCGCTCACGGCTCGGCTGTATTCACTCGGGGCGAAACTCAATCGCTTACTTCGGTAACTTTGGGTTCTAAATTGGATGAAGCTTTAATTGATAACGCTTTGGAAGAATATCACGAGCGGTTTTTATTACATTACAACTTCCCCCCGTTCTCTACTGGCGAGGTCAAACCCGTTAGGGGTATATCCCGCCGCGAAGTGGGACACGGCAATTTAGCCCGTCGCTCTTTATACCAAATGATGCCGCAAGATTATCCTTATACGGTGCGCATCGTTTCGGATATATTAGAATCCAACGGCTCTTCTTCTATGGCTACGGTTTGTGCGGGTTCGTTGGCGTTGATGGATGCTGGGGTGCCTATTCGTAAGGCTGTAGCTGGGATAGCTATGGGATTGATTACCGACAATAAAGGGCGCGATGTGGTACTTTCTGACATATTAGGGGACGAAGACCACTTGGGCGATATGGATTTTAAGGTAACTGGCACAAGTGAAGGGATTTGCGGTTGTCAAATGGATATAAAAATAGAAGGTTTGGACTATGACCTATTAGTTCGCGCCCTCAACCAAGCTAAAGCTGGACGTTTGCATATTCTCAACGAAATGTCCAAAACTATAGCTGTAGCCAACCCTGAGCTTAAACCTCACGCTCCGCGTATTGTAGGGCTGGAAATTCCCGCTGATACTATCGGTGCGGTGATTGGACAGGGGGGAAAGGTTATTCAGGGGATACAAGCTCGCACTGGCACAACCATCACCATAGAAGAGAAAGACGGCAAAGGACACGTGTTGATTTCTGGGGTGGGTATGGACAAAGTCAACGCCGCGCTTAAAATTGTCAAAGGGATTGTAACCGACCCCGAAGAGGGTGAAGAGTTTGAAGCTACAGTAGTTACCATAATGGCTTTTGGTGCTTTTGTAGAATTTTTGCCCTCCAAAGAGGGTTTAGTGCATGTTTCCGAATTGGCTTGGCATAGGGTAGAAAACCCCGCCGATGTGGTCAAAACAGGGGATGTTGTTCGGGTCAAATACTTGGGCAAAGATGAGAAAAATGGCAAATACAAACTTTCTATCAAGGCTTTATTGCCAAAACCTGAAGGTTATGTCGCGCCCGCTCCCCGTGTACGCACAGACAATGACCGTCCAAAAGATGGCAATTTCAAAAAACCTTACAACAACGACCGCCCGCGTAGAGACTAATTAAATTGATATATCCCCTGATTGTGTTATGCAGTCGGGGGATTTTTTTTATTTAATTTTTTACCCTTTTTGTCCCCACGCGGCAATGTGGAGACAAAAGAAATTTTTAAAAATATATTCAATAAATTATATTCTATTTTCACCCCCAATTATTAAATTTAAAATCTATATAAGCCGCTATTTAATCCAAACTAATTGTTATCTAATCCAAACTAATTGCTATCTAATCTAAACCGACCGCTACTCAATCCAAACCGACCGCGAAAAAATAAATCAACTCGGACTGCAGAGAAATCGACCCGTAACCTGACGAAATGGCAGCGTATCGCAAAGAAATTAACCCGAACCGTAAAGAAATCAACCCGTAACCTGACGCAATGGCAGCGTATCGCAAAGAAATTAACCCGAACTGCAGAGAAATTGACCCGTACCGCAAAGAAATTGAGGCGGACTGTAGCGCGGTGATTTTGGTATAAAAATAAATTTTAAAAGCGATTATGTATCAATATTCTATATTTTTCTATACTTTTTGTCCCCACGTTGTAACGTGGGGCTACCATTATTGAACCCTTTCAGGGGTTCAAAATTGCCAACCCCAAAGGGGTTGAATAGCAGTAGCCCCACGCCGCCGCGTGGGGATTATAAAAAATAAAAAAAGCGCAAGGGAAACCCTTACGCCGAATAATTTACAGTTTGTAACCGTTTATAACAATCAATCACTAATCACTAACAACTAACCACTAATAACTATCTGTATTTTTGGATTAAAGCCAACTTTTGCGCGTTGGTTTGTTTTTCTAACCCCACAGGGTAAAGGCTAAAATCGGTAGCAGCGAATAAATTTATCTGTGCCAGCGTCTTTTCTCTAATGGCGGAGGTAGCGGGCAGTTTGTACACCAACTCACCTTTTACGAATATAGGTTTTAACAAATCTTCATACTCGCGGGTAGCAGCTACCACCTGCCGACCGTCAAAGCTGGCTATTTCATTGCTAACTTCGGGGATAGTTTCGCTAAAAATCATATCCGCAAAGGGGGCTTCATTGGTCATAAAAAAGCGTCTAACTTGCAAAATTCCCTGTGTGGAAACTTTTATCGGGTTTTCTGATAGTTTAATCTTGTACGCCCATTCCGAACTTTCATCGGGGCGAATAGCAGCCAATTTGTACACCCCTCCCAATGCGGGCTGATTGTACCCCGTAACCAACTGCGTACCCACTCCCCAGACGCTAATCGCTGCGCCATTGGATTTGAGTTGGGCGATTTTATCCTCGTTCAGGTCGTCGCTGGCTACGATGTCGGCGTTATGGAAACCGCTTTCGTCCAATATCTTCCTCGCTGCTTTGCTAAGGGCTACCAAGTCCCCGCTATCCAAGCGGATGCCCTGCATTTCGTACCCTTTGGCGCGTAAATCGGTGGCTACCTTGACCGCATTTCGTACCCCCTCTATAGTATCGTAAGTATCCACCAAAAAAGTGCAGTTGTTGGGCATCGCTTCCGCGTAAGCTTCAAAAGAATCTAATTCGGTATCAAAAGACATCACCCAAGCGTGGGCGTGAGTTCCCTTTACGGGAATATCGTACAATTTGCCCGCCAAAACATTGCTTGTGGCATCAACCCCGCCTATATAAGCAGCGCGAGAAGCAGCCAAAGCCCCATTGACACCTTGAGCGCGGCGCAGCCCAAACTCCAGCACTTTGTCCCCAGCAGCAGCTTTGCAAACGCGAGCCGCTTTGGTGGCGATAAGAGAGGAGAAATTTAGCATATTTAACAACGCAGTTTCTATAATTTGCGCTTGTATCAAATCCGCTTCTACCCTCAACAGGGGTTCTTGGGGGAATACCAGCGTGCCTTCTTCTACCGCGTGGATAGAACCCGTAAATCGCAGGGTGGATAAATAATCAATAAAACCATTATCAAATAAGGGTTGCCCATTATTCCCCGTAAGGGAGGAGAGATAAGCCAATTCTTCAGCGTTAAAGCTAAATTTTTGCAAATAATCCACCACTTCAGCCAAACCGCAGGCGATAACGTAGGGATTATTAAAGGGGTTTTTGCGATAAAACCAGTGAAAAACGGACTGATGCGTGTGCATACCGTTGCGCCAATAGCCATAAGCCATCGTCAATTGGTATAAATCAGTAAGTAGAGAAAGGGACATAGTTTTTAATGGTTAATTGTTAATGGTTAATTATCAATTGTTAGCGGTTAATTATCAATTATTGGCGGTTAATTATCAATTGTTAGCGGTTAGCGATTAGAAGCTATTTAATTGTTGTAAAAAATGGTATTAATTTACAAACTAACCATTAATCATTAACAACTAATAATTGATAATTATTTTACCTGTTGTTGTTAGCGATTAGCAGCTATTTAATTGTTGTGAGAATGTATTAATTTATAAACTAACCATTAACAATTAATAACTAACAACTAATCACTACTTTACCCGTTTAGGGATAGAAATATAGCCCCCAATCCACAATATGATAGAAAAGAAAATATAACTCAACACCACCGCCGCCATAGCCAAGCCCAAAGGCAACAATAACAACGACAGCAGCACCCACACGATAAAAGTGAATCTAAATCGGTTTGTTTTCCAATCCAATGATTTGAACTTAAAGCTAAACATAGGTATCTCGGAAATCAATAGATACGACAAAACCAGCACCAGCCCTACCAACAGGTAGAAATTGGAGATAATGGTTTGTAAATCGTATATTTGATAATGCACACAAAGGGTTATCCCCATCACAAAAGTGGTGCAAGAGGGCGTATTCAAACCTATAAACGCATCAGCTTGGCGGTCGTCTAAATTAAATTTGGCTAATCGCAAACAAGAGAATAATGTTACCACAAAACCTATCAAACCCCACAAAGTATCAGGTTGGGAAAAGTTGGCATTGCTGACGTTTTGGGTATTATTCAAAAGGGTATAAAACAAAGCCCCAGGCACTACCCCGAAAGAAACCATATCAGCCAAAGAATCTAACTCTTTGCCCAAGTCAGAGCTAACTTTCAACGCCCGAGCCACAAACCCATCCACATAATCCATCAATAAAGCCAAGCCAAAAAAGACGGGTAAGAGTTGAATTTGTTGGGTAAAAATACAGATTAGACACATACAACCACAGAATAAATTGGTCAGGGTTAGTGTATTGGGGATAGCAGCGCGCATATAATAGTGATTAGTTGTTAGTTATCAGTGATGAGTAGGGGAAAACCTATGTGTTTGCCCGAAAAAAGTGCATAACGTGGGGATAAACGTAGGTGTTTGCCCGAAAAAGGTGCATAACGTGGGGATAAACGTAGGTATTCGCCCGAAAAAAGTGCATAACGTGGGGATAAACGTAGGTATTCGCCCGAAAAGGTGTATAATGTAGGGGCAAACCTATGTGTTTGCCCAAAAAAAGAAGGTAAAAATTGCGCACAAAGGTAGTAATTTATGTTATAAAAATAAAAAAAACGGATAATTTATCCCATTTAAAGCGTATTTTATCCCATTTGCAACCCAATAAACCAACTGTGGGCATAATTTTTGCGTTAAAATTACTGAATTATTTTTTATAACCAAAAACTGGTCTAATATGAAACATCTTTTAACCCAAACCCTTTATTATCGGGCATTTTTCGCCCTTTTTTGCGCGCTCAACCCATTTCATTCGCTATTCGCCCAACCCTCAAACGACAACTGCGCGGGTACAATCCCTTTGCAGGTTGGGTCGCCTCTCTGTACGGGCGTAGCGGCTTATACCAACGCGGGCGCAACTCCCTCTGGTTACGGCGCGGCTACCTGTTGGGGCAACGCAAGCAACGATGTATGGTTTAGTTTTACCGCTCTGGCTACAGATATTAACGTTACCATTATCGGAAATCAGCCCCCAGCGGCGGGAGGAACGCTGAATAACCCCCAAGTTGCGCTGTATTTGGGCAGTTGTACGGGTACAATTAACCAATTAGCCTGTGGCAACCACAATTCAGGCAATAACGTAGCCAATATGTACAAAGGAGGGTTGATAATCGGGCAAACTTATCTGTTAAGAGTACAGGGCGAAAATGGAAGTACGGGTACTTTTCAAATATGTTTGAACAACTATAACGCACCAGCCCAAGCGGGTTCGGATTGTCCCCAAGCAGCCGTATTATGCGATAAATCCCCTTTCAATGTAGCCAGCGTAACGGGCGCGGGCAACGATAACGACGAAGCAGCGGGCACTTGTTTGGGGGGATTAGGGACGAGTTCGGAATCAAATTCTACCTGGTTTAAATGGACTTGCGACCAAGCGGGAACTTTATCGATGACTTTGACCCCAAACAGTATAGCCGATGACTTAGATTTTGTGGTGTACGAATTAAACGGTTTGAACGATTGCGCCTCTCGGCAAGAATTGAGATGTATGGCGGCGGGCGATTTCAACTTTCCTAGCCCCTGTATGGGACCCACAGGGTTGAGGTTGGGAGCTACTGATAACACCGAATCATCAGGTTGTGGGGGGAATAAAGATAACTTTGTGGCGGCTATCAATATGGTAGCGGGTAGAAGCTATGCGCTGGTAGTGAATAATTTTTCCGCCTCTGGTAGCGGTTTTGGGGTAGAGTGGGGCGGTTCAGGCACGTTTAAAGGTCCCAATGCAGACTTTAGCGTAAGCCCCCCCCGTTTTTGTGCGGGCGATAACGTCAATCTACAGGATTTATCCACTTCCTCATTCGGCAATATCAACAACTGGTTTTGGAGTTTTGGGGTAGCAGCCAACCCCAGCAGCAGCAACCAACGCAACCCAAGCGCGGTACAATTTACTCAAGCGGGGATTAAAGCCATCACTTTGACCATACAAACAGATGCGGGTTGTGTAGTAACCAAAACTAAGTACGCAGTCGCAGATTCTTGCTGCCAAACGGTTAATGCCATTAATTATACCCCACAAATTAACGCCGCTATATGCAGAGGGGCAAGTACAGGCAGCATTCTAATCAATAACCCCAGTAGCCGATTGCCACTAACTTATAATTGGTCTAACGGGCGCATCACCCAAAACAATCAGAATATAGCAGGCGGCGGTTATCAACTCACAGTCAGCAACGGCATTTGTAATAGAATAGACAGCTTTGTGGTTAGTCAGCCTATCGCGTGGAGTATCAACGACACTATAGTCCGCCCCACTTGTGCAGGGGGAAGAGATGGCGCAATCAGTATCACTTCAGTATCGGGTTCTAATGGGGGCGCCTATTCATACAATTGGAACAATCAAGGTTTTATCAATAACCCCTTTTTATCCAATCTACCCAATGGCACTTATTCGCTTGTTGTTCGCGATAGGTTAAACTGTGATACTACAGTACAGTTTAACGTACGAGAGTTGGTTTTAGAAATAGATAGTTTATTGGCAATTATACAAAATCCAGCCTGTTTTTCGGATGCAAATGGGCGGATTGATGCTATCGTCAGCAACGGGCTTGCACCTTATACTTATCAATGGGCAAATGGGGCAACTACCCGCCAAATTACCAGTTTAACAGCTGGGGTTTATACCCTCAATAATATCACCGATGCCAACCAATGTAGAGGAGGCGCGTTCAGTTTTACCCTAACAGAGCCTACATTATTAACAGTCGCAACTGATAGTCAAGAAGTTAGCTGTTTTGGGGATGCGAATGGATGGATATTAGCGCGGGCAGCGGGCGGGACGCCATTATACACTTATCTGTGGAATAATTTGGTAGTGGATAGCGCGCAGTTTAATCTGCCACCTTCTTTTTATCGGATCTTGGTTACTGATGCCAACGGTTGCACCGCCACAAATACAGCGACTATAGCCGAACCCGCGCAATTGTTTATAACCAATTTAAGTTATACCGCGCCTACCTGTTATGGATATTTTGATGCAACCGTTACCGTCCAAGCAGCTGGTGGGCGTCCTGATGCTGATGGGTACGAGTATTCATTCAATCAAACCTTTAAGTATACCAACAATAATGAATTTCAGGGCAAAGGGGCAGGCGTTTATACAATTTATGTTCGGGATAGTGCAGGTTGTGTGGTTTCAGCCCCCATTACCGTTAATGAACCAGCCCCATTTTGGGTAGAAATCGGCGCAGATAAATTCATTGAATTAGGAGATACTTTCAATTTGCGTGCAGATTTAAGTTATATTGATTTTTATAATTATAATTGGAGCAGTAGCTCAAATATGCAATTTGGTTGTGACAGTTGCCGCGCTACAAGTGTAAGCCCGTTTGAAAATGGTAGCATTTACTTACAAATTCAAAATCAGGATGGCTGTCTAGCATTTGACTCCTTAAAAGTGGTGGTTAGAAAAAATTATTCTGTGTTTATCCCCAATGCTTTTACCCCTAACAATGATGGTATAAATGATATATTTAGAGTTTTTGGGAATAAAACCGTGCGTCAAGTGCGTCAAATGCAAGTTTTTGACCGTTGGGGCGAGTTGGTTTATAGCAGAAATAATATCCCCATCGAACGAGATAATATAGGCTGGGATGGTACTTTTAGAGGCAAAGAAATGGAAGCGGGCGTATTTATGTACTTGGTAGAGGTCGAATACTTAGATGGAGAATTAGCCCAATTCAAAGGGGATGTTACCCTGCTCAAACTACCCAACTGGTAAGAATAAAAACTAATAAAAAAAAACGGTTGCTTCGCGAGAAGTAACCGTTTTTTTATTGCTAAAAAAGATTAAGGTCTGGTGATAACAAACTTGCGCTGTATTCTGTAAGATTGGGTTTGAACAGAGATAACATAAGGCGCTTGTGGTAAATTGTAGGTATTAATTTGCAAACTATTTTGTCCTTGTGCGATTTGCCCCGTTTGGACGACAACCCCGTTCATATCAAAAATATGGAAAGTCGCATCATTTTCCAAAGGCTGCTCAAAAGCCAGATTA
>JAAFIM010000154.1 GCA_013297745.1 Chitinophagales bacterium | reverse complement strand
TAGACCAATTTGAATGGCAAACAGGGGACATTTTCCCCAATTTGGCAGCCGATAGTTTAATCGTGTTCGTGCGCGATGCCAACGGTTGTACAGACAGCGCAAATGCAGTTATTGAAGCAGCTTTGCCGTTCTTTATCGTTAGCGCGACAGCGGATACAACAATGGATTATTTGGACACTTTGACCCTGCAAGTCGCTGTAAATGACTCAGTTAACGTGAGCACATTCTGGACTTTATTGGGCGCAACAGGCAGCGTTTTGGATAGCAATGTTTACCAATTGGTTATCGTTCCTACAGATGCGGGCGTGTATCAATTTACAGCCACCAACATCAACGGTTGCCAAGTCGATACGACCATCCAAATTAACGTGAACAAAGCGCGCAACGCCAACGCGCCCAAAGGCTTCACCCCCAACGGCGACGGCAACAACGACAATTTCTTCATCCAAGGCGATGACAAAATTGAGCAAATTAACACTTTCCGCGTTTATGACCGCTGGGGAGAGTTGGTTTATGAAGTTCAAAACGTGCAGCCAAACGATGCTTCTAAAGGTTGGAATGGTACATTCAAAGGTCAGAATATGAATAGCGGCGTGTTTGTTTGGTACGCAGAGATTAAATACAAAGATGGCTTCGTCAATGTTGTCAAAGGCGATGTTACCTTATTGAGATAGATACAAAAGAATAAAATAGAGCCACTTTGTAGCAGTTTTTTATCAAAAATTAGCTTTAAAGTGGCTTTTTTATAAAAAAAATGCCTTTCTTAGATAAGAAAAGCAGCGTTATAGCGTTAAAGACGCGTTTTAAATAAAAAAAATTGCTAACATTGCGTCAAAATTTTTCAAAAATGAATATCTTAAAAAAACTTAGCTTTGTCTTGGCTGGGAGTTTTATCCTTACAAACAATGTAGAGGCGCAAGATGCCCGCTTTTCCCAATACTATGCTTCCCCAATGCGAATAAATCCAGCTATTACAGGCGCATTTGAGGGTAATTGGCGGGTAAGTGGTAATTATAGAAGCCAATATGGTACAGCTATGTACAAACCATATAATACTTTTTCCGCTAATGGAGCTATAAAATTGCCAGTAGCGGGTAAGGATTATTTTGCTGTTGGTTTGACCGCCACTTCTGATATGGCAGGTGCAGCGAATTACCAACAAACTGATGTTTCCATCAACGCCGCTTATATGAAAAAACTTTCAAAAGCGCGCCGCCGTTATGGACGTAATAAAATGGAATCTTATTTGAGCGCAGGTGGTCAGATAGGGTTTGGACAGCGTGGAGTTAATTGGGAAAATCTTACATATTCTAATCAATATGTGCAAGAAGATAATTCTTATAATTCAGGTCTAATTAGCGGAGAGTCTGCCAACGTTCGCAACAATAAAATTTATCCCGATATGGGGGTGGGTTTGTTGTGGTCAGCGAGTTTTGGCAAGCGTAGAAATGTCTATGTAGGCGGTTCTGCTTATCACCTCAACCGTCCCGATATTTCTTTGTTTAACGAAGCGCCCCGCGACACAGCAGGCAACGTAATTTCTACACCAGTGGAGCGACTTTATACCCGTTGGGTAGGACATGCTGGGGGGGAAATTTTGTTGGGTAAAAATACAAGTTCTTTAAGCCTTGTACCTGGATTAGTCATTATGTCGCAAGGCCCTGCTTTGGAGATTAATTTTGGTACAAGCATCCGCTATCAAGGAAGCAAATTTGACGATTTTGCACTCCGTGCTGGTGTATGGACTCGCTTTTCTAACCGTTTGAATGCAACTGTGGCAGCAGATGCGGCTAAATTAGGTTCAGAATCAGTGATAATTTTAATCGGCTTGGACTATAAAGGGTTACAGTTTGGGCTAAGTTATGATGCGATAATTTCTTCACTTAGCAATCCAAATTCTACCAATGCTATGGAAATGTCTGTAATTTATACTTTTGATGGCGATGAAAAACGTCAACAAGGTTGCCCGACTTTCTAATTATTAGACTAAAAAAACCCTAAAAAAAATAATTTTTTAGCTATTTTTGACCTGTTTTGGTTGAAAATAGCTTTTTTTTGCTAAAAAATCAACTTTTTTTGCTTTTTTATAAAAAAAAATTTGGTGGAATAAAAAACTCATCGTACCTTTGCACCGCAATTAAAGAAAGTCGTTCTTTTGGTTGTGCCAAATAAGGCGAAGTAGCTCAGCTGGCTAGAGCATACGACTCATAATCGTAAGGTCAGGAGTTCGAGTCTCCTTTTCGCTACTACATAAGCTCCAAACTAAAAAAAGTTTGGGGCTTTTTTGTTACGCTAAATAACGCTAAGGTCAGTTAGTAAAAGGCTAACTTTTTCGCTACTACATAAGCTCCAAACTAAAAAAAGTTTGGGGCTTTTTTGTTACGCTAAATAACGCTAAGTATGTGAAATAACTGACCTTTCGCAGTATATTTTTCATTTTTTTACAATTAGCTTTTTGCAGTTAAATTTTCCTATATGCGCTCAATAGCGTGGGGTTTTATACCCCGCGCGCTGATAAATTTTCCATAAAAAAATAGAAAATATAACATTTTTTACCATTTT
>JAAFIM010000153.1 GCA_013297745.1 Chitinophagales bacterium | reverse complement strand
CGTTGGCGCGGGCTGTGCCGCTTGTGTCCCAAGAAAAAGGGGCGTGATGCACTATAGAACTATTCCCAGGGCGCAATTCTATAGCCGATAATTGCTGGTTTTGGGTCAAACCCGTTGGCAAAGCAAACACTTGGTACATATCAGCCCCCGCTTGGTGGCGATAGGATTGCGCAAAAGACAACACCAAATCTGGCGTGCCCAACTGCGAGCCTGTAGGAAAGTTGGGCGGGGTGGGTTCTAAAGCTACATTGCCACGCGGCATACCGTCCTGTACCCAATCGTCAATTTGTTGGATTTCTGCATCTGTGAGCCTATTTTCACCCAATAGATGAGAATAACTCGCATCTGGCGACCAAGGGGGCATATAGCGAATACCCGTAACATAGGCTATAGTTGTACCCCACGCGCTAACCTCCTGATAATTAGTCAAAGGAAATCCCCCTATCTCGCCCGACCTATGGCAAGAGGTGCAATGGGTGTAAATCAACGGCGCGATATGCTCCGCGTAGGTAACTTGCGCCCGCGTCTCTGCCACAAATGCAGCCGCCAATACGGGCAAAATTTTGTAGAATTTCTTCATTGTATTAAATATTTTGCGTTTCTAAGTATTTGAAATAAATTATTAGGGATTAAAAACGTATGTCTTTGCAGCGATATTTTTAATTTTTTTTTTCTTACAAACCCCGTGTTTCACACGGGGCAATTGCCGTTCAACCCCTTTGGGGTTGGCAATTTAAAACCCCAACGGGGTTTAACAGAAATAGCCCCGCGTTGCAACGCGGGGACAATAAGCGAATAAAAGCAAGTTTTGTTAATCCCCAATAATTATTTTCACACTCTTCATTCGCATATTTATTTAACCTTGCGCTGTTCCATTTCCTAATGCTTTTAACATCTTAAAATGGGAATAGATAGCTCCTAAAAATGATTGATTTTCCCGATAAGGCAAACCAAATTCTTGGGCAGTGTTTTTTACAATGTTTGAAATTTTTGGATAGTGAATATGGCAAATACTTGGAAACAAATGATGTTCTACTTGATAATTAAGCCCTCCCGCATACCAATTTAATAACCGATTATTTTTTGCAAAATTAGCAGTAGTATATAATTGATGAATCATCCAAGCGTTTTCTAAATTACCTTCATCGTTAGGCATAGGGTGTGAAGTATTTTCTACCACGTGGGCTAATTGAAATATGACGGTCAAAATTAACCCACAAACCATATGCATAATCAAAAACCCTAATAGTATTTGCCCTAATGATAAATCTAATAGATAATAAGGCAAAATGATTACACAACCCAAATAAGCAATTTTTGTAACCGATAAAACAAATAATTCTTTCCATTTATTCCCATTTTGGGGTTTTGCATAGAAATCATCTTCATTATATCTAAACACTTTTACGAAATCTTTTACCAAAAAAGAAAAAGTCATCAAAGTATAAAGTAAAAAAGCGTATATGTATTGATATTTATGATACCATTTTAAAGGGGCATTAGGCGAAAGGCGAAGAATAACTTTTGTTTCAACATCTTCGTCGTGTTCGTATACATTTGTATAAGTATGATGCAATACATTATGTTGAATGTTCCAATTAAAAGGGTAACCTCCCAATAAAAAAAGCGAAGCACCCATTATTTTATTTACGAAAGAAGAAGACGAATAAGCATTATGCAATCCATCGTGCATTACCGAACAACCAATCCCTGCCATACCTACGCCCATAACAATCACCAATCCCAACATCTGCCAAGCAGAAAAGTAACTGGTCAAAATCATAAAGAAAGGGATAAAATACATACAAAACAAAAGAAATGTTTTGCTGTACATATCGAACGTATCTCCGTGTTTGGAGATATTATTTTCTTTGAAATAGTTATCTACTCTTTTACGTAGAGTATTCGTAAAATCTGCATTGTCTGCATTATTAAATTTAATTTTGTTTTTTTCTTTCGCAGATATTGCTTGCATAAAAGTAAGAATTTTGAAGTGGTTATAATTGATTACTGAAGTTATGCTTCAGCAACTGATTTGAATAATTATAAAATGGAGATGTTTAGTAAATTTTGGCGGATAAAATAACACAAGGCGTGTTCAATAGCACGGGGTGTAAAACCCCACGCTCTCGAGCCTATCCAGAGTTTTTTACTAAACATCTCTAATTAAAGAGTATTTGGATAGAAATAGATTAAAACAAAAAATTTACAATTTATGCCCATAAATTTTTTTTAATACATAAACTATCTTAAAATAAAAGCACGCAAAAATAATCCAATTATTTCAATTTTCCAAACTTATTATTTTTAAGAACGCTGAAACTGCACTTTTTTACCGTTTTTTGCCAAAATAATCAATTTTTTGCCGTAAATAAATTGATAGTTAATCAAATTTATCCCAAAAACTTACATTTTAATACCTTACGCTGCTATTAAGTACGTAGACAAAAAAAAGTGAAAAATCGCGCGAAGCGCGTAACTACACCAATCCGTTGAGTTTCTACACTGTTTGAAGTGAGACGGAGCGCAGCTTTAGCAAGCGGAGCGAACAAGTTTGTAGAAACAAGGCGTTTTTGGTACTTTTTGCGCCTGCAAA
>JAAFIM010000152.1 GCA_013297745.1 Chitinophagales bacterium | reverse complement strand
TTTATTTTTATTACTTTTTTGGTGGCAAAAAAGTAACCAAAAAAGCCAACGCCAAAAAGGCGTTTTTGCTTGTATTTTCTACGAAAATAAGCGCAAAACCGTCGCTACAAGCCGACGTTTTTTGCTGTGCAAAAAAGCTACGGCGTTCGCTTTGCTCACTTGGTCGGCTTTCCGCAACATACGCTGGTTTTGGCGTCGCACGGCGAAAATTTAGCTTTTCAACTTGACTTTTATCACAAAATAGCTCAAGCGTAACTCCAGTAATTAATTTATTTCCACTATTTATTCAAAAAAATCTATATTTTCTACAAATAAAAAAATTACAATAAAAAAAAGCTAAAACTATGGGTATTAAACAGAAAACAAAGTCGCTAAAAGCGCGCCAAAATCCGCTATCGGACACTTTTATACAGTTGAAAGTGTTGCAAGGGCAAGAGTTGCAAGCGGCAGAATTTACCCCTTTTGTGGCGAAATTGCAAACGGCGGGCGAGTTTCCATTGCGTCCTGTGAGTTTGGATATTTTGCAGATAAACATCACCAAACAATGCAACCAAAGTTGCGCACATTGCCACGTAGATGCTAGCCCAGAACGGCGCGAGATGATGAGCAGCGCACATATCCAAAAAGTGCTGGAGTTGGTGGAAAAATACCCGATAAAAACCGTAGATATTACAGGCGGCGCGCCTGAACTGCATCCGCAATTTCGCGAGTTGGTAAAAGGCTTGTACGAGCGCGGTGTGGCGATTATGAACCGTTGTAATTTGACGATAATTAAATCAAATCCCCGCTTTGCTGATTTGCCCGAATTTTTTAAATCGCATAAAGTACAAATTGTTTCCTCGCTGCCTTTTTACAATGCCAATCGCACCGATGCCCAGCGCGGAGAGGGCGTTTTTGAGGATTCTATAGCCGCTTTAAAACTATTGAATGAAGTGGGTTATGGGGTTGAAAATTCGGGGCTTAGTCTAGATTTGGTTTATAATCCCGCAGGGGCGTTTTTGCCCGCTTCGCAGCAATCTTTGGAGAAAGAATTTAAACGCCAATTGGCTAGAAAACACGGGATTTCTTTCAACCGCCTGTTTGCTATCACGAATATGCCCATAAGTCGCTTTTTGGAATACTTGCTTCAGTCGGGCAATTATCAAGAGTATATGAGCGCGTTGGTCAATGGATTTAATCCCGCTGCGGTGGCTAATGTAATGTGTCGGAATATGGTTTCTGTGGGCTGGGATGGGCAAATTTACGATTGTGATTTCAACCAAATGTTAGACCTCAACGTAAAAAGTAGCGCATCACATTTAGATAATTTTGATTTTGAACAATTGCTAAATCGCGAAATTGTACTTAATCAACATTGTTATGGTTGTACGGCGGGAGCGGGTTCTAGCTGTGGGGGCGAGGTGCTGTAGTTTTGTTTAAAATCTAAAAATTTAGTATGTGAAATAAATTATTTGTGGTTACACGATATTCAAAAAAATGGTGGCGTTGGTGTTGTAGAGACGTTGCATTGCAACGTCTCTACTGAGTATTGCAATGTAAATTGTAACCCCCAATAAATATCGTGCTACACTTGTGAAAATAAATTTTCTATTATGCATATTACTGCTGAACTTGTTATTTCAACTTTATTTTGTAGTGTTGCCCTATCCGTTATTCTATTTTGTATATTCCAAGCTGTCATCAATAAACGAAAAGGTGCCCTTATACGTGATTCCTTTTTTTTGCTTAATTCTCGCATTTTATTCTAATTTCTTTTTCATTGCTTGGTCATTAAATTTTAATTATACTTATAGTGAAGGCAAAATAATAGGAAAATGCCCTAAAGGTGAAGGGCGCGGGCTTAAAATTGAGTATATTTACGAAGGTAAAACTTGTCAACGCTGTTTTCTAACTGATAATTACAGCTATGAAGACCTTTATAAAAAAAAGATATTTAAAGTTAGGGTTCCTGCTTTTTCTCCCATTACTGGGGCAAGAATAGAATGGGAATAAAATTGACTTTTTTAATGTATGCTTAGTATTTCTAATTTTCGTTGGTAACCGCGATTAAACAACATCCAACTATCTAAATTAAGCTGATTAATAAACTCTTAAAGCTAAAATTTTAAAAATATCGCTGTCTTTTTATACAATAAACCTTTTAATAGAAAATTATGGAAACAAATTCTAATTACTATCCTTGTGATATTGATTCATTTGATGAAGCCATTCTTTTGAATGGATATTCTTATTTTTGCAGACTTTCTATTGATGCTGATATGGTGGAAAATTACGACTTATTATTTGAAAAATACGAAAATTATCCGAATGGGTACGGTTGGGAAGGTTTAATTAAAACATTAATAAGAGAAACCACGCCAGATATAGAGAAAGAGCTAAACTTTGATAGTGAAGCTGGTAATTTTTTTTGTTTAATATCTGATGAAATCTCAATGATAAAATTAGCAACGCTTATTTCACAAATGTGCGCTAATCCCGATGTTATGGAAACTATGCTCAGTAAAGTTCCGAATGAGCTAAGAGGTTAAAGAAATAGTTTATGCGATTATTCACCAATAAAAAAAAAGAGCTATTGCGCAATGCAACGGCTCTTTTGTGTTAGGATAAGGCAGCGATAAGATTTTCTAAATTTATATTTTCTTGAGTGCCTGTTTGCATATTTTTGAGTTGATAATTAATAACGCCCTCTTTCGCTTCGCAAATCACGACAAAGGGTAAGTTGCGTTTTTGGGCATATTCCAACTGCT
>JAAFIM010000151.1 GCA_013297745.1 Chitinophagales bacterium | reverse complement strand
TACTGCCCTCGCTTTGCTCGGTTGGTCGTCTTTCCGCGACATACGCTGGTTTTGGCGTCGCACGGCGAAAATTTAGCTTTTGTACTTAACTTTTAAAAATCAAATGATAGAAGCGTAACTCCAGTTATAAATTAGGCTTGTTGGCTGTTGGTTTTACTATCTTCAGCCGCAAACCCAAACAATCCGCCCAAAATCCCCCCCATAATATGCGCATACTGCGAGACACCATCGTTGTTGAATGCTCCAATAATTTCTTTTCCAATAAAAAAGACCAACACCAAAATAAACGTAACTGGAATGCTGCCTTTGCGTGCGTCGGCAAAAGATACCAACACAATGAACATAAACACCAAACCACTCGCACCCAATAAACCTGTGTTGAATAAAAGCACTTGAAACACAGCCGTAACCAGCGCGCAAACCCCCATCATTATCCCGATGTTTCTACTCCCATATTTTTCTTCCATCATAGGCGCAATGAGCAAAAATAAGGATAAATTACCAATCAAATGTTCTTTGTTGGCGTGTCCCAAAGTATAACTAAATAAACGCAAATAATCTAATGGATTAGACCAACTCCAATAAGGATTAAGGACAAAAAAAGTAGATTTTAAGTTAGGAATGATATTGCACAACACAAATATAGCTATACAAGCCAACGAAAAAGATAACGTAACGGGCGAATTATAGCGGATAGAAAGAGACATAGGGATTTGTGAATTATTTAGTTTATTTTTTAAATTAAATTATGGATAAAGATATACAGAACGATTAAAAGGGAATTTTGTTGCACACAAAGTTCCCTTTTTTTTATAAAATTATTATTTGTTAAAGCTAAGTTCTACGCGGCGATTTTTGGCGCGTCCTTCTGGGTTGGCGTTATCGGCTACAGGCACTTGGCTACCAAAACCTTTAAAAGTGATTTTATCCTTGCTAATGCCCTTGCTGATTAGATAATTGCCTACAGATTGGGCGCGGTTATCGGATAGGATAAGGTTAGCGGATTTATTCCCTACATTGTCGGTATGACCTTTTATCAACACGCTGTAGTTGGGATTATCTTTCATAATTTTAACCACTTTATCCAACTCGGCGAAAGAGGTTGTTTTCAAATCGTATTTGGCGGTTTCAAAGAATACATTTTCTAATATATAATCTTTGCCCGTTTCTATCTTTTTATTATCAAAAGTTTCGGTTTTAACCTCTACGGTTTGGGTTTCAAAAAAACTTTGCGAGAATGTGGGCAAGCCCAAGCGGGCGATTTTTCTATCCAATTCGGCGTAATTATTCTCATAACTACAGTTTTTGCCCACTACGTTGGGTTCGTGGATAACGCCCAAGAAAGAAGTGCCGTAAATTGGAAAATAGATTTTGCCGTCGGCAGCAATTTGCAGCGCGCCTATCCATTCGTTATTGGGAGTTTTGCCTATAGAAACGGCTGATTTTACTATATCTTGAGGGTTTCTATTCTGTAAATTATATTGGTAAATTTCCCCCGTGCCTGGTGCGCTCACATAAAGCAAAGAGCCATTGGGCGAAAATTCTACCCCGTAACTGTACGCGCCTTTAATCTGTGGGATTAAAATTGGGTTGCTAACTTTGCCCGTTTCTGTATCAAAATCAAACAGTTCGGTTAAATGCTCTTCTTCCAACGCTACGGCTATATTGGTGCCGTCGGGGTTGGATTTCATATAACCTTGAGTATTGAGCGTGCCGCCTGTGTGAACTTTTCCCACTTGGCTGATAACGGGTTGGGCTTGTACGCCATCTTTGGTTACCAAAAAGGACTTAAATTTATCACTTTGCCACTCGTGTACAATCACCCAACTATCTTTGCCGTTGCGGTGTCTGACTGCGGTGAGTTTTTCGGTAACTTTATCCGCTAACTTTATATTTTTTAGCTCTGACACCACTTTACCCTGCCCTTCGTTGGCGCTAATATCCACCAATGAATAACAAAAGCCGTTTAGTCCCGCTGTTGCATCCACAGTAAATACATAATAAAATCCCTCGCGGGCTGGCGCGGGTATGACCACGGCTGAAGATGTAGCTGAGTAATTACCTTTCAAATCGCTGCCATTTTCCATCACCTCGTGGTTGCGGTTGTAAACGGTCATTCCGTCCGTATAAAATAACAATTTGCCCTCTTTGTCAGCTATAGTCGCGCACCCCTCGTCTGTGGCAAGTTTTCCGTCGGGTAAGGATATGGCTATACCTTCGTTGAAATCTACCCCCGCGTTCATACCAAAGTACCAAATATATCCTTCTTTACTTTTACTTTGTGCCATCCCCCAAGCGGTAAAGCAAAGGAATAAGGCGGTTAGAATTTTGCTTTTCATATTATTGTTGTGTTTTATTGAAACTCGTAAGCACCCAAATCGGGTTGGGCATCGCGGCTATTGCCTAAAATATCCCTAGTTACGCTGCTGGGATTGCCTGCGTTAGCGGCTGGTGAATTGGCACTTTCTAGGCTATAATCGTACTCGTCCACATCTTTAAATAAAGGGTTTTGGTTGAAAATACAATTATTGAGGTGGCGGCTGAATGTATCTTTTTTAATCAAACAGGTGTTAAAAGCGATATTGCTGCTGGTGGGCTGAAAGGCATCTCTCAACACTTCTATCTCTTCGCCGCGATTGCCATATATGATGCTATTTTCTATCAAAAGGTTGAGTGGAGCGGTAAAAGAAGTTCTATTTCCTTGCTCATCTTCTATAATTTCGTAATCGCGGAGGCTACAAATGGGTTCTTTTCTACTCAAAAAAGAAGTGGTGGCGTAATTGGCAAAGGTGCAATGTTGGAAATTATACTCGCCGCCTTTTATACAA
>JAAFIM010000150.1 GCA_013297745.1 Chitinophagales bacterium | reverse complement strand
ATGCTGTTTAAAAACTTTGCTTAATTTTTTGTGGTATGGACTTTCTAGGTTGATTGTTTTAAACAATACAGTTGCATTCTGCCCATAAACAACGCCAATGGAAAGGATAAATAAAAGTAAAGATATTTTAAAAACACGCATAGTTATTCCAACTTAATCCCGTGCTCGGCGCAATAGGCTTGTATTTTAGTTTTGAAAATGGCTATTTCTTTCGTATGCTCGCTATAGTCTTCGTGAAAAGGAAGCTGTATTTTGGTAATATCTTCGATACACCAAACAGCATAATCGGCATATCTATAACTATACATCGCAAAACCTTCTGACCATAATTTTCCTTGCCCTGCTCGAGGTCCAGGGGGAGCAAATTCACTGTTGTCCAAATGTTTATAAAAATAAGGAATAGCCACATCGCCTAAATCAGAAACAAAATAGGTATAAAACCACGCCCAAACTCTAAATTCTTTATCTGTTTCAAATAATTTTAGAAAAAGACGAAGTAAAATATGGACATCATTCACTCTTAGATAAGCCACACAAATATCAGTTTTTTGATGTTTGTAAAGGTCAGCCATTTTCCAAAGTAACCAAAATACTTTACCGCGAGAGCGGGCTGCTTGGGTTTCATCCTGAATAAAATTAAGCAATTCTTCTTGATTTCCTCCTAATGTAGCCCAATCTTTTAAAACCCTCCTATCGTCTATGGCAAGAACTCCCCTATCGCAATAACTATAAACCATTTCCATAGAAATAACTTTGCGGGACAGTTCTCCATAGTTGAGATAATTTTCTTCTTTTAAAAATTCGTCCATAATTATAATTGGGTATTGTCGATTTTTAAAATTTCCTCTTTTGGGAGTTCTAATCGTGCCAACTCAAAGTTTTCGCCTTGATGTTTGCCTTCTAACGGTGTTATTAGGCTACTCGTTTTGTCAGTTTCTACAAGGGTTTCTTTTTCAAGAGTTATAGTTGCAGTTTCAGGGTTATTGACAGCCTTTTCATTTACCAAAGATGTTTTAAGAGTTGCCATAATATCAGGAGTATTAGTTTCCTCATTATTATCAGTAGTTTCTAAGGTAGAGGTAGGATTGATATTGAAAGGGCTGTCCAAAGAATTTGTATTTACGCTAGGAGGAATTGGGAGTTTAGCAACATCTTCACCATCTTTTGCGTCTGTTACGTCATCAACCAAAATTAATCCATAGCCAAATGAAGGGAAAAGCTTTTTATTTTCAACTATAATACACTGCGCCCTAATTCCAATCCATTTGTTATTTCCTGTTATAAAACCTTTGTCAATAAAAAAAGGTTCTATTTGCAGTAGGATTTGGCCTGCACTTATTGTCAGTAGTTTTGAATTGTAGTTAAATGCGCCTTTGTCATTACATTCTACCACTTGGGTATTTTTGTTAACTATTAATGTACCACGTGTTTTGGAATTATTCCAAGTTTTAGCAGCATCAATAAAATCATTGGAAACACTTCCAGCATCTTTTACTTCAGGCCCAATACTATATACTACATTTTCCCCCTTTTCGTGCTCAACCTCATACCCCCAAGTTATTGAACCATAATATTGGTCTTTTTGATTACCATCCAATGCTAATGCTGTGGTTTCAAAAGTTGTCTCTCTAGTGTCATTTTTGACTATTGCAGGAGAGTCTGTCATTTTAGCATTTTGCGATTTTAATTGCCCACCACCATCTTTAAAGTTATACCCAAACATTGTTGTAAATTGGGTTTGTCCTTCTTCTTTTCCTTTTCCTTCTATAACTCTTGGCGTAGATTCTGAAATATCAAGTTTGCCATCCAAACTATCAGTTCCATATACCGGATTATTTTGAGTGCTTGGCATTCTATCTATTCTTTCGCCATTAGCTGTCATCCTTTCTCTTGATGTTGGGTCGGAAGCAATAGGAGTGGTATTTTCTATAACTTTTACAGTTTGCACAAAACCAATTTTAGTGCTGTCCACTTTGTGTTGGTCTGGAATAAAATCAATAACCATATTTAATTTGTCACCGACTAGCCGTAGTGGATTCTTAGTAGCCTCAAATTCTCCCCAGTTCGTTTTTATAGCCATCCGCTGTGCCACTTTCCGCTGCGCAAACTGTTTCATCAAATCATTATCGCCACTTTTGAATTTCGCAAAATTGAAGCGGCGGCCTTTTTTGGTGGCTTCTGCTGCTTGGTCGGCTTCTGCTTCCATACGCGGGTCGTCGTTTATGGGTTGATTGCCCAGCATATTGGTTGCGCCAACGCGGTTTTGTTTATTTTGATAAATGTGAGCCAATTCGTGCGCCAATAACGTGATAAAACTTTCATTTTCTTCGTTCCATTCGTTGGGCGCAAAGTGGATTTCTTGCCCTATAGTTACCGCGCGGGCTTTGAGTTGGGTAGCTTTTGCTGAATTGCGGACAAATACCACTTGAGACAAATCTATAGAAAATAAACGCTCTATTTCGCCATACAATTCACTCGACAATTGCCCACGAACAGGCGCATTTTTAGAGGCTTCTACGATTATTTTGGCTTGGCTCATTTCATTGGGAAAATAATTTTCCCATTTTTGACTTTTAGCATTTGCTAGGCTAATCACGCCTTGTTCTGGGCTTTTGCGCAATGCTAAAATTTGCTTTGAGCTATTATTCGGTTTCCATTCCCATAACAGATAAAATTGCGGAGTTTCGTACAAATAGCTTTTATCCTTACTTTCCAACAAAGTGAGGCTTTGCGCTGCTTCTGTATCTACTTGCTGGCGCAAATCGTTAGCTTGAGAAACTTCGCGCTCGAGCATAGCCGACAAATCGGGAAAACTAGACTCTTCGTCATAATTAAGCTGGCGTTGGCCTAAATCGTCA
Source organism: Chitinophagales bacterium (assembly GCA_013297745.1). Taxonomy (GTDB): domain Bacteria; phylum Bacteroidota; class Bacteroidia; order Chitinophagales; family Saprospiraceae; genus JAAFIM01. Next base: position 36 of record JAAFIM010000150.1, on the reverse strand, counting down.
TTTGAGTTATAATTTAAGCTTCTTTGGCTGTCATTT
>JAAFIM010000015.1 GCA_013297745.1 Chitinophagales bacterium | reverse complement strand
GTTTTTTTTTCTGATTTTGTGCGTGGGGTATAAATCGGTAGAACCGCGAAGCGAAACCCCACGCTATTGATACGTTTTGCAACGCAAATTATAATATCAAATAAATTGTTCTTGCTACTTACACACTCACTTTTTAAATTCTGTATTATCTTAAAAAATATAGTTTTTGACTAATTTTTTAAATCCATAATTTATAACAATAAAAACCTCGCTCTTTTTATAGAGTGAGGTTTTTTGTGGTTTATTATTAAAAAACTTGACGAAGTGGCAGAAATTTTGAAACCTAAGCCAAACCCCAGTACAAAAATTGATACGATGTAAAATGTTTAATTAACGAATACATCTACTTTTTGCCAAAAGCCTTTTATTGGCTATGGGTATTAATTGAGTATTCTAAAATCTGTTGGATTTAGCCCTGTTTTTAGCTTAAATAGTTTGGTAAAATGTTGGGGATAGTCAAATCCCAAACTGTAAGCCACTTCGCTTATAGAAGTCTTTGAACTGAGCAATAGCGTTTTTGCTTTCTCTATAATAAAATTATGAATATGGTCTTTTGCACTTCGTCCTGTTTCAATTTTCAGCAAATCACTCAAATATCGCCCTGACATATTAAGAGCTTTGCCACAATTGGCGACTGTTGGAATACCATTTTGCAACAATGTTTCAGAAGAAAAATAATTTTCTAGATATTTTTCAAAAAGTATGATATAATCTTTATTCAGATTTGTACGCGTAAAAAACTGACGGTCATAGAAGCGTTGGCAATATTTGAGTATTGATTGCAAGTTGGAAGTAATGAGTTCTTGTGAGTATTTATCAATATTTTGGTTGATTTCAATTTCAATATTTCGCACAAAATCATTTAAAATACTTTGCTCTTTTTCAGAGATATGTAATGCTTCATTTATGGCATAATTAAAAAACGTAAATTTAGTAATTTCGCTTCCTAAAACAGATTTTCTTATCAAATCAGGATGAAATAAAATTGTCCAACCTGTATAACTTGTGTAGTCAATATTACTATCAAAAGTCAAGGCTTGTTTAGGCGCAGTAAAAACCATCGTTCCGTTCTCGTAGTCATAAGTACTTCTTCCATAACCAATTGTTCCTGCTCCACCTTTCATACTAATAATAAATAAATCACTAGTAATTTTGGTATTTGTAAAGTCAAAATCTACTACTGGCCATTTCTTTATGATAGTAATAAGTGGATGAACTGGTGGTTTGATACCCAAAAAGTGGTGGACTTCGGATATGGTTTTGGTATGAAAAAACGTACTCATTTTAATATTTTATACTTGTAAGTTTCTCGGAAAGTGTCCAAAGCTGCTGGGCTTTTTGAGCATCAAGAGACATAGCATTAGATTTTACTTTTATTGGATTACCTCTCATTTCTCTAAAACCATCAGGTCCAAAATAATCGCCGCTTATAGCGTCTGGGTCTGTAGCTGCTCGTAATGTTGGTAAAACACCCTTTTCTACTTTTTGCCCTATAATGGAACTAATTATGCCAACTATTCCTATGTGTCTGTCCAATTCTGTTTTTGTCCAACCTGGGTGGGCTGCTACAACCAATGGTGCATTATCTTGACCTTTTAGTTTTTTTGCTAATTCATAATGGAAATACAAATTTGCTATTTTACTATCTGCATAAGCTTGCATTGTTTTGTATTTTCTGTTTTCCCAGTTAATGTCGTCAAAGTTAATATTACCTGTCAAATGTGCAAGGCTTGCTGTATTGACAATTCTACTGTTTGGCGTTTTTACCAGTAAAGGCATCAATTGAGCAGTTAAAGCATAAGGCCCCAAATGATTGGTTCCCATTTGCATTTCAAAACCGTCTTGAGTTTGGGAATAAGGACAATACATAATTCCTGCATTGTTTATCAATATGTCTAATTGGTTAAACGATTTTAAAAAATCATTTGCAAACAATTTAATAGAATTTAGACTACTAAGGTCTAAATTTTTTATAACTATTTGGGAATTAGGGTTTAATTTCAAAATTTCTTCAAGCACAGATTTTGCCTTTGCAGCATTTCGTACAGGCATAATAACAGTTGCACCTTTTGCAGCAAAAACCTTAGCTGCTTCTTTTCCCAGACCGCTTGTAGCGCCTGTGATAATAACTATTTTGCCATTTTGGTCGGGAATATTTTGTGTATTCCATTTTTTATTTGACATCTTTATTAGATTTAAAGTGAAGAATTTAAAGCTTGAAATTTTCTATGTTCTTTATACGCCATTATACCAAAAACAACCATCAAAAATGCCCTTAAACTATCAAATAACAACATATCAATTCTATCAAATTTCAGAAATACAGTAAAACTTACTATGAAAATGAGAAAACCAACCGTGGTACCTGAGTGAACACCTGCTATATTATTTTTGCGTATCCAAATGACACTCCAAAGGCAAATGCTTGCTGATAATACTAAATTATAAGCCATTATTAACTGTAAAATACCCATATCTGACTGATACTTCAACCCAAATTGTTCCAATAAACTTGGGAAGTTTAGTAATGCAAATACTGCTAATGATAGTGCTACAACTATCTGGAAAACCAGTAAAACTGATAGCCCCTTTTTCCAAATCTTTTTTTCAGTCATAATATTTTTTTAATGATTATTAATTACTGCAAAGTTATGGTGAGATTTTATGAGTAACTTAATCATTTTACTGAATGTTGAATACATTTCGCAGGTATTGTTTTATCATTGCTCATAACGGAAAAGAATTTATAAATAAAGGGGAATTGAAGGGATAAAAGTGCAATTTTCTAAAAAATCTACTTGGCTCTAATACTAAATTTATAAAAACAATGTGTAATGGAAGCGTAAATTATTTAAAACATTGGAGTCACGAGGGTATAGATTTTTACAATAGCACGGGGTTTTATACCCCGTGCGGTAGTGCGGTAGATAAAATAAACCTTATTAGTGTTGGGTTTTACACCCAACACACCAAAAATATACATATTTTATAAAATTTTATTCTTGCGTTGGGTGTAAAACCCAACGCTAATAAGTATTGGATAAAAAAAACCTCACTCCGTAAAAAGAATGAGGTTTTTTTGTATTATTTCATTTCGTTAAAATACTGTTCTACCAAAGATTTGTAGTAAGGTTTGAGTGCTGGCGAAACCGTTTTATACATTTGCACTTGGGCTTGGCGTTGTTTGAGATATTCAGCCAAAGCTGGAGGCATTTTATTTTCGGTTTTTTCTGGCGTTTCGGCTTTGCGTTTTTCTTCGTATTCGCGCTCGCGTTCAGCTTTTTCGGACTCCAGCAAGCGGGTAACAATATCTTGTTGGCGTTTCATCGTTTCGGAATCAGGCACTTTTTTATTGACAAGGTCAGTTTCTACCTTATCCATTTGGTCTATCAAGTCTTGCAACTCTTTGCCACCTTTACCGCCTTTGCCTTCTTGCTGTTGTTGTTTTTTGAGTTCTTGCAAAGCCTTGCGGATAGCGGCTTGTTTGGCAGCCATTTCAGCAAACTGTTTGCTATTGCCTGGCGTTTTGCCATCTTTCATATCTTGGAGTTGCTGTTGGAGTTGTTCTTGCATATTGCGCATTTGCCCCATTTTGCCTTTGCCTTTTTTGCCACCTTTTCCCCCTTTGCCTTCTTCACCTTCGCCTTCTTTATCGCCAGGTTTTTCGCACATTTGTTGTCCAGCCATTTGTTCGGCCATAGATTGTTGCATTTGTTCCATAGATTCGGAGAGCATCAAGGCGAGGTCATTGAGTGCGGTCATTGAGTACTGTTGTTGTACAGTCGCTGGGCGTTTTTGTCTATCTTCCAACAACAAAAGGCTTTTTTGAACCGATTTTTTGACATCAGTAGCTTTTTCTGTAATATAAGATTTGAGTTGAAAAACACGCTTACCTAAAGCCTGCAAACTATCTTCAACGTGGCGGAAATCGTCTTTGATTTTGTACTGTTTTTGTACCAACCGCACATAATTGGGCGCAGTTACTGCTGTTTTTTCTATGTCGGCTTGCAATTGTTCTTGTTCAAAGGAAAGAGTAACCAAATTTTCCAACAATTGGCGCATCGCTTTAAGGTCTTTTTCTTGTTCTTCCTTATCTTGTTGCTGCATTTTGTCTTTCATATCTTTGGACATTTCCTTCATTTTTTTGCTAGCATTTTTCTGGGATTTGGACGCCTTATTATTTTGTTTTTTGTCCAAATCTTTTTTGCTATTCTGCATTTCTTCTTGGATGTCCTTGCTTTGTTCTTCCAATTCTTTCATATCCATTTCCATAGGCTCTTCCAATTTTTCGTTCTTTTCGGCAGTTTTTTCCAATTTTTCTTTGAGGTCTTTAAACTCTTCGTTGAGTTTTTCTTGTTCTTTTTTCAACTCTTCTTGTTTGGCAGCGTCGTTTTTGTTCTCTTGCTGTTCGGTTTGTTTGGACAACTCGTCTTGTTTTTGAGCGAGTGAATCCAACTTATCAATCGTTTCGTTGAGTTCTTTTTCTACTTCGAGTTGTTTGAATAATTCGGTCATTCTGTCCAACTCTTTTTGCATTTCCTCATCGGACATTTGCATTTCTTTGAGTTTTTCCATAACCTGCTCTTTATTCATTTGGTCGAGCATTTTTTCCAACTCTTCAAACATTTTTTTCATTTCGTCGTTCATCAACTCCTCCATTAGCTTGTCCAACATTTCCTGTTTTTCGGCCAATTTGGGGTCAATTTTTTCCTTTTGCTCTTCTGCATTCTTTTTGTTTTCGTCCATTTTCTCTTTGGCTTCTTTGAGATTTTTTTCAATCTCTTTTTGCTGTTGGATTAGATTTTCCAACTCTTTGCGGTCTTGCCAGTTGAGTTCTTCTTTTTGTAGAATAGAATTTTGAGCCTTGCGCATATTATTTTGCAACTCTTTCAACTCTTCCATCGTTTTATCCAAATCGGATTTAATCTCCGAATTGTTTTCGGCTTCCATTTTTTCCAATTGGGCAACTGTTGGCAATTCGTAAAACATAGTTGCAGTTTTGGCTGATTTGCTGCCGCTAACTCCGTCATTATCAAACACTTGAAAATAATAGCTCAATTTATCGCCTGCTTGCAATGGCAAATTATTGATGTCTAAAACATACTCATAAGCGGCTTGGCGACCTTTGCCCAAAGCCAAAGGAATAGTTTTTTGTTCTACCATTTTGCCCTCGCGGCTCAATTCATAATGGAAATTGATATTTCTAATCCCATAATCGTCTGAAGCTTCTCCTGCAAAAAACACCATTTTTTTATTCAAACTATCTTGAAATTTTTGCACTTCTATAGTCGGATACATATCTGGCACAACGGACAAAGTATAAGTTACAGAATCGCCATTGGGCAAATTTTTGTTACTCATTATAATTTTATATTGGCCGTCTTTTAGTGCTTTTTTGCTGAATGTGAAACCATTTTCGCCATTTCTAACCGCTTCAGCAGCAGTTTCATCGCCAAATTTCAAAGCTACATTATCTGTAAATTGCGACATAAACGCCCAATCCAATTGCGTACCCGCTGGCACGGTCAAATCGCCCACATTGCTAAGTGTTTCGGCTTTGCGCCCAACATAAGACGGATAGTTGAGTTTTATATCAAAATTAACGATATTGGGTTTTTCCAACACATCAATTTTACCGTTTTTGGTAGCTGCTCCACTCGCCGAAAGTTTGAAATTGACATCTTTTTGCAGTTTAAAAAATTTATGTTTGAAAGTGGTATTATTAACTTTTTCCAATTTGTATTGGTAATTATCCACTTCTATAAACACGTCTTGGGGCAAAACTTCGCCTTCAATTTCTACCAACATTTCGTAATCTTCAAACTGCACAACTTTAGGCTCTATGTCTTTCAGCACCAATTTGAATAAAGCATCTTTTTCAAAATCGCGGTCGTTGTTGATAATCCGTTTGGCTGAATTTTCTACGATATTGGAAAAAACCAACAAGCCCAAAAGTATAAAAATGGGAATTATCGCCAACCGAACATATTTTTTATTCTCGGTCAAATCTATAGCCGCTTTAAACGGCACAGGGCGCAATTCTTGTATTTTTTGGTTGATGCTCGCTTCTACCAACGCTGTTTGGGCTACACTAACTTGTTGTTTGAGTTGCAACACATTCAACAATTTATCTTTTACATTACCAAAATGTTGGCCGATGATTTGGGCGGCTTGTTCGTGGCTGATAACTTTACCCAATTTGAGATAATGCGCCAACGGCCACAACACCCAATACGCCAAAGCCAATCCGCTCACGCCCGTGAAAGTCCATAACAAACTTTTGCGGAAAGCCATTGAAGAGGCTGAAGTGTTGAAAATATAATGCTCCAACAGCGCAAAACTGACCAAAGACGCAACCACCACAGCTACAGTGTGCAAAGAGCCGCGGATGAGGTCGTTCATATAGTACTTGCGTACAAATTCGTCGATTTTTTGTATTAGGTTTTGATATTGATTATTTTCCATAATTTGGTAATTTTTTTAGTTTTTCGTATAGATGCACAAAAATACAACTTTTGTTTTGAATATCGCAAATTTTTTAAACAACTTTAAGATAATAATAACATTTTAAATAAAAAAAACCTCTGCCGCGCTGGTAGAGGTTTTTTTGTGGAATTATTTATACGGTCAAAATTTCTTTTTCTTTGACTTCCATTATTTTGTCAATAGCAGCGATAAAGCTATCTGTCAATTTTTGCACTTCAGCTTCTGCGATTTTGCCCCCATCTTCTGAATAACCATTTTTGACAGCTTTGCGAACATCCTCAATAGCATCGCGACGAGCATTGCGTATACTAACTTTGGCTTGTTCGGCCAGACCTTGAGAAAATTTTATCAACTGGCGGCGGCGTTCTTCTGTAAGTGGTGGTACAGAAAGGCGGATGATTATACCATCATTTTGTGGATTCAGTCCTAAATTACTTTGCAAAATTGCTTTTTCTATAGGTTGAATCATAGCCTTTTCCCAAGGTTGAACAACGATAGTACGCGCATCAGCCGTTTTGACATTGGCTACTCGCTCCAAAGGCGTGGTAGCGCCATAATAATCTACTTTTACAGAAGACAACATATCAGCACTTGCGCGTCCGCTACGCACTTTTTGTAATTCGCTATTGAGGTGAGCTATGCTACTGTCCATGCCCTCTTTGGCCATTTCAATGGTTAGGTCTATTTCTTCTTGCATGTGTACAAAAATAAAATTGAGAATTTAATAAAAAAAGTTGTTTGTGATATAAAACTAAGATACCAAAGTACCTAAAGATTCGCCTGCTACGATACGCTGCAATTGTTGAGGTTGATTAATATCAAAAACAACTATGGGCATATTATTTTCTTGGCACATCGTAAAAGCTGTCATATCCATAATATCCAAGCCTTTGCTTATCACTTCTTGGAAAGAAACTTTATCATATTTCACAGCATTTTTGTCTTTTTCGGGGTCGGCAGTATAGATACCATCCACGCGAGTGCCTTTCAGAATAACTTGAGCATTGATTTCTATAGCTCTTAATGCTGCTGCTGAATCAGTTGTAAAATAAGGATTGCCTGTGCCAGCCGCAAAAATAACCACCCTACCCTTTTCCAAATGGCGGACTGCCCTACGTCTAATAAAAGGCTCTGCTATTTTGTCCATAGGAATAGCCGTCATCAAACGAGTAAAAACGCCTTCGGCTTCCAAAGAAGATTGCAAAGCCAAACCATTAATCACTGTAGCCAACATCCCCATATAGTCGCCTTGGGTGCGTTCAATCACAGCCTGTTCGCCTCTGAATATATTGCCACCGCCTATTACCACAGCCACTTCTGTACCCATTTGTTGGATAGATTTGATTTCTACTGCATAATGTTTCAACATTTCAGCTGATATGCCATATTTTTGTTTGCCCATAAGCGATTCGCCGCTTAGTTTGAGTAGAATGCGTTTGTATTTTGCTTGCATTTTTTTTATAAAAAATCGGTTGTAAAATAGCTGTTTATAATTAATGGTCAGTTTCTAATATCCAATCCCCCAAACATTCTAAATCGCGACAAAACTGCAAAATTTGTTCGGTTTGCTTATACAATAATTGACAAAAATCATCAAATTGATTGCTGTGTGGCGCTTGCGACAAAGGATTATTGGCAAAAGACAAACAAGCGATAAGATGTTGATTATCAATTTCTATTCTGATATTGCCCCTGCATAAATTAAGCAATTCGTGCAATTTTTCAATAAATTGATTGCTCATTACTTCATCCAATTTGTTGAGATTGCGACCAGCCAACAAAAAGTTTTTATTAAACTCGTCTATATTTTCTGCGCTAATGGCATTGTCAGCGCGTTTGGCTAATCTTTTGACTTGACTTTCAGCCAATACAAAATTATTTAAAGCTACATTTTCAAAATACTGCTCCTGATTTTTGATAGAAAAAATCAATAAATTATACTTAATCGCTTCAAACAAAGATATTTTTATGAACAAACCATTAAGCGAAGGGTGAAGTTTATTCTTCTTATCTTTTTTTTGTAAGGCTAAAGCTGAAACCCAAACATTTCCATTTTCGTTTTTCAAACTCAAAGAATTTTGTCCGATGATTTGGATTTGTTCGTTGATTTTTAATAGACGAGAATTGCGCAAAATAGTTTCTAAATGCTCGTTTTGGGCTTCAAAATGACAATTTTCAAAACATTCTTCTATCAATAACGCTAAAATTTCTTGGTAACGAGATGGCTTAGTCGTTTCTTCTGTTTCTTTGATTTGGGCTTGCCAACTCATCAACCAATAAAAAGCAGCAGCAGACAATAACAATAAAATTGCTAAAACTACACTACCATAATAAAGCATAAAACTACCAAAACTATTGGCTGTATCAGCCATTCCCAAAGCCCATACGAGCAACCAGACCGTAAAAATTATCCAAGAAACAAAAAACCAAGTTTTAGCTTTTTGCGCTTTTTTTTGTGCTTCAGAACTATGTTGACGGCTTTTCAGTTGCTGCTTAAAACCCTCTTCCAACAACAGACGATGCTTTTCTACAAAGATTTTAAAACTGTTGTTTTCCATACCTAAAAAATTGATTGCTATATAAAAATGGCGCAAAGCTAATACATATATTTTAAAATTTTATCTTTATTAGGCTTTTTTGCTAAAAAATCTATTTTACCCTAATTATAATCGCCAAAAAAGCCCCTACCGAATTGGTAAGAGCTTAATTATATGCTAATTCTTGTAATCTCTCGTGTTCTTCTTTTTCGTGTTCTTCTAAGTCATAATAAATCTGAAAATTATCAGATATTATTGGTTCGCCTAGAAAATAAAAATTACTGATTTGTGGAGGCTCCACAGAAACTGAATAGAAAAAATTATCGCGTAACTCCATTAGTAAGTTTCCTAATACATTATAACCAACTAAAAGGTTAGAGTTGCTTTTTTCTGGTATTGCTCCCCAAAATGAGTCTTTATGGGAAATTTCCACTATTGGCTTATTTCCAGTTAATTGTAAAATTGAAGCAAAATGCTCAAAATTGAAATTCAACTTTAGCTGCAAACACCAACGCATAATATCAACTTTGTTTGCATCAAAATCAGGGCGCGAATGTTTAATGTATGATTTACTCACCATTTTCGCAGTCATAGGGCTTTTTTCCTGAATAATTTTTCTCTGAATTTCAGGGTAATCGGGAAATCTACAAGCTTGATACAATGCTTCAACAGAACGAATTTTTTCACCATTGATTTCTACAGGGAAACCTGCTGCCATATTAGAGAGTTCACCAAAAGTTTCTTTTGTTTTTTTGAATCCACAAACTTCTGGAGCAAGATATTTTTTTATGATGTACTCCATAATTATTGTTTTTTTATTAAAAAATTATTTTTTGGGAAAAAGAGGACAAAACCCGCCGCCTGTCCCCCAAAATGCAAGTGGTGTATTATTGGGGACATTAAGCCACGTAAAACAGAGAGACCCAAAACCAAAGTCCTTGTATGAAGGTAAAGAAAATCCTAATGGTCTCATTTTTGGCTCCGCTTCGTAAGTATTTTTTCTGATTTCAAGTCCTTTTTGCAAAATAATGTTTTCAAATCTAATTTGATTCGCTTCAGAACTAAAAACATTATCTTTTTCATTGCTCGTTCTATAAAAGCTTTTTTTTACTTCATAAGCCTCGCTTCTAACAAGGTTTTCTATTTGTTGTTCATAAGCCACAATATTGGCTGGTTGATTTTCATTTAAAGGTTTTAATCTTAAAATATATTCTTTAACCTCCCAATAAATCTTAAAATTATCAAGTGGCTTATCGTCTTGTGCTTTATTGAAATAATCAAACCTCTTTTTTATCTTTTCTTCTTGCGCTTTATGAGAAAAGTAGTGTAAAAATATCAACCGTTTATCCTTTTGTATTACCAATTTAGAAAGTTGCAAAAACATTTTATCATTGCCTGTGATGGAGTGGTAAACTTGGTTGCCAGTATGTAAAATATCATCAAGATAGATAATATTTTTTTGTTGTGAGTAATCAATATTTAGTTCAAAATTAATTCCAAATTCTTGTTTTACAACGTTTTGCATCAATAAAAGTAATTGATTTTGACTTTTCCCTGCATCCAAGATATTTAGAAAATAGCTATCCTTTAAAAAGGCCCCTATACTTTCGTAGTTGAATTTTAACTGAAGTATTTGTATTTTTTCTTTCAAAAAAATATATGCTTTTTCTTTGGATATATACCTTTGCTCCAAGATATACTTTAGTTCTGTAAGCACAAACAAACGGTCTGGCTCCTCAAATTGCTCAATCCATTTTGTAATTCGCGTATCGCTTAAAGAATTATTTTGGTAATCTTGCACAACAGTTGCAATTTCTTTGATTAGTTGCTCCATTTTCTTACGATTTAAAAGTTAAACGGTTGCGCAAAGATACAAAATAATTGTGAAGCTATCAATTTTTTCTTAAATTTTTGAATTTTTGGCTGACCAAGCTCCCGATTTAGCGGGCAAACGCAGTAAATTGAGAAACTCGCGCACTGCCGTAAAAGAAACTAAACGGTCTTTGAAGTATAAAATGGCTTCTTTCACCTCTTTTTCGCTGGCTTCCAAGTGATTGAGAATGTTCATCAAGTGCATTTTCATATGTCCTTTTTGGATGCCTGTAGTAACCAAAGATTTGACCGCAGCGAAGTTTTGAGCCAAACCTACAGCCGCTATCACTTGCATCAATTCTGGTGCTGAAGGATTGCCCAACATCTCCAAAGAGCGTTTGGCGAGTGGATGCAGTGTGGTTAGTCCGCCCACAGTGCCGAGTGCGAGGGGAATTTCCAACCAAAAGCGGAAAACGCCATCTTTAACCTCTGCAAAAGATAAACTTCTGTACTCGCCCGTGCGAGAAGCGTAAGCGTGTCCGCAGGCTTCTATAGCTCTAAAGTCGTTGCCCGTAGCCAAAACTACAGCATCTATTCCGTTGAAAATGCCTTTGTTGTGTGTCGTAGCGCGGTATTTATCCACGTAAGCGATGCGCAAAGCTTTTACAAACTTTTCGGCAAAAACTTCAGCAGAAATGCGCCCTTCATCAAAAGTTCCCAAATCTGCCACAGGACATTCTACAGTAGCGCGCACCAAACATTCAGGCGTGTAATTGGATAAAATAGCCATTATGACGGTCAAATCGCGCTCTTGTTCGGTAAAACTTGTCTGTTCGGCTACAAATAGTTTGAGTTGGCGAGCTGTCTCTTCCAAAATAGAGTTGATAAAATTCGCACCCATAGAATCGCAAGTCTCAAAAGTCATCTGAATTTGATAATAATTATCTTCCAAATGGCTCAAATCCAACAATTCCATATCCAAAATACCACCGCCGCGCTTGCGCATATTGCAAGTTATGTAGCTGGTTTCTTCAAAAATACGCTCGCGAAATTGAGGAAATAATTTGTATAATTTGCGTACATCGCCTTTCCAATCAAAATGGACTTGGCCTATTTTTTTGGTAGAAATCACTTCAGTTTTAAACCCGCCTTTATCCAACCAAAATTTGGCTGCGCTGCTGGCTGCTGCTACCACCGAACTTTCTTCTATCACCATAGGCACACAATACACTTTATCGTTTATCAGCACATTGGGCATCAACCCATAAGGCATATAGAAATTGGTTATTGTATTTTCGCTAAACTCATCAAAAATTTTCTGTTTTTGCTCATCGCCATACCAAAAACTTTTCAACTCGCGGGCTACTTCTTCGGGATTTTTGAAAAAATTTTCTACCAACCAACCGATTTTACCGCGTTTGGAAAGTTTTGAAAATCCAGAAACTAATTTGGGCTTATCCATAACTATATTTTTTTGACTGCAGCCGTAGGGGCTTTTAGTATTGTTGTTTTGTAAAAAAAGTATTAAAAATTTAACGCACTTGCAAAAAAGCTTTTGCTATTTGTAGCCCTTTGACTTGGGTAGAAATAAAACGTTGTAAATCACCATATTCGCCTCTTGCATAACGCAAAAAAGCTGATGCTTGTCCATAAATGGCAGGCATTTTTAATTTATTAATCAAATAATATCCATCCAAAAAATGCTGAATACCACCAGAAACAATAATTTGATTACAAAGCACTTTATCGCCCAATTCGCTTATCAATTCGTTGCAAATAGTGACCATTTCGGTTGCGCTGTGGCCTACAGCAGCTAAGGGTTCGTATGCTTTTTGTTCCATTTCAGCACTGCGCGACAATTCTATTTTAGCAAAATTCGTGCCACCATTGGCAGCAAAATCTATAGCAGCGAGGGGTAATTGTAATAAAGCCCTCAAACTTGCGCGTCCCATACCTTGACCAACTTCTTTGACGATAAAGGGGATATTGGGAAATTTTTCTAATAAAAATTCTATAGTTTGTAAAGGACTTTGTCTAAAATGGTCGCCTTCGGGCTGAAGCCATTCTTGCAGCGGATTGACGTGTATAATCAGCCCGTCAGCTTGCAATTTATCAATAAGATTGGGAATAAGATGCGTTTGTTGGCTAAAAATGAGTTTTTCCAACTGCGCTATACCCAAATTGGCATATAAAGGCAAATTATCGCCCAAAATCGGCCGCACATCAAAATCTGGCAAAAATTCGTCATTGGTCAGCAAACTACGGCAAGAACCCAAACCCATACCAAAACCAAACTCGCGCGCTGCTTGCGCCAAATTATGGTTGATAGTCCGCGCCAAAGCCGTGCCGCCTGTCATACTGCTCACCCAAAGCGGAGCTAAACAGGTTTTGTTCAGAAAACGGAAAGGTTGGGGCGTATCGTTGGGATGTGCTGCTAAAATGGGTTCATAATCAAAACGCGTATCAATCTGCATTTGCGCCAATTGGGATTTGAACGCCAACTCGATATGGTCTTTTTTACGGCTGCTGGCTGTAGCGTCTTGGTCTGTAAAATGAGTATGCGATTTTGCCATAATTTTAATTTTGGGTTTAAACAAAGCAAATCAGCTTTTTGTTGTAAAAATTGGATTTTGTTTAATAATTTTTGTAAAAAACAGGTCAAAAATTAGACAAAATAACGTTTTTGGAAAAAAATACAACTTTTTTTGATAATTTTGTTTTTCAATACGATAAAAAAAGATTAGTTTTGCATAATAAAAAATGATTATTCTTTCAATTCACCAATTCTAAAATTTTATGCGGCTAATTCTTACTATAATTTTGATTTGTTCGGTTTCTTATCTTTTTGGCCAAAAAAAAGTTGGCAAAAATAAAAAAGCTAAAAAAGAGCCTTTTCATTACTTATCCCATTGCAAAACGAATGCTGAAATTGAAAAATTGAATATCAAATTAGAAATTGTGTACTATTTACATATGGGCGAATTTAACAACCAAGAGCAAATGGATACTAGCAGCAACCCAGAGCTAAAACCACAAGAAATCATTAGAGTACCAATTTGGCAAAAAGAACGCATAGGCGAGTATTGGGGTATTAGTAATTTGATAGCTCCTAATGCGCCAGATAAAGCGGTTGGGCAGATTGTTTTTAAATTTTCTAAACTCAATAGAGACACTTTTTTGGTAGAAAGTTTTGGTGTACCAAATGCAATGAAAGGCACATTTTGGGCTTATGAAAAAGGATATGCTGAATTTAAACCTTCCGATTTGATAAAATTGGACTGCGCTCATTTTTTGGTAGGCGACAAAATGGAATATAGATTATTTTTACCCGAAGGGCAAAAACCTTGCAATGGTAGAGACATTAGCACAACAGTTCACGCTTTTGAATTGGGTGGGCTCATTGAGCCGTGGGGTGCCATAAGTACTACCACTTACTATGCTGCGGACGGCAAGATATTGAGAAGCAATAAAAATAATCCCGTTTATCTAAAACGCGGCGATGTCAAAAACCCCAAGTACAAAACATTATTTAACAATAAAATGTAAATCAAACCACTATGCAAAAAATCCAATTTTTAATTTTGTTTTTGTTGTCCGTTACTATTGTATTTGGCCAAAAAAAGAAACCAAAAAAAAATAAAAAAGAAGCTTTTCACTATCTATCCAATTGCAAAACAACTGCTGAAATTGAAAAATTGAATAGCAAATTAGAAATTGTGTATTATTTGCATATGGGCGAATTTAGCAACCAAGAACAAATGGACACCAACACCAACCCTCAAGTCAAGCCGCAGGAGGTAATTCGTGTACCAATTTGGCAAAAAGAACGCGTAGGCGAGTATTGGGGCATCACTTGTTTGGTATCACCCAACACACCCCTAAAACCTGTGGGGCAAATGATTTTTAAGATGTCCAAACTCAATCGCGACACCATGTTATTTGAAAGTTTTGGATTACCCGAAGAAATGAAAGGCAATTTTTGGTATTCAGAAAAAGGCTTTGCAAATTTTAAGCCCAATAATTTGGTAAAATTGAGTTGCAAGCATATCATAATTGGCGAAAAAATGGATTATGCTATGTTTTTGGCGGCTGGCGAAGCACCGTGCCCAACCAGAGAACTACACGAAAGTGTGCACGGTATAGAATTGGGTGGCACTATCAATCTGTGGGGTTCGCGTAGCACGACGGTTTATTATGGAGCTAATGGCAGCCGAATACGCGACAATAAAAATAATCCTGTGCTACTCAAACGCGGTGATGTGCGAAATCCCAAATATAAAGATGTGCTAAATCCCAAAAAATAGATTATAAATCTGCTTCCAACTGCTGCAAAAATTGTTTGGCTTTCTGCAAATTGCTCAAATGCTGAGCGCGTCTTTGTTCAAAATCGCGTTTTTTGAGATAAGCAGCTTGGGCTTCTTCTAAACTTAGTTTTTCTTTTTGTATAAATTCGGCTATCATTTTCCAAGATTCTGTATCTGTATTTTTATAAACAGGCTTGCCTTTTTTGTCTTCGCCAGCAGGCGATAATTCGCTAAAAAAAGATTGCCATTTTTGAAGCGTGGCTGTAGTTACGCCCAATAATTTGGCTAATTGAGCTGCCGTAAGGTTGTTTTCTTCCATAATTTGAGCCATATTAATTTTTTTCATATTAAAAAACTATACAATTTGAGCGCAAAGTTAGCCTTTTTTATAAAAATAGCAGAAAAAAATGTAATTTTGTAACAAAAAGATTTGCAAACAATCAAAAAATACATACCTTTGCAGCCGAATTTATGTTTTTTCTTATAAAGGGGACGCAAAGTTCCCTTTTTTATTATAAAAAAATAAGCTAACTTCTTGATAATGAAGGCAATAGAACAAATTACAGAGTTATTAAATCAAAAATTTACCGAACCTGAATTTCAAAATTTTTTTTTGGTAAGTATAGAAACCTTGCCCAATGATATAATTCATATCTTTTTGGATAAAGACGATGGGCTAAATTTGGACGAATGTGCTTTGTTGAGCCGTTTTGTAGAGCAAAAAATTGAAGAAAATCAATGGCTGGGCGAAACCTACACACTGGAAGTTAGCAGTCCTGGTTTGAGCCGACCATTATTGTTGCACCGCCAATATCGCAAAAATATAAGTAGATTATTGAGTATAGAACTCAAAGATACACATATTGGAGTAAAAGGAAAACTTGCCGAAGTAAAAGAAAATTCTATTGTAATAACTTATTTAGAGCGTATTACGTTGGAAGGCAGCAAAAAGAAAAAAGATATAGAAGTACAACGAGAAATTTTGTTGGAAAATATAAAAAAGGCTTTGGTTATACCAAGTTTTAAGTAACTTCTTGAAAAAAACACAATCTCTAAACATAAAAATCAACTATTTTGCTTTATGGCAAAGAAAAAAAAGGAAGAAGAACTTCCAGAAAACGCGCTAAAATTTTCGCTGGGCGAATTTACCAACAATAAAAATTTGGACGAAGCCCGTATGAAAGGCGTGGCTGAAGACGTTTTCCGCACATTGATACGCAAAAAATATGGCGTTGATGATAATTTTGACGTAATTGTGGATGTAGTCAATGGTTCTATA
The DNA here is from genome assembly GCA_013297745.1 of Chitinophagales bacterium. Classification (GTDB taxonomy): domain Bacteria; phylum Bacteroidota; class Bacteroidia; order Chitinophagales; family Saprospiraceae; genus JAAFIM01. Next base: position 51,740 of record JAAFIM010000015.1, on the reverse strand, counting down.
GAAATTTGGCGTAAGCGCGAAGTGGTGCCCGAAGGAGAAGTAGAAGACGAACGCTACCAAATAGATTTTCCTACAGCCAAAGGTTTGGATAAAGATTCAGAAATAGGCGAAGAGTACTATGACTCGATAGATATTGATAGTTTTGGTCGCCGTTCTGTAATGGCTGCCCGCCAAACTTTGGTAACGCGGATTATGGAGTTGGAAAAAGACGAAATTCACAAAACTTATGCCGACAAAATAGGCGATTTGATTATAGGCGAAGTCAGCCAAGTGCTAAAAAAGGAGTTGATGATAATTGACGACCAAACCAAACTTGAGCTAATGCTACCCAAAACCGAAATGATAAGAAGTGATTTTTATCGCAAAGGCGACGTGGTCAAAGCTGTAGTCAAAACGGTAGAAATCAAAAATAACGCTCCTCATGTGGTTTTGTCCCGTACCGACGAAATGCTTTTGCATCGCTTGTTGGCGCAAGAAGTTCCCGAAATTGTCGACGGACTAATCACCATAAAAAAAGTAGTTCGCCGCCCAGGCGAGCGCGCCAAAGTAGCCGTAGAATCTTATGACGAAACCCGAATTGACCCCGTAGGTTCTTGCGTAGGCGTACGTGGTTCGCGCATACACGGCATAGTTAGAGAGCTAAAAAATGAGAATATAGATGTTATCAATTATAGCGATGATGCTGAAACATTCTTGAAACGCGCCCTCACTCCTGCCAAAGTTACGAAAGTAGAAATCAACACAGAACGCAACTCTGCTGCTGTATATTTGCCCGCCGACGAAGTATCCAAAGCCATAGGCAAACGCGGTATCAACATAGATTTGGCAGCCGAATTGACAGGTTTGGAAATAGATGTGTATCGCGACGATTATGACAGCACAGGCGATGTCGATTTGGAAGATTTCCGTGGTGATATTGAAGATTGGATTCTCGATGCTATCAAAGGCATAGGCCATAATTCAGCCCGCGATGTACTAAAATTGGATGCAGAAGAAATAGCCCAACGCGCCGATTTGGAAGACGAAACCGCAGAATATGTATTGCAAACACTGCATAATCGCCTAAATCGTTAATTTATAGAGTTGTTTTTATAATTTTTTTTTCATAAAAACATAAAATTATTACTTTTTAACAACAAATATAAAAAAAATCTTTGATTATTTCAAAATTAAATCGTACCTTTGCGGCCAAAATCCAATTCTCTTTTTTTATAAAAAAGGTTGTCAGCACAACTTTTTTTAATTTCTTTTTTTTCTTAAATCTAAAACACTCAAAGAGTTTTTCCAATTCCTAAATGTCAAAAAAATTAATTGAAGTGGCTACCGAGTTCGGTCTAGGCACAAAAACAATCGTCGAATTCCTTAAGACCAACAGTTTTGAGGTAATCGACAACCCCAAACAAAAGGTTTCGGACGAAATGTACGAATCCTTGGCAAAGCATTATCAAAAAAATAAAGAAATTAAAAATACTGCTGACGAATTTACTGGCAACCGCAAAAAAGAAGAAACCGAAAAAGTCAAAGAATGGGAAAAACCCAGCAACTTTGCTGAAAATAAAAATTCTGCTCTAGTCAAGCAAATAGAAGAACTCAAACAACAGCAAAAAGACCAACCCGCGCCTGTCACTAAGCCACAAGACAACAAAGAACAAAACAATACTATCAGCACAAAAACTGACGCGCAAAAAACAGAAGCGCAAAAATTTAAAATTGTTGGTAAAATTGATTTGGATAACAACAAAAAATCAGAAAATCGCGATAATAAACGCGATGACCGCAATAAAACCGATAATCGCAACAACGATAATCGCAACAAAAACGATAACCGTAATAACGATAATCGCAACAAAAATACTGATAATCGCAACAACGATAATCGCAATAAAAATACTGATAATCGCAAACAAAATATTGAACCTCGCAAAGTCGTTAGCGAAATACCTGAGGTCAAACCTGAACCCCAAGAAAATAAAATTGAAACTGCCAATACTGAAATTATCATAGATGATAATTCTTATCGCGCAGAAACGCCTACCTTGCAAGGGCTAAAAATTTTGGGTAAAATAGATTTGTCTAAACCTAAACCTGTAGCGTCTAGTAATAAAGACAAACCGCAAGAGCATAAAAATGACCGCGACCGCAATAATCGCAACAAAACTGGCGAAAACCGCAAGTCAACTACTGAAAACCGCGACGGCAATACCGAAAATCGCGACGGCAATACCGAATATCGTAAACCCAAAACCGAAACTCGCGATGGCAATACCGAAAATCGTAAACCCAAAACCGAAAACCGCGATGGCAATACCGAAAATCGTAAACCCAAAACCGAAACTCGCGATGGCAACAACGAAAATCGTAAGCCCAAAACCGAAAACCGCGATGGCAAAACAATAGATAAGGTAATTGTACCGCCCAATCAAACTGACCCGAATAATACAAGTACTTATTTCCGTCGCAAAGATAGCAACGCCACACCCAACACCCAACAGCGCAGTACAGGTACCAATAATAATACCGGTCAAAATAATACTCGCAGCCAAGGCGCTGGACAACGCACTACTACCAATCCGACCCAAAACAACAGCAACAACCGAAACGGCAATAACCGCAATGGCAATAACCGCAACAGCAAAGATTTTAACCAATCTCCTTTCGTGGTTGCAGCTCCCAAACGTACTAAAACAGGTAAAACTCGTTCAGAACGCGCAGATAAAAAAGAACTTCAACGGATACAAAGTGAAGAAGTTGAAGAACAAAAACCCTTGCAAGTTACCGAATTTATTTCAGTATCTGAATTGGCTAACTTAATGTCTGTAGGTGTTACTGATATTATTACCACTTGTATGAGCTTGGGTATTTTCGTTTCTATCAATCAACGTTTGGATACAGATGTGATAGAATTGGTGGCTAGCGAATATAATTTCACGGTAGAATTTATATCTGCTGAGCAACAAATGGATATGGAAGACATAGACGAAGAAGATGCAGAAGAAGATTTGAAACCTCGCTCGCCTATTGTTACGGTTATGGGACACGTTGACCACGGCAAAACTTCTCTATTAGACTATATCCGCAAAGCCAATGTCGCTTCTGGCGAAGCTGGTGGTATCACTCAACACATTGGTGCTTATGAAGTCGTTGTACCAAATTCTGGCAAAATAACCTTTTTGGATACTCCTGGACACGAAGCTTTTACAGCGATGCGTGCTCGTGGTGCCAAAGTTACCGACATAGCTATTATTATTGTAGCTGCTGACGACAACATAATGCCCCAAACCAAAGAAGCTATCAGCCACGCACAAGCTGCTAATGTGCCTATGATTTTTGCTATCAACAAAATAGACAAAGAAGGTGCAGACCCAGAACGCATAAAAGGCGAATTGGCACAAATGAATCTTTTGGTTGAAGATTGGGGTGGAAAATACCAAAGCCAAGATATTTCAGCCAAAAAAGGTTTGAATGTAAATCTACTTCTCGAAAAAGTACTTTTGGAGGCAGAAATGCTCAATTTACGCGGCAATCCTGACCGCAAAGCTATTGGCACTGTTTTGGAAGCTTCTCTCGAAAAAGGACGTGGCTATGTGTCCAAAATCCTAATCCAAACAGGCTCTTTGAAAGTCGGCGACCCTATAGTAGCTGGCCAATATTCAGGCAAAGTTAAAGCTATGTTCAACGAACGTGGCAAAAATGTGAAAATAGCAGGACCCGCCACTCCTGTACTCGTTTTGGGCTTGGAAGGTGCGCCACAAGCAGGCGAAAAACTAAAAGTAATGCCTTCAGAACGCGAATCCAAAGAATTAGCCGCCAAACGCGCTCAAATCGCTCGCCAACAGCAAATTCGCACTACCAAACGTATGACCCTCGACGAAATTGCTCGCCGACTCAAAATTGGTAACTTCAAAGAATTGAATTTGATTATCAAAGGCGATATGGATGGTTCTGTAGAAGCTCTTTCTGATTCTTTGCTCAAATTGTCAAATGAACAAGTACAAACTCGTATCGTATACAAAGCCGTTGGTCCAATTACAGAATCTGATGTCAATTTAGCTTTAGCTTCTGATGCGATTATCGTTGGTTTCCAAGTACGCCCCAACAACACAGCCAAAAAATTGGCAGAACAAGAAGGCGTTCAAATCAAAATGTACTCCATCATTTATGACGCTATCGGCGAAATCAAATCTGCTTTGGAAGGTCTTTTGCAGCCCAAACAAGTGGAACAAGAATTGGGTATGGTCGAAATTCGCCAAGTCTTTGAAATTACCAAAATTGGTAAAGTCGCTGGCTGCTTTGTACAAGAAGGTAAAATTACCCGCAATAGCTTCGTCCGCGTTATTCGCTCTGGTATCGTCGTTTTCCCTACCAAAGAAAATACTCAAGGTGAATTGGCTTCTCTCAAACGCATCAAAGATAATGCTGCCGAAGTCAAAGCTGGTTTTGAATGTGGTTTGACCATCAAAAACTTTGATAATATCCAAGAAGGCGACATCATAGAAGCCTACGAAATTATCGAAGTCAAACAAAAAATGGACGACTTCAAAAAAACAAGTGCTCAATAATTTATAAAAAAATCCCTTCTCCAACTCGGAAAAGGGATTTTTTTTTATTTATAAGTCTGGCCATTTTTCCACAAGTTCTAAAGCCTCTTTTATACGGTGTTTATGCAATTTATCCAAATCAGATTTATCTAAAGCAGCTTTCAAAACTTCTAATATTCTAGCTTTGTCTTTAACCTGTTGTTTTGGATTTTTACAAATCTCTATAAAATCCCGCCAATCATAACCGTTTTTAATGGTATGCCAAACCCACTGCACAAGTTTGACTTCTTGCGAATGTGTTATTCTTTTCCGTAAGTCAAAACCAAACGAATCTTGCAGTGGGTTGTGTTCTAGAAAAGTTTTTAACTCTGTAAATTTTTCTACAAACAAACTTTTTTCAAATTTTTGTTCAGATGTTATTAGGGCAGCAATTTCTGTTTGAAATTTTTCTACTAGTTCTGGAACATTGTACGAGCCGCAAAAATTTCTAGGCATTTGAACTTCTGATGTACCATAAGGCCAATCTTCTGTAGGTATGTTATTAAAATATAAATTGGAATGTTTGATAAAATCACTGATGATGTCTCTATTTTTAGAGATGTATTCATCAGGAAACCAATCACTCCTAGTACACTCCAATATCCTTTTCGCTAATCCAATAAATTCTTCCAAACTAATAAAATTTGTAGTATTATTTTGAAAGAATTGTTTTAATCTTTCAAACCCCTCTCTAAGGTGCTCACTATCTGTCCCTTCATCAAATAAATAAATTCTTATGAGGCCATAGTTGTTATTATCTTCATACTCCGTCATTTTTTGTTTAAATTTTTTACGGAAATCTTCCTTATAAAGATAACCATTCATAATAAATTCGATGATTTCTTGACGGCACAAACATTGAAATTTTTCATAATCAGCATTAGTTGGTGCACTTTTATCAGTCAATTCAAATTTTTGTTCTGTTAAATTTTCAGTCAAAAAATAACATCTATCATAGTCTGGTAATTGATAATAATGTACAAATTCAAAAATATACGAAATAAACATTTCTATAAATTTGTTGCGTAAAAAATTCGTGCTTTTTCTATATTTACGATTTTTATTAAGCGATAATTTACGACTTTCTATAGCTTTACCATATAAAAATTTACGGTTTTCTATAAATTTATTATGTAAGCCTTTATGGTTTTCTGTAGGTTCAATAGATGGCGACCTATCCTTTTCTATAAATTTATTATATAAAAACTTACACATTTCTATAAATTTATTATGTAAGAATTTATGTTTTTTTGTAGGTTTAATGGACAGCGAACTATATTTTTTTATAAATTCATCAAGCGATAATTTACGACTTTCTGTAGATTTATAATTTTTATTAAGCGATAATTTATGGCTTTCTATAGATTTACTATATAAAAATATACGGTTTTCTATAAATTTATTACGTAAAAAATTAGTGCTTTCTATAAAATCCCCTACCAACTCCAATAGCGTTTTCGCATATTCAAAAGCTAAAGAAAGAGAACGCAAATTCCATTTTTTATAATCAAGTAAGGTTTTAATATCCAAAGATTTTGGCCAAATTGCGCTTAGTTTAGATTTTTCAAACATAATTTTTGCGATTTCTTCAGTATCAGGTTCAAATGTTATGGTTCGTCCAATAACTTTTTCCTTTATTTTTTTGTAGGTATCGTTTTGTGAGATTTCAGCTTCGTTAGCAATTATAATAGTTTTTAGTTTGTGGCGTTCTACAAAATGTGTGTTAATAAAACCTAAAACTTCATTTATAGGAATAGCGCAACGTTCCAAATCATCAAAGCAAAGCAAATAATCACCAAATTCGGCTAAAGCGTTGAATTTTTTTATAAAATCATTATCTTTTTTTTGCAGATAATTATCTTGTAATTTCCCAATAGCAGCTCCAGCATAGCCAAACAAAGTATCAAATACTCGGTCAGCTTTATATTGAGAAACTTCATTGTCTTTTGCACCAAACCAATAACCCCAGCCGCCCATACAATAAAATTTTTCATTAAGTACTGCATCCGCTATTTCTTTAGTTTTGCTCAACCCATTGAGGCTTACATAAAGCACTTTATAGGATTTATTATTTTCATTATTTTTTATTGTTTGAATTTTTTTCTTCAAAACCTGCTCAAAGTAAAAAGTTTTTCCTTGCCCCCAAGCACCATTCAACAAAATCGCATAGCCATTATCTTCTCGACTGCGTTGTAGGTAATTTTCTATTATATTTAGCAAGTGTTCCATATTTTACGCTTTAAAATTATTTTAATTCCTGTAAAATACGAATTAACTCCCTCAGTTGTTGCAATTGCTCGAAATACTGCTCTATTTCCGCTTCGCTGGGATTTACTTCTTCGTTGGCATCGCTGAATAAAGCCAAGTTTGCGCCCTCCAACAGGCAAAAAGTTTCATCTTTGGCTATAGAAACCACAAAATTGAGTTCAGCAAATTGGGTTAATTTGGTAAAAAATGTTTCCCGTTCTTCTATGAATTTGGCTACTTCGCCTTTTTGTTCTGCGTAAAAATTCAATACATTTTCTATCTCAGGAAAATAATTAAAACTACAAGCGGCTGGCACATCCAATTTTTTTATCAAATCAGAGGCTTGAGATTGTATGTATAAATTATTCATAGTCAAGTTTTTATACTCGTAAATATAAATCAAAATACAATTTTTATCCACTTGCAAAATTTGCGTATCGATAGTATTGACACGACCTTGATGATAAAATTTATCCGCTATCTCCATTTCTCCGCCATTTAATTTATGTTTTAATAAAAACCGATTTCTAGCGAAAGCGCGAGTTTTGACCGTCAAATCGCGTTCTGCCTTTAAATCGGGAAAAAAATGCTGGCGTAAGCAAGTGTAAGGATTTCCATTTTTAGCATAATAGTCGCTCCAAATTGTTTGTCGCTTAGATTTTAGAAAAAAACTAACAATTAAAGCTAAAATACCCACAAAAAACACAGCAAATTGCTTCAAAAACAGCAAAACCAACACTAAACCGATTATAGGATATAAATTAGGCGCAGTTTTTTGGGCTTCGTTGTTGAGCCTTATTCTGTCCTTTGCAGAATTAACCAATTGGTTATAAATTTGGAGTTTTAGTGCTTCTAATTGTGTATTTTTCATTTTTAGAAAATGGTTAAATAATTAAATAGCCGCAAATTTACTGAACTTTTGATAATAAATGCAAAATTTTATAGAGTTGTTGCAGTTGATAATAAGAATTTTCAAAATTTTTACTCTCCAAATCTATGTGTCTGTTGTGGTTGGTAAAAACGCCCAAATCAAAGTTTTCATAATACAGATAAATTTCATCGCCCAAAAAAGCAAGAATTATATTTTGAGTAACCAAATCGGCAATTTGCTTAAAAATACGCTCGTTTGTATCTATAAAAAAAGCAGTTTCGCCCCTGAAACCGCTGTAGATATTGTACGCTTTATCCAAATTTGGAAAGTAGCTAAATTGTTGAGTTTGTAATAGTTTTAGAAAATCACAGTGCATATTTTTGCTAACCAAATAGAGATTGTGTTCCATACTATCGCGAAAGGAAAAACTGATGAGCAAGCCTTTTTGATATTCCACAAGTCTAGTCCGCAAGCCAGCTATAGTGGCTGAACCAGCATATATTTTAATTTTTTCTTCCAACGAAATGGGTTTATTAGAACGCACGAACACATTTTCTTTGATTGCGGCATCTTTTTCCGCGTATTGGGCTGGGTTGTTATTTTCCAAAAAATAGCCCAACAATAATTTATTAGCATTTGCCAAATCTGTATCTTGATTCCCGAATTTTCCGCTTAAAACAAGCATTAAGAAAAAAATAGCCCCAAAAATAAATAAACTAAGGTAAAAAGCTGGCAAAGGACTTTTCATTACCGCAACAGCAACCAAAAACAACACAGACGCAACTGTGAGCGGCAATATAATTAACGCTTCCACCGAAATTTCGATTTCGTCTGCTGTGGCTTGTGTTAAAGTTTGTTCAATGGGTTGTTTGAGTTTTTCGGTAACGTTTTTTTTCAACGTTACAAAATCTATACTTTTCATCTGATTAGAAATTTGGAAAAGCAACCAAAGAAATTATTGCAAAGTTCCTAGTTTTAACAATAGAGTTACGAGAGTATAGATTTTTTACAATAGTATGGGGTTTTATACCCCGTGCGGTAAATAAAAAAAACTTATTAGTGTTGGGTTTTACACCCAACACACCAAAAATACACATATTTTATAAAACTTTATTCTTGCGTTGGGTATAAAACCCAACGCTAATAAGATTTTTTCACCGCGTGGGGTGTAAATCGGTAGAACCGCGAAGCGAAACCCCACGCTCTCGCTTATTTTATGACAAATAATACATTATTTTATAATTTTTTGTAAAACACGCTCTCGTAACCCTAATAAATAAAGGGCGACAAAATCAGCCCAAAACTATTTCACTTTGGATAGCAACTGCAAAATCTGCTGTATTTGTCGCAGTTGATAATAAGAATTTTCAAAATTTTTACTCTCCAAATCTATGTGTCGATTGTGATTGGTAAAAACGCCCAAATCAAAATTTTCATAGTACAGATAAATTTCATCGCCCAAAAAAGCAAGAATGATATTTTGAGTAACCAAATCGGCAATTTGATTCAAAATGGCTTCATTTGTGTCTATAAAAATCGCCGTTTCGCCCCTAAAATTGCTGTACATATTATACGCTCTATCCAAATTTGGAAAATAAGTAAATTTTTGAGGTTGTAATAATGTTAGAAAATTAAAACTCGTGTTTTTGCTAACCAAATAGAGATTATTTTCCATTTTATCCCGCAAACGAAAACCAATTAGCAAACCTTTTTGATATTCTAAAAGCGTAGTACGGAAATTTGCTATCGACGCTTCAGCAGCATACCATTCAATTTTTTCTTCAAATGGGCTGGATTTATTGGCACGCACAAACAGATTATTGTTTATCAGCATATCCTTTTCCAACGCTTTATCCTGCAATGAAGAATAATAATCAAAAAAATATCCCAACAACAATTTATTGGCATTGACAAAATAAGAACTTCTGGTCTCCAATTCTTTATTTAACAAATACAGCGCGGGGAAAGCAAGCACAAAAACGAGCAAAGCAAAGCAAAAAGCGAACAAAGTACTTTCCGTCGCAACAATACTAACTATAAAAACTGCAATCGCTGCGATAAGCGGCAACATCACAAAAGCCTCAGGAGAAGATATAATTCCATTGTCCGCTGCGTATTGGGCGGTTACGGTTTTAAGTTTTTCGCGAACGTTTTTTTTCAACGTGGTAAAATCTATATTTTTCATTGAATTAGAAATTTGGAGAAGCAACCAAAGAAATTATTGCAAAGTTCCTATTTTTGAAGGAAATATATTACAACAAAATGTTTTATTTTTTTATAAAAAAAGGGCTATTTTTAACTATTTTGGATAAAATTTGATAAAAAATACAGTTATTTGCGCAATAATTTGCTTTTTTCACAACTTTTTTAGGCCGTTTGCGTAATAATTCCGATTTTTGCAGAAAAAATTACAACAAATTGTTTTAATATATAAATCCTTATAATATGTCTGTCAAACCAAACGCAACATACAACGAAGATAATATCCGCTCCTTAGATTGGCGCGAACACATACGACTGCGGCCTGGTATGTATATCGGCAAATTGGGCAACGGCAGCGCGCCCGACGACGGTATTTATATTCTATTCAAAGAAATTATAGATAACTCCATTGACGAATATGCAATGGGCGCGGGCAAAAAGATAGAAATTGATTTTTTTGACGATGGGCGTATGCGCATACGCGACTATGGACGCGGTATTCCGTTGGGCAAAGTGGTAGATTGCGTTTCCAAAATCAATACGGGCGGCAAATACGACAGCGACGCTTTCCAAAAATCTGTAGGTCTCAACGGCGTAGGTACAAAAGCTGTTAATGCGCTTTCTTCCTATTTTAGAGTACAAAGTTTTAGAGAAAATAAAACTAAAATTGCCGAATTTCAACAAGGTATTTTATTGAAAGAGAGCGAGTTGCAAGCTACAGAAGAAACCGACGGCACTTTGATAGAATTTATAGCAGACAATTCCATTTTCAAAAATTTTAAGTATAACGAAGAGTTTTTGATAGAACAAATTTGGAATTATGCGTATTTGAACGCTGGTTTGAAATTGTATCTAAACGGAAAAGTCTTTGTTTCCAAAAACGGTTTGTTGGATTTATTGCAAAAGCGGGTTGATACCGACAAAATTTGTTATCCGATTATTCACCTCACGGGCGAAGATATAGAAATCGCAATGACACACGGCAACCAATACGGCGAGCAATACAATACTTTCGTCAATGGCCAAAATACTACACAAGGCGGAACTCACCTCAACGCTTTTCGCCAAGCTATAGTCAAAACCATTCGCGATTTTTACAACAAACAGTTTGACCCAGCCGACATTCGCCAAGCCATTATTGCGGCGGTAAGTGTGCGCGTGCAAGAGCCTGTTTTTGAATCCCAAACCAAAACCAAGTTGGGTTCGTTGGCTGTTTCTCCCGACGGTTTGAGTATGAATAGTTTTGTGGGCGATTTTATCAAAACGCATTTGGATAATTATTTGCACAAAAATCCAGAAACCGCCAAAGAACTACAGAAAAGAATACAGCAATCAGAACGCGAGCGCAAAGAAATCGCTGGTATCAAAAAATTGGCCAACGAGCGCACCAAAAAAGCCAATTTGCACAACAAAAAACTACGCGACTGCCGTTTCCACCTCAACGATGACGCGCCCAACAAAAATAAAGAAGAATTTTTGGAAAAACGGGCTGCGACTACAGTTTTTATAACAGAAGGCGATTCTGCAAGTGGTTCGCTTACTCAAGCGCGAAATGTAGAAAACCAAGCTGTGTTCAGTTTGCGCGGAAAGCCGCTAAATTGTTACGGTTTGACCAAAAAAGTCGTGTATGAAAATGAAGAATTTAACCTGCTGCAACACGCTTTGAACATAGAAGACGGTTTGGATGATTTGCGTTATAATCGCGTAGTAATTTCTACAGATGCTGACGTGGACGGAATGCACATTCGGTTGTTGTTGCTGACTTTTTTCTTGCAATTTTTCCCAGAGTTGGTGATGAATGGGCATTTGTACATTTTCAACACGCCACTTTTCCGTGTGCGAGACAAAAAACAAACCATTTATTGCTACAGCGAAAGCGAAAAACAAGCCGCTATTCAAAAATTAGGCGATACTCGACAAATAGAAATTACCCGATTTAAAGGACTTGGGGAAATTTCACCCAACGAATTTAAACAATTTATAGGGGAAGATATACGATTAGAGCCTGTGCGATTGCAGTCCAATACAGAAATCGAACAAGTGCTGGAATACTATATGGGCAAAAATACCAGCAGCCGACAAGATTTTATTATCAACAATCTTAGAGTAGAAAAAGACGACGAAGTTTTATTTTAATAAAAAAAAGGCTATAAATGTCCTATTTATTAGAAATAATGTTAAAATAAAGCTAAAATTTAGTTTTAAACAAAAAAAATAAGACCTAAAGCAAACACTTTAGGTCTTTTCCACGTTTAAATAGTATAGTTTGTCGCAAGACAATTATTCATGGGTTTTAGGGTTTAGTTATAGTGAAGCTGCCGCCGCGAGGTGTGCAGCTTTTTTTTGTTATTATTTGAGGGCATATTTTTTATACCAAACCTATTCGGTTTCTATTTCGGTGGCAGCAGGACTATCCTTGAATGGGTGTCTTTGTTGCCATTTTTCTTTGACAGAAAAATAATTGAGCGCAAACTTAAGCAAAGCAGACGAAAAACTATTGCGATGCCGCATAAAACAGTGCATATCGCGCGGCACAGCACCAATAGAAGTTTTGATTTCAAAAGCAGTACGAGCAAAATCAATGCGTTCGACTTGATAATAAATGCCCGTTTTGGCTAAATCGTATAAAATGTTTAAATAAATTTGGTACTCGTGATTAAGTTCAGCATCAACCCCCAAAAAATGCGCTTCCATTTCGCTACCGTTCAAAATCACTGTGTAAAAAGCAATCATTTTGCCGTTGAGATAATAAGCGACTAATTTAAACTGTTCGCCTAAGTATTTTTTTAAAGCCCAAAAATAATGTTCGTGCAATAAAAATGCATTAAAACCAGCTCCTTTGGCAATTACACAATACAATTGATGAATATCCGCTATATTTTCTAAAATCTCAGCTTCTGTCAATTCTTTTTTTTGCAATTCTGAAGCTTTTTTGATAGCCCGACGCGCCCTAACTCTATACTTGGATTGCATATCGTCCAAATAATTATCAAAAGTTTTCCAATTGGGGCGAATATCCATATACATACTCGGCTGCATCAAAAAACCGTGATAATTATTAGCTTTCATTTCTTGTTCTACTATAGTATGCTTGCCTACTTCATAATCTTTATAAAAAAGCATAGAAGTTTTATAGTTGCGGTCTTTTTGCAAAATACTAGGCAAAATATCTGTGGCTTGTCTCACCAATTCAATTTGCTGTTTTTCAGATATTTGAGATTGAAATCTATAACCATATTCGCCAGTCAACAACAAATTGCCACAAATCAATAAATTAAAATCAGCTCGTCGCAAAATCCAATTTCGTGCGCCGCGCATCAAAGACTGCCACATACACAACTGTTCTTGTTTTTCTTCTGCGCTTTCTTTCTGAATCCCTTCAGAAACCTTGACATGGAACATTTGTAAATAAGCTACGCCTATTGCTTGCAATTTTTCGTAAAAAATAACATAGCAAAAGCGCATATCTTGAGGTGGATAATTTTCCAATACAGATAAAAACTGACTTTTCATCAATATATTATGGGTAGCACTAGCTTCATCCCAAATCGTTTCTATACCTTTCAAACTATAAATAATTTGTACTGAAAAATTAGCATCAGCCAAATTATAAGTTTCTAATGACTGTGGAAATATATTTAAAGTTTGTTTTTTTGGTATATTACAAAATATCATTTGTTTGCTTATATTTTTTATGGCGAATAATTTTGGACAAAATAATTAAATACAGATATAAAAGGCAAAAATATAGTTTTTTATGTTAAGAAAATCATAAATCTGCTATTTTTATAAAAAAAATCAATCTGTATTAAACCTTCCCCATTTTTGGTAGTCTATAAGCTAAAATCAATTTTATTTTGAATAATCACCATCCCCAAACCCCAAGCGCAAGAGAAAATGATGCAGATATTTTGATGCTTATCGCCAAGCCCGATACAATGGAACGTGGTTTTCGTCTTTTACTGCAAACCTATCAAAGTCGCTTATATTCGGTTTTGTATCAAATTTTACAAAACCACAACAATACAGATGAAGTGCTGCAAAATACTTTTATTAAAGTGTACAGATATATAACCAATTTTCGCCAAGACGCACAACTCTATACTTGGTTGTATAGGATAGCTATAAATGAATCTTTTAGTTTTTTGCAAAAAGAACAAAAGCATCAGCAAAACATATCAATAGATAATGAAAATTTTTCTACCCAAATTATTGATAATCAAAGTTTTGAATATGCTGACAAAGCCGAAAAGCTATTAAAAAAAGCTATAGAAACTTTGCCTGACAAACAACGGCAAGTTTTTGTGATGCGTTATTATAATGAAACCCCTTACGAAGAAATGTCCACCATATTGGATACTTCAGTAGGCGCGCTCAAGGCTTCTTATCATCACGCGGTCAAAAAAGTAGAAATTTATATCAAACAACATTTATAAAACAGCCAACTATGAAAACTTTTGATAATCCAGATGACGAATTGGGAGAAATTAGTCCTTTTTTGCGCCAACTAAAACAACAAGCGCGGCATAGTTCGGATGATATGCCCAAAAATTATTTTGCTAATTTTGAAGAAAAAATGATGCAAAAAATAACTCAAGCGACTGAACAACCTAAGCCCAAATTATACAATTTTAGATTATGGACTTTGACCAAAATAGCGGCAGCAGTTTTATTGGGTATAGTTTCAATTTTGCTAATTCAGTACCCAAAAACCGATATTGCCAATCCCCAATTAGCGGACTACGAACAAATTCGCCAACAAATCACTAAAGATGATATAATTGATTATCTATCAGCGCATCCAGATGATTTGGATGTTCATTGGTTGGCACTACAGGAAGATAATCTAGAAAATTGGCAACTTTCCACCACAACGCTTTCTTCTTTTGAAATGGATAGCCTTTTGCAAGAAGAGCTATTGGACGAATTGGAAGACTCTGATTTCTACGAATAAATGTATTTTAAAATTTCTTAAATTTTTATAAAATGAAACTCAAACTTATGTTTTTTTTCTTAGCTTTTGTCGCTACTATGTCTGTGAGCCAAGCGCAACGCCCACCACGTGATTTTGACGGACACGGGCGACACGGACACGGACACAAACGCGGACACGGACATCACGGCGACCGTGGCGAGCGCGTGGAAGCATTGCGTACAGCTTATATTACCAAACATTTGAACTTGACCCCAACCGAAGCTCAACAGTTTTGGCCACTTTACAATGAGTTTCATACAAAAGAAGATTCTATGGAAACGATAAATGGCGATACCAAATTTAATAGAATGGAAACGATGTCAGACAAAGAGTTGGAGGTTTTGATAGAAAACCGCTTCAAATCCGAAGAAGCCCGCTTAAAACTGCGTCGAGAATACTACGAAAAACTCAAAAAAGTTTTGCCTGTTCGCAAAATAGCCTTATTGCAGCGCACAGAAAGAGATTTTCGGCGCGAATTATTGGAAATGTTTCGCAATTAACAAAAAAAATCCTACCCTGAATCACAAGGTAGGATTTTTTTTATTCTTCTTCTGTTGCCTGCAATTTTTCAGCATTGTAAGCATTTTGTAGCGCGTGGATAAAATCGTCCAAATCGCCATTCATTACTTCAGGCAAATTATGTTTGGTAAAACTAATTCTATGGTCAGTAATTCGGCTTTGTGGATAATTGTAAGTGCGAATTTTGGCAGAACGGTCACCAGAAGCCACCAAACTACGACGCAATTCGGACATTTGAGAATTATGAGCTTCTTCAGTTTTTTCTTTCAACAAAACGTATAATTTTTGCAAAGCGATTTCACGGTTTTTGATTTGCGAACGGCCTTCTTGACATTCCACCACTGTGCCTGTTGGTTTGTGGGTTACGCGGACGGCAGATTCTGTTCTATTGACGTGCTGACCGCCTGCGCCACTTGCGCGGAAAACGTCCCATTCCAAATCAGCAGCGTTAATTTGCACCTCTTCAATCTCTACTATAGGCAAAATAACTATAGTGGCAGCTGAAGTATGAACACGGCCTTGCGCTTCTGTTTTGGGGACGCGCTGAACGCGATGTGTGCCAGATTCGTATTTCAATGTTCCATATACATTATCGCCAAAAACTTGCAAAATAGCTTTGCTATAACCGCCTGACTCGCTTTCTGTCATCGCCACAAACTCTTTGCGCCAGCCCTTGCGGTCTACAAAACGCTCTATCATCCGCAACAAATCACCAGCAAAAATAGCAGCTTCATCACCACCTGTACCTGAGCGAATTTCTATAGTTACATCTCGTTCATCATCAGGGTCTTTGGGTATCAATAACACACGAATTTCTTCCTCCAAAGGCGCAACTTGTGGCTCTAATTCTGCCAATTCCATTTTGGCCATAGCTATAAACTCTGCATCGTCTGCTGTTGCCAAAATTTCTTTGGCACTTTCTATATTGGATAGAATTAATTTATATTTTTTAAATGCTTCAGCTATAGATTCTAAGTTTTTGCTTTCGCGACTGACTTTCATATATCGGCTTATATCCGACACCACGCTAGGGTCAGACAATTGGGATTGCAGATATTCGTATCGGTCGTTCAAAACGGCCAATTTTTCTAATAAAATCATATTGGATTTAGTTTATAGAATAAATTTATAAAAATCGGCCGCAAAATTAGGTATATTTTTTTTAATAATAGTTTTTTTAATAAAAATAGGCTAAATTTTTCTATTTATAAATTCCTAAACATAAAAAAACAGCCTTTCGGATAGAAAAGCTGTTGCAAAAATTAAATATGTTTAATTGAGTTTGCCCAAACGAGCGACCACAGTAACTTTAGTTTTTTTGTATAAAAACCCAAGCCCCAAAACAGGTTTTTGTACTGTTGTTGCATATTGTGGATAAAATACAACATCATAGCCTGCATTTGCACTTACCAAATTATAAAGCGCATAACTTGCTGTGGGGTCAACAATAGCTGCACCAATCACAGGTATAACAGCCAAATTGATACTCGCAGATGCATCTTTTTCTACAGCAGCAGATTTTTTGGAAAATAATCGCCACCAATCAACCCCCAAAATTCTATTTGAAGTAGCTTCTGCTGTGAGTTGTTCAGAAAAAGTAAAATCTGACTTTTTGAAATTTACGCGACTATTGGGTTCGCGCATAGAAACTCGGGTGTTGGAGCAGCTTGCAAAACAAGCAGCAAAAGCCAAAAATATGGCTATTTTTTGAATATATTGGAACATAATAACTATAAAAAAAAAATTTAAAAAATACTATTTACAAACCGCCACTTACTTTTATCACTTCGCCACTAATATAAGTTGATAAATCGGAAGCCAAAAATGCGACTGCATTGGCTACTTCGTCAGCACGGCCAAAACGTTTCAACCAGATATTTTCCATCATTTTGGCTTTTACCGTTTCGTCCAAAGTGGTGGTCATATCCGTTTCTGTAAAACCTGGTGCTATGGCATTGCAACGGATATTGCGCGAGCCTAATTCTTGCCCAAGTGATTTGGTAAAACCAATAACTCCAGCTTTGGAAGCTGCATAATTGGCTTGGCCTGCATTGCCTGAAATACCAACTACGGAAGTGATATTAATGATAGAACCCGCTTTGGCTTTGAGCATAGGGCGGCAGATAGCTTTGCAATAGTGAAAAACAGCTTTAAGATTGGTGTCCAATACTTCATCCCATTGCTCTTCAGTGAGGCGCATCAATATATTATCGCGAGTAATACCAGCATTATTGACCAAAGCATCTATTTTGCCAAAATCTTTAAGCACTTGTTCTATAGTTTGGGCAGCTTGTTGGCCAGAACGCGCATCAGAAGCATAGCTTTTTATATTGGCTTGTGGAAAGCGAAGATTTAGCTCGTCTATTAATTTTTGAGCTTGTTCGGCTGATGATTTGTAAGTAAAGGCTACAGAAGCGCCATACTCTACACATTTCTGAACTGTAGCTGCACCTATACCGCGTGAGCCACCTGTGATAAGAATTACTTTGTTTTCAAGCAATTGCATATTGTTGCGATTATGAAGTTTTGAAAATGGACACAAAATTACATAAAATAATAAGATATTGTATTTTTTTATAAAAAAAGCCAATAAAAAAAACCCAAGCTCCTTGCAGAACTTGGGTTTTGTGTGGTCAAAATCAACGAATCAGTCGCGTTTGATGCGAATGCAGGAGCAACCACAAGAGGTTTCTGAATCTTTTACTTCAAAAAGGTAAGTACCTTCTTCTAGGCTTTCTACATTAAGAGGCTTGTAGCTGCTGTTCAATACGCGGTGGCTAATCAATTCGTAACCTTCTTCGTCAAACATTTTCATCGTGAGTTCTTTTTGCTCGGGTGAATTGAGCGCGAAAATGAATACATCGTCAGCAATTGGAGCGTCAAAAACACTCATTTCAATATCCAACGCTTTTGCTACTTTTTCGGCAGCCATAAGAGTGGTGAAAATGGTATCAATAACTTTTTTGTCATTGTTGTCATTCATCAAAAGAATAACCGCAACTATTTTGTCTTCGCCCATTGGGGCAGCTTGTATGTTGGCGACACCAAATCCGACAACCAAAGCCAACAAGAAGGTTAAAATTCTCATAAGGTGTTTTTTGTATTGTAAAAAAAAACTCAAGCTCTTGGTAGAACTTGAGTTTTGTGAGATTGTTCTCAAACCGATATTAGTCGCGTTTGATAGTAATTCTTGAAGTTTTGGTAGCACCTTCTGAATCTTGTACTTCGAAAATGTAAGTACCGTCTTCCATGCTTTCTACGTTGATAGCGCCGTAAGTGTTACCTTCGTTAGCTTTCAATACGCGGTGACCAGCCAATTCGTAACCTTCTTCGTCAAACATTTTCATCGTGAGGTCTTTTTGCTCAGGTGAATTGAGTGAGAAAACGAATACATCGTCAGCAATTGGGTCTTCAGATACAACCATTTCGATATCCAACGCTTTTGCTACTTTTTCGGCAGCCATAAGCGTGGTGAAAATAGTAGTAACTACTTTTTTGTCGTCGCCGTCATCCATCAAAAGAACAACTGCAACCATTTTGTCTTCGCCCATTGGGGCAGCTTGTGTGTTGGTGGCACCGAATCCGATAACCAAAGCCAACAAGAAGGTTAAAATTCTCATAACTCTCTCTGTTTAGTTTTTGTGAGAAAAAAAAATGAATAAAAAAATTATTGTTTGTAATTTTTATGCCACAAATATACGACGGTTTTTTGGTTCTGCAAATTTTTTTTACTTTTTTTGCAAAAAAAATGAATTTTTTTTTTAGTTTTTTTTATCTTAAGTACTTTATTTGCCGTTTTTAGAATTTTATTTCGTTTTTTTGCAAAAAAAAGTATTTTATTTTGATATTTTATAATCTATATGCTTCAAAAAATTTCATTTTTTCTACTTTTACCTTTTGGGCTGCTTTATGGGCTTACAGTAAATTTAATTCGCAACCTATATAAAATAGGAATTTTTCGTATTTGGCAATTTCCCAACTTGTTGATTATCAAAGTGGGCAATCTTTCTGTGGGCGGTACAGGTAAAACACCGCATACTGCTTTTTTGTTGCGATATTTTGAAAAAAAATCAAAAAAAGTTGCTGTAGTTAGTCGTGGTTATGGCCGTGTATCAAAATCTAATAAATTGGTTGAACTTTCTGACTTACCTAACCAAGCTGGCGATGAACCGTTGATGCTCAAAAATCAATTTCCTAACGCTCCAATTGTAGTAGCTCGTCGCCGCGCTGAAGGTTTGCAACTGCTGCAAAAAACTACACCTTATATATATGGCGTGTTGTTGGATGATGCGATGCAACATTGGGCTGTGCAATCGGATTTGGATATTTTGCTAACAACTTTCAATAAGCCATTTTTTGCCGATTTTCCTCTGCCTGCTGGTAGGCTGCGCGAATTTCGTACCAACTTTATACGCGCCAACGTTATAATAGTAACGCAATGTCCGCCTATTTTATTGCCAAAAGATGAAGATTTATTCAAAAAAGCTATAAATTTGCAACCTAATCAAATTTTGTTGTTTTCATACTATAATTATGCACAACCTTATTCGCTGGCTGATGTGGGCGATGTTTTGGGTTGGCAAGCGTTGGCTAATTATCGCGTTTTGACGGTTTTGGCTATAGCGCAGACTGATTATATTGCGCAATTTTTGGCTACACACACACAACAAAGCAAAATTTTTTCCTTTTTAGACCATCATTTATTTACTCAAGCTGATATTTATTTGATGATAGAAGAGTTTAAAAAAGCGAATTTTGATTGTATTCTGACCACAGAAAAAGATGCGGTTCGGTTGCGGCCTTTTTTGGCTGATTTTCAACGCGCGGCAATTCCTGTGTTTATATTGCCTATAGTGGTGCAGTTTCACAACAACGGAGAAGAAGCCTTAGACCAATTTTTATCGCCTTATTTAGAAAAATTACCAAATTAAAGTTTGTTTTTTATACAAAAAATTAAAAATATGGATTTATTCGCTCAAATTCAAGAAGCGGCGGCATTTATAAACGCAAAATTTGCTAATTTTCAACCTCAAGTAGCTATTATTTTAGGAACGGGCTTGAACGGTTTTACCCAAGATATTGAAATTATCCAAGAGCTTAGTTATTCGCAAATTCCACATTTTCCCGTTTCTACTGTGCAAAGTCACGCGGGCAAATTGATTGCGGCGCGTTGCGAAGGGGTTGAAATTTTGGTTTTGGCTGGGCGTTTTCACTATTATGAAGGCTACAGTAGCCAACAAACTACTTTTTATGTGCGCGTACTCAAGCAATTGGCTATAAAAAGGTTGATAATTACCAACGCGGTAGGCAGTGTGCAGGCGCATATCAAAAACGGCGATTTGGTGTTGATAAAAGACCATATCAATATGCAGCCCGAAAATCCTTTGCGTGGGCGAAATGACGAGCGTTTGGGGGTTCGTTTTCCCGATATGGTGGCGGCTTATGACCAACAATTGAACGCAAAATGTTTGGCTATGGCGCAAGAAAATCAAATTGCAGCGCATTTGGGCGTTTATGTGGCTACACAAGGGCCTAATTTGGAAACGCCAGCAGAATATCGCTTTTTCAACATCATCGGCGGCGATGTGGTGGGTATGTCGGCTGTGGCTGAAGTGATTGTGGCGCGCCATTCTGAACTGCCCGTTTTGGCGATTTCTATAGTCTCCAATCAATGTTTCCCGATAGAAAATATAGAGCCTACAACGGTGCAAGAGGTGATAGATACAGTACAAAATGCTGAACCCAAGTTGAGTTGGTTGGTAAAAGAGTTGCTAAAACAGAAAATTTATTAATACAAAATGCACAATTTTTATTGGCGTTTATACAATAAAAACCGCAAAATATAGCATAAAAAAGCTTTTTTTTGGCATTTATTAAATTAAAATAAGAGAATATCTAAAAAAAAATAAGTTTTTTTTTGTGGATACAAAAAGTTATAATAAATTTGCAGCGTGCTGAATGACGCACGATTAACTCTCTCAAATATAATATTTTTTTTGCAAAGCAAAACGAATTGGGTAGGCTGATAAGCCTGCCTTTTTTTTATGGTAAAAAGCTAATAAAAAAAACGCTGTTGGAAAATCTCCAGCAGCGTTTTTTTATTCAAAATTTTGAAAAAAAGAGAAAAAAAGCAACTAATTCATAAGCGTTTCACGTATAAACGCAGCTAAGAAAGTCCCTCAATATGTCCATTTTTGAGGTCTATCAAATTGGCTTGTGGCGTTTCGGGCAAACCGGGCATTCGCATAATATCGCCAGCCACAGCCACGACAAAACCAGCTCCAGCGTTCAAAATCACATCTTCTATTTGTATAGAAAAACCCAACGGCGCAGCCAATAATTTGGGATTATCGCTAAAAGAATATTGCGTTTTGGCCATACAAATTGGCAAGTTGGCAAATCCCAATTTATTGATTTTATTCAAAGCAGTTTGGGCTTTTTTGGAGAGGACAATTTGGTCAGCGCGATAGATTTTTTTAGCAACAGCTTCTATTTTTTCTGTGATAGATTGTTCCAACGAATAGGTGAAATGAATAGGCTTGGAGGGCTGATTTTCTATCATTTTTATGACTTCATTAGCCAAATTTTCTGCGCCTGCGCCGCCTTGTGCAAAACTGTTGTTGATAGCAAAAGCTACATTTTTTTGTTGGCAAAACTCGCGCAAATAGTTCATCTCTTCTTCGTTGTCAAAAGCGTATTGGTTGAAAGCGACGACTACAGATTGACCAAAATTTTGTAAGTTTTCTATGTGTCTTTCCAAATTCGGAATGCCTTTTATCAAAGCGTTTAAATCGGCGTTTTTGGTATTTTCGTAAGCTACTCCCGCGTGCAATTTTAGTGCTTGGCTCGTTACGACCAAAACTGTAGCTGCTGGGCAAAGATTAGCCAAACGACATTTGATATTCAAAAATTTCTCTGCGCCCAAATCCGCCCCAAAACCTGCTTCAGTTACTACAAAATCGGCCAAAGACAAAGCTGTTTTGGTCGCCAAAATGGAATTGCAGCCGTGTGCTATATTGGCAAAAGGCCCTCCGTGTATAATCGCCGCGCTGTGTTCTGTAGTTTGTACCAAATTGGGATTTATCGCATCTTTCAATAAAACGGTAATTGCACCCGTTACGCCCAAATCTTGAACAGTAAAAGGTTGATTATCAAATTTATACGCTAAAATAATTTTCCCAATTCGCGTTCTCAAATCGTCTAAATCTGTAGCTAAACATAAAATTGCCATTAATTCTGAGGCTACAGTTATATCAAAACCACTTTCAGCAGGCACGCCGTTGGCTACACCGCCCAAGCCCGTAGTGATAAAGCGCAAAGAGCGGTCGTTAATATCCAAAACGCGTTTCCAAACTACTTGTTTTATACTCGGATTTTCGCGGTTTTGATAGATATAATTATCCAATAAAGCCGAAATCATATTATGCGCCGTAGTCAAAGCGTGGAAATCGCCCGTAAAGTGCAAATTTATGTCTTCCATAGGCAAAACTTGGGCATAACCGCCGCCAGCCGCGCCGCCTTTCATCCCAAAACAAGGACCCAAAGAAGGTTCGCGCAAAGCAACTATAGCTTTTTTACCAATTTTTTGCAAACCCAAAGCCAAACCTACAGAAGTGGTCGTTTTGCCAATGCCTGCTTTAGTTGGGGTTATGGCTGTAACCAAAATTAATTTGGATTTTTTTAGCTTTTCTTCATCAATTAATTGATAAGGAATTTTAGCTTTAAAACGCCCGTAAGGTTCTATATTTTCAGCACTAATATGCAGATTTTCAGCTATTTGTGTGATTGGTTTTAATGCAATGGAACGCGCAATTTCTATATCAGTCAACATAATTTTATGAATTTATAATACTAAAAAAATAATTCCTATCAATAAACCCAACAACAAAGCAATAGCAATTTTAAAATCTAATTCACTAACTTTTAGCTGCTGGAAATTATTGTCATAAGCCAACCGACGCCCAACCCAAACAACGCGCAACATAATCATCATAATCATTAAATATACCAACAGATAAATTTTATCCATTAGTACCATATAACCCACATCGGGCAAGGCTGAAGAATAAGATTGTTGCAAAAAAACGGCTGTAAGCAAGCTGCCCATTACCACAGAAATTCGGGCGTCTGTGCGTTCTACACTTATCAAAAGCGCGCTCAAGCTGATAAAAATAGTTATCAACAATGGCAAAAATAATTTGAGTAAAAAATAACGAATAGGACGTTCTATACTTAGTTTGAAAGTAAAATTGCTAAAAGCGACATCAGATTTATCGGATTCACCTAAATTAGTGCGATAGATATTTTTGTGTTCTTCGCTTTTGACGGATAATATATTCCAACCCGATAAAGCAAAACCCTCTCGCATAAATGTAGCATTGCTATCTACTTGATACAACAAAGAATCGGCAGGATGCAAATTATTTTCTATATGTATATTCAATTCGTGTTTGTCCAAAGGAAATTTTGCCAAATCAAAAGCGTGGTAAAAACGCGCTTCTACTCGCATACCATTATAAAAATAACCGTCAGGCAAAATTTTGGCTTGTTCATAAAAAAGGCGGCGTGTACTTCCCCATTTTTCTATAGCATTGATAAATTCAATTTCTGTAGGATTAATATCGCCTTTCCACTTAAACCAAAGATAAAAATCGGCGTAAAAAGAATGTTTGTTGATATCCAAATCGTAGATATTCATCAATTGGATACCAGTCAAAACTTTTTCTTGAGGCTGTTGCGCCCAACAAAAATTGGCTATACTTAATAAAAATACGATAAAAAAATTTTTGATTGTCATAATTGCAAACTATAAATTGGTTTAATAATGTTTGAAACCTTGTGCTGTAAGATTGTGAAAATTACCGCCTTTAGTTTGCAACCTAATGCCGTCTTGTGCTGGTATAATCTCTCCAATTATGCTAATTTCATTACTAAAACGAATTTTATCCGCATCTTTGGGATTTATCGTAAAAAGCAACTCGTAATCTTCGCCGCCGTGCAAAGCACACGTTATTGGGTCTAAATTAAATTCTATAGCCTGCAAACTTGTTTCTTGTGCTATAGGCACTAATTGTTCTTCTATCAACGCGCCCACATTGGAGGCTTTGCAAATATGATTGATTTCAGAAGAAATGCCGTCCGAAACATCTATCATAGAAGTTGGCAAAATTTGATTTTTTTGCAAAAAATCTATAATATCTTTTCTAGCTTCTGGTTTGAGAATACGAGAAAGTAGATAATCCTTACCTTCCAACTTGGGTTGCATAGTTGGTTGGTCTATAAAAATTTGTTTTTCTCGTTCTAGCAACTGCAAACCTAAGTATGCAGCACCCAAATCGCCAGTTGCACAAATCAAATCGCCTACTTTAGCACCATTTCGGTACACAATTTGTTCTTTTTTGGCTATACCCAAAGCTGTCATTGACAAAGTCAAACCGCGTACAGAAGAAGTCGTATCGCCTCCTACCATATCTACCCCATAAAACGCACACGCGCGCTTCATTCCTGTATAAATTTCTTCCAAAGCCTCTACAGAATAGCGATTGGATACAGCCATAGCAACGGTAATTTGTGTGGGTTGAGCATTCATAGCATAAATATCTGAAACACAAACCGCAACTGCTTTATAACCAAGATGTTGTAGAGGTGTATAAACCAAATCAAAATGTATATTTTCTACCAATAAATCTGTAGAAATTAAGGTTTGATAACCAGAAAAATCCATTACAGCCGCATCATCGCCTATGCCGACAATAGAACTGCTGTTTATAAGTTTAATTTGTTGGGTTAAGTGATTAATTAAGCCAAATTCACCTAAATTTGAGAGGGGAGTATGTGTCATTTTTGGTATAAATTTATGGATATTTTACTATCCTAAAAAAATTATGTGATTATGTATAATAATTTTTATTTGTCAGAACAGAAAGGCTCAGACTGTAGCCATATCAATAGCACAGAAATGCAACAATTTGCTCAAAATTCTATTCCTATTTCTACTGAAGAGTTTAGAAATATCGTTATGGAACACCATCTTTTCCTTGCTTCGGGCGGAATGGGTGGCTCTTGGCGTATGTTGTCGGTTACGGGTACGGTTATCGGCGTGTATGCGAGCCGTATTAGCGATACACAAGGCCGTCAAGCGCATTTGGATATGAAAAATTTATCCTTATTGGGCTTGCAGGAGGTTGATTTACCTTTTAGTAGTTGGGTGGGAGCTTTTGCGCGCTATCAAGATTTTTCTGATGCGGATTTGCACAGTAGTATTTTCTGCGATGCTTTTTTAGCTAATTGTATTTTTGCTGATGCCAATCTAGAAAAAGTAGATTTTTCGCGCGCTCACTTGCGCAAAGTTAGTTTTATGAACGCCAATCTAAAAAATGCTGATTTTGAAAACTGTGATTTGACAGGTGCAGATTTTAGAGGCGCGATTTTGGACGGTGCGATTTTTAAAGGTGCAATTTTAGACGGTGTTTGGCGTTAGCCTAAAAAAAAAGCTCATTCGATAAGAACGAGCTAATTTTTTTTATTTAATTTCTATCTTAAGGATAACCATCTAGCATCAAGAGGTTGAATTGGGTAGAGTGTGGATTAAAAAAGCCCAATACAAAATCCCGACCGCAATCTTCAAAATAGCCAAGTTTGGTAAAGTCAGATTCGTGATATTCTTCTATAGTACTTAGAAAATTGGGTTCTATATTGTAGAAAATAATTTCTTGCTGTTGATTTCTTTTTAGTTCTTCAACAAAATTATTGAAAATATCTGAAGCCAAATCGGCAGAAAATCCCTTACTATAGATGTTTTTTGAAAAAAAACGCCCCTCATTTGTCAATAAATCAACAATATAACTTTTTGCTTCTTCTATAGTAATTTGTTTAAACGATAAGTCTGTATTGCCATTCCAAGTGTTGCCAGGTTTGGGCAATATAAGTATACTATTTTTCCATCTTGCTGATGGGTTTATTTCTACATAATATTCCCAGCCGCGATTTATATCACTTTGCAAAAGCTGAAAATGAAAATGTCCAGATTTCAGTTGGTTTAATAAAAAGTGTTGCAAGTCCAACGTTTCGGAGTGAGAGCTAAAATTTAGCCAAGCTGTATTTGAATTTGCGCTTTCGTCCAAATGGTCAAGCAGTATTTCTATGGGCGTTTTAGGCACTTCCATACTTCTGCATTTTATTTAATTTCCTCATAATCTGTGTATTCTTCCTCGTCGTTAGCGCGATTGGATTGCCCAGCGCGGCTATTTTGTTGGGGGCGTTGTCCTTTTTGCTGTTGTTGTAGTTTGCTGATTAAATCCTGCAATTGGTCTAAAGGCGCATTGGCTTGCACAGGCACCAAAAACGGTTTTATAAATAGGCGATATACAAAGAAAAGAATCAACCCAAATAAAAGCAGTTTGAACATATATCGGGATAGTTTTTGAAAAAAATTAGGTAAAAATACGCGCAGTCAATACAGACACATCGTCCGAAAAAGCGGTTTTGCCTCTAAAATTATTAATTTCTTGTAAAAGCAGATTGTTAAAATCAAATGCTGGTTTTTGGCAATTATTCAGAACAAAATTTTCCAAACGCTCGCTAAAATAAACTTGTTGTTCGTTTTGCAAATCAGTCAAACCGTCCGTATAAAGCAACAAAAACGCATCTTCTTCCAAATATATTTCGCCCAATTCTATTTGATTTATTTCATCAAACGCTCCCAAAATAGTACAACCTTTATCTAATTTTTGCAGTTTATTTTGAGTAATCAAATAAGGCGGATTGTGCCCAGCACAGATATAACGCAACCTTTTGCGCTCCAAATCATAGCGCGCCAAAAAGAAAGTTATAAATTTTTCGCCTTTGGTGGTAGCCAATACTGAAGAATTTAGCGATTGTATGAATTTACGAAAATTAACATTTTTTCTATGAATAAGTGCGTGTACATTTGCTTGAAAATTGGACATCAATAAAGCTGCTGCTACTCCTTTGCCCGAAATATCGGCTATACAAAAAGCAATTTCTTCGTCATCTAATTTTATAACATCGTAATAATCACCGCCCACACCGCTATAAGGTTGATAAATACCAGAAAATTCATATTGTTGATTATTAGGCAATTGTGCAGGTATCAACATATTTTGCATCTGTATAGCGAGTTCTAATTCGCGTTGCAAACGCTCTTGTTCCAACTGTTGCTGAAATAGCTTTTTATTCTCTATAGCCATAGCCAACATTTCGGTTATCGCTTTGATAAAATCTAAATTATCGTGCAGATATTCGGCTGGGCTGCCTATGTTTTTTAGTAAAACTACAGCCAAAGGTTGGTTTTTTTGAAAAATTGGTAGTATAAAATCAAAATGTGCCAATTCTTCAACTTCAGCTCCTGTAAGTTTTGTTATTTTTGGATAATTAGGAAAATAGGAAATTAGGTTTTTGGTATCAAAATCGTTGTTTAATTGGGCAGAACTTAAAAAATTCCAATCATTATTTTGATAAATAAATAAAGCAAAGCAATTAACTTCTGTTTCGTTGCATAGGGTAGAATGGTATAAATTGATTAAATGCTCGCTTTCGGCGTTGCTGCTTACAGCTTGAGCAAGTTCAAAAAGTCGCTTCATTTGCAGCTTTTGAATGTAAAGCCGCCGTTCTAATGATTTTTCCAAAATAAAAATTTTTAAATTGTAAGTTTCGGGCGTAAAATTAGTATTTTTGCGTCAACTTTTTATCAAACACTCAAAAAAAATTTATCAATGAGCCAAAAAAATCTAATTTGCGAAGACTGTGGCACAGAAAATCCAAGCACACATAAATTTTGTAGTGAATGTGGCAATTATTTATTGGACGACCAAACGAACGATTTGCCAAAAGATGTGGCTAATGCTGTACAAAAATTAGAAACAAGACTAAAGACCAATTATCAAAGTCCTTTTTGGCCAGACAAAGTAGCAAGACCTATTTTTAAAGTTAGTATTTATTACTTGGCTATAGCTTTTTTATATTTATTTTTAGAAAATATCGGTGCTGGTTTTTTTGGTATAAATTTAAGCATAATTTACACCTTATTAAGAACTGCTGAATTATCTCTACCTTTGTATTTAGCTGCGCATCTCAAAAACAATCCCAAAAAGATATTAATCGCTGCGTCGTTATTGATTTGGGTTTTATTTTTAATTACTGACCTTTCGCAGTTAAAAAATTTGGTGGATTGAAAAAAATAACAGTGTGCGCTCAATAGCGTGGGGTTTTACACCCCACGCACAAAAATGGTAAAAAATGTTATATTTTCTATTTTTTTATGGAAAATTTATCAGCGCGCGGGGTATAAAACCCCACGCTATTGAGCGCATATAGGAAAATTTAACTGCAAAAAGCTAATTGTAAAAAAAATGAAAAATATACTGCGAAAGGTCAGTTAATTAGTTTGTTTTAGCCAAGTTGTTTTATCTATTCTATAGAAAAAATTCAAATTTTCTGTAGTTTCATTTTTATAATAAATGGCTTGTTCTTTAAACTTTTGTGCGCCCAGCTTTTCTATGGCTTTTTGCGAACGCAAATTTTGCGAACCTATGTGAAAAATCACAGCCTCCACAAACTGAAAAGCATAATCCAACATTAATTTTTTGGCGTTATAATTATAGCTTTTGCCCCAACACGCCCGCGCAAAAAAAGTATAACCTATAGAAATAGATTTTGTTTCTACATATTCATAAAAACGGCTGCTGCCTATCAATTCATTGGTTTGATTATCAAATATACAAAAAGCGGTTTGGCTTTCCAATGCCCCCACAAAAAACTGTTCAAAAACTTCCCTTTTATAACGCGTTTTGGTTGGATGTTGTTCCCATATCAAAGGGTCAGCTGCTACAGCATATAATTGTTCAAAATCATTTGCTGACAATACTTCTAATCTAACTACTTGATTTTCAAGTTTTTTGACAATGAAATTCATATTTTTATTTTAATTTTGTTTGTAGTAATAAAAAAAAGCTCTCTCCAACGGAAAGGGCTTTTGTTGTTAAATAGCCGCCTGATATTACTCTTGGTCTGTAATTGCGTGTGGTTTTTGATTAGCTTTCCAATTCGGATATTCAGCTTGTCAAAGCCCTTTTAAATTGGGTATTTGCAAATGTGCAGCTACAGCAGAAATATAATTTAGATACACTTGAGGGCGCGCAAATAATTTAGAAGTTGTAAAAGGAATTTCATAATTCGCGTCTTCTATAAAATCTAAATGCTCTTTAATACCTTTTAAATTTTCTAGCTTATTCAAACACAAAAAATTCATTAGTGCTTTTGCTTCTTGGTCATTATTTTCAACATAAAATTCAATTTCCTCCTCGTCAAACTTTATATTTTGGGCAATTTCTGCTAAATTACGTGAACTTTCCGCTATAATTTCAGGAACTTTATTGTTGCTTTTTTGCGCCCTTCCATTTACCCAACGGGAAGCTAAATACCAATTAAAATAATTATCTTCAGGCGTTCCTTTCAACAAAGGATTGAAATGCTCAATTTCAGGGTTTGATTTAGGCTTCTCTAAAAATTCCTCTGTATAAGCACAAAAACCAAATTGTTCAACAAACAAAGCCTCTCTAATTTCCGATGTGTTTGCCCCATATTTCCATTTTTGGGCTAAAATAACAGAAAAGCAATTTTTTTCTAAAAAACACATAATTTAATTTTTTTGTCTTTTTTGGAAAGTTGGGAATTTGTACTTGAACGCTAAATTTTCGGCTTCTTCTGCATACGTTAATTTTTCGGCTTCATTTTCGGTATTTCGGATTAGATTTTTCAACTCCAAAAAATGTTCAAACGCTTTTTCCGCATCTTCGTGCTGATAAAATGTTGTACCAAAATCATTCATCAATAAATCTGCTGCATTTTGCCCTTTGGGCGCTACACCTTTTCGGATAATAACCTCGCCAATTTTATCGGGGTCAAAATCCAAAATTACGCGCTCATAAGGCTCAAATTGTGCTGCAATCAACTCACTATGTGTAGCCACAAAAAGCTGGGATTTTTCACCGCCTGTTATTTCTTTGTACAAATCTATAAGCCCGTACAAAAATTTGGGGTGCAAACTATCTTCTGGCTCATCTACCAACACCAAGCTATTTTTATCTTGGTTGTAGAAATGCGCTGTCAATAAATGCCCTATATTAAAAATAAAATTTTGAATACCTGTACTCAATAAATGATAAGGCACTTGGCGATTATCTTTTTTATGTTTGATATAAGCTAATAAATTATCCGTTAATTGCACAGGAATTGTTGCATTTTCTATGTCAAAATATAGGTTTAAAGGTGCTAGAATTTTATCCCAAAGTTGAGCAACTTTTTCTAAAATAGAAGGATAAATTTTGTCTAACTCTGTTAAAACCATTTCATAAGATAATTTTTTATCTTTTTGTAAGGCTTGCAGAATAAGACTCTCTTTTTGCTTAATTGTGCTTATCAACAAAGCCCAAAAATCATTTTTGTACTGCGGGCTTATTCTATGATACAAAAAGTTAGCTTCTTTTAGCCAATTTAGTGCTATCGAAAGCTGTGTTTTTGGAACAGATGTTGTGCTATCATAATTATTGCTTGGTACATTTGTAAAAAAATCTGGCACTTTTACATAAGCGCAAATTGTGCTATCATTTTCTATATCTATTTCCTCCTCCTGCCATTTTTGAGCTTGCGCTTTTTCACTAAAAACACTATTTACATCATTTCTTTCTTTTTCTATTTCGAGATTGCTATTTGTAAGCCTATAGAATTCTTCTTCGTTTAGTTCTACACCATTGGAAGCATCAAGTTTAAAAAAGTATTGATTTTGATTTTCCGATTGATATTTAATTAGAAAAAAACCACTTTTATTTTTTGTATTCCACTCGCTTGGGGAATTTTGTTTATTTTTTCCACCAACAACAACCCAATAAAACAACTCTCCAATCAACTCCAAAAGCCTTGTTTTGCCAGTTCCATTTTGTCCAATAAAACAAACTTTTTCCAAAGGTTGGCCAGCTTTTGGGTGGTCTTGTGGATACGTCAAATCTATAACGCAGTCCTCAAACTGAATAGATTTTTTGATAATAATTTGGCTAATTTTCATAATATATTTTTTTGTTAAATAGCCGACTTAGCCTTCAATTCCAGATATTTATTAACTGTATTCAAAGACAAATCTTCAGGGCGGCTCAAAATGGCTTGAATACCCAATTGATTGAGTTCTTGCACAATGCGCTGTTTTTCTGCTACAAAACGATTGGCTATAGTGCGATAATAAATATCTTCTGTGTTGAGTGCTGGAGTGCGCGCAAAGTCCAAAATTTCAGTATTTTCAAAAAATACAACCACCAATAAATGAAAACGGCTTATATTGCGCAAAATTGGCAAAACGCGCTGCATTGACGAATAACTTTCAAAGTTGGTGTACAAAAACATCAAACTGCGGCGGCGTATAAATTGTTTGGTCGCTGTATAAAACAATTCATAATTGGCTTCATAATTGCGGCTTTGTTCGTTGTACAGCGTTTCAATAATCGTTTTGAGATGCCCCGCGCCACTTTCAGCTTTGACAGTCGCACCGATTTTATCCGAAAAAGTCAATAAGCCCGCTTTATCGTGTTTTTGCAATGCGATATTAGAAATTACCAAACTTGCATTGACCGCATAATCCAACAAACTCATCCCACCAAAAGGCATTTCCATAGAACGGCCTTTATCAATTACACAAAAAATTTGCTGTGAGCGTTCATCTTCGTACTGATTGACCATCAACGAGTTGCGGCGGCTGGTTGCTTTCCAATTGACAGAACGATAATCGTCGCCTTTTACATAATTTCTAATCTGCTCAAATTCATAACTGTGTCCAATCCGACGCACTTTTTTGACCCCACGCATACTCGCAATTTGCGAAACGGTCATTAAGCCAAATTTTTTCATCTGAATTATAGACGGATAAACAGGCACCATTTGCGGGGTTTGAAAAGAAATTTTTCTTTCTATCAAACCCAAAAAAGAACGTAGAAAACAATTCAAATCAT
The DNA here is from genome assembly GCA_013297745.1 of Chitinophagales bacterium. Taxonomy (GTDB): domain Bacteria; phylum Bacteroidota; class Bacteroidia; order Chitinophagales; family Saprospiraceae; genus JAAFIM01. The sequence goes on along the minus strand of JAAFIM010000015.1, from coordinate 19,334 downwards.
TAAAATGATATTCGCCTCTATTAAGTGGCTGTAGAGTATAACTGATTTCTTTGCTTTCGCGCCTTCCCAAAGAAGTAAACATAGTAAAGTCGCGTTTTTGGAACTGAATAGGCAACTCGTCTATAATTTCTAAAGAAAGTGGAAAAACAAATTGATGCGAAAATTTAAGTTTAACCGTATTTTCGTCCCCCAAAGAAAAAAACTTTGGTAAAATGCGCTTGGCTTCCAATTTAATCAAGCCGTTAAACAGAAAAAATAAATCAAAAGCCAACAAAGCACCAAAGACTGCCAAAGCCGTTTCGGCTACAAACGTTACACTTTCAAAGAAAAAAGAAAAAATAAAGCCTAAAATTACAGCAGCAAAAGCCACAAAAAATCGCGTAGGCAAAAATACATTTTTCATATATACCACCACCATCACCAAAGCCAACAATAAGCGAATAATCGCTACTACAGCCAAAGGTAGCGGTATGAATGAAGCAAAAATAAAACTAGCTAATAATGTAGCTAATAATGCAACAAAACCAATTATTTTTAACAAGGACATATACTATCAACTATATTTATTTTTATTTTTATAATGTATTTTGTATAATAATTTGGCAAATATAGTTAGTTTTTAATTATACAGCACTTTAAAAATTCGTTTTTATAAAAAAAATATATGCAAGACCTCAAAACTGCTTTTATTGAAGCGTTCAAAACTGCTTTTGTACAAGAAAAATTGGTGAAAATCACCCTAAGTAAAGCCAACGACAAAAAAAATTCTTTAAAAAATATCTACGGACGTCGCGTTCTAATCAAACAAAAAGCGCATATTTCTTGGACTTTTCGCCACGAAACCAAAGACGAAACCAAAAATGTAGAACTCGCCACCGCTTGCGCCCAACTGTCGGAATGGTTGGAAAATGATTTCGCCATAGCCACACTCGCCTGCACAGACCAAGATACGCGTTGGGAACAAACGGCTAAAAAACTATTTTTTCAAAAAGCCAGCCAAACACAAGCTCCCAATCCTCAACACAATCAGAATAAAAATTATCTTATCGCAGAAAATAGCCCTTTTTTGATAACTTTGGGCATCAGCTCGCAACAGGGCAAAGTCCACGCCGCCCAGCAACATAAATTTCGCCAAATCAATAAATATATTGAAATTGTTGATAACTTATTGAAAAACAACGAAAAAGAGTTGAAAATTTTGGATATGGGAAGTGGAAAAGGTTATCTAACTTTCGCTTTGTACCAGTATTTCAAAATTCAAAAAAATAGAAATATCAGCATAAAAGGGGTTGAACTTCGCCAGCATTTGGCCGATTTTTGCAATGGCGTAGCCCAGCAATTGGGTTGGCAAAACGATATAAATTTTATAGCCGATGATATAAAAAACATTGACAATCAAGATTTTAACGTCTTAATTGCGCTACACGCTTGCGACACCGCTACAGATTTGGCTTTAGCCAAAGGCATAGCTGCCCAAGCCGAGTTTATAATCGTTGCGCCCTGCTGCCAAAAACAAGTTCGCAAAGAGATGGAAAATAAAGGTATTCTACAAAATATCCTAAAAAATGGCATTTTGCAAGAGCGACAAGCCGAGATTTTGACTGACGGCATCCGCGCACTTTTGTTGGAAAATGAAGGTTATCAAACCAAAATTTTTGAATTTATAGATTACGAACACACTTCCAAAAATCTGATGATTTCTGCCCAAAAAGTAGGTGAGAAAAATAATCGCCACAGCGCAGAAATTGCCGAAATCAAAGCCCAATTTGGGTTTAAAACTCACTTTTTGGAAACTTTATTGCAATAAAAAAAACGCTATCTTCAGCTGAAGGTAGCGTTTCCAATTTTTTGGAAGCCCAATTTTATTCAGTTTCAACTGACAAATCGGCGATATTATCTGGTGCAATTTGCTCTTGGGCTATTTCTTGTTGGTATTCCAATTCGGACGCTTCCAAATCTATTTGCCAAGCACAAAGCAAAGAAAGCACGCAAAAAAATTGTTTTGTATTCATATCTCAAAAAAAGGTTGTATGTTGAATAAAATTGTAAATGATATAACTATAACGCGAAAAATTTGTTTTATTGTATAAACAAGGTCAAAATTTTTAAAAATATGCAACATTTCAAAACACTCAACGACCCTATTTATGGTTTCGTAGAAATTCCTGAAGGATTAATTTCTGATTTGATAGAACACCCTTATTATCAACGACTTAGACGAGTGGCACAGTTAGGAATGGCACAATATGTGTACACAGGCGCAACTCACAGCCGATTTGCCCACACATTGGGCGCGCTACATTTGATGCAGCAAGCGGTAGCAATTCTAAAACGCAAAAGCATATCAATCAGCGAAGAAGAAACAGAAGCGGTTTGTGTGGCTATTCTCTTGCACGATTTGGGGCATAGTCCATTTTCCCATTCTTTGGAACATACTTTATTGAAAATGGAACACGAAATTGTTTCTTTGGCTTTGATGGAAGAACTCAATCAACAATTTGGTGGAAAACTTAGTTTGGCTATTTCTATTTTTAAAAATGAATATCCTAAAAAATTTTTACATCAATTAGTTTCTGGTCAATTGGATATGGACAGATTAGACTATTTGAATAGAGACAGCTATTACACGGGCGTTTCGGACGGCAAAGTGGGTTCTGAGCGAATTATAAAAATGCTAAATGTGATAGATAATGAATTGGTTGTGGAATTTAAGGGGATTTATTCTATAGAAAAATTTTTGATTGCGCGGCGGCTGATGTATTGGCAAGTCTATCTGCACAAAGCTGTAGTTTGCGCCTCTCAAATGCTGTGCAAAATTATAGAAAGAGCGCGTTGGCTGAGTAAAAAGAAACAAGAGCGTTGGAAAAATCTATCGGATAATTTAGTTTTTTTTATAGAAAATGAAGTTTTGGAAAGTGATTTGAATAAAAACGTGTTAGAAAAATTTGCTGCATTAGACGATTCCGATATTTTGGCAGCCCTCAAATCGTTCGCCCAACACCAAGACAAAGTCATTGCGTTGTTGTCGGAAGGGCTATTGAAACGAAAATTATTGAAAATTGAGATACAAGACAATCAATTTAAAAGTGACTTTATCAAAACTACTCGTCTCCATATTATGCAGCGATTGGATATTACAAGTGAAGATGTAGATTTTTTAGTTTTTGGTGGCAATCAAACCAACAAAGCTTATGACGCCAGCAAACAACAAATTTTGATTTTATTGAATGACGATAAAGTTAAACCCATTTCGGAATGGCGAGAACACAATATACAGCCCAAAGAAGTCAAAAAGTACTTTTTTTGTTGGCCAAAATTATAAAATTTTAACTCTTTTTCAAAAAAAATTTTTCTAATCCTAAAAACTGTGTAATTTTGCGGAATTATTACAGTTATCCTAAAAAAATTATTTTAAACACAAATGAATCATTTTAACAAAGTTCTACTCCTTGCTGCTTTTTGCTTTGCCCAAAACCAATTGCAAGCTCAAGATTATCCACCCAACGCAGAACCTGGTAAATGTTACGCCAAGTGCATCATTCCCGACCAATACGAAAATATCACTGAAGAAGTATTGACAAAACAAGCTACCCAGCGTATCGAAATTTTGCCAGCCCAATTCCAAACCATAGAAGAACAAGTGGAAATCAAACCCGCTTCTACCCGTATAGAAGTTATTCCTGCTGTGTTTGAAACTGTAGAAGAACGCGTAGAAATCAAACCCGCTTCTGTTCGTCTTGAGCCTGTAGCTGCCCAATTTCAAGATATTGAAGAATCAGTAATGACCAAACCTGAAGAAGTCAAATTGCTAGAAGTGCCTGCTGTATACGAAACAGTAACCGAACAAATAGAAATAGCTCCTGCCTCTACCAAATGGGTAAAACGCAAAGGCGATGCTAGTTGTTTGTCTGCCAACCCTGATGATTGTTTGGTTTGGTGTTTGGTAGAAGTGCCTGCCGAATACGCAAGTGTTACCAAAACAGTAATGAAAACAGCTCCCACAACCAAACAAGTTACTGCGCCAGCTGAATTCAAAACTATGAAAAAAACGGTAATGACCAAAGCCCCGACTACCAAAGAAACCCGCATTCCAGCCGAATATGCAACCATCAAAAAAACGGTTATGGTCAAACCAGCAGAAACTCGCGTAATAGAAATTCCTGCTGAATATAAAGCTATGAAAAAAACGGTAATGACCAAAGCAGCCGAAACTCGCACAGTAGAAGTGCCTGCCGAATTTAAAACCGTTTCCAATCGCAAATTGGTAAAACAAGGCGGCTACACAGAATGGAAAGAAGTACTTTGCCAAAATAAACTCAACGCAGTAAAAATTAAAGAAATTCAAGCTGCATTGAAAGCCAAAGGTTACGACCCAGGCCCCATTGACGACCAAATGGGTTCAAGAACTAAAGCTGCTTTGGTAAAATTCCAAAAAGACAACAGCTTACCTATCGGACAATTAGATTTCCAAACGCTTAAAGCCTTAGGCATTGGGTACTAAAATATATTTTTTGATAAAAGCCTGCCAATTTTTTGAATTGGTGGGCTTTTTTTTGTAAAAAACCTTATCTTTGCGTTTTAATTACAGTCTTTTTATATGAAAAAGCATATTTTTTATCATTTTTGTTTTATAATAACAATCTTATCCCTGTGGCGATGTAATAATCCCAGCCAAGCCGCTAACCCCAATTCTACCCCCACGCCTGCTATTGTAGCGCGTGCTGATAACAACCAAAGCACCAAAATTGCCCCAATTATCATCAATGTAGATTCATTGCTCAAACAAAATGATACGCTTTGGGTTGATATGGAAGTGATTGCGCCCGATATGGTTTTTGATATTCGTTATGCGACCAAAAATAATTTTGTGGGTGAAGTTATGTACGATTGCCCCAAATGTTTTTTAAGAGTAGCCAGCGCCAAAGCCTTATTGCAAGTGCATAACGAGTTAAAAACTAAATCGTATCGCCTCAAAATGTACGATTGTTATCGCCCTTGGAGCGTTCAGAATAAACTTTGGAAAAAAGTTCCCGATGCGCGCTATGTCGCTCCGCCCAGCAAAGGCTCTATGCACAACAAAGGCGCAGCTGTAGATTTAACTATCGTGGATAAAAACGGGCAAGAATTGGATATGGGCACAGAATTTGACTTTTTTGGCAAAGAAGCCTACCCCAGCTACACCCAGCACAATTCTACAATCAACAGCAACCGCCGCCTGCTCCGTTCTACTATGGAAAAATACGGTTTTGGCATCAGCACTACAGAATGGTGGCATTTTTCTTATCGCAAAAAATCTTTTAAAGTTTCCAACTTCCAATGGGAATGTAAATAATTCTATCACAATTTTGTTATTCAAACATTAACCCCCTAACTTTCTAATTTCTTTTTTTCTTATGAAAATGTATCAAATTTTTGCCCTCCTCCTTTGCTTTCTCTTGTGTGGTGTGGATAGTTTCGCTCAAAAACCCAAAGAAAAAGACCCAAAAACAACAGGTAAAACAACTAAACCAAAAACTAAAAAAGAACTCGCCGCTATCAAAGCCGCCAATGAAGAAGCCAAATTGGCTGGTATCAATGAAATGAGCCGCGAAGAAAAAAATACGCTAGTGGTTTGCCCCGTTCACCGCAAAAGAATGTCGTTGAGTGATAATTATCGCGCCAATGCTTCAGATTTTAGCTTGAGTGAAGGACACCCTTTCGCCAAACAACTTAATTATCGCCGTTGCTGCGACAAATGCACCAAAGTGATGATAAAAGAAGAACGCGAAGCCCTCAAAGCCCAAAAACAAAAAGATAAAGGCGCAACTTTCCAACGCTGTGAAGTTCATAATGTGCCTTTAGAATTGAGCGGCGACTACAGCGCGACCAGCTACGAAAAATTCCCAGACACAGAAATGCCTCACGCCAAGCAGTATAAATTCAAAACCTATTGCAAAACTTGCACAAAACTACACGAGCAAAAAAATAAAGCTCCCAAAGCCAATAAAAGTAAAAAAAGTAAATAATACTCCAGTTTTCACCTTTTCAAATTCATAAAATTTTTTAAAACGATGATTTACATTCTTATCGGCGTAGCTATTTTGGTAGTGGGCGCATTCGCAATGCTCAAATTTCTAAAAAATGTACAACCTATCAATTCGTCAGAAATTGCAGACGATTTAGCCGAACTCAAACAAAAAGTAGTGCAGTTCAAAAATGGTTTAGAAAATTGGTCTGAAGAAATCTCTTCCAACGAATTAGACCAAATTCTAGACGCTGGCCAAACCCGCACAGGCAACGGCGTGTTTTTATCCACTACAGGTCAGCCAATTTTCGCTTATGCTTTCCGCAAATACATAGGGCCTGCCAAAAATTCGTTGATGTATGTGCTTACTTCCAACCACGAGTACGTATTTCGCACCACCACCAAAGGCACAGAAATTACCGTTGATGGGCAAAAACAGGGCATTATTCGCGAAAATGGCGTGATGTCTGATATTAGAAATCGCGATATTGCGAGTGTCAAACGCTTTGGCGCAACAGCAGAAAACAAAATTTTCGTCAATGGGAAAGAAGTTGCCAAAATCGCTTTGCCTGATGCTGTAGCTGGTATCAAAGCCCTACAAATTCCGATAGAACTCAATCAAGAAGAAAATCAAATCGTTCAAACTTTCGCAGTTTATGAATTGGTAGCCAATATCGGCGACTTGAGATAAGTTGATTATACCAAATGCAAAAAGAGTTTACCCGAAAGGATAAACTCTTTTTTTTTATAAAAACTGCTCAAAAAAAGCCAACTCTTCGTCCCAATTGCTGTGTTTGATTTTATTCTGCAATTGCTGTATTTTTATCAGATTGTCGCCTACAAATTTTTGATAAACGCTGGTTTGGCTATTGGTCGGGCGATGCGAAGCAGCCCTGCGCACAGCTACAATTTTATTTCTCGTGCCTTGGTCTTTTTCGCTCAAAAAATGAGTTTCAAAATAATTCCAAATAATATCTATAGCCATAGCCGACGGATGCAGCATATCCGTTTCATAAAAACGATAATCGCGCAAGTCGTCCAACATAAGCTCGTAAGCGGGAAAATAGAAAATCCAACTGGGATATTTCTCACAAAAATAATCCACAGCTAAACGCAAAGTCGCTTTGCTCAAACTATTTTCTACCAAACCATCTTTCAAATGGCGAATTGGGCTAACCGTGAGTATAATTTTAAAATCACTTTTCGCGCCTTTTTGTTGCAAAAATATAAATTCCAACGCCTCTATAATTTGATTGACATTGACTTTATACCGATTAAAATTATTTGGGTTGGCTTTGTGGCAATTGCTAACTACTTCATTATTAGTGATTAACGAATAAACCCAAGCTGTGCCTAAAGTGATAATTAAAACATTGGCTTTTTGCAAAAATTGATTGCCAATTTCTACATTTTGATTGATAGCTTTTAGAAATTTATCTTTTTTGGTGTCGGAAAAACGGCTGTGAAAATTAAAATTTTTCCAAACTTCTTGCTCTTCAAAAATATCATTTTCTGTTTGCAAAGCCTTGTCTTTCAACAAATTAAGACTTTTAGCTATAGAAATGGGATTGTACAAAGTACCAAATGGATTGAGCAAGATATTATATTTCAAATCTGCTAATTTTTGCCCTATATTTTCGGCAAAACAAGAACCCAATGTCAAAATTTTTGATTCATAATCAATTTTAAAAACTTTTTTGGGTGCTTCTATGACGGTTCTAAATTCCATATTGTTATTACTTTTAAATCGCAAAGTTAGCCATTTTTTAGAATATCACAACAAAAAAAGCCCCAAGCGCAAGGCAAGGGGCAAAGAATTAATATAAATACAAAGCCATATCATCCAATTTTACAGAATCATTGGGCAGACGCACAAAACGAAAGTAAGCTTGGTAATCACCAAAGCCCAAAGTATGTTCGTTTTTTCGCTTTTCTTTGACAAAATTTCGCTTTTCTTTACCTCTACAATAATCGTAAATGTAATTATGGTGTAAATCAATAAAAATTCTTGTTTGATTGCATTCACCAACATAATGCTTTTTTTCGTCTGACCAACAATAGCTAAAACGAATCTCGTTGAATAGTGTATCATTGATTTTTGAAAAAAATGTATAATAAGTCCACGTATGTAGTGTCCGCCCTGAATTTTCCACAGCTAAATGTAAAGTGTCGCCAGTTAAGCAATTCTCAGCATATTGGCGAATGCTATCTATAACGATATTTAGGCGTTTAGTATCAGCTATAATTTTTAATTCGTGTTGGATGCAGCTACTAGCCTTCATCATTTCTTCAAGTGTACTTGTGTCTAGTTTGCAGCTTTGAGGAAAGAGATTCATTTTATGTAATTCTTTAACAGAAAAGCTAAAAAATCGCTCCCAAACCTTTCTTGTGTTTATCTTATCCAATAGAAAAGGTTTTTTTACTTCTTGACAACCTAACATGAACAAAAATAGAGAGCACAATAAACTAAAAATATATTTCATCAGCGTTGAATTTGGTAGCAAAGTTAGCCATTTTTTATAAAATACAAATAAAAAAAGCCCGCTTGTGCGAGCTTTAAAATAAACTATTTGCGAATCGTGCTACAATCGCTTGTACTGCCTCTACTGGCATTGCAATAATCAGAGTGCAAATAAATATGGCTATTAGGCAAAATAAAATCCCAATTGTCTAAATCCAAAATAAACGCATCTTGGGATATAATTTCCATAAAATGATATCGGCAATCCAGCATCATTCTTGTTCTTTTTACCGTGCTTATTTTTACAGGATTATAATAAAATTTTATTAAAAACAATCCCGCTTTATCAATCTGCAAAGGCGTAGAAACTTGCTCTTTGATAGCGATTTGAAGTTGGCAGTTTTTAGTTTTCGTTTTAAATAGTATAACTTTAAATCCTAAATCTATAGAATCATAACTATCTTTTTCGCATCGCCTCCGTTTCCAGAATACACCAGGACAAAGTATTATGTACGTGCTACGCGCCAAAGCAACGCTATCAGTGATAATTACACGCTTATAAATAGCCGTATCGCGAGGATAATGCAAAGTCTTTTCGCCATTTTCATAAATCCAAAAACTATCAGTTTCTATAGGCAAAAAATAATAACTGCTATCAGTTAGCAGACTATCAGTTAGCAAATCGGCAGATAAATAACAAGTTTGGGCTGTATCAAAAGTAAATTTATAACTCATAAAAAGCTGTGAATAGCTGCCTTGGATAGCTTTATACATTTGTTCGCTACCACTCAATGAAGCTACAGCTTCAAAACGCTTATTGGGCAACAAAGATAAAGATAAAGAGTTTTTAATATAACTTTCTTCTACACCATTGACAGAAGAATACCAAAATAAAAAACATTTGGGCTCATGTTTTTGCAACATAGCATAATCCCAAAAATAGTTTTTTCTCAATGAATCTAATAAATTGGCTTGCCTGTGCATGTATATGTATTGGGCTTGCGCCACATAAGCGATAGAAATAAAGAACAACAAAAGGAGTTTTACCATGTTTTTGCTATGTCTAAATGTTCCCAAACAGTTTTTTCATCGGCACATTTTAGTTCCAACAACTCTTGTAAAGTGCTGGCTGCTGTTATTTTGTCTAATTCTGTCAATTTTATTCCTGTTTTTGCTACAACATAATTTTTTAAATCCTCTATAGTAGTAAATTTAGCATTTTCTGCATTTAGATTTTCAAAAGGCAAAAGCTCTACAATTTTTAAACTAATAGACAACGGTTTTTGTGGTAATTTGGCATAATAAGAGTCTAAACTAACATTGGCAATCGTAATTTCTTCTTTTTTTAAAATTTCACCTCCAATTTTGACAAAACCAAACACAGAGGCTTCTGTTTGGAAGGCTTCTACCTCGTCAGTTATGTCATATGTGAGGATAGAAGAACCTTTATTGTTAGTTTGTAACATTTTGCCTTCTTTGGCTTGTAGCAAATGGCGAGTTTCGTGTAAAATCGTTCTTTCTTTATCCTGTTTTGAGGCTTCTTCACTTTTTTTGTACCAAAGCAATTTTTTTTGTTCGCCAGTAGTCATTTCATCCTCATTATCTTGTTTTTCTTGCAATTTTTTCCATTCCGCCTTAGCCTCTGCTGAAATGATGTCTACAAAAGATTGATTACAAAGAGCAGTTGGCGATGAATTGATAACCACAGTAAAAACGCCATCTTTTACCATAATTTTTCCCGCTGTTGTTTTTCCCAAATCTTGACCTTCTACTGCCACTTGACCAGTTTTTAGCAAATCAGTCATATTTGTCATAAACTTATTGATTGTTGGGTCGCTTTGTTTATTATTAAGTTTTGCAAGAGCATTACCAAAGGCTTGTTGGTAATTTTTATCAATTTTTTCTGCAACAGATTTTTGAATTGCTGGGTCTGCTCCAATTTCTTGCGCTTTATTTATTCTTAAGACATAAGCATTGAAACTGTTAACTTCGCTATCTATTATTTGCTTCTTTTTAGGAAATTTTTTCTCTAATTCTCCCGCAGCAGCTACCCAATTTTCTAGACGCTTTTTAAGCTCTTCGGTAGTCGCTTTTTCTGCATCATTAGCAGAAAAATCAAAGAATTTGTTCAAGTTCAATTTTTTAAAATCGTCTTTGAGTGTATTGATAATTTTTTCTTCAGCGTCCCATTTCGGTTTACCGCCAAACAAAATTTTATACGCTTCAATCACAGCCGCCAAGCGGATTTTATATTCTTCCAATGTTGCCATTTTTCAGTTTGTTTTAACTTTTTTAAGAATTGCGCTGCAAAGCTCATATTTTTATTTTAAACCTCCAAATTTTTTTGTAAAAAAATAATTGAAAATTAGAAAAAAAAAAAAAAAAAAAAAAACGCCAAAATTAAGACTTTTTTAATTAAAAAAGTAAGATTGTAAATAAAAAAAAGCCCTAAGCGCAGGGCAAGCAGCATTCTTATTTCGCTCGTAACAATCTACATACTTGAATTTTTCAAAAAACGGCTGTAAGAAATAAGAACAAACATCGGCGATTTACCTTTTATTTGGTTTTCGCCAGCCAATAATATCTCGTTGGGGTCGCCTGTTTCTTTATTTTCTAATTTGAGTGTGAAATGAATAAGCGGCTTTTTATTCAAAAAATTATCAATGTCTTTGGCGTAAGCGTTGGCAAAACTATCCAATACAGCAGCAGAAAGCCGTTGAGTAGATTTAATTTCAAACTTATAAATTGCCTTTTCCGTTCTACTTTCTGTGGCTAATAGATATTCTTGCGGGATAAAATTTTGCTCATCGGGTTCAGCCCAATAGTAGGAAGTGTCCGTTATAATGTGCTTATCCGTGCGAAAATTGCGCAACAAACGGTCTTCTCTGTCCCAATAGGTTTCGTCCGCTTCCAACTCATAAATCCGCAATTCGCGCCGAATTAGAATAGTATCTCCATTTGTCGTATATTTGTAGCGCGAACGCAAACAAGAGTCTTGTTTTTCGTGATTGGCGCTGGTGTAAATGGTTTCTACCTGAATTTCGTTGTCTGTGGTGTCGCGCAATTCATCCAAATTACTATAATTATTATCTGTATCAGCACAAGATATTACAAATAATGATAAAAACCAAATTATATTTTTTATTTTCATAAATTTATAAAATTATTATAAATAAAATAGATTATTCGCCAACAAAAAACGCATAACCTGTTTCTATACTCAAAACCAAAGCAATTCCAGCTACAGCAGCCGAAACGATTAAAGTCCAATCCCTAAACGCGGTTTTTAGGTTTCGCACAAAAATAAAATTTAGAAAAAGCACAACAGCTACAATCAATAATTGCCCAAACTCCAAACCCACGTTAAAACCCAAAAGCGGCATAAAAAGGCTATCTTGTTCGGATAAAATAAATTTTAAATAATTGGAAAAACCCAAGCCGTGAATTAACCCGAAAAAAACAGCAGCTCCATATTTTAAAGATAAATTCTTAACAGGCGCATCTTCATCGTTTTGGGCAGTGGCGATATTTAAGCCGCAAGTTAGTAAAATTGTTACAGGGATTAAAAACTCAACCAAAGCTGTAGGAATGGTTATCCATTGCAAAACTGAAGCTGCCAAAGCCAAAGAATGCCCAACTGTAAAAGCTGTTACCAACCAAACAATAACTCCCCAACGCCGCAAACTATAAATCGCAGTGAGTGCCGTAATAAATAAAATATGGTCATAAGCTGTGATGTCGGAAATATGTGTCCAGCCTTGTTCAAAAAATAATTTAAAATCTTCCATTAAAAAATTGTTATGTGGAAATTATTTATAATGTTTAGTCTTTTATTTGCCAATAAAACCGCAACTTTGCACCCCGTTTATGTGTCAGTCGCAGAAATTGAATATAAAGCCCAAAAGCAAAGTTTAGAAATTGGTTTAAAAATTTTTAGCGATGATTTGTCTGATGCGCTAAGTCGCGAAGCTGGCCAACCCGTAGAAATTGGCACAGACCAAGAATACAAAGACGCTACAATTTTGCTGCAAAAGTACATAAAAAAACACTTTCTATTGTATGCAGACGGCAAAAATGTAGAATATAATTATGTAGGGCGCGAATTGGTGAGACAGGATTTTTTCGCAGTCTGGGTTTATTTTGAAGCCAAGAATATAAATAGTATAAAAAGTTTGTATGTAAAAAATACCATTTTGCAAGAATTATTTGCAACTCAAAATAATGTTATCAATTTTCGCTGCAACGGCAAAACCCGCCGCGCAAGTTTGTACGCACACAGACCGAGCGCAGAATTTGAATTAGAATAAAAAAAGTTCCACGTGGAACATTCAAATTTCACAATTAAAACAAAATACAAAAACTTAAAAATATAAAAATGTTCCACGTGGAACAATCCAACTATGTTAAGTCAAAGGCAATTATTTTTACAACACGTAGCACAAACCAGCGAAATGCCAGCAAATTTGGAAATTGTGCGCGCGCAAGGTGTTTATTTATACGAACCAAGCGGCAAGGCTTATTTAGATTTAATTTCGGGCAACTGTGTCAGCAATTTGGGTCATTGCCATCCAGCTATAGTGGCGGCGGTTCAGCAACAATGCGCAACGTATATGCACACGCAAGTTTATGGCGAATTTGTACTAACGCCGCAGGTTGAGTTAGCCAAGTTATTAGCCGACAATTTGCCCGCTACTTTAAATTCAGTTTATTTTCTCAATTCAGGCGCAGAAGCCGTAGAAGGCGCAATGAAGTTGGCAAAACGCTACACCAATCGCGCCAAAATCATAGCCGCACGCGGCGCATATCACGGCAGCAGCCAAGGCGCGTTGAGTTTGATGAGTTCGGAATTTTTTACTTCAGCTTTTCGTCCTTTATTGCCGCAGGTATTTTTTATTGATTTCAACGATGAAAATGATTTGCAAAAAATAGATTTTGAAACGGCTTGTGTCGTGGTAGAACCTGTGCGGGCGGAAATTGGGGTAGAAAAGCCAAAAAATGATTATCTCAAAAAGCTAAAAAAACGCTGTGAAGAAGTAGGCGCGTTGCTGGTTTTTGATGAAATACAAGTTGGTTGTGGGCGAACAGGCAGCCTTTGGGCGTTCCAGCAATACGACACCGCACCCGATATTTTGTTATTAGCCAAAGGTTTGGGCGGAGGAATGCCGATCGGAGCGTTTATTGCGGATAGAAAAATTATGCACAGTTTGGCAAAAAATCCAGTTTTGGGACATATTACCACTTTTGGCGGTCATCCCGTTTCTTGCGCTGCGGCTTTGGCCAATCTCAAAATTTTGGTAGGAGAGACTGAAATTATAAATAATGTGAAACGGAAAGCTGATATTTTTCTCCGTTTGTTGCAACACAAAGCGATAAAAGAGATTAGAAACGCTGGCTTAATTATGGCTATGGAATTAGAAAGTTTTGATATGGTGAAAAATACAATTCGCCATTGTTTGGATTTGGGATTGGTTACAGATTGGTTTTTGTATAATGACAAATCTATTCGCATCGCGCCGCCTTTGATTATCAATGATGAAGAAATAGAAAAGGCTTGCACAATTTTATTAACAGCTTTAGATTTGGCTACAAAAAATTAAAAAGATGACAGAACAAACAGAAAATCCAAGTTTAGATTTTTTAAAACAGGTTTGTATTTTAGCGGCTTTATGGGTCGTTAGTTTGAGTTTTGGCAGTTTGTTGGTGGGGATTTTATCTCAAACGATTTTTCAAATTCCCGATTTACAAAAACTTATAGAAGAAATACAAGTAGGCGAACACAGCGATTATAAAAACATTTTGCGATTTTTGCTATCCATTTCGCACATTTTTACTTTTATTGTACCCGTTTTATTTTTCAATTGGTTGTATTGGCGTACTAATTTTATCAACAGTTTATATTTGAATAGAGGTTTTGAACTGAAAAAATTTGGACTTTGCTTTTTATTTTTATTACTTTGCTTGCCTTTAGCCAACTTTGTGTACGCTTTGAACGCTGCCATTATGGGCAATCCCGAACCTTCGGCAGCAGAATTATTGACCAAAACAATAACACAAATGAGTAGTCCAACAGATTTATTTATGAATTTATGGCTTGTTGGCGTATGCGCGGGGGTGGGAGAGGAGCTTTTATTTCGGGGCGTTTTGCAGCGCATTGTAGCCGTTCGGTTTCAAAATATACACGCGGCTGTTTGGATTACGGCTATTATTTTTAGCTTAATACATTTTGACCTGCAAGGTTTTTTGCCTCGTCTTATTTTGGGCGCAAGTTTGGGTTATGTATTTGCGTGGTCTGGCAATTTGTGGTTTTCTATCATTTTGCATATTTTATACAACAGTTCGCAAATTTTGGCTATCTATTTGCAACCCGAATTAGCCAATCAAGAAAAGCCCACTTTAGAACCTTTAATTATGGGTACAGCTGTTTTGGGTAGTGTTTTAATGTATTTTGTAGCGCGTTGGTTGAATAATAACAGCGAAGTGACGAAGTTAGAAGGTAATAATAATTTCTTTAAAAATCCTTATTCTGTGGATAAAATACTTTAAAAAAATGAGTTTAAAAACAAGAACTATCACAGGCGTAATTTTTGGCGCGGTGATGATAGGCGGCACGATAGCGAGCGCGTACAGTTGTGCAATTTTATTTTTAATCGTGGGCGTTTGTTGTTTGTGGGAATATGGCGGTTTGGTTCGGGAAAAAGAAAGCGCGAGTGCGGATTTGATGATAAAAACGCGGCAAATTTTACTCACTATTTTGGGAATTTTACCCGCTTTATGGGTAGCGAATACGCAATTAAAATTAGTAGAAATTTCGCCCACTTTGTATTTTTTACTGTTACCTGTATTTTTTGGATTGTTTATTTTTGAATTATACAGCAAAGCAACGCGACCTTTTGAACAGTTGGCGCACGTATTAATGGCGATTTTATACGTGGGATTGCCCACAGCGTTGATAGAATTTTTCTGTTTGAAACAGCCCGATTTTGGCAATTTATTGATAATGGCTTTGTTGGCGATAATTTGGGCAAACGACAGTTTCGCTTATTTGGCAGGTTCTCAAATTGGTAAAACGCCTTTTTTTCCCCGTATTTCGCCCAAAAAGACTTGGGAAGGCACTTTATCGGGATTTGTCGGCGCAATGGGCATTGGGGCTTTATGCAGCGTTTTATTCCCAGC
Organism: Chitinophagales bacterium; assembly: GCA_013297745.1. GTDB lineage: Bacteria > Bacteroidota > Bacteroidia > Chitinophagales > Saprospiraceae > JAAFIM01. Next base: position 3,696 of record JAAFIM010000015.1, on the reverse strand, counting down.
TTTGGGTTATTCAATCGGCGCGTGGATGTTGATAGCTTTGGTGGCTTCTGTGTTCGGAACTTTGGGCGATTTGGTAGAATCACTTTTAAAACGCAGCTTGGGCATCAAAGATTCGGGAACGATATTGCCTGGACACGGCGGTTTTTTGGATAGATTTGATGCGTTTATTTTTTTAATTCCTTTTGTAGCTTTTGTAATTTTCTTTGTTTTAGAAGATAAAAATTTTAGCATTTTGTAAATGTTCCACGTGAAACATTTTATAATTTTCTTTGTTTTGCAAGATAAAAATTTTAGCATTTTGTAAATGTTCCACGTGAAACATTTTATAATTTTAATTTTTTAGCATAAAAAAAGCAGCCTTCCGATTGGGAGACTGCTTTTTTTGTTCCACGTGGAACATATTTAACAATTTACTGCTTATTGAAAAAACGCTTTTTTCCAGGGCGTTCGCTGGTTAGATTGCTTTTATACAGCATTTCGGATAAAGTTTTTGAAATTGGGGAATAACCTACTGGATTCAATTTTCTATTACCATAAAGAATGCGATTATTGACTTCTGTATGCTGTTCAGTTCTGATATGCTCATAAAAAGATTCTACATAGATGCACTTTTTGCTGCTATCCGCCTCCATTGCGAGCCCTGCTAAATGCCATTTTTGGTCATCTTGCTTTTTAAATTTTAAAGTGATATACGAAATTTCTATTAAATTTGAAATAATTTCATAAGGCTTTAATTGATTAGTTTTTGTTGTATAATCAAAATCAACCATACCCGGTTCATAAACTGTATAATTATAAAAAATTACATCTTCACATTCAAACTGAACGTAGGCTTGATTGCCAAAGAAAATAGCGGGTGCGCTCATTGACTTTATATATTTATAAATATAATCGCGATTTCTTCTGCGCGAACGTCAAAATTTTCTATCGCCCCTATCTTTAATAAAATTTACGTATGGATGGCGAAATTCACTAAAATCAATGTTATAAATATATTGAATTTGCGTAATAGAATCTTTCATTTTGTGATACCAACTTTCTTTATCTTCCAGATAATAATTGTAACGATAAAAATTATCTATTTTTTGCGGCAAATCATTAGGCTCCAAAGGAGGTAAAATATCTATTAAATCTTCGGCTATTACCAAATAAACAGGGCGGTCATAATCAAATACGCCAGCAAAAACGGAATCTAATAGACATTGCAAAGCTAATTTTTCTATTTCCAAATCGTTAATGCTTATTGTTGTGTCGAGATAACGGTAAGTTTCGCAGCGAGTATTATTTTTCGTTTCCCCTATTTTCATAGGCAATAATTGGCTATATGCCAAAGTCTGAAAGCATAAAAAAAGAAAAAGAAGTGTTTTCATATTTAGTGGGTTACAAAACCAAATAATTGTATCACAAAGATAATTCTTTTATTAAAAATCAATACATTTAATTTATAAAAAAAAGCACTCCCCAAATCGGACGAGTGCTTTTTTTGTTCCACGTGGAACATTTTATTTTTCAATGATAATTTTATGCGTTTCTATGGTTTTGCCAATTTGTAGTTTTAGCGTATAAAAACCAGCAGGTAAATTATGGACATCCAAAAGGTATTGATTAGCAGAAAGATTTTTTTGTACAATCAAATTTCCCAACACATCGTACAGATATAAATTATCTATATTTTTTTCATTTTTTATAAAAACAGAATGAGCGGCTGGATTGGGAAAAACTTGCGCTTGGGCATTTTCTAATTTTTCTACAGCAACTATGCAATCATCTAATTTATTGATTTCTTGCCAAAGTTCATTATCAAAAGGAGAAAAAGCATTAGCATCGGCATTGGCGGAATTGCCCATTCTTACAATTATCAAATTTTGGCTGGGTACAATATATAATTTTTGGTCGTATTTGCCCAAAGCACAAAACATATCAGCGGGCGCATTCGTCATTAACGTTACGGGAAAAACCGTCTGCAAACCCGGCGCCATAAAAGAAGCCTTGCCGTTCAACCACCACAAATAACCATAAGCGCGGTTATTATTTTGTGAGGTATTTATCATTTGGTTGTAATAAGCCGTATCGTGCAAAATTGTGTCCGTTGCCCAAATACCTTTATTCAAAGTTAATATACCAAAACGGGCTACATCTCGCGGCTTGCTGTAATAAGTGCCATTAAACCAAATTCCGCTCATTCCGATTTGATTTTCAAGTCTTGTGTTGGTAAAACCGTTAAAAGTTTGTCCAGATACAGTTTCTACCAAATTGTGAAGTTTGTAATAAGCACCCGTGTGATAAGCCCAACGCGAGCCTGCAGGCGCGAGATATTGGAGGCAAGAGGCTGTGTCGCTCAAGTTATCGCAAGGCAAATTGGGCACATCATTTAGCCCTGAACTCATCGTGAGCAAATGGCGAACAGTAATGGCTTGTTCTTGTGCAGTCGTGGCAGAAGTCCAACCTGCGCCTAAGATATTGCTCACTGAATCATTGATGGATAATAAATTTTCTTGTTGAGCAATTCCGACCAAAGTAGCCGTTAGCGATTTGCCCATAGAAGCCCACAAATGAATAGAATCGCGCTGAAAAGTACCAAAATACTGCTCCAAAACTATTTTTCCATCTTTTAGAATGAGAAAAGCTTTGGTATTGCGCTGTTCCAAATAATCGTACAAAGAATCTATTCGATTATCACACCAACCCAAAGTAGCGGGCGCAATAGTATCCCAATTATTTCCTGTAGTAGGGGGGAAGTATAAATTTTGTGAGTTTATATTTTGGCAACAAAAAATAATACCAAATAAAAAAGCGAGTTGTTTGCAAAAAATCATATTATATTTTGAATTTATTGTCTTGAATAAGGATTTTTGCCATTCCATAATAAGAAACGGACGGTTTGATTAAATTCGCGAGTTTTGGCATCTTGTTTATTTTTCCGCTCGCGTGCTTTGAACTGTTGGCGGATAATTTGGCGTTCTTGCTGCCATTTATTCCGTTCTGCGCGTAATTTTTCATTAATTGGCACGATTTTTGCTGTATGTTTATCTACAAAAGGGCGCATACTTTCAAATAATTGTTGGCGTTCTTGCCGCAGAAGTTGGCGTTGAGTAGCAAAAATAGATTTGATTTCTGCTTGGGTCTTACCACTTTTTCGAGATTGGCGAATTTGCGACTGAAGTTGGCGTTTTTTAAATTTGAACTGTTGAAAGGCGGCACGTTTTTCTGACAAAAAGGCAGCATCCGACACAGACCAAGTTTTTTCTAAACTTTCTTGCTGTACTTTCAAAACAGGATACATATTTTTAATGTAATGGTCGCGCAAAGCGTTGCGGAGTTCTGGATTAGATTGCGCCCAAATAGTTGCTGAAAAAGCAAATGAAAAAAGAATTACTAAAAATTTCATATAAAAAATTTAATTTGGTAAATAATGAAAGTTAGACTGTTATAATATCATAAAGTTTAATGGCAAATAAAAAAATAAATCATTGATAATCAATTATTTATCAAAGTAATTCTAAAAAATTCAATAAAATTGAAACTTTTACCGCCTACACAGCGTATTAAGGCATCATATATTTAATTAATCATATTTTTTAATTTTTTTTCATCAAACAATAACAACAAAACATGAAAAACGCACTTTTGGGTTCAACCCTTGCTGCTTTTTTGCTCGTATCTTTTGCATCTTGTTCAAAAGAAACACAAGCTCCT
>JAAFIM010000149.1 GCA_013297745.1 Chitinophagales bacterium | reverse complement strand
TTTTTTTATCTATATTTTTATTATGAATAAATATATACCCGCTATTTTGGGCTTGTTGGCTTTGCTTGGGGCTGGGTTGTTGGGTAGCCAAATGCAGGCTCAAGCGGCTGCTGAAGAAATTTGGGGCTATTCGACCTTTGCTTGTTTAATTTTTATTTGGTTGGGTATTTTGGGTTTTTCGTGGAATATGATGACCAATTTGCCCAATAGAAATCAGTTGATAGCAGCAAGTTCTTTATCGGCTTTGTTATTGTCTTTGGGTTTTATGTTTAATTGGGCTATTTTGGCTTTGTTTGTAGGTTTTTTGCCTTTGTTGTGGATAGAGAACGAAGTTTATAAAGCAAGGGCGCAGCGCAAAACCTCTTATTGGACGATATTCAAATTGTCTTATAATACTTTCGCCATTTGGAATATCTGCACGACTTATTGGGTAGCTAATGCGGGTTTCATACCAGGTTGTATAGCGATTTTTCTAAATTCATTTTTTATGACTTTGCCTTTTTTGGCTTTTCATTTTGTCAAGAAGCAACATAACGAAAAATTGGGCTTTATTGCTTTTGTATCTTTTTGGTTGAGTTTTGAATGGTGGCATATGTATTGGGATTTGTCTTGGCCTTGGCTTACTTTGGGCAATAGCTTTGCGCATTCTACTTACGTTGTGCAATGGTACGAATATACTGGCGTTTTTGGTGGTGGTATTTGGATTTTATTGGTTAATTTGGCGATTTTTCACCGTTTTCAGCTTTGGTATGCCAACAAAACCAGCTTTTGGCCAGATAAAATGGCCTTGAGGTCTATCTTGGCTCGTCCGTCTGTTTATATTGCTTTGCCTGTAGTATTTTCGCTCGTTTTGGGTTGGTTGCATAATCCAGAAGAAGGGGAAAAAAGGCAAGTGCTATTGCTACAACCCAATTATGAGCCTCATTTCAAAAAATTTAATGCAAGTTATAACGAAACGTTCAATAATTTTTACCAACTCATCAACGAAAACGCCAAAGCCAACACAGATTTTATCATATTCCCAGAAACGAGTTTTGATGATGTCAATATCCGCGATTTGCGTCAATCTTTAGCTGTACAAGATTTAGATACTGTTTTTCAACAATTGCCCAATGTACAACTTATTGTGGGGATTTCTGCGCTAAAAATTTATGAAAAAGATGAAGTACGACCCGAAAAAGTGGGTAAAGTGGTTCGTAAAAATGGCGAATCCTTATATTATAACAGTTATAATTCTGCTATTTGGTTGGACAAAAATAATATCAATGCTACTGAAAGCTTGCCTATTTATCATAAGTCCAAATTGGTGCCGGGTTCTGAAATTATGCCTTATGTGTCGGGAATAGATTTTTTATCGGATTGGATTATGGACTTGGGTGGGACTACTGGTTATGCCTTGACCACTCAAGCCAATCGGGTGAGTTTTGCTACTCCTCGTGGTAATGTTGCGCCTGTGATTTGTTATGAATCTATTTATGGCGATTTTGTAACCCAATATATCAAAAAAGGTGCGGCTTTATTGGCAGTAATGACCAATGACGGCTGGTGGGGCGATACGGATGGTTATAAACAACATTTGAATTTTGCGCGACTGCGTGCTATAGAAACCCGCCGTTGGGTGGTACGCGCTGCCAACTCGGGTAGTTCGGCAGTTATTAACAGCAAAGGGGAAATTATCGCTCAAACTGTCTATAATACCCGCACCGCTTTGCCTGCCGAAGTCTGCTTGAAAACAGAAATTAGCTTTTTTGTTCGTTATAGCAATCTAATTGGTAGAATTTCTTTGCTGCTTACTTCTATTTTATTGGTGTCTGCTATCGGCAAGTTGCTTAGTCCCAACAGAAAAGAGGTGCAACAGCTTAGAAAAGATAACAATATGTAATAGTGTTTAGTGGTTAATGGTAAATTGTTAGCTATTAAGCAATTGAAAATAATTATTTGTGGCTAAAAAATTGATTTTATTCGCTCACATTGTCCCCGCGTTGTAACGCGGGGCTATTTCTGTTAAACCCCGTTGGGGTTTTATTTTGCCAACCCCGAAGGGGTTGAACGGCAATTGCCCCGTGTGAAACACGGGGTTCATAAGAAAAAAATTAAAAGTATCGTTGCAAAAATGCAAAAATGCAAAAATGCACTAACAACTAACAACTAACAACTAATCACTATTTTATGTATTTATTCAATTTTGCTACACCTTTGGCAGAACAATTGTTGCAAGCTCCTGTTACGGCGGTTGCGGTAGTTATCACCGTGTTGATTTCCTTTTTGGCGTTTTCTGATAATAGTCTAATGAGCAGATTTATTTTTAATACTGATGCTATCCAACGAGGCAACCAATGGTATCGTTTTTTTACCCACGGTTTTATCCATAAAGACGGTTTGCACTTGGCTATGAATATGTTTGTATTGTGGGAGTTTGGCAAAATCGTAGAACAGTTTTATTTGATTTTATTTGAAGACAAAGGGCTGGTTTTATACATTGCGCTTTATGTGTTGGGTTTGCCTATGGCTTCTTTATATAGTTATTACAAACATAAAGACGACCCTTATTATTTGGCTTTGGGTGCTTCTGGGGCTGTGTCGGGAATAGTATTTTCTTTTATTTTGATAGCGCCTACCCAAAAAATGATGCTGTTGTTTTTGCCTATTCCTATCCCTGCTTTTATATTGGGGGCTTTGTATTTAGTGTATTCGCAAATAATGAGTAAAAGAAATACAGATAATGTTGGTCACGACGCTCACTTTTGGGGTAGTGTTTGGGGATTTCTTTTCACCGCTTTGCTCAAAATAGAACTATTATATAGCTTTTTCAACCAAATTTTTAACAGATAATTGTTTATACAGAATTTAAAAAGTAAGTATGCAGTAAGAGCAATTACGCACTATAAAAATAAAAATAAGCGAGAGCGTGGGGTTTTATACCCCACGCGGTAAAAAAATCTTATTAGCGTTGGGTTTTACA
>JAAFIM010000148.1 GCA_013297745.1 Chitinophagales bacterium | reverse complement strand
ATTGGAAAAAAATTAAATACTACCTTTTGCCTCTAAATGCTTACTCTAATTTCCAAACTCTCAAAACTGCTCTTTTTGATATTATTCAACCTTCTTTACTTTAACTTTCATTTTGTCTATTTACTTATTGCTGTAAAAAAATTAAAAAAATCAATTTAGAAAAACAGCCGCAAATATAAAACAAATTTAGAAAAACAGCATATTTCATAATAAATTATACAGAATTTAAAAAGTAAGTGTGTAATAGCAGTGTAAATTATTTAAAACATTGGAGTTACGAGAGTATAGATTTTTACAATAGCACGGGGTTTTATACCCCGTGCGGTAGATAAAATAAACCTTATTAGTGTTGGGTTTTACACCCAACACACCAAAAATATACATATTTTATAAAATTTTACTCTTGCGTTGGGTGTAAATCGGTAGAACCGCGAAGCGAAACCCAACGCTAATAAGATTTTTCACCGCGTGGGGTATAAAACCCCACGCTCGCGCTTATTTTTATAACGAAAAACACATTATTTTTATAATTATAGTACTTAAGTACGTAGACAAAAACAAAGTGAAAAATCGCGCGGAGCGCGTAACTACACCAATCCGTTGAGTTTCTACACTGTTTGAAGTGAGACGGAGCGCAGCGTTAGCAAGCGGAGCGAACAAGTTTGTAGAAACAAGGCGTTTTTGGTACTTTTTGCGCCTGCAAAAAGTACGAAGAAAAGAAATTTTTAGGCGCAAGCCGTTAAGAAAATTTCCAAAACCCAAGTTTTTACTGAAGCGTAAAAATTACTTCCATTTTGTTCAGTTACTTAATAGCTCTTATTACACACTTACTTTTTCAATTCTGTATTACTAAAATAAAAAAGCCCCAACTTTATAAGGAGTTGAGGCTTTTTTTATGCTAGAAACTAAAAAAGACTTTGGATAATTGTTTCCAAACTTACCCCTTCAGCTTCTGCTTTGTAATTGCGCACGACGCGGTGGCGAAGCACATAATTGGCAATAGCTTGCACATCGGATATATCGGGCGAGTATTTGCCGTTGATAGCAGCGTGGCATTTGGCACCCAACACCAAAAACTGAGAAGCACGCGGACCTGCACCCCAAGAAATATAATTATTCACTTTGGGAGTGGCCATAGCTGTATTGGGTCGGGTTTTATTAACCAAACTTACCGCATATTCCAGCACATTGTCGGCTATAGGTATTTTGCGAATAAGTTGTTGAAAAAACACAATTTGTTCGCCTGTTACGGCTGCTTGTACCTCTACTTTTGCGCCTGAAGTGGTATTTTTGACAATCTGCACTTCCTCCTTGTAAGAAGGATAATCCAAAAATATATTAAACATAAAACGGTCTAATTGCGCTTCGGGCAAAGGATAAGTTCCCTCCTGCTCTATCGGATTTTGTGTAGCCAACACCAAAAAAGGCTTAGGCAATTTATGCACGTGTCCAGCCACAGTAACCGAACGCTCTTGCATCGCTTCCAACAAAGCCGCTTGAGTTTTGGGCGGGGTTCGGTTGATTTCGTCCGCCAATACCATACTAGCAAATAAAGGCCCTTTGGCAAAGATAAAATGGCGATTTTCGTCCATAATTTCCGCCCCAGTAATGTCAGACGGCATCAAGTCAGGGGTAAATTGTATGCGTTTGAAATCCAACTGCAAAGCTTTGGCTATGGTATTAACCAACAAGGTTTTGGCCAAACCAGGCACACCCACCAGCAAACTATGCCCATCGCAAAAAAGCGAAATCAACACAGTTTTGACCACTTCATCTTGCCCAACTATGACTTTGGAAATCTCTTTGCGCAGGTTTTTATAACATTCGTTCAGGGCATCTACTGCTGCCACATCGTCTTTATAATTCATTGAAAACTGTTTATAATTTATTTAGTTTGTTTGAAAATTTTTATAAAAAATTAGTTTTTAAAATAGCTGCCTCTTTGCGTATGAAATAAGATATTATGTGGTTTTTTGAAAAAAAATGCCACACAAAAACCTTGACAAGGGCTACATTTTTTGGTGTTATTCAGATAATAAATACTAATTTCTGTGTCTGTGTTTGTATAACTACTATCAGGGCGGCCTAAATAGTTTTCTATACAATTTTTATCAAAATAAAACGGATTTATTGGCGGCGAAGCTCGCCGAACCCCTTTTTCGTCAATTTTTGCCCAATTAAATGGATTAAACAAAGGGTTTTTTGTCAAAAAACTATCGCAATCTATTGGAGTTTCGCCTTTATTTTCTCGCTCTTTGGCTAGTAAATTGTACATTTCTGACCAATTATCCCAGTTTATCTCTTGAGCGTTAGCGAGCAGCCCCAAATTAAAATACAACAATAGCAGATAGTTTTTCATTTCAAGGAAATGCTATTTAAAGCACAATAAATTCTTATTTTAGTTTTGAAAATGGCAATTTCTTTCACACGCTCACTATATTTTTCGTGAAAAGGAAGCGGTATTTTAGTGATTTGGCTAAGGTAAAACGCTACATAATCATTGCGGCAATATTCAAAAAATGAGATATTTGAGTTATAAGTTGCGCATCTAAGGTACATACCATCAGAACAATTAGAGCGCATAATTTCATTGTTATCCAATGATTTATACCAAAGCGGAATAGAAATATCGCCCAACTCTGTCAACATTCCCACAAATTCACCCAAGTCTTCTAGTTTTAGTTCAAAAGGTGGATGCGATTCCCTAGGAAAACTCCAATGTTCGTAATAATTTTCTGCCCAAAATGCATCGTAAAACAAACTCGCTAAAATTTTCCTATCAAAAAAACCAACCGCTTCCTTGTTAAACATTCTATGCAAAACCCAATACGCAACTAATCTAAAATCTAAATTTACGCGCTTATCATTGACCAAATCAATAAATAATTTTTTATTTTCGCCTGCTGCTTGCCATATTTTATATGGAGCAAAGCGTGATTTAATTTTAATTTTAGTGCGTATTTTAACGGGTGGGTAAACAAAATGCTGTTTAAAAACTTTGCTTAATTTTTTGTGGTATGGACTTTCTAGGTTGATTGTTTTAAACAATACAGTTGCATTCTGCCCATAAACAACGCCAATGGAAAGGATAAATAAAAGTAAAGATAT
>JAAFIM010000147.1 GCA_013297745.1 Chitinophagales bacterium | reverse complement strand
ATAAAGGCTTCTTTTGCTGAAGTCCAAGCTTTTAAATTAAACCTGTAATTACTCAATAATGCAGGAATAAGCACCCTTTTTTTGACTTGTAATTTTTTTTCTAATTTTTATACTGCGAAAGGTCAGTAATAATTTAAAAGACTACACCAAAAATTAGGTAAAAAAATATATTTTTCGCACAACTAACAACTAACAACTAACAACTAACAACTAACAACTAACAACTAACAACTAACAACTAACAACTAAATAATCCCCAAGCCTTTTTTATACTCAAATTGTGGGAATAATTGCCCCAACTTAGATTTCTCTATCTGCGGAAGCAATAATTCGGATAAAATTGTTCTATAATCTGTCGTTACTGCCAAATCTACCCGTCTATCCAATTGTTCGGTAGCCAAACCTGGCCATTGTCCGTATAATTTCCCCCCTTTTACTTTCCCCCCCAACACCATAGCCAACCCGCCGTGTCCGTGGTCTGTGCCTTCGGATTCGTTGGATTTGAGCCTGCGCCCAAACTCGGATAAGACAATAACCGTTAGTTGTGGGTGAAAATTATTAACATCGTTGTAAAAAGCGGTTAAAGCTGTAGATAATTGCGCTACCAACCGCCCAAATTTATCCGATTGCGCCTCGTGGGTGTCCCAACCGCCCATATCCACTGTAGCTGTCGTTAGCCCAACCTCTAATTTTAGGAGTTGGGCTATTATTTTCAACTGATTTGCCAATTCGTTGTCGTCGGGATAAGCGTAGCTGGGCTGATAATCTGGGGTTTTTCGCTCGCGATTGGGGTTAACTTTGTCCTGAATGAGTTTGATATTGGATAAAGTGCTCAAGGCGACCTGGTTTAAATATCTTTGTTCCTGTTGATAAGCTGATTTTAACAAACCACTCAATTTTCTATCCCCTTTTAGCGCAAATTCGCCCAAATTTCCCAACGCCAAAGGGCGATTATCGCCCATAAAACTCAACGGCAAATGTTGCCCCACGTGCGCCGCGGGTATAATCGCCTGTTGTATATCCACCAACCCCAAATAGCGCGCCAGCCAACCCGTATTCGCACCGATGTTTTTGCTAACGCCGCCCTTTTCTACCAAATCTTGAGCGTCAAAATGGCTTCTCGTGGCGTTGGGCAGCCCGCAAGCGTGGATAAAAGCCAAACTTCCCGCATTGTATAAATCCGCCAAACCTTGAGCTTGGGGGTGTAAAGCAAATTCTGTTTTATTCAAATCCCCTTTTAGCTTAATCCCCGCACTTTCATCTATCTTCAACCGCTTGCTTCTGGAGTCTTGATAATTTTTGTCCCCTAATGGAGCGAGCAGATTGAGCGCATCACAACCACCACGCAAGAAAATTTTAACTATAATCTGCCCTTTAGCTTCCGTTTTGGGGCTAAAAGCGAACAGATTGGTTTGAGTAGCCAACATAGCGGCGGTAAAACTACCACAGGTTTTTATAAAATCGCGGCGATTGCACATAGCTGAATAAAATTTTTATAAAATTAAGACACACTTATCTATACTGAAAAAAAGGCAATTGAAATAACAACACCAACCCATTCGCTACAATCCAATTCCTCTCCCGCTCATCGTTAAAATATAATTCGTCCTCAACACTTCCCCCTTGCGAGAGATAATTGGCTAACAGGAGTAAAGTTTTTTGTTCGGGCACAAACCCGCATACACTTTCAAACAATCTGCTGCTATAGCCTAAAGCTGTTTCCTGCGTTTTGGGGATAAAATTGCTATTTTCTAAAGTTGCCAATTTGTGCCAATCTTCCAAAAATAAGGTTGCTAAACCATTCCAACGCATCAACATAGCGTTTGAATTTAGCCAATAACTGCTCTTATCTGGTGTGCCTGTGGGCAAAGGAAATCCGAAAACAACCTGCCCCATTCCTTGTAAAATCCAGTATAAGTTCATATTCGGGCTAACGGTAGCATTGACCGCGCGCCAACTGCTAATCAACAGTTCAAAGGGCGTTTTTAACTTTTCGTTGCTGTTTTGTTCAAACTCTTCTGAAAAAATAATCGCACTAACCACCTCGCGCAGTTGGTTGGGCTTTTTGGCATTTTCTACCCAGATTTTAACCACTTTTTCCAGCAAAGTAGCGGGGGGATTATCGCTGATTAGGCGTTGTATTAACTTTTTGCAAATGTGGCGGGCAGTAGCGGGATGATAAGCTACAATATCCAAAACGTCCGCGCCGTCTTTTAGATTGGGTTGATGATGGGGGAGTTCTTTGCCCATAACCCGCTTTTGGTAGTCGTCGTGCCAATGTTCAACGTAAGCAAATTGCCCTGTGTTGGCGATTTTGCCCCCTTTGCCGTCGTCGCTGCCGTCTGCTACCGTCCAACCCGTGAAAGCGCGCGCTGCTTCGTACACGTCCTCGTCTATGTAATACAAGGGCAAACCGTTAGCATCTTTGGGGACGTCTTTCCATTGGTCGTACAAATCATTTTTATACGCTTCCGCGCCCAAAGTGTGCAGTTCAAACAGTTCGCGGGCATAATTTTCATTCGCGGGGCTGGCTTTGGAACTTTGATTGTTGAGATAATACAACATAGCTGGACTTTTGGCGACAGCTTCCAACAGTTGGCGGAAATTTCCCCACATATTCGCGCGGATAGCATCGCGGTCATATCCGATTAAACTCGCTGCAATACGCTCATCTTGATGCACATTGACGTTGAAATGATTGTGCCAAAAATCTGCTAAAAGTTCGTGCAATTGCCAACGGCTGTAGCGCGCCCTCAACACTTTATCCACAAACACTTCTTGCGCTGCTCGCATCCGCTCGGCGTAATGGTCTTTTTCTTCTACGCGTTGCCAAATTGCTTCAACGGATAGATTAAGCAGCGACAAGGGGCGTTCTTCTTTCGTTTTCTGCTTTTTTTTGTTGTATTCTATCAATAAAACCGCTTTTGAAACGGCTTCTAAATAGGCTTTATCGTCTTTTTGGTTGGGGTTTAACTGCTCTTGTAGGTATTTTTTTACCCCTGTTTTTTTTATATAGCTATAACTTTCTGGGTTGTACCCATAACCTAACTGGTTTAAAATTTTAATCTCTTGATTGGGCATATTGTTTTATGTTAGTAACGCAACAACGAAAAAATTATTATATTTGTGCTAAAATTGAAGTTGTTTAGTATGCTTTTTTTATATTTTAATTTCTCTGTGTTGTGCGGG
>JAAFIM010000146.1 GCA_013297745.1 Chitinophagales bacterium | reverse complement strand
GGTTATTTTGATTAAAAATTCATTGTCGCGTGGGGTATAAATCGGTAGAACCGCGAAGCGAAACCCCACGCTATTGATACGCAGCGCAGAATTGATATTGTCAATTAAATACTTTTTCATACTTAATAAGAGCTATTAAGTAACTGAACAAAATGGAAGTAATTTTTACACTTCAGTAAAAACTTGGGTTTTGGAAATTTTCTTAACGGCTTACGCCTAAAAATTTCTTTTTCGGGGAGGGCTTCGCCGTTCTTCGTACTTTTTGCAGGCGCAAAAAGTACCAAAAACGCCTTGTTTCTATAAACTTGTTCGCTCCGCTTGCTAAAGCTGCGCTCCGTCTCACTTCAGACAGTATAGAAACTCAACGGATTGGTGTAGTTACGCGCTCCGCGCGATTATTCACTTTGTTTTTGTCTACTTACTTAAGTACTATAATACAGAATTTAAAAAGTGAGTGTGTAATAAAATGTGTCGCCTGAAGTAAGCCGTTAGAAAAAATTTCAAAACACAAGTTTTTGTAATTACTATCTTTAATAATTTACGCTATCATTATACACTCACTTTCTAAATTCTGTATAAGATATTTGGTAGTTTGAAAAACTATGTGTAATTTTGCAGCGATAAAGGCATAAAGTCGCTTGTATTTACTGCTTATGCAGTACTAAAAAAACACCATTTTGATAGCTACAAAACGTTAGCGGCTATTTTAAAAGAACATAGAGAATGATATTGGGAACATATTGGTATTTTGGCTTTCCAACCGACTTATATAAATTTGATTTTTTTGAGTTTAGAAAAGGATATGGCGGCTATTCAGACAACCCTGCTGAATTGGTCGCAACATTTGAAACAGATAATCAATTAGAAATCATTGAAGATTTAAAGAAATTAATTGAAAATTATTCTGATGGTTTTCTTTTCGTTTACACAGAGTTGAATAAATTGAAAATAGGAACAGGGGGACAACAACTTTTTGATTATGATTTTTTAATAATTAAAGAAGTTGAAAAGATTTTGAACAGACATAAAGTTCATTTAATAAAAAACTACACTTTCAACAATCCAATAATTAATAGAATTTACGTAGAGAAATCTCAAAATAAATTAATCTATCCTAAAAAAGGTTTTTTACAAATCGTTGGGTCTGAACTAAAAGAAAAGAACGCTGAAAATTGTAAATTAAGATTAGATTGTAACCTTGATTTGATAAACAAAGATAAGTTCATTCAACAATTAAAAGACTGCGCAAACGAAGAGAAAATAGATGTTTTCTTTTATTTTGACAAAGATTTTAATAGCAAGACAAATTTGATGTTGTTTTTCACAAACGGTAGACAAGGTTTAAATTTGACTGCTAAAAAATATATTAACATTTTAACCTTTGAGAATAAAATAGAAAATATAGCAAAAACACACAATGTAAATTTTGGGCATATAAATGGATTTGAGTTTTATCCTCAAAATAGACCTAAAATTGAAAAAATTATTGAACAAGAATTTATATTATAACACTAAAAAAGACAGGCAATGGTCATTCTGCCAAAAGTAGAGCAGCGCTTTTAAACCCCATTTTCGCTAAGTCTTGTACGTTAGCTATTATTACAGATGTTTAGTAAGAAAAACTGTGTACAATTTGCGCGCTCAATAGCGTGGGGTTTTATACCCCACGCTATTGAGCGCGCCTTATGTTATTGTTGCTTGTTTTAGCTTTTAAAACCTTACTAAACACCTTTATTTTTTTAAAAACAATAAAATGAACTATAACGACAAAAAATTTAGACCAATTAGCAATACTGAAAACGGAGAAACTTCAAACGAAACCTTGTTTCACTATAAGCAAGTCGGAAACATCCTAACTTCTTCATATTCAGGGGGGAAGATAAAATATGGACATCTAATTGGCTTGGTAGACAAATCAGGAAATATAGAAATGCGTTATCACCAAGTAAATAACAAAGACGAATTGATGACAGGCATTTGTGTTTCAAAACCAGAAATTCTTGAAAATGGAAAAATTCGTCTCCACGAAAATTGGGAATGGACTTCAGGTAATAAATCAAAAGGAACATCAATAATTGAAGAACAATAAACAAAAATACAATGCCACACGAACACAACTATAAACTGACTGCAGTATGGACAGGCAACAAAGGTGACGGAACTAAAAATGTACGAACTTATGACCGCAGCCACACAGTTTCCATACAAGGAAAGCCTGAATTATTTCTAACAACGGATAATCCACATGTAGGAGATAAATCAAAATTAAACCCCGAAGATTTGTTGGTTTCAGCTATTTCATCTTGCCATATGCTTTCGTACTTATACGTATGCTCATTAGAAGGAGTTGTAATTACATCTTACACCGACAATGCTACAGGCATTATGATTGAACAAGCGAGCAGTAGCGGAAGTTTTAAAGAAGTAACTTTGAATCCAATATGTTATGTTGCAGACGAAAGTATGGTAGAAAAAGCCATTGAGTTGCACCACAAAGCGCACGAAATATGCTACATAGCCAATTCTGTCAATTTTGAAGTAAAGTGTAACCCAACTTGCAAAGTAGAATAAATAATACATCAATATCAATAAAACTAAACAAAAACTATGACCTTAGTACAAAAAATAACGCTTGCGCTAATGGCTTTGATGATATGTTGGGAATTATATGTGCAATTTTGGTGGATGAAAACCTTGCCTCCATCTGGTGGCGGTGCTGTCATTAGGGTAGATTTAGTTTTATCTTTACCAATGCTCCTTATTTTATCAATCATTTCTTTGTTCCAACTTTATAAAAATTTAAAGAAAAAATCATAAATAGTTTATAAACTCGCGATGGTTATTTATGCTATAATTGGTTATCAATAAGAGTTTTTGTTCACAAAAATTCCTTCCCTACACCAAGCTTTTTTTGTTATAAAAATTAGCTTTTCAATAATAATACAGAATTTAAAAAGTAAGTGTGTATAAATTGCGCAGGTTTCCGCCGTGCGACGCCAAAACCAGCGTATGTTGCGGAAAGACGACCAACCGAGCGCAGCGAGGGCAGTAGCTTTTTTGCATAGCAAAAAACGTCGGCTTGTAGCGACGGTTTTGCGCTTATTTTTGAAAAAAATACAAGCAAAAACGCCTTTTTCCTTACGGGAGGGCTTCGCCGTTGGCGTTGGCTTTTTTGGTTACTTTTTTGCCATCAAAAAAGTAATAAAAATAAAAAATGTAGCGCATAGCGCAAATTTTTAACACACATCTACTTTTTCAATTTAGTATAAATCACAAAAAAACCTCACTCCGTAAAAAGAGCGAGGTTTTTGTTTTTATAAATTCTGTATAAGTGTGTAATAAGTAATTAGACAAAATGAAAGTTAAAGTAAAGAAGGTTGAATAATATCAAAAAGAGCAGTTTTGAGAGTTTGGAAATTAGAGTAAGCATTTAGAGGCAAAAGGTAGTATTTAATTTTTTTCC
>JAAFIM010000145.1 GCA_013297745.1 Chitinophagales bacterium | reverse complement strand
GTGTGGAGATAATTCACGCAGCATTTTTTTTTTAATTTTTTAACCTTATCTTCAACTTATCGCCTATGAGTTTAATAGAAAAAAATTATAAGTTATGCGTCACAATCACTGGATAGAATTGGTCTTTCATTCTGAAAAGATAAGAGCTAATTATAAAGATAATATCCCAAATTTAGTTGACATAAATTGGGCAGCTCTTTCTTTTAGTCCTGATTTTCGAGAGTATAAGAACTATCTATCGCCTAATATAGAAGCTCAAATGATTTTGCGCCTAAATCAATTGCCTGCTATTTTACCCAAAAAATGGGATATTAATAAGGTTGATGCTTTAGATATTACTTTTAGTTTGGTAGATGTACACATTAATTATTTTAATTTATCAAGTTCCAATTTTGCGAATACCAAATTCGTTTTTGAAAAATTAGAAAACGGTTCTGTACTCATAACTCAATTTGATAACATCAATCAAAAAATATGGGAATTAAAGGCTAATAGCGTTTCTTTAGCGGCAATAAAAGGTGTAAATATAAAAGTAGAGGAATCTATCACTAAATATCCCCCTCTAATACGCATAATAGAAAAGCTTGAGAGAGGAAATAATTTAATGCAACCACAATTTAATCAGATTAAAGGCGTAGCATTAACCAACTTTACAGTATATCCCAACTATCAAAATCATACAGACATTTGGGCAGTAATTGTATTTAGCACGTTTGAACCAAGCGATGCGATGTTCAGTAAACCAGAAGAAGCGGTCATTCATTCCCACTATTTTGAATTTCGTACCATAACTATAGATAAATTTAATATCAATAAAGATAATTTTATCCATGGTACTTTGTCCATTAGCGCGAAAGAGAACGAAGCTGGGGTTTATCAGCTTATTTATGAGAATAATCAAGGCGAAATTTTGCTTTCTTTGCAGGCTAAAAATATCTACCTTAGGCATATTATTAACGGAGGCGTTTATATTAGCGAAAATCCATCTTCTTATATGTAAAGTGGTTTAACTTTGAATATAGTATAATTTCATCAAAAACAATCAATAAAAAAATGTCCAATCACACACTACTTGCCGAAGCTATAGCTAAAGGCATTGATTATTCCACCTATTTGGAAATGTCGCACGCGCTATATGAGGCGAAAAAAAGCAGTCCAGCCGACACAGCCCAAGCGAGCGAAGATATGTTGAATTATGTAAAAATGAACCTCCAGCGTATGGAGCGCGTGGCAAAAACGATGGATTTATCCCCTGAAACTATAGCTACAGCGCAGGCTTTGGGGCAAAAAATCTACTTTTTGGCGATAAGCGAGGTTTGGTGTGGCGATGCTGCCCAAAATATGCCCTTGATTGCTAAAATTGCTGATGCCAACCCCGAAAAAATTAGCCTAAAAATTGTTTGGCGCGACCTCAACCCCGATTTGATGAACGCTTATCTCACCAACGGCGGCAAAGCTATCCCCAAAATAGTAGTTTTGGACGAAAATCTGAACGAGTTGGCAACTTGGGGCGCGAGACCCGCAGCAGCCTTGCCTATAGTGGCAGAATGGAAATCGAGCGGCGAAGCCCACAGCGTTTTGGTGGAAACGATACAGCGTTGGTACAACAAAGACAAAGGTCAGAGCCTACAGGATGATTTTAACAAAATTTTAACGGCGATAACCAATAAAAAATAAAACGAGTTAAATGGTTATAAATCAGTTATTTGAATAATAGGGTGTTAAAAACAAGTCTAACAAAACGTTTTTTTTATCAAAAAATTATCTTAAAAAACGTTACTTTTTCAAAAGTTGGCACAGAATGTGCAAAGACCTTTTTATACTAAAACAGTTTAATTTATAACCACGAAAATTATCTAGTCACAATAAAATTTTTACAAAATGAATCAATTTAAACAATTCGCGATGTTGCTAATGCTCTTTATGGGCTTTGCGTACAATCCGCTCTCTGCCCAAGAGGATAAAAAAGATGGTCGAGAAAACGGCTATTGGCTTTTGGGGCTAAATACGGGCGCAGCTTGGCAAAATAACGATATGCGTATTCGCCCTGGTGCAGGTTTGGGTTTCTATATCGGACCTAATTTGTACTATTCTCGCCACAGCCCTTTTTCGTTGGATTTAGTTTTCCGCTATTTGTACACGGGTTCGGCTGGGCAAGATTATCGCCCTTTGACCTTAGACCCTAGCAGTATCAACAACTTAGATGGTACACAATTATTGGCTGGTGCCAACACTTACGGCAACACTTCGCTTTTTAATGAGGGTTTAAATTCTACTAGAAATTATACTACAGCAGGCGGCGGCACAAATCGCGCTTATATGAACCATTTGACCCATTTCCACGATTTTGCGCTGGAGTTGAGATTGAATTTTGAAAACTTACGCCGCCGCAGCAATATCTTATTCAATGTTTACGGTGGTTTGGGAATAGGCGTTTATAAAGCTCAATTTGACCAGTTGGGTACTTTGGGTTCGCTTTATCAGTACGAAACTATAAACGATAATTTGGCGAGAAGTAGTAAAGTGAGCGAATTAGCAGCTTTGCGCGATGGCGAGTTTGAAACCAACGCTACAGACGGATTTCAAGCCACTTTGACCCCAACTTTAGGTTTTGAATTGGGTTATTGGTTCACGCCCCACTTTGCTTTGGCTATAGGACACAGAGCAACTTGGACTTTGCAAGATAATTTTGACGGGTATATTTCCGACAATAGAAAAAGAAACGATTTGCACCATTACGCGAATTTGGCTGGGCGTTGGGATTTGTACGCTACCAGCAGCCGAGTAGAAACAAAACCGAATGTCAATCCAGTTGCGCCGCCCGATGTGGTAATCGTTAATCCGCAAAATTGCCCTATAGTTTCAAATGAAAGAATTTATACTTTCCGTCTTTCTATTAGAAATGTAGATAATCCCGCTAATATCAGCTTTGTGTTCAATCGTCAGCAAGTTAATAACTTCCGTTACGATATGGCTACAGGAATTTTGGAAGCTACTGTTTCTTTGCAAGAGGGAAATAATACTTTGGATGTTACTGTTACCAACGCTGGAGGTAGAGATGCAGCAGCTTGTTCGGTAACTTACACCCCGCCACGCGTTGACCCCAACCCACAGCCTACAGTTCAGCCGCCTACAGTTAGAATAACCAATCCTAATAATGGCGCAAGTTTCAACACGAACACAGTTTCAGTTTTCGCAACGATAACAAATGTAGCTTCTGCCAACAACGTAACTTTCACAGTAAACGGACAACCAAGCCGCAATTTTACCTTAAACGGAACAAGTTTTGTAGCTAACGGGATTTCATTGCAACAGGGAAATAACAGCATACAAATTTCTGCTAACAACACGGGCGGAAACGCTTCAGATGCGGTAAGCGTAACTTATGTAATCCCACAACCTACAGTTCAGCCTCCTACAGTTAGAATAACCAATCCTAATAATGGCGCAAGTTTCAACACGAACACAGTTTCAGTTTTCGCAACGATAACAAATGTAGCTTCTGCCAACAACGTAACTTTCACAGTAAACGGACAACCA
>JAAFIM010000144.1 GCA_013297745.1 Chitinophagales bacterium | reverse complement strand
ACATTCCACACGCTTTTTGTCGTATGCATTTTTACTTGATAGCATAAACTTTTCAAGCTCTTTTTTCTCTTTTTCTTCTAATTTTATTTTTTCCATTTTTTTACTTTGGTTTTGTCTATTTACTTAAAATTATTATGCGGATTAAATTTATACTTTTATTAGCGCTTGGATGTACATTTTTTAACAGCAACGCACAACGGATTTATAATGTGGGCGTAGCCACAATTATCAGACAACAATGCCCCGCTTGCTTGGATGGTAACGATTACATCACCGCAGCTGCTGCTACAGTGGATTCCTTAGACTTTAGCAGTTTGAACCTTTTTGTTCCAGTCTTTCCTGTGCCCAGCAACACCCCCATTTTTATATTAGATAGTTTGACTGGTTTTTATAACCTAAAATATCTAAACGTGAGCAACAATGGGCTTGGCAGTATGCGAGACCTACCTCGTGGGATTGAAACTTTCATCGCAAGAAACTCTTTATATTATACTGTGCCCTATATTGGCGACAGTTTGGTACATTTAGATATGGGCGGCAGTAGAAGATTAAATCGGGTAGAAAATAATATATTAAGGTCAGAAAAATTGAAAAAAATTATACTCGACACTTGTATTTTAGCTGCCATACCAGGCTTGCCTAGTCTCAGCCACCTTACCAGATTAGAAACTTTAAATCTTACCTTTAACAACTTGTATGAATTGCCCTCTTTGCCCAATAATTTGGATACGCTATACATAGGCGCCAACTATATGGGTTATTGGGGAGCTTTACCCGCTTTTCCCGACAGTTTGAAATGGTTGGATTGCCATAAAAATCTTAGCCTAAATTGCCTAACTTCGCTACCTGCTGGATTAACCGCTTTTTTTAGCGACAGCAGCAACTTGGACTGTTTGCCAAATATCCCAGTGGGCATTAGCAGCCTTTTGCCCGTTTGCAACGCCAACAATAACCCCGATAATTGCGCCATACTAAACGTGGTAGCCGAAGAGAATAAAAATACAAGTTTTAATATATTCCCTAATCCAAACAAGGGCATTTTCACCCTACAACTTTCTGATAATTGGGAGTTAAAAAACAGCTATTTATCCGTAACTAATCACTTGGGGCAGGCCGTTTTTGATAAAAATATACAAAATCACACCGAACACATAGAATTAAATCATTTAACGGCTGGGGTTTATTGGCTAACTATCACCCAACAGCACAACGTTTTAAGTAAAAAGATAATTATAGAATAAGGCAATTTTAGCGTTTAAATTTTTCAAAATAATTATCAATTTCTGCTCTTAGATTAAGCCCTACATTTTGGAAACAAGCTAATAAATCGCTATAAACTTCATCGGCTGATAGGAAATCCCAAAATTCACTCGCCACTTTTAGCTCATTGGGCAAATCCAACACCCCTTTCATCGTCCAACGCTCGTATGGTTTTGGCTCGTATGGATTGTATGGGATAGCAATGTATGAAAAAATTTGCGCTGTAGGTTTTTGGGCTAAAATAATAGCTATCCATTCCAATAAAGTCCGTTTATAATCTTTGAACCCGCTAACGTTTGGTTTGGCAGTTTTCAAATCAAAAAGATGTATAGTTCCGTTAGTTTCTTCTATGTATAAATCCACTTTCACGGGTTTTAGGTCTTTCAGTTTACCATCTTGACAAACTTTTCTAATCCGTTCCACCTCAGCCAATTTATCTGGGTTTGTTTTCCCTGTAGATAAATCGTTCATTATTTCCTGTATTTCGGTTTGTGCGCCCTCGCTAATTTGTCCCCCAACAGCGTGTTGTGATTTGGCAAAACTGAAATGATTTTGCGCTAAAGTTACAGCAACTGGTTCAAAAATAGACGTTCCAAAGGTTGTATTTAGCGATTGTATAAACGAGAACAAAGCCATTCTATCTTTTCCCAAAAGTGCGTGGTGAAAGGGCATATGATTGCTTTCTGGTTTATAATTTTTGAATTTATTCCGCAAGCAAGAGCTAATTACAGCCTCAATTCCCGCTTTTTGTTGTTTATTCAAAGCCATTTTATAGAAAATTATAATTTTTGCAGGTGAAAAATAACCTCAGAATAAGCATTTTTATCCTTTTCGGTGCGATTTAGAACGGGGCGGCGGTACTGATTAACAATTTTCATAGCTGCTTTTTCCGCAATAAGCGGATAAAGGTTAAATTTATCATTGGCTACCAAAAAAACGTGATAATCTTCAGCCAAAAAACGCTTACAATTATTTAACACGTTGGCTATCCCTTGCGCGTAATCTTGTTGGGCTTGGCGGCTTTGCTTTTTAAACATTGCACCAATTTCTAACTTATCGTTGCGCTCAAAACCGAATAAATCGTAAGCATAAGCGTGCTGTTCGTGGTAATCAATCAAACCCACATAAGGCGGACTACAAAAAATGGCTTTTATCTTCTGTCGGGCTACCAATTCCGCAAACTCGGGATTTTTGGACTGCAAATTAGCTAAAATATCTATGTCTTCAGCGTTCCCGTTTAAAGCCAGTTGAAAAGTGTTCGTTTTTAACCCTGAAAATTCGCCCAAGCGTTGTATGGTATCTTTGCTATAACGCTCCCACCAGCTAAAAATTGAAAATAAAGGCTTACAAATTTTTCCGTGTTTGGCACAATAATAAGGCTCGCAAATTGGATTTATCAAAGTGGCTAAATCCGCGTGCGTGGTGGCTCTACAGCTGCGCATTGTACGGCTTAAAACTATAGAAAGGATATTTTTAGTATTTTGGTCGGCAATTTTTTCTATTTGGCTGTGTACAAACTCAATTTCAGTTTTGACAGGCTGCAAAAACCATTTATGCAAAAAATTATGCTGTGAGGTTGGTTTTAACTCGGTTTTGTACTGTTTGCGCAATCGCTCAAACTCTTGTGTAACTATTTGCACGTGCGCGTCCGCATAAGTTTGCTCATCCACTTCTTTTTTCCTAACCTTAATTTTAAACTCTGGGCTGGGAAAGTGTTTTTTATCATAATCGTTTAGATATTGGGAAAAATCCGCTTCAAAATGCAAATAGTTGGCATCAGCTATAAAGTTCTTAAGCGCATTGGTGATATTTTGGCTCTCTTGATGTAGCAAGGTAAAATCTACCTTTCCTATTTTCACGTTAGCTATTAAGGCATTAAAGGCTGAAATATCCACTCCTATAGCGTGTAAACCCAACTCATTAGCTTGCACTAAAGTTGTACCAGAACCAGAAAAAGGGTCTAAAATAATATCCCCTTTTTGCACAAAAACTTCAGTTTTAAACTCATCTTTATGCCCATCTAAAAAATACTCAACCAATTGCGGAATATATTTACCCTTATAGGGGTGCAATCTATGCACGTGTTTGGTCGTATCGGCTTCTTTTAGGTGGTCAAAACTTAGAGCCCAGTTCAAATCCGCACCCAATTTTTCCTTCCAAGCCAATTCTTTAGCTCCATTATAGGATTTATAGTAAGCAACCAACTCATTTTTGTCTATAAGTGTGTTGCCATTTTCGCCCAATTTGCTAATACGCCCATAATTGACCAAATACGCGATATTAGCCGTAGTAACGTTTTTATTAATATGCAGGCTAGCAAATTCTGCCGCTTGTTTGAAAGTTAATAACTCTGAATTGTTGGTATTCATAATAAAAATTTAAAATAATTTGACTGTATTAACCTGCTACTTACTTTTGAAAAGTTAAATTTATACAACCATTTCTTAC
>JAAFIM010000143.1 GCA_013297745.1 Chitinophagales bacterium | reverse complement strand
AACTTGCTGTTCCTCCCGTTGCGGATATTGTAAACGCGCCATTGTTTCCACCAAAACAAGATATGTTTATTTGCGAAGCGATTGATGTTGTTAATGCTGAAGCAGGTTGGGTCAAACTTACCGCTTGAGTGGTGGTACAACCGTTGGCATCTGTTACCGTTACCGTGTAATTACCTGCTGTTAAGTTGGTAAATACACCTGTAGGTTGGTTACCTGTGCCGCGATTAAATTGATAACTTGCAGTTCCTCCCGTTGCGGTAATTGTAAACGCGCCACTATTCGCAGCAAAACAAGCAACGTTAGTTTGTGAACTGATTGATGTTGTCAATGCGCTTGCGGGTTGGGTGATTGTTACCGCTTGAGTTGTGGTGCAACTGTTTGCATCCGTTACCGTTACTGTGTAATTTCCAGCTATTAAGCCAGAGAATACGCCTGTAGGTTGGTTACCCGTGCCGCGATTGAATTGGTAAGATGGAGTTCCGCCCGTCGCAGATATTGTAAATGCGCCATTATTCCCACCAAAACAAGCAACGTTTATTTGCGAAGCGATTGATGTTGTTAATGCGGCAGCGGGTTGAGTTATGGTAAAATTAACCGTTTTAGAACAAGCGTTAGCATCTGAAACTGAAACTTGCCAAACCCCAGCTGTAAGACCAGAAACAAAGCGAGTTCCGTCCCCTGTGGGATTACCAGGCAACCAATTATAACTAAATCCGCCCGTTCCACCAGAAGGCAAAGTTACTGAAGCAGTTCCATTATTACCACCAAAACACGATACATTCGTCTGCCCTAAAGAGCTAACGGTAATATCACTTGGTTGGCTAATCGTTACAGAAGTAATTGCTAAACAAGCACTTGCATCCGTAGTAGTTACCGTGTATACACCAGCAATAAGTCCAGTAGCTGTAGCTGCGGTTTGTGCATTTGACCAAAGAAAAGTATAAGGCGCAGTGCCTCCAGTTCCTGCAGCAGTTGCAGTGCCATTAGTACCTACAAAACAGGTTACTGAAGTAGAACTTGTTATGGTGGCTGTTACTGAACATTCAGAAAACTGTACGATAAAAGCATCAAAAATGGGCGAAGCTCCAGCATAAGTAGTTTGATATGCGCCAGCTGTAGAGATATTAGCCGCACTAGCGGTAGAACCTGCGAGGTAGATATTGTTTAAGTTATCAATGGCAACCCCATTGGCTAAATCATTGGCTGAGCCGCCGTAATAAGTCGCCCACTGAAAAGCACCATTTTGGTTAAATTTGGCTAAAAAAGCATCATTAGCCCCAGCTTGCGCAGTTTGGAAAGTATTGACAGAAGCGATATTAGCGGGACTAGTAGTTAATCCGCCTATGAATAAGTCATTGCCGTTGATAGCTAAGTCATAGCCTTCATCCGTTCCCGTTCCACCAAAATAAGTCGCCCACTGACGCGCGCCGTTTGTATTAAATTTTATCAAATAAGCATCTCGACCAGAGCCACCACCTAGAGTGGTTTGGTGAGCACCCGCAGTGCCTATAGCGGTGGCGCTGGTAGTTACCCCCAAAGCGTAGATATTTCCACTCGCATCAGCAACGATATCGTATAAATCGTCCAAACCAGCCCCGCCGTAATAGGTTCCCCAAATGCGAGTGCCGAAATCTGGCTCTATTTTAGCTATAAATCCATCACTACCGCTACTCGCTGTCCCCAACGTAACATCGTATGCGCCAACAGAAGCGATTACATTCACCCCTGTGCTAGATGTCTGCCCACAGATAAAAGCTGTATCGTTTGTACCAATAGCAACCCCGTAACCTTCATCTATATTTAGACCTCCATAATAAGTAGCCCATAAGCGAGAGCCATCAAAAGCGTTTAGTCTCACCAAAAAAGCATCCTGTGATGCCGACGCTATAGCATCTTGATGTGTGCCGAAAGTGGCAATTTCTTCCCCGTTGCTCGTACTCCGAGTTGTAGCACAAATGTAGAGAGCAGAACCACTTGAACTTACGGCTATGTTGTTGGCGACCACGCCCCCTGTTGTATTTTTACAATCTTCTGCCAAAGTTCCCCCATAATAGGTAGCCCAAGTGCGTGTACCTGCGGGAGCAAAACAAGCTATAATTAAGTCATTATTGCCATTATTAACGGTTTGGTGTGCGCCTGCACCAAAAGACAAACCAGCAGCACCAGTAACTGCTACAAAATAGATATTTCCAAAATCATCAGTATCTATACTTCCCCCCTGTTCGGGTGCAGCAGAACCACCATAATAAGTAGCCCAAGCGCGACTGCCGTTTGTATTCATAGATACTAAAAATAAATCTTCTGTATTGTTACGAAACGTTTGAAATGCGCCAGCTGTAGCTATAGCACTTGCGCTAGTTGTTCTGCCCATAAGATAAACCCCGTCACCGCCCGCACGGCGAGCTAGTTCGTAACCTTCATCATTTCCGTCAGCCACAGTGCCAGCCCCGCCATAATAAGTTGCCCAATTGCGATTAGGCAAAGGGTCTATGATTAGCGTTTTATTGGGGTCATAATCAGAAATAATTTTAAACCCATAAAGACCCGCAGCATTTTTTTGATAAATAACCTCTACATCATTGCCATTGGGTTGGTAACTGTAGGGGATATTTTCGCTAAGTTCGCCAAATTGGGCGTCTATTTTTATCTGATTATTATCCAATTGATGTTTTGCGCCTTGGTAATCCAACTGAATATCGGCAGGATTTCCACCTTTTTTTACCACAAAATTATATTTAGTGTCGCCGCCTGTGGTGAGCAAAAACTCTAAATCGATATTGGGGTAAATGTTTTGGTAGGTTACTTTTTTAAAAGTTTTGATGTGTTCATATCCCCCAAACTCGTTGTAATAATTGGAATACTGCGCATGGGCTTCTTCTGCTACCATTTTGGGGTTGGCATTTGCATTTTTTAGCTGGACATCTATGCGATGATAATGCGTTTCCCAACTGTTTGTTTGCCCTTTGACAAGGCGGTTTTGGTATAAATCATAACTAAACCCATCATTGCGCAATTGCACATTCAAGCCGTTGCTGTGAAAAAGATACTTGACGTTTGAATTAGGTCTAGAATCTTGGTCTAGAATTTGCCCCTTATTTTCCATATATCCAGCAGGTTGCTGATTGGGGGCGTTGGTCGCTGATGCCATAAGCGGAATAAGCAAACAACAAATGATAAAATTGTGATAATGCTTGTGAAAAAAATTCATATTATTTATTTTTTAGGTTAAAAATGAATACTAATAAAACGGCTAAAATGAAAAAATGTTAGCCTTATAATTTAAGAAATGACAAAAAACGCGCAAAAATAGCAGTTTTTTAGCATTAATTTAAACTATTTTACACCAAAAAGAAAAAAAATGCATCTTTTTAGCTGACTGAGAATATAATAAGCTCAATCATTTATTTTCCAACCATATTATTATAACAATTTGTATTCGATTATGTTAGTAAAATCAAAAGTTAAACATTGGCTCTTAATGGGCTCCTTAGCCTCGCTTACAGGTGTGGGCGTGGTGAGCGCATTAAATTATGCTGAACCCAATCTATTATCCAATCATCCATTTTTGCGCAATTTAGCTTCTAAATTAGACGTTTTCCAAACCCACACAGCAGCCGAAAAAGTTTATCTGCAAATGGATAAACCCTTTTACAAACCCGGCGAATCGATTTGGTTTTCTGCTTATGTGCGCGATGCCCAAACGCTGCAAAAAGCCCAAAGCCGCATTTTGTACGTGGAATTGCTTAATCCTAAAGGCTCAGTAGAAAAAACTATCACGCTGCTTACTGTAGATGGGCAAGCTGCTGGCGATTTCCAACTGCCCGCCGATGCCAAGGGCGGAATTTACAAAC
>JAAFIM010000142.1 GCA_013297745.1 Chitinophagales bacterium | reverse complement strand
TCCACACGCTTTTTGTCGTATGCATTTTTACTTGATAGCATAAACTTTTCAAGCTCTTTTTTCTCTTTTTCTTCTAATTTTATTTTTTCCATTTTTTTACTTTGGTTTTGTCTATTTACTTAATACAAAAAATGCTTGTATTTGCTGATTGTCAATAGCATAATCTACATATTGGCATTGGCGCACAAAAGCAGCAAATTTTTCAAAATCTTCTTGTGGGTTTATATCAGGTTTTAGCTGGACAATGCTAAGCCGCAGCGCACACAATTGCTGCATTAGTTCGGTGCTTACTGCTGCGCCTTTTAGCGAGTATTTACGCATAATTTTTTTAATAGGATTGATTGGCGGATAGCTTGCCTTTAGGTTTGGCTTTCCCCCTTAATATACCCTTAATGAGAGACCACCAAGATATTTTGGTGATAAAGCCTAACGTATATCCTTGCGCCCAATTGGGATTTTGCTGAACATAGGCTGCGTAGTGTTCATTTTTTTGCAAACGCGCTATGTGGTCGGGGCTTTGTTCGTGATGTAGGGTGGGGACTTCTACAATTCCATTCCCAATATCTACCTTTCCCATTTTTCGTTGTAGAAAATTGACTAAAATTTGCTTGTGATAATCAGATATATTGGGGTCGTTGAGTGTCCAAACATTTTCGTGAAAATACCTTACAAAAGCCACAAAAGAATGTGGATAGGCACAGCCAAGGGTGTAAATGGGAGTGTACCAATACTTAAGTTTTAACCTTCTTATAAGCTGGCTAAAAGAGAGTTGGGTGAAATTGCCCTTTCTATATTGGGGATTTACAAACACAAACTCAGGTTCTACCACAATCGCGGTTTTGCCAGCTATGTTTTGGGGAGCATAATGTGTGGCCGAAAAGGCTTGGACTTGTTCATCTTCTATTATATAATCTACACATTGGGCATTTTTTATAAACGAGCTAAACAGTACAAAATCTTGTTGGGCATCAATCGTTGGCTTCAGTTGTACAATACTAAGCCGCAGCGCATACAGTTGGTTTATGAGCTCGTTGGTTACTGTGTCGCCTTTTACGGAATAGTGGGGCATAAAGTTGTTTTAAAAAAATAATTGAAAATTGATAAGCGGGGTTAGTCCCGATTGGTAGCGTTTGTACAAAAAATTTTCTTTTTCGTTGTATTGTACATCTCTTTGATTTTTGTGGTTGCTTGCGTTTTGTATATCCAAAGAAGCCACAAAAGAGGTTTTTTTGAAATTTTTGCGGTAAGCCACCCGAATGTCAGTTCTGAAGTAATAATTAGGGCGACCAGCCCAACCCAATTCTGTATTTAATACCAATCTGTCTTGAGCCAAAGTAGCCGCTGTATCAGGGAGAATATACCGAATCCCTTCCCCAAAAAATATGCGGGCATTGAGTTGTAATGTTTGGTTGTTGCGCAAATTTATCTCGCGCCCACCCGTCAATACGTTGAAAAAACGCGCATCGTTTTGGGTAGAACGCCAGATATTATCCAATACTTTGTACTGCGAGTAGCTAAAATTGGCAGCTAATATGGCGTAATATCCTTGGCTGAATTTTTTCTCTAAGGTCAAATTAACCCCATAATTTCTACCCTCCCCTTCAGAAATATAACGTCCATCGCCTTGTGTGTCGCGCGTGTTAAAATACCAAAATGTAGAATTTATTTCGTCTCGAATGGGGGCGTTCATAATTTGTTGGTAAAAACCCTCTATCAATAAATAGCTGTTCTCACTAAGTTTTTGCTCAACAGAAGCCACAAAATGATGAGCCTGCAAAAGTTTTAGATTTCTGTTGACTTGTTCTTGTTCGCCTGTATTAGGGTTGAGTTGTTGTACAAAATATGCGCCCATAGGCAAAACCGCACCGTGTTGGCCATAAGCCAAGCCTAAGGCTGTTTTTTTGAACATTTTATACCGAATAGCCAAACGAGGTTCTACCGAATAGCTGTTGTTGAGGGTGAAAAATAAACTATGAAGCCCAGCACTAATGACCAGTTTTTGGCTTGGGCGATATACGCCAGCCGCAAAACCTTGTATCAACTCCGTGCGATTGAGTGCGCTGATGATGCGGGTATAAACCCCTGTATCGGTTTTGCCATAATTTAAGTCAAATAGCATCTCTTTGGCAATTAGTCCTGTTTTGAGCACGATTTTTTCACCAATTCTTCGGTTGTAAGTAGCAGCCAACGAAGCGGATAGATTTCTATATAAATGGGTGTCTATTACCGTCCCAGAGGTTAAATTGATATTATCTGGTTTCCAACGGTTGAAATACATATTGCTAGCTGTAGCGCCTACTACGATATTGATAAAAGATTTTTCGTTAAAACTATGGTTGATGTTGGCACCCAAAATAGCTAAGGAAGAACCATTTTTATTTCTAATATAATCTAAATCGGTGAGCCACTGGTTGCTATCTTTTTTGATAAACCAATTTTCGGTGCTAATGCCCACCACCCCAAATATGCTAGCCGAAGTTTTGTTGTTTTGGGAGTTGAAATTGACATTAAAAGATACGTCCTGAAAGGTATTGGATACATTATCGCGCACCAAATAAATACCAGCAGCGGACAAAATGCCTAATGTGGAATATCTATAATTGATGAGGTAAGAACTTCTTTCTTTTTTTATAGGCCCTTCGGTGGCTAAGTTTAGCCCCAACAACCCAGCCTGAAAATTATGCTCGCGTTTGTATTTATTTCCTTTTCTAAACTTCAAATCGGTGGCGCTGCTGATGCTGTTGCCATAATCTGCTGACCAAGCGCCTATACTCCAATCGCCACCATTCAATACTGAAGTGCTAAAAACAGTAAGCCCGCCTCCCATCACCGCCATAAAAGCGAAGTGGTTGGGGTTGGGAATATCCAAACCCTCCAATCTGTATAAGGCGGTCATACTCGAATTGCCTCTCGTATTGACATCACTATCTCCATCGCGGAGGGGCTGCACACCAGCAAAACTCATATTCATACGGTTGGGGTCGTTGAAAGTAGCGGGAAAACGCTGCATTTCTTCCACAGAAAGTGAACGAGAACTAACCAAAAGTAATTCATTGTTGGGTTTTGTTCCCGTTTCTGCATCTATATTGCTGATTTCTAGCTCTATAAACAACTCTTTGCCTGTGCTGACCACTATACCTTTTTGCTCCAAGCGGCTGTAGCCTTTCATTTCTACCGAAAAAGTTTGTCTGCCTACGGGTACTCGTTCTATAGTGAAAAGTCCATTATCGTTGGCATAAGCGCTTAAAAATGGATAGACATTATCCACCGAAACCAAAGCACCTACTACAGGCAAACGCGAGTATTTGTCTATCACTTGACCCCTTACGTTTTGATATTGTTTGGCTTGGCGAGGTTTGCTGGGGCGAGGTTCTTGTGCTTTGAGCAATAAAGGGGCTGCAAATAATTGTAAGGCGAGAACAAATAGAAAAAAAAGTTTCATATAATATTTTTTGATTTTAAACTTGTTTAGTATTGTAATTTTGCTCACGGATTTTACGGATAAAACAGATACCGCCAGATTTATTTTTTGTTTTAGGGCTAAAAAAATCCGTAAAAATCTGTTCAATCCGTGAGCTATTTTTTATGATTTGATAAATACTAAACAACTTTTTTAAAATACAGCTTTTGTTGTCTGAATATTTTTAGTAATGGGTTTAATAAGGCAAGAATAAGCAAAAGTAACCCTTCTTTATTTTTAATTTGTGCTTCTTTGCTTTGTAGTTTGGCTTGTTTGTTTTGTAGTTTGGCTTGTTCGTTTTGTAGTTTGGCTTGTTCGTTTTGTAGTTTGGCTTGTTCGTTTTGTAGTTTGGCTTGTTCGTTTTATAGTTTGGCTTGTTTGTTTTGTAGTTTGGCTTGTTTGTTTTGTAGTTTGGCTTGTTCGTTTTATAGTTTGGCTTGTTCGTTTTATAGTTTGGCTTGTTCGTTTTATAGTTTGGCTTGTTCGTTTTATAGTTTGGCTTATCTGTATTTTAACTTTGCTTTATCTG
>JAAFIM010000141.1 GCA_013297745.1 Chitinophagales bacterium | reverse complement strand
ACAACAGAAACACCTGCCGAAGGCACAACAGAAACGCCTGCCGAAGGCACAACAGAAACACCTGCTGAAGGCACAACAGAAACACCTGCCGAAGCCAAAACAGAAACACCTGCCGAAGCCAAAACTGAAATGCCTGCCGAAGCCAAAACAGAAACACCTGCCGAAGCCAAAACTGAAACGCCTGCCGAAGCCAAACCACTTGTTCCTTCCACAACCTTATCCGCTTCTGTAGGTGAAGGTGGTACAAATAAACCAGAAGATGTAGCTTTGGTCAAAACTTTAATCAATAAATTTATCAAAGCTTTTAATTTGAACGATAAAGCTAATTTAGGTAAAGTTGGACCAACTACTATTAAAGTTATCAAACAGTTCCAAAAGGAAAAAGTAGGCCTAGAAAGTCCAGATGGGCGCGTTGATGTAGGTGGACAATCTTGGAAAGTACTTAATGGCGAAACCAAACCAGTGGAGTCAGTAAGTGCAGCCGCAGCTGGTGGCAACGCTGCGCTTGCGCAAGAAGTAGCCAATAGCGCTAAAAGTGAAGCCAATTCACGGGATACGGTAGGAAAATGCTATGCAGCTGTAGCTGATGCTGTAGAGCGAGTTATGGGAGGAGGAATTTACAGCGGCAACTCGGCCTATATGGCTGCTGGGCAAATGGCTTCTAAACCTCATTTATTTAAAGAAATTAGCGCTTCTCCTTCCAATGTTCGCAGTCTTCCTGTTGGAACTATAGTTGTTTGGGCTGCTGGTGGTGGTCCAAGCGAGGCACACGGACATATTATGGTTTGCTTAGGCGGTGGGCAAGAAGCCAGCGACCACATCAACTCAGCTTATAATTGGCCTGGTGGACGTTGCCGTGCATTTTTACCAATCAGCAAACAATAGCTAAATACCAGCACGGAATAACTCTAACCATTTTTTGACAAAAATCACTAATGCCGATATTTTCAGCCTTTTTCCTTGCGGGAAAGGGCTTTTTTTTAAAAAATTCAATTGCTAATGGTATGAAACAACAACTCATCTTTTTACTAGTTATTTCCAGCTGTGGAGTTGCTAGTTTTTTTAACAGTTGTAAAAAAGATAAACTTGTCGCCTCTACCGAACCTAAAGATGTTGAAGGATACCTCTACCCGACAGCAAGAATTGGGAACAGAACTTGGTTTACCCAAAACCTAAAAACGCGAAAATATCGCAATGGGAATGATATTACTTTTATAAGTGCAGCAGCCGATTGGTCAGCAAATACGAATGGAGCTTTTCGCGAATCCAGAACAGCCGCAAGTGTTGGTTATCTTTATAATTATGCAGCACTATCAGACTCACGAGGACTTTGCCCCAACGGATGGCACATACCCAGCCAAGCAGATTTCGAGGATTTAAAAACAGCAGCAGACGGCGGTGCAATAGCAGGTTTCAACTTAAAGACAAATACGTCTGATTGGTCTTACCCTAACAAATTAAATGTCAACATCAACAACCCTGACTCATTAGGATTTACCGCTTTATTCAATGGTTATGTCCAGTTTGATGGCACAGTATTGGGCAATAATACAACCGCTGCATTTTGGACGACTACCGAATCCTCTTCGAGTAGAGTTAAAAGCTATGAATTATACGCTAATGATAAAGGATTTGGTGCTTTGGACTCTGACAAAAGGCTGGGTTTGTCCTGTCGCTGTGTCAAAGACTAAGTTTTTTTATCCCCCATATTCCGATAATTATTTTCCTCTACAGTCTAAAAAGTTCCCACAAACTTAATTTTCATAGCCTTTTTCCTTGCGGGAAAGGGCTTTTTTTTGCGATTTATCCAATAAAATGTATTTTTGCGCAGATTTTTATTAAAAACAGCCATTCTGATTCAGCTATTTTTTTATGAAAGTTAAGCTAAATATACATTATGGGATGCGAATAGCAAAATTTAGCTTTTACTTAACTTATGATTATTTTTAAATCCTTCAATCAATTTGGCTTATAGCTATTTTATAATAAAGAAGTTGTTTAGTAAGAATTTTTCTACATTTTCAATTTAAAAAAACAACCATTTGTGTATTTGAAGCAACAGACTAAAGTCTGTTGTAATCGTTTTTTTGTCTCTCAACGGGTTAAAACCCGTTGGTATTGATTGATAAAACTGTATAACGCGCGGGACTTTAGTCCCAAAAGCGCGAAAAAATCCTAAATCTCAATTGTGCTGGGACTTTCGCTTACGCGCAGCTTGATGCAGCTTTGCTGCCTCTTCGGTTTTTCCCGCACAATACAGAGAAATTAAAAGATAAAAAAAGCATACTAAACAACTTCAAAATTAAACTTTTTTCTATGCCATTTTGTAACAATTCTACTCTATGAAAAATAACTACTACCAAGAGCAACTATATGATTTGCAGCGTGAGCTAGAAAATTGCGAAGATGCGACCACAAAAAAGCATATATTAGGTTTACTAATTTTTACCGCTTTCAACCGCGATAATGAGGACTTATTAAAATATATAAAAAAACTTGAAAAATCTTATGACAATAATCCCAAAGACCACTATTATTTTAGAAGCCAAACAACTCTTTTATCCACTTTAGTGGCAACAGGAAACTTTGTGGAAGCCTACAATATATCTAATAATCTGTTAGACTACATAGCATCGCAACACAATTTTAGCTTTAGTTATTATTTTAATTTGGCATCAACATTCTTAGAAGCCTACACATGGACACGCAACCGTGAGATTATTTGGCAATACATTTTTTATCTTGAAAAAGCTTTAACATTATTAAACCAACAGATAGAAGCCACAATAGATAATAAATACAAAACTGGTTTGATAAAAAATAAAACTTATATTTACTATCTAATGTCAAAAGGTTATTTTGCATTGGATAAACCTGTAATAGCCAATTCTTACAATCAATTAAGTTTATGGTCGATAATTGCTACAGAAAATAAAACAATAGAAGAGGCTAAAAATCACCACTACACAGATTTAGAATGCTTATTCAAAAAAGAAATGTACACAGAGACTATAACATTAGCAACAAAAATATTGGATACGAAATTAGTTATTATGGACTTACAAATAGGTTTTTTTGAGTATAAATCGAGATTGCCCGAAACTTTTGCTGCCCAATGCACCGCTCATATATATATAGCGAAGTCATTTTCAAAACTAAACAACCACACTGAGGCTATAAAACATGCCGAATCAGCCCTACAAGTATACAACCAAGAGAAATTAGAAATTTACTATACCCTCCGAGAGTGTCTGGAAACGCTACATCAAGTGTACAGCAAAGCAAAAGACTATGAAAAGGCTTACCACTTTCTAATACGATACAACGCCCACATTGAAAAATATGCACATGATTTAAATTATTACGGGAGCTTATTTTTGCACAACTTACAAAAAAAACATAGCTTGATTGGGGTGGGAAAAGACGATTTGCTAGATTGGGATATTGTGGGTAATTTATCGACAAAAGCAAAGGCCGACGCTGAAAAAGTTTGCTGCTTAGTACAGCAAAATTTTAGCAACCCTTTATATGGCGCAGAACAATTAGCTGCTGATTTGTCTATCACAGAAAAAACGCTTGAACGAAAAACTAAAAAATACTTTGATAAAACCCCAGCTAAAATGATAGTCAATTATAGGTTGAGTATGGCAAAATTTATGCTAAGGCAAAAAATCTGGACGGTGAGCCAAGTGGCTACTTATGTTGGGTTTTCTAACATTTCTTATTTTAGCCAAACATTCAAAAAATATGTAGGGCAATCACCTACAAATTATTTGGGGCAATTTTAATCATTTTTTTATGCTGCAAGTAAGAGCAATTAATTATTTATGATTATAAACTCTACGCTGTGCTATTGATACTTTTTGCAACGTAAATTATAATCTCCAATAAATTAAGTAATTGAACAAAATAGAAGTAATTTTTATGCTTTAGTAAAAACTTGGGTTTTGGAAATTTTCTTAACGGCTTGCGCCTAAAAATTTCAGGGAGGGCTTCGCCGTTCTTTTTATTCGTACTTTTTGCAGGCGCAAAAAGTACCAAAAACGCCTTGTTTCAGGGGAGGGCTTCGCCGTTCTACAAACTTGTTCGCTCCGCTTGCTAAAGCTGCGCTCCGTCTCACTTCAAACAGTGTAGAAACTCAACGGAATTAGTATAGTTACGCGCTCCGCGCGATTTTTTACTTTGTTTTTGTCTACTTACTTATTTT
>JAAFIM010000140.1 GCA_013297745.1 Chitinophagales bacterium | reverse complement strand
TTGACTGCTTTTTGCTGTATTTTTTTAAAAAAATCACTTTTTATATTTTTGAAGGAACTTTTCTTTTTTTGCTTTTTTTGAAAAAAATTTCAAAAAAAACCCCACCTTTTTCAAGGTAGGGTTTTGTGATTTTTATTAGCGGCTATTTAGCCAACGGTGATATTCACGTGCATTGGCACTGTGCGCATCCAAGGTGCGGGCGAAACTATGCGCACCAGATAAATCAGGTTTGGCGCAAAAAAACATATATTCGTGCTTTTCATAATCCAAAACTGCATCAATGGCATTAATTGAAGCCATATATATAGGTCCTAAAGGCAAACCCATATTAAGATATGTATTATATGGTGAGGGCGTTTCGAGATGCGAGCGCAAAACCCTACGAATTTCAAAATCACCAACGGCAAAAACTACAGTTGGGTCAGCTTCCAATTTCCAACCTTGGCGTAATCGATTGAGATAAACTCCAGCTATGCGCGGACGTTCGGGATTATACTGGCTTTCAGTTTCTACTATAGAAGCTAAAGTATAAACTTCTACAGGGGAAAGGTTCAAATTTTTAGCTTTTTGTAATCTCTCATTCGTCCAAAATTTATCGGATTCTTTTTTCATCCGCTCCAAAACCCCTTTGGCATCTACAGACCAATAAATTTCGTAAGAATTGGGGATGAACAGAGAGATTAGCGTTTCAGGTTTGACCCCCAATGTTTTTAGATATACAGAATCTTGGAACAAAGCTATGTAAGTGTTGGAATCGCTACTGGTTTGTCTGCCCAAAACTCCTGCCAACTGCTCTTTGGTGCGTATATTGTGCAAAATTATCTCCGCTATACGCTTTTGGGCGCGCAAAGCCAAAACCAAATCCCGATTATTTTTGGCTTCTTTGGGAATTTTGAACTTGCCTGCTGCTGGTTGATAATTTTTGCGGACAGCCGTTTGTATAAAACTGGACTTATCCATAATAATTTTCTCATTCTCCAAATAATCAGCTACTTGCGCCAAGTCTTGTACCGTATCGGGGATTTCTATGCTTTTATTTCTAGCTTTTTCGGATATATTTTCTTTAATTTCTAGATAATAAGGATACAGCCAAATCGCAGCGGCGGATATACTAACGATAACAAGCAAAGATAATCCAATTAGTATTTTTTTTAACATTATATTTTCAGTTTATAAATAATTCCAAACTATTCTCTTTTATTTCCAACTCTACTTTGGTGTCAAAGC
Organism: Chitinophagales bacterium; assembly: GCA_013297745.1. Classification (GTDB taxonomy): domain Bacteria; phylum Bacteroidota; class Bacteroidia; order Chitinophagales; family Saprospiraceae; genus JAAFIM01. The sequence goes on along the minus strand of JAAFIM010000140.1, from coordinate 3,144 downwards.
ATTCAGCCCTTCGCCCATCTGAAAACCAAGGACGATTTTTAGCTACAACTAACAACAAGCCCTCGTTATCCCCCAAGGCAACAAATTGAGCATTACCGTTTAATTTTTTAAATACCTTCAAATGAGTAGCTGCCATTAATTCGTTAACTGTTTCCACCACATCGCCTACCACCCAACCTATTTCGCTGACAGTTAGAATAGCACTAGGGGAAAAATCCGCATCGCTTTGATTTGGCAAATCAAAACGAGCTATGAACTCACATATATTGCCCTGAGGGTCGTAAAAATAAATAGCTTTTGCATTCCAAGTGTCAAAATCTGCCACAAAACTCTGATTTTCCAATTCAATGAGCTTAATCCCACACCGTAATAGCCAATTCGCAGCAGCTTCTAGCTGATTGTGGGGTATATTAAACGCAAAATGATAAAAAGCCTTACTTTTTTTTTCCAACTCGAAAATTATGCTGTTGTTGCAGGTAAAGATTTGCAAATTACCATTAGCCAACCATTCCGCTTTTAATCCTAATGTATGGTGGTAAAAATGATAATTAGCTTCTATATTGGGGCATTTAAGATAAATTGATTTAATTTTCATAACCGTTTTTTTTACAAAATAGATAAAAACGCACAAAATTAGTAAAGTTTTTTGGCTGCCTAAATTTTTTTTGTCAAAAATGCTATTATGCAAAATAAAAATTGCAACTTTGCGCCCAAATTTATAAATCAATAGCTTTTAATTACCTGTATATTTTCCTTGTATGAAAATACTTAAACTTTTACTACTTTTTATCCTAATTATATACTCTATAGATGGTGTAGCAGCGCAAAAGGCAAAATTGAAACGTGCCAAACAGTATATGGACAATATGAACTATAAAACTGCTGCTGATATTTATCTGGAAATTTTAGATAAAAACGATAACGATGATGCCAAAATTGGTATTGCAGAATGTTATCGGCGCTTAAATAATATCAATGAGATGGAATATTGGTACGGGCAAGTCGTTTTGTTGCCCAAAGCCGAACCCAAAGCATTTTTATATTATGCGCAAGCGCTACAAGCCAACGGCAATTGTACTCAAGCCAAAAAATGGGCAGAAAAGTACGTAAAAATTGACCCACTTAGTGCGGCAGCCCAACTTTTATTAAAAGCTTGTAATGAGGAGACTATACAAAATTTGCGCGCCTCTGGTGCTTTGTACAAAGTCCAACCCGTCAATGAACTCAATTCAGACAAGGATGATTTTTGCGCTATGCCTTACAAAAAGGATAAAATTTTGTTCGTCACCAACCGAGATGACAAACGAGGACCTGTCAAACGCACTGATGCTTGGAACGGACAAGCTTTTACTGCTGTATTTTCTGCCGATGTAAAAGAAACTGACCCCAAAAATAAAGTATTTTCATACGGCAAACCTGAAAAATTCAGCAAAACGATGAATGGCAAATATAACGACGGTCCTATTTGCTTTGATGCAGCTGGTTCTGAATCTTATTTTAGCCGCAATAATATGGAAGGGCGTTCGGAGGACAAAATTATACGGGTCAAAATTTATAAAGCCAACGGTTCGGACAAAAACTGGTCTAATCTGCAAGGCGTGCCTTTCAATTCTGATGAATACTCTGTGATGCATCCTTCTCTTTCTGAAGATGGTACCAAATTATTTTTTTCATCAGATATGCCCGGTAGCTTTGGTGGATTTGATTTATATGTATCCTATATGGAAGAAGGGCGTTGGTCGCCGCCCCAAAACTTAGGACCTGCTGTTAATACGGATGGCGATGAAGTTTTCCCTTTTATACACCCCGACGGTACTTTATATTTTGCCTCCAACGGACAAATTGGTTTGGGTGGGTTTGATGTTTTCTTTTCTAAAGAAAGCTTTAGCACTTATGGAGACCCTACCAACTTAGGTTTTCCTGTCAATACCCCTTTCGATGATTTTGGGATTGTTTTCAATAAAGAAAAAACTCACGGCTATTTTTCCTCCAATAGAGAAGGCGGAAAAGGCGGAGATGATATTTATAGCTTTACCAAATTATCTGCTGAAGTGGAAATTATCGTATATGATGTAGCTACTAATATGCCTATAGAAGGAGTAGAATTATTTACAACTTGTTCTGCAGTCAAATCATTTACTACCAACGCCGACGGCAAAGTAACTATGGAAGTAGCCTTAGAAAAATCTTGCGATGTAGCCGTTGAAAAAAATCCTTATAAACCCAATTCTGTACGAATAGAAGCCAAAGATATTAAATTGGGCGAAACTTATATAGTGAAAATTCCCCTCAAAATGCAATGTTTCTTTGATTTGACAGGTATAGTTACTGAAGGTACGAATAATACCCCTTTGTCTGATGCTGTAGTTACGCTGCGTTCTGACTGCGATGGTGAGCAAAAAACGCAAACTTTTACCACCAAAGCTGACGGTTTATACGAATTTAAAGAAATCCCCGAAGGCTGCGAATTTCAAGTAGAGATTAAAAAAGCTGGTTTTACTGGCGATGCCGCCAACCTCGCTACAGGCAGCTGCGACAGCCCCACCATCAATAAACCTATAGTGTTGCAATGCATAGGTGATACCTGCGGGGGCAAAAAACCTAATATAGACCCTAATCCTATAGCTTGTATAGATTGCCCCAAACCCCTCCCCAATAATTGGGAAGAAAAATGCAAAACCGTAACCGATAAGAAAAAGAATAAATACCTCATCTGCCCCGAAAATGATACGATTTACCGCATCACCCCCAAAGGCGACACTATATACTATAGAAAAACTACCCCTATAGACCCTTCAAAAGTTGGCCCCAAAGAGTTGGTGAATATCTACTATGATTTTGATGACGCCACCATACGCAATGATGCTGAACCTGAATTGAATAGATTAGTAGCTTTTTTAAATGTAAATCCCACCGCTAAAATCCTAATCACTTCACACACAGACGCTCGCGGTTCTAAATTTTATAACAATAGACTTTCCAACCGCCGCGCCGAATCTGTAGTGCGTTATCTAATCGCTGCTGGTATTAGCAAAAAGCGGCTAAAAGCTGACGGTATGGGCGAATCGGTGATGATAAATGACTGTTACGATGGACAGCCGTGTTCTGAAGCCCAACACCAAGAAAACCGCCGCACAGAGTTTC
>JAAFIM010000014.1 GCA_013297745.1 Chitinophagales bacterium | reverse complement strand
TCCACACGCTTTTTGTCGTATGCATTTTTACTTGATAGCATAAACTTTTCAAGCTCTTTTTTCTCTTTTTCTTCTAATTTTATTTTTTCCATTTTTTTACTTTGGTTTTGTCTATTTACTTAATAAAATTTATATGTTACAACGTATCCAATCTATTTACTTGTTGTTGGCTTCAGGTTTATCTTCTTTATGTTGGATATTTCCTTTTGCGACTGGGGATAAAAATGATACTATTTTTCTCGATGAAGTATTGACTACTGACGATAATTTAGCTTTGATAGTTTTGGCTATTGCTGGCATTGTGTTGCCTTTTTTGGCTATTTTTTTATATAGCAATTATAGTTTGCAGAAAAAAATAACCTACACAGCCATTGTATCCGCTTTAGGTTTGTTTGCTACAAGCGCCTTTTTAATTTTTACTTCTGGGGTAGCATCTTTTGGGCTAGGGATTAGTTTTTTTGTACCAATAATAGGTATCGTTTTGTGTGCCTTGGCTTATCGCGGTATTCAGGCGGATGAAAATGTTATCAAATCTTCCAATCGGATTAGATAAATAGCTGTTAATCAATAACTTCTTCTCGGCGGCGTTTCCAATCAATCACTACAGTTAGCAAAAAAATGATGATATTTGACATATTAGTAACATAAAACTCGCTGTGCAAATCGCCATTTTTAGGCTTAGGGTTATTGCCATCCAAACTAATGTTGTTGTCTTGGGCTGAAATTGGTAATTGTGCTGCTTCTGTTTGTTGTAGTTGATAAGTTAGGTATAAACCCGCTAACATAGCCAACACAGTCAATACATAAATCCATTTGCCTTTGGTGTTTTTTTTGACTAAAAACAAAACAAATAAATAAAGCCCGCTCATACTAAGTACAACAAATAAAAAAAATGGGGCTAAACTTGAAGTTAAGTTGAGTGTGGAGCTGCTGGGGCTTTGAGCGTTGAGAGTTGCCCAACTGATGAAAATAAGGGATAATGCGCTTATAATTTTTTTCATTATGATAGTTTTTATTGATTTGTGACAAGCATTTAGAATGATTTTTTAGAAAAAAGGTTTTAAAAAACAACCCAAATAGATAATTTTCGTATGAATAAGGAAAAATGGGGCTTTTTGTTGGGTTTGGTTCTATTCGTTTTGGTGGGGTTTATATTGCCAATAGATGCAGCTTTTAAGGCGCGTTTTGCGCTGGCTACGACCTGTTTGATGGCGACTTGGTGGATTTTTGAGGCTTTGCCTTTGGCTGTAACGGCTTTATTGCCTTTGGTTTTGTTCCCTGTGTCGGGAGTGATGACTTTGGACGAGGCGGGAAGCGGCTATAGCGAACCGATTATTTACCTGTTTTTGGGTGGATTTATCATCGCCTTGAGTGTAGAGCGTTGGCATTTGCATAAACGGATTGCTTTGTTTATTGTTTCTCAATTCAAGAGCAGTTTGGCGGCTTTGGTGGCTGGATTTGTGGCGGCTACGGGCTTATTGTCTATGTGGATTTCCAACACGGCTACAGCCTTAATGATGCTGCCTATAGGTTTGGCGGTAGTTCATCAATTGGAGCAAGTGGCGAATGAAGAATTTAGCAAAGAAAAGACTTTTTTCGCCAAAGCCTTGTTATTGGGTATCGCTTATGCTTCTTCTATTGGTGGAATTGGTACGCTTATCGGCACGCCGACTAATATGGTTTTTACGGGATTTGTAGAAGAAAAATATCCCAATTCGCCCGTTTCTTTTGTAGAATGGTTGAGTTTTGCGATGCCAGCCACGTTGATAATGCTTTTTTTTTGCTGGTGGTATTTGGTCAAATTTGGCTTTCCGCTCAAAGCGCGTCTCACGCCCGAAATGGTGGCTGTGTTGAAAGAAGAGCGGCAAAAATTGGGCGTTTGGTCTTGGGAGGAAAAAGCTGTGGCTATAGTTTTTGGGGCGGTAGCGACTTGTTGGATTTTGCGCGACTTTGTAATCCAATTGCTAAAAAATAGTTATGATATACACATAAAAGGCGTTTCGGACACGACTATAGCTTTGGTTGGTGCGATAATTTTATTTCTTATACCCAGCCGCCAGCAAAAAGGCGAGGCGTTGATGACCTGGCAGGAAGCGGGCAAATTGCCTTGGGATATTATTTTGTTGTTTGGTGGGGGCTTATCTTTGGCCAAAGGTTTTGACAAATCGGGTTTGGCGGAATGGATAGCGGTTAAATTGAACGTCTTGAGTGGCTTACCCTTTTTGGCTTTGCTGTTTGCTTTGTCTATTTTGGTGCTGCTGCTTACCGAATTTGCGTCCAATGTGGCTACTGTTTCTATGATGTTGCCCGTCTTGGGTAGCTTGGCACAATCGCTAAATGTTCATCCTTATATTTTGATGATTTCGGCTACTTGTGTAGCTTCGGCTGGGTTTATGATGCCTATGGGAACGGCTGCCAACGCGTTGGTTTTTGCTACGGGCAAGCTCAAAATGATGGATATGATACGGGCGGGATTTTGGTTGGATATAATTTCTATACTGCTTTTTACCCTTTGGGCTTATTATCTGGTGCCGATTTTATTCACGATGTAAAATTTAAGCATTAAACCAATTTATTAACTGACCTTTCGCAGTATATTTTTCATTTTTTTTTACAATTAGATTTTTGCAGTTAAATTTTCCTATATGCGCTCAATAGCGTGGGGTTTTATACCCCGCGCGCTGATAAATATTCTATAAAAAAATAGAAAATATAACATTTTTTACCATTTTTGTGCGTGGGGTATAAAACCCCACGCTATTGAGCACACACTGTTGTTTTTTTCAATCTACCAAATTTTTTCACTGCGAAAGGTCAGTTATTAAAAAAACTTTTAAAAATAACCAAAAAAAATGACTGATTTAGAAAAATTGGAGGCGGAGCGCCTTTTTGTACTGGCTGATAATTTTATCAAAGAACAAAATATGCCAGTGGCTATGGAAGAATTGCAATATATTATTGTGCAATATCCTGAATTTGGTAAAGCCTATAATCATTTAGGTTGGATTTATGAAACCAAATTAGCTAATCTCCAAAAAGCTGAAGAATTATATAAACTTTGTATCAAATATGAACCCAACTACAAAGCAGCGTATCTCAATTATGCGGTAGTTTTGTCCACTACTCGCCGTTACAGAGATTTGGAAAATTTGTTAGCCCAAGCGATGCAAGTGCCAGCTATGGATATGGGGACGATTTACAACGAATATGCTATTATGCACGAAATACAAGGGCACTACGAATTGGCTATTGATTATTATAAAAAAAATATAGCCGAACTATTTAATGATACTTCTATACAAACAGCGCTCAACAGCATAGAACGCTGCAAAAAGAAAATGGATATTTTGCATCGTTCTTAACCATTAGGGAAGGTATTTCCGCAAGGAGATGCCTTTTTTTGGTTTTAAGATTATTTTGGCACGATTTTTGATAAGTATTTATTAATAGTTTTTAACTTTTTTTTAACACAAACATTATTTCTTTCAATGAAAAAAAACATTTTTGTTGCTGCGTTTGCCGCCTGTACATTTTTATTCGCTGCGCCTACTTTATCTGCACAAGTTGTGGTAGAGTGGGAGTCTATCAACAAAACTTTTCCTGCCAAACCTGATATGGTGTCTTTGGAGGGTTGGAGTATTGTAAAGGATGACGGCAAAGATGCTTATATTCCCACTATTCGTGTGCTGCATTATGAAATAGATGACACGTATGTGTATGAATATATGCTTTGCACCAACACTGGCCGCTATACAATGGCTACAGTGAATCAAGCTAAGTATGATTTTGACGGTATGACAACTATCTTTTTGAAAAAAATACCCCTTTCTACTTTTACCTTAAGCTATTGGGGCGAAACCATAGAGGTGGAATATGAGGAAAATGATAGTTGGCAAAGATTTTACAAAGATGATGCGCTTGGTCTTGCTTTGAGCAAAAAATATCAAAAACCATTTTATGTAGTAGATTACCAACTTAAACCTGAACGAACTTACGAAGCCGTGCGCTACGAGGATACTAAGCGAGAAGAACAGTATCCAGGAGAAGTGATTTTGGCAGAAGAAATTTCAGACAAATCTGGTTCGGAAAGTAGTATTTACATGTTTAAATTTAGCGATGAAGCCAATGCTAAAGCTTTTGCAGCCAAACTTAAAACAAAATTAGAGCGTAGATTTGTTTATAAATTTGATAAATTATCCAAACATTCATCAAGTTTTACCAAAGAACAAGCCAAAAAATTTGCTGCTCAATTTACCTCAATTTGTATGTGGCGGACTTTAGACAAAGTGGATAAAATTACGTTCACTTTTGCTGACGGGGAAACGGTAACGGCTACTTATAGCGCTGATATAGAGAAAGATGCGACGAAACCAGATTTGACCCTTTCCGACCTGCAATCTAGTGCTAATGCAGAAGATTATGCGCTAACTTTATCTTTATACGCGCTAAAAATAGGCATTGGCAATCCGATGCTGTTGGAGTTCTGGAATTTGTTTACAGAAGAAACTAGCCCAGCTTTGCAATTGGAGTTTAAACAGTAATTTTTTTTATAATTTTTTAACACAATCATCATTTTTGAAATGAGAAAAAACACCATTTTTGCAGCTATCACAGCTTTTGCTTTGCTGTTATCTACGCCCCATTTGTCAGCACAGGTGAATGTAGATTGGCCAACAATTACCCAAAATTTCGCCAAACCAGCCCAATGGCTAGATGTGCCTAGTTGGAATACGCTGGGCAAGTCGGACACTTATCTCCCGCTGTTTGTGGAGTATTATTATGAAGTAACCGACGCTGAAGTGTTGGAGTATGCGCTTTGGTATTCGGATGCCAACAACAAATACAACAGCCAAACTGTGGGCAAAGCGACCTACGACAAAAGTATGTTGAGCAGTATTTTTATCAAGCGAATACCTTTGATTTCTTTTTCTGCTGATTATTGGAATACTTGGGAGTTAAAGGTGGGATACGATGAAAACTCTAGCAAGAAAAATGCTTTTGCTGACGACAAAGGCGCAAACGCTTTGATGCAAAAATACGCTACGCCTTATTACCAAATCCGTTATAAAGTGGCTGAAAACAGAACTTACGATTATATTGCGCACAGAAAAGGGTCAAATTCGCAAGAAGTAGATACTCGCCAAGGCAGCAATACGATTGATATGTTTGCTTTTACCAGCAAATCCGAAGCTGATGCTTTTTTGAAAAAACTCCAAGCCGCTCTCCAAAATTTGATAGAGGACAAACCCACACCAAACGGGGGCAATGCTGCGCCTACAGGAAATTGGACATTTAGCAAATTGTGGAGTTATGATGCTAATAAAGTATCCAAAGAAACTGCCCAAGTGATGAATAATTATCTCACCGATTTGAGTTTTAACACGCAAAATAATCTGCTCACTTTTTTCTTTGCTAATGGCGATGTTATCCCGGGCAAATTCAATTACCAAAACACAAGTCTAAACTTGGATTTTAGTAAATATGCAAATCAAACCAATTCGAGTTTGAAATTTCTAAAATCTTACACTTATACAGTGGAGGCGCAAGGTTCTACTTTAGTGTTACACCTCTGGAATGATGCCAACGGTGGGAAAAAACCTTATTATTCCTTAGCTTTCAAAAGATAATTATTTTCAATTATTTGTTACAAAAGCATCTCTGTACGGGGATGCTTTTTTTATTTAATGCCCATACCAACGCCCGCCACGCAAGTATTTTATCCCGTTATCGGTTTTGAAACGGGTTGCTACTTCCTCATAAATACCATAATCGCCCCGCCTAAATATCCAAAAATGTAAATGTGGCTTAATAGCATAACCTGATTTTCCACATTGGCCGATGATTGTGCCTGCGGTTACTTTTTGCCCAACTTGTACTTTTACAGAATTATATTTGAGATGCCAATAAGCTGCGCAAGTGCCGTCGCTGTGTTCTATAATTACATAGTTACCTTTGTTGATGTTGCTGCGGATAAAACCTGTGGCTTTTGAATTATTTTCCAAATCAACAACTCGCCCACTTCGGGCAGCGCATACATTTTCGCTCCGTTTGAGGTTAAAATCTAGGGCTTTTTCGTGCTTGTGCGAAAACCAACCGTAATAGCCTTGTATCAACCAAACCCGCTTGCCTTTTTCAAAGGGCATTTCATACACATAACTTGTATCTTCGGTATAACGTCCATAGCGCAAATCGCGTTTTAATTTTCTGGGAATTTGTGCGTTTGCCAAATTTAAAAAACAAAAATTGCTAAAAAATAGAATAAAAAGTATAAATTTGTTAATTTTCATAGGGTTTAAAAAATAAAAAAAAGCAGCTCCTGTAAAAGTTGCTGCTTTTGTGTTAGGAATTTTCCACCTCTTTTTTGGGGGGAGGATTGTCCAATACTTTGGGGTCGTTCATACCCTCGCGAAATTCTTTGCCTACTGCGCTGCGCGCGTCATTAAATTCACGCATTCCTTTGCCTAAGCCGCGCATCAATTCGGGGATTTTACGCCCGCCAAACAACAATAAAACCGCTCCGAAAATGAGCAAACCTTCAGTTACGCCCAAGCCCAAAAATAAAAACAAAGCGTTCATATTTTTACCTTTTTTTTATAATGAAAAAAATTTTTATCAATTCTGCCGCAAAATTAAGCATATTTTTGCGTAGCAACAAATTTTAGGTTGAAAAGTTGGTTAATTTTTGTATTTTTTGGCTTTAACCCAGCTTTTTGCTTTGTTTATGCGTTATTATATCATCATTTTTAAACTTATTATATATGAAAAAAATAACTTTTTTAAGCCTCGTTGCCTTATTAATTGCAGCTTGCGGACACAAAGATGCCAACTTGAGCGGCTACGATTGTACTAGCCAAACTTCGTTAACTTACACGGCTGATATTCAGCCAATTATGGCTACACATTGTACTAGCTGTCACGGTTCTACAAATCCGTCAGATAATTTGGATTTGACCACTTATGCCAATGTAAAAGAACACGTTAGCCACGACCATTTTTTGGGCTCTTTAGAGCACGAGTCGAGTTATGAAGCTATGCCGCGCGGTGCTGCCAAATTGCCCGATTCTTTGATTTTAAAAATTGCTTGTTGGGCTAAAAATGGCAGTCCTCAATAATTTTTTACAATAATAAACTGCCAAAATGTCAGCTTTTTTGACTTGGTACAAATTTTGAAACGCAGACCGAAAAGTTTGCGTTTTTTTATTTTTTCAAATAATCATAAAACATTCCTTATCAATATGCAACGTGGTTCAATTTCGGTTTCAACGGAAAACATTTTTCCTATCATTAAAAAATTCTTATATTCTGACCAAGAGATATTTTTGCGCGAATTGGTAGCCAACGCTATCGATGCCAGCACCAAACTCAAAACTTATGCCAATAAAGGCGAAGTAGAAGGCGAAATTGGCGATACTCGCATTGAAATTTTGTTGGATAAAGAAGCCAAAACTATCACTATCCGCGACAAAGGTATTGGTATGACCAGCGACGAAGTACAAAAATACTTAAATCAAGTAGCTTTTTCCTCCGCTCAAGAATTCTTGGAAAAATACCAATCAGAAGCCAATATCATAGGACACTTTGGTTTAGGGTTTTATTCTGCTTTTATGGTAGCCGACAAAGTGGAAGTGGTTACCAAATCTTACAAAACGGGCTCGCAAGCTGTGCGTTGGACTTGTGACGGTTCGCCCGAATATACGCTGGAAGAGGTAGAAAAAGAAGGGCGCGGTACAGATATTATTTTGCACGTGGGCGCAGATGGCGAAGACTTTTTGGAGAAATCCAAATTGGACGATTTATTGAACAAATACTGTAAATTTTTGCCCACAGAAATCCAATTTGGTACAAAAACTGAATACTTGGACGAGGCTGAAGACAGCGCAACTGAAGACGAAAACGGCGAAGATAAACCAGCTAAAGAACCTCAATCTATAGAAGTTCCGAATATCATCAACGATACCAACCCGCTTTGGAAACGCAACCCAGCCGAACTCACAGACCAAGATTATCAAGATTTTTATCAAAAACTGCATCCGTATTCGCAAACGCCTTTATTTTGGGTGCATTTGAATATAGATTATCCGTTCAATTTGACTGGCGTTTTGTATTTTCCCAAGTTGGGTAATCAATTGGAGGTGCAACGCAACAAAATACAATTGTATTGCAACCAAGTGTTTGTAACGGATGAAGTGAAAGAAATCGTTCCCGAATTTTTGACCTTGTTGCACGGGGTTATAGATTCGCCCGATATTCCTTTGAATGTGAGCCGTTCTTATTTGCAATCTGACCGCAACGTAAAACGTATTAGCGAGTACATCACTCGCAAAGTTGCCGACAAATTGGGCGAAATGTTTAAAAAAGAGCGCGATATTTTCACCAGCAAATGGGAAAGTACCAACGTATTTGTAAAATATGGTATGGTTACAGATGAAAAATTTGCTGAAAAAGCGATGAAATTCACTTTGTTGGAAAATACTCAAAATCAATACTTTACATTAGAAGAATATAAAGAAAAAATTGCAACTTTACAAACAGATAAAGACGGCAAATTGATTTATTTGTATTCCAATGACACCGAAGCGCACGATGGTTATATCCAAGTAGCGCGCAATAATGGTTATGATGTATTAAAATTTGATAGTTTAATTGATACCCATTTTATCCAACACTTGGAGCGCAAATTGGACAAAGTGAGCTTCTCGCGCGTGGATGCGGATAGCTTGCGCAATTTGATTAAAAAAGACGACATAGCCGAAAGTATATTGACAGCCGACCAGCAAAAATCGGTAGAAACTTTGTTCAAAGATGCTATAGATGACAGCAAAGCTACAGTTTCGTTGCAAGCCTTGACTTCCGATGATATGCCCGTTATGGTAACCAAACCCGAATTTTTCCGCCGTATGCGCGAAATGCAATTTGCACAGGGACAAAGCCACAATTTAAGCGAGTTTTATCACGTGGTTGTTAATACCAATCACCCAACTATAGTAAAGTTGGCTTCCGAACCCAACGAAGCAGCCAGCAAACACTTATACCAATTGGCTTTATTGCATCAAGGTATGCTCAAAGGGGCTGAATTGACCGAGTTTGTAAAAAAATCTGTAGATTTTATCAAATAATTTAAATTCCAACTTTTTAGAAAGCCTGCGCTTCGGCGTGGGCTTTTTTTTAATTTTTCTAAACTAAAAGCTATTTTTTTGGTTATTTGATGACTATATTTTTAATAAATAATTTTTGAAATATGATAAATAAATTGCTGCGGCAAGACCAGACCGTACAAATGCCTACAGCTTATGGTGAGTTTGAAATGACAGCCTTTACCCAATTGGATACCAAAGAGGCTCACATCGCTTTGACTAAAGGTACTTGGGCAGCAGATGAACCTATTTTGTTGCGCCTACATTCGTCTTGTGTAACGGGTGATATTTTTGGCTCGCAGCGTTGTGATTGTGGCGAGCAACTGCACCAAGCTATGCAAATGATTGAAAATGAGGGCAAAGGAGCTGTTTTATATTTGATACAAGAAGGGCGCGGGATTGGATTGGTCAATAAATTGAAGGCTTATCAGTTGCAAGAGCAGGGTTTTGATACGGTAGAAGCTAATTTAAAATTAGGTTTTAAAGAAGATGAACGCGATTATACTGTAGCGGCGGAAATGCTTAGATTGCTCAATATCAATAAAATACGTTTGATTTCTAATAATCCAATTAAAGCTGAACAACTGACTTTATTAGGTTTTGAGGTGGTAGAAAATGTAGCTATAGAAATTCCACCTAATCGGTTTAATGAACGTTATTTATTTACTAAAAGGGATAAAATGCGGCATACTATTCTGAATAAATAAAATGAATAGCTCACATCTTTATGGTGTGGGCTTTTTTTTTATAAAAAAAACGCTGTAAGCTAAGCCTACAGCGTTACACAATGGGATTTATTATTTATCAGGGTTGATAATATAATTGACAGAAAATATAATTCCTTTGGCTTGTATTTTAAACCATTCTGCTGTTTTTCTAAGCGCAGCTTCTCTTTCCGCTTCTTCTTTCTCATATTTGGCGTCTTCGGCAGCTTCTTCCTCTTCCTCAAAAATTTTTATTATATCGTCTAATTCAGCTTCAAAGGTGCCGCTATCAAAATAACCGTCAATATCAACATTCTCATTAATTTCTTCGGATTTGAAATGGGAAGAAGAAGGTGCGTTGCTATTAGAACTTTGATAAGTGAAGTAAAAAACCTCATTTGTATTTTTGTCTGTTACTATAGCTTCGCGAATCTGTACATTTATTTTGCCCAGCAAAGCAATGGATTGTATTATAGGACTTTTGACATATTTTTCATCAATGACAAACTGCTCAAAATGACGAGCTTTAACGCTTTCATCAGCCCAAACTTCTATTTCAAACTGCTGGTCGCTACCTAAATAATGGGCGCAAATGACACTATCGCGGGTTTGCATTTTATATTCGCGTTGGAATTTGAAATTATTAAAGTCTTTGCTGCCGAGTTTGTACAATGTATCTATGGTGTCGTCTTCGGGATTATTATTTTTTTTGTCGTCTCGTTGTACATACGCGCTAAGAGGCAATTTTTGCTTTTGAGATTGCAAGTCATCAGTTTGCATACGCCCTCTATCAGATACACACCAATGGATAAGTTTGTCTTTGTTGTACTGTTCCCGTACTTTTATGGCTGTGCGAGTACCATTGACATAACTATTGACAAAAAAGGTATCTAATTTATTGTTGGTATTGCGGCGTACCAATCTAAAAGTGCTAACACCTGTGTATTGAGCGGTGATATTTTTTCGCAATTCTTCTTGTTTTTTTTGATTTCGTTCTACTGCCATTTTTTCTTCTTCTGCTGCAAGTTCTGCCTTTATATCTTCGTCTGTGCTGCCATATTTAATCATATCGCGTTTAGCTTTTTTGGCTTTTTGCTTATCGGCACGGTCTTGTTTTTTGAGTGCTTTTTTTTCTGCTTTGGTCATTTGGCGTTCTGCAGTGCTGCCATCGGCATTTTTGATTTTAATTGTACCTTTTTGGGAGCCGCGTTGTATGCGTGGATTAAGCACTTTATCAATGCCGCGGTCTACTTTTCGGTCTATGCCCGAGTTGATTCTATTGGTAGCATTATTGCCTACTCTTTTGGCTGTATTTTTGGGAACATTGCCCAAGTTTTTGCCTGCATTATTTATTTTTGTACTTTGGCGGTCAAATATCTTACCTATTTGAGCATAATTAGCCTGTACAAGCAGAAAGCAAAGTAAAGTACAAAAGAAAATTTGAAAAAATTTCATTTGAAAAAAAAATTTAGTTTGTCAGAAAGGATTTAGGGCAACTTAACGCATTTCGTAGCGCGAATAATCAAAGGCTTTGTCGTTGGGGGCTTCAGTAGAGAGGCTATTCAACCACATACGGGTTTTTTCTCCTTTTTTCTTATCCAAGATGATAGCTTCGCGCACGGGGCTTTTGATGCTGGATAGCAAGGGGATAATATCTAAGTCTGGGCGGCTTATGCCCACACCTGTTTTAAAACTCTGGAAAAGTTCAGTTTTTTCGCTTTCATCGACCCACAACACAATATCCCACGTTTCATTGGCTACGCTATATTTGACACAGTCGTGTCCATCTACTTTTTTGGTTTCTGTACCGCGAGTAGGGGTAAGATTGTTATTTTTAGCAGCAAATTTCGTTTTGTTGGCTGTGCCTTCGCTTTCATTTACGGTTACGACTTGTTGAGTTTTGCGCTCATAAATATACGTTTTTTGTTTGTCGCCTGTTTCTACATCTAGCACTTGCACAGCCACATCGTAGGGTTTTACCAAAAAAGCCAACATAGAATGTCCGTTGGACATCATTTTATCGTTTTTGTAGCGTTTGATTTCCCACTGAAAACTGCCCACGAAGCTACTTGCCGTTGCGCCGCCTTTATCAGCCATTTTGTCGGTTGTAGTGCTGGTAGTGCTAGTAGTGCTTGGATTTGTTTTATTGTTTTTATCAATTTTGTCTGTGCTGTTGGTGGTTGTACTTGGGGTAGTTGTGGTGGTAGTGGTAGTTTTGGGGGTAGTGGTTTTATTGCCAGAAGTTGGGTTCAATACCTTATCCACACCTTTATCAACCGTCTTGTCTACTTTTTCGTTGACTTTTTGATTTACTCTGTTTTCCACCCGTTGGGTAGCGCGGTCTGTGGTTCTATCCACTGCGCGTTCAAAAACTTTGTCCAATTGGGCTTGGGATTGGCTGCAAATACCAAATGTGAATAGAAAAAAAGCAGTTTTGATTTTTTGGGCTGTGTTCATAAATGGAAATTGATTTTTTGGTTTGAAAAAAAAATTAAGCGGCAAATAAATCACTAATAATTTGGTCAGCTAATAACTTGCCCGCATCGGTCAAAAAAATGTAAGTTTCGCTTTTGGCTATCATTTTGGCTTTTATCCATTTATTGACATTATCAAAAAAATGGCTGTCGGCTTGTTCCGCAAAGGTAGCTAATTTTTCCAAACTCGCGCCCCAACGTGTCCGCAAACTTGTGAGTAGATATTCGTTGAAAATGTCTATTGTGGATAAAATTTCGTCTTCATAATAAGAAATTCCATTGTTCAAATTGTTGATATACAACGCATTATTGGCTATATTCCAACGCCTTTTCTGCCCGTCAAATGAATGGGCTGACGCGCCTATGCCTATATAATTTTTGCCTTGCCAATAGGCGGTATTGTGGCGGGCGTAAGCGGGCGGGCGGCAAAAGTTGGAAATTTCGTACTGTTCGTAACCATTTTTGGCAATTTCTACTAATAAAATCTCAAACTGCCGCGCTGCTTTCTCTTCGTCTAAGGGAGCAGTTTTTTTATTTTTAATATCAAAATATAAAGCGGTTTTTTCCTCTACAGTAAGCGCGTAACAGGATAAATGGGGAATTTTATTCGCAAAAACAAAATTTAAGTTGCTTATCCAATCCTCATCCGATAAATTGGGGCTGCCATAAATCAAATCCACGCTCAAATTAAACCCCAACTCCAAAGCCCATTCCACACATTGGCGCGCTTCTTGGGCGTTGTGGGCGCGGTGCATAAATTGTAAATCTGCTTCTACGAGCGATTGCAAACCTATACTCAAACGGTTGATTATGGTATTTTGTTTTAAGCTGTGCAGATAATTTTTGCTTAAGTCGTCGGGATTGGCTTCCAGCGTAATTTCTAAATCAGTAGCTAATTTATAATTATGTTGAATAATGGCTATAATTTGGTTTAATTCTTCTGCCGATAGGAGAGAGGGCGTGCCGCCGCCAAAATATATGGTTTCAATTACTTGATTGTCAAGTTCTTGCGCGCGCAAAATTAGTTCTTTTTCTATAGCTGCCAACATAGGATTTTTTAGCTTCAAAACTGTAGAAAAATGAAAATTGCAATAATTGCAAGCGCGTTTGCAAAAAGGAATGTGTACGTAAATGCCTGCCAAAGTGTTTTATTGTATAAAATTTTATCAAAAATTATAAAAAGGTTAAATTTTTTAATCGCTCGATAGCATTGTCATCGTGAGAGGGCAAATAAACGGTTTTGTTATCCTTGGCAAAAGCTTTGATTGTTTCAAAAGTATTTTTTGCCACTTTATTGCTGGTTAAAACCCCTGAAAATTTATTGTCAATTAGTTGTTGTTGATTATAAGATACATCACCAGCAAAAAATATATAACCTGAATCTGTTTTGAGCAGCACAGAACTGTGTCCGTGTGTGTGGCCTGGAGTAGCGACTAACATTAAATCCTGTTGTGGGGTCAAAAATTGTACTTTTTGAAAATGTTTATAGGTATGATTACATTCAATCAAAGTTGGATTTAGCCATTTGGGGATAAGATGAGGCAAATGTCCAAACGGTTTTTCCCATTCCAACTTATTCATAATGACTGGATTGTGTTCAAAATAGTGTAATCCATCAATATGGTCGGCGTGCAAATGGGTGATTATGATTGTAGCTGATTGATAGTCAATTGATAAATTAGCAAGCTGGTTTCTAATCTCTTCCGATGTATTTACCTTAAACTTAAACCGTTTAGTATTAACCCATTTCATAAAGAAACCAGCTGGGTCGAAATAATCGGGTCTATTGATGTCAGCAGTTTCGCCTGTATCTATAATAAATAATCCTTCGGGATGTTCTATCACCCAAATCCAAATAGGCATAAATTCGGTGAAAGAACTATCCATTAGAAAATCTAACTTAGCAAATAAACCGCTAAATCGCGCCTCTTTAAAACGTTGTGCGACAGCTACTTGACCTGTAGAAATGGCCGTGATTTTAATCTCTTGACCTTGTGTTTTTAGAATAATAGAATGCGGAGTAATCATTTTAGAGATGGAATAGATTTATAATAAAGTTAGGGGCTTGTATATTTCAAAAAATAATAATGCTAGGAGTTTTCTAATTTATACAATAATATAGATAATAAAACAGCACCAACCAATAATATAGCAGCGCCTGTTATCCAAATGGGCGCAGATGCAATCAATAAACCCGAAATTAGTAATAATAATCCGGTGAAAAATAATAGGATTGGAATACCAAAAATTGAGATAATGAAAGGCAATAGTGCGTCCCAGTTGTCTAATATCATCCCGTAAATGGCCAACCCAACCAACCAAGCAAAACAAAGTGCGACCAAACCCAAACCAACCCAAGTTAGCACGATTAAACCTTGCCCCAAACCAATCGGGAATAAAATCAGCCCCACAAGCATACAAAGTGCAAAAAAGCTGCTGAAAATTATCATCCCGTCGCCTTCTTCTTGCTTTTGGCTTTGGATAGGCTTGTTTTTGAATTTATAACCTTTATTTTTGGCTTTAGGTTTGATAGGTTCTATAGGATTGCTATAGCTGCCGATTTGTACAGGAATAGCAGCGTTGATAGCTTGCGCAGGTGCGAAAAAGCTAATCAATAAGATAAATAAATAAATCAGGTATTTCATATTTTTCAAAATAATTAATCTCTTTATAGCCGATGATTAATTAACAGCACTATTGAGGTTACTATAAAAGCTACCGTAGGTATCAGCCATAGATAAGGTATGCCTAAAAGGATAAAAAGTAGTGCCATTAATAAAAAAAATCCTAAACCTGCATATTGAATAGGATGTATTTTTTCTTTAGGTTTTGTATTTTTTTTCTCTTTTTTTGGCTTTTTAGAATTTTGATAGATTTTTTCTACCGCCCAACTAAGAAGAGCCAACAAAGAAAAGCTCGAGCCAATTATCCAAAAAGGAGCCGCAGCAAGCAACAAGCCCACCAAAACCAACAGCAACCCCGCAAGAAAAAATACGGCGTAAATGCCCGAACTTGAAATCGGAATAATTGGGAACTTGTTGGAGATTATCGCGTAAAAACTCAAACCCAGCAACCAAACCAAAGCTATCGCTATAAATCCCAACCAAAGCCAAAAAAGTACGATTAAACCCAGTCTAAAACTTAGCAAAAATATAACCAATCCCGTAAGAAAACAAACTGCAAAAAATATGTTGATAATATCTAAGCTGCTTTCTTTTCCTTTGGTTTTATTTTCGATAGGTTTTTGCTTAAATTTTAGCCGCTTAGTTGTGGGTTTTATGGGTTCGATAGGATTAGTAGAACTCCCCACTTGGCTAGGAATAGCAAAATTGATAGCTTGAGCAGAGCAACTAATTAGAAAAATAAAAAAAGCTATTATATATTTCATCCCGTAGTGCTATCTTTTACGTCCAACGGCAAATTATTAGAAATAATAACATACCCAAAAAAAGTAAAGTTGCCGCCATCCAAGCTATTGTTACACGAAAATATACAGTTGCTGCCAAAATAAGCGCGAATACTACCATACCCATAATTTCGTAAGCGTTGGGTGTGTGCTTGGATTTAATCTTTTTTGCTGCTTTAAACACTTGCTTGGACTGAACGGAATAAGAATGACTTTTTTCTACAGACGCGTTTATTGTGGGAACGGTTAAACCCAGCATTAAAAAATAAAAAAACAGTAAAAAGTAGCGCATAAACTTTATCTATTGATAATAAAAATAATTAACTGGAGTTATGCTTGAGCTATCTTGTAATAAAAGTCAAGTTGGAAAGCTAAATTTTCGCCGTGCGACGCCAAAACCAGCGTATGTCGCGGAAAGACGACCAACCGAGCGCAGCGAGGGCAGTAGCTTTTTTGCAACGCAAAAAACGTCGGCTTGTAGCGACGGTTTTGCGCTTTTTGCGTAATAAAATGAAGCAAAACAAGCAAAAACGCCTTTTTGGCGTTGGCTTTTTTGGTACTTTTTTGCCATCAAAAAAGTACAGAAAAATAAATTTTTTAGGCGTAAGCCGTCAAAAAAATTTCTAACCTATTTAATTTTTAGTTTTTTTGCACTAAAATGAAGTCTTAAGCATAACTCCAGTAATTAAACGAAATCGGATAAATAGATAATTAAAATTAAAAATCCTACAGTTGCCACAATCGCGCCTATCCATAACCAGTTGATATTGAATAAAATACCCAAAATTAACAAGCTAATTGCATCCAAGCACAAGATAGAGGCGATGCCCAATAAGTTCCAAATTAAGCTTTGATAGGGCGTATAGCCTCGCTCGGTGTAGTTATATTTTGTAACCCAAAGATGGTTTTTCCAATTCGCTATAGCTTGCCAAATCCATAGAATAATCAACCCAATTTGCACAACCGCGCCCGTTATCCACAACCAAGGTATGGCATAAAACCAACCAAAAGGTAAAGCCACCACTAAGCCAATCGCTGCCGCTATCAACCCTAAAATTATAGGCAACGCTATGAGCAAGATAATCAGCACGCCAATTTCTATAAATGAAGCAGTGTTCTGTTTTTTGGCAATTTTTAGCAATTTTTGCTGCTTTTTTGTTTGTTTTTTGCCAATAACAGGCTCTATCGGGCAATATGTTTCTGTTGTTGCCAAATTTTCGGCGATTATTATCGGTTGAATGTCGCCAGCTTTGGACGTATTCCAATGGCACAAGAGTAGAAAAAATAAGTATAAATATCTCACAACTTCTAAATTAAAAGCCAAATCAATCCAGCCAAAGATACGGTGAATAAAACAATTCCTATTATCCAAATCACAGGCAACCGCGCAAAAGCACCCGCTACTATAGTTACTGCGCCACAGATTACGCCCATAATTACGTAAGGGTCAACTTTTTTCGCTTTCTTAGATGCTTTAATTACCGATTTGGGCTGTATGGGGCTAGAATAATTTTTTTGTGCAACGGCTGCGTTTGCTATAGTTGGAGAAAATCCCATTAGCAAAAGGTATAAAAATAGTAAAAAATAGCGCATAACTGCTCTTCTTAGTTAAGGGTTATGAGGTAGAAAATAATTGGGAGTATAATTAAAGGTATGCCAATTACCCACAAACTTAAAATGGATAGCGTTATGCCCAAATATATCAATTCTATCCCTTTGAGGATGAAAAATAATAACGGCACAAGGATAAAACTAACTACTATTACTCCATCGCCCCAATTCTTGCTACCTCTGTACAACCGCCCAAAAATAAAAAACATTGTAATAGAAAGCAAAAGCCCAAACGCTTCCAAACCCAACGATAATTGGCATAACCACAAAATTCCCCCCACAAATGCTGGAGGAAAGAAAATTAAACCAAGAAAGAAAAAAATAGATACGCAAACAATGGCTAAATTAGCCCATTCTTCGCTGCTCCAATCCTCAAATTGCGGGCGGGATTTTTTACTTTTTTTTGGTTCAATCGGTTCTATAGGATTAATTACTTCCGCGCTAACTATTTGATAATTAGCGATTTGTGCTGCTGAATAATTAGCTTGAATTGTGGTATTTTGTCCAAATAACAAACAAAAAAATAAGATAAAATAGCGCATAGATTTTTAGTTTATACCCATAAATTAAACAACTCGATATAAATAAGCCCCAAAATAACCGCCAACCCCAAACCTACGGCTCCAGCTATCCACAGCCAACTTATAGACATCGTTAATCCGAAAATTAAAGCGGCTAAACCCTTAAAAAAGAACCAAATTATCGTACCAGACCAACCTGATAGATAAAATAGCAATTGCCCATAACGAAAATTGCCTTTGCCTTTGCTGAATATCAACGAGCAAAACAAAAGCCCTAATCCCATTATGATTAAAAAACTTTCTAATGCTAGCCCAAGCCACCAAAGCCAAACTATATTGAGCGCAAACCCTATACAAAAAATGGTTAAGCCCAAAAAAAACACCCCAACAAAACTGTTAAACAACGCATCTTCTAGCTGTTCTGTTTTTTGTTGTTTGGGAAGATTTTGTTTTTTATAAAAAAAATGTTTCCAATTTTTATCATTTATTTTGCTAGGCTCTATAGGTAAAATAGGCTGATTAGCGAATAAATAATCGGTTTTGTTTAAATAGTTTGCACCGCAACCTGCTTCTGCGAATGGAAGAATTATAAAAAAGCTAAGAATTATAAAAAAAATATATTTCATTAAAAAAGACTATCTAATCGCGAATAAATTTATCATACTCGTTTTTTCAAAACCAGCTTCTTTTTCGCTTATAATTTGTTGAAAACCATTAGTTTGTAATAAGTTTTTAATTTTATCTAAACGTCCGTCTATATCGTGAACTTCTATCACCGCTTTTTGGATTTTTGCCCAATCTGCTTTATTAATACCCTGCAAAACAGCCAATTCTGCCCCTTCGCAATCAATTTTTAACAAATCAATACGCGGTAAATTGTATTCAGCGATGACTTCAGAAATTGTACGCAGAGGACAACGCACTTCTACCGAATTTGCCATCAATCTATTGGAAATAAAACGGCTCAAAAACTTGGGTATCCAGCGCGCGTACCACATCGGCGCGGTGCGGAGGCTACCTTCCACAGCGTTTTTGAACTCGTCGGGTTGGTGTTGCCAATCTTCGTTGTGTGCCGTAGAAAGCGCAGGCGCGTTGGGATAATAGGTAAAATTGAGTTCGCCCGCTTGGTCAGACAATCCATAATTGAGCGCGTGATATTGCTTGCCCCCAAATTTTAAAGCGTTGGCAGCCAAAATTTTATGAATATCGGGAATTGGCTCAAAGGCAAAAACGCGGATATTTTTTTGTGATTGGAAAGCACGCAAACCAAAAACGCCTATATTTGCACCCACATCAAAAATAATGTCGTTGGCGGATATAATAATCCCGTGTTGTAAATAACCCTCCACGTGGCTATCCAATACCAAAGCTTCTTGGCTTCGCAGACAATATATTTCTGTGCCGTCGCTTAATTTTGTTTGTTTCATAAAAAAATTATTATTTTTGCGCGCATATTAGTATCGCATTAAAACTATCCTATATGAAAACTCCCCGCATTCAGTTGGAAAATGTATTGAAAAACCATCACTTACGAAATACCGCTGTAAGAAGAGCAGTTTTGGATTTATTCCAACACACCAACCACGCCATTAGCCATCAGGACGTAGAAAACTTATTGAACGGTGCTTATGACCGTGTTACGATTTATCGGACGCTCAAGTCGTTTGAAGAGGTAAAATTAATACACAAGGTTTTGAATGATAATGATTCTGCCAATTATGCGCTTTGTCGCGACCATTGTAGCCACGAACACGAAGGCGATTTGCCACATAAGGACAAAGAAGCTCATACGCATCATCACAACCACGCCCATTTTAAATGTTCGGTTTGCTCACTTACTTTTTGTTTGGAAGAAACCTTAATCCCCAAAATAGAACTTCCCGCTGCTTATATAGCCCAAAGTTGGCAGTTGTTGATAGAGGGCGTTTGCAAAAATTGTGTGAGTTGATTTGTTTGTTGTATTGAGATGAAAAGTAGCAAGTAACAAGATGAAAAGTAGTAAGATTGTACCCAATCGTGATACTTGCTACAAAAAAATCTTGTTACAAAAAATCGCGATACTTGCTACAAAAAAATCTTGCTACAAAAAATCGCGATACTTGCTACAAAAAAATCTTGTTACAAAAAATCGTGATACTTGCTACAAAAAAATCTTGTTACAAAAAATCGTGATACTTGCTACAAAAAAGCCAAACAACTACTCAATAGCGGAATTATCTTCTATTTCTGGTTCTACGCTTATGCCAGCTATTTTTCGGTCAGCTCCATTGCTAGGCAAATTATTTTTTTTGAGAATTTCGGCAGCTAGATTAAAAAAATTAATTGCACCTTTGCCGTTGGCATCATAAAGTGCTACAGGTTTGCCTTCACCTGGCGCTTCTGATATACGCGAATTGCGGTGGATGATAGTTTGAAAAACGCGCTCGCCAAAATACTTGCGGGCTTCTTCTACCACTTCTTTGGCCAAACGTAGGCGGCTGTCATACATAGACAATAAAATTCCTTCTATATCCAAGCGTGGATTGAGCTGTCCTTTGACCAAACGCACTGTATTCATCAATTTGCCCAATCCTTCCAACGCAAAATACTCGCATTGTACAGGCACAACTACCGAATCGGCAGCTGTGAGCGCATTGACCGTAAGCAAACCCAAAGAAGGCAAACAATCGATGAATATAAAATCAAAATCGTTTTTGATAGCGTCGATTATTTTTTTGAGTATAAATTCTCTTTGTATTTTGCTAATCAACTCTATTTCTGCCCCAGCCAATCCAATATGTGAGGGCAATAAAGATAAAGAAGGCGTATCGGTAGCTACAATCACCTCGCGAGCGTTGACGTCATTGATGAGGCAATCATAAAGGCTCGAGTCTTTGTCGCTGATGCGGACACCTAAGCCAGAAGTGGCATTGGCTTGAGGGTCAGAATCTATAACCAAAACTTTATATTCTAAAATTGCCAAGCTGGCTGCCAAATTGATAGTGGTGGTAGTTTTGCCTACTCCTCCTTTTTGATTGGCTACAGCTATTACTTTTCCCATTTTTGTGCTATGTTTAATAAAAAAATTTAGCCGCAAAGATAGTATTTTATTTTAATCGTGGAACATTTATTTCTTTTTTTTTCCACGAAATCCACTTTTAGCCATTTTTTTATTTTTTAAATTCATATCATAATGATTAGATTTTTTTGTGTTTTGTTGTGTAGCCTTTGCTTTTTGGGTTACAATCAAGCCCAAGCTTCCAAAAAAGAGCTAGACAAATTAGGCGACCAAGTCGCTAGCCAAATGTGCTATTGTTTCAATAAAAGTCATAGCGGGAGTAGTGACAAAGAGTTGGTCAAAATTTTGGACAAAATGCAGAAAAAAGGCGATGCAGAAGCAGAAAAATATATAGCCTCTCTTTCTGCCGAAAAACAAAATTTATTGTTTGCTGCTATGGTAGAAATTGAAAACTTAAATCACTTAGCTTTTGATGATTGTTTGGAGGGAGAAGTGAATAATAATGCTACCGTGTATATATCAAGTGGCGGTTCTGAATCGGGTATGTTGTCTATGATAATGACCAAACTGAAAAAGAAAAAACAATGCAAATTATTTTATGCTTTTCTTGTCTTGTCACAACGCCCCAAGTAATGTATAAATAAAAAAACCTCTACCATTGCGGATAGAGGTTTTTTTTATGCTTATCAAAGCTATTGTTTGGAACGAGGGTCTAAGGCTTCTGACAAACCTTCACCTATTAAATTGAAAATGGTAACGCTAATAAATATAGCTACACCAGGAAATACAGCCATCCACCACGCTTCAGATTTCTCGCGACTTGCGCTCAATAATGAACCCCAAGTAACTTGCTCTGGCGGTACGCCTACCCCCAAAAAGGATAAAAACGATTCTGTCAAAATAGCCGATGCAATACCAAAAGCTATAGTTATCAACACAGAATTTAACGCATTAGGTATGGCGTGTTTGGTAATAATTCGCCATTCAGAATAACCAAAGGCTTGGGCTGCTTCTATGTACTCTAAGCGACGTACCCGCAATAATTCCGAACGTATAAATTGCGCTATGCCCGTCCAACTCACCAAACCTATAATCACCATAACGTATGTTAAAGATGGGTTTTTGATAATCGCTACTATACACAATATCAAAATCAACACAGGTATAGAATTGACCACTTCTATAAACCGCATAATCAATAAATCAGCAGATATTAATACTTTTTTGCCTAAGAAAGGTATTTTTTTCAAAACAGCGGCCAATAAATTAGCTACCGTAAAAATACCAGCAATTATACCCACTATTATGCCTATTTGTAAAAACAACTCCCCATTATTTAGTCCATCTGCTATATTATAACCGCGCACAATAAAAGCGTAAAAAACAGAAGCAATGGCAGCTAATATATTTAAAATAATACGAATTCGGCTTACTTTCATACGGTCATCGCCAAAATATCCAGCTATAGCACCAAAGAAAATACCAATTAACGTGGCTATAGACATAGATATCAAACCTACTAGCATAGCTGTACGCGTGCCGTGTATCATACCAGCAGCTACATCCCGCCCCAAAGCATCAGTACCCAAATAGTGTTTTCTACAATAAGGGGATAAGTTTTGTTCTTGGAAAGGGCTGGTATAGGTTAGATTTTTTTTGTCAATCGTATTGGGCGAATAAGTAATGGGTGGAAAAATGGCAGACTCATAGTTGTGTTCGTGCCAACGTTTGAGCACAAATTTATCTTCCCATTCTGCTATATTCAAATCTACTAACCATTGACGGAATACAGGAAAATGAATCTGTCCATCTATTTTACAGTATAAAGGTTTTTCGTTGGCTAGTATATTAGCGAATAAAGCTATGAATAAAATTCCGTAAAAAAGTCGTAGCGACCAAACAGCTAATTTGTTTTTAGCAAATTGACGACGCACAATAGACCAATAATCTTGAGGTACTTCTTGCGCGGCTATGTCAGCTACTTTTTTAGTTTTCCAAAAAAATAACATAATTTTTATAGTTAGATTGGAATGTTTTTATAATAAAAAATGTGGGCAAAAGCTTATAAAATGCTATTGATGAGCCAAAAATATAAGCAATTATTTGAACGTAACACGCGGGTCAGCTACACTATATAAAATATCTGAAACCAAATTGCCTATCATAGTCAAAATAGCTGCCAATAATGCCACCGTAAAAACTATAGGCCAATCGCGCCCATTGATAGCTTCCAAGGACAAAAAGCCCATACCTTGTATGTTATAAATAGATTCTATAGCGATAGAACCAGATAAAGCACGTGGGAATACAGAACTAAACATCGTAATGATAGGAAACAAAGAGTTGCGGAAAGCGTGTTTCCAGATTATTTTGTCTTCGCTCAAACCCTTGGCTGTAGCCGTGCGAATATAATCTTGTTTGACCACCCCCAACATACTACCGCGCATTTGCCGAGACAAAAATGCAAACGAGCCATAAGTCATACATACCACAGGCAAAATTAAGTGGTGCAATATATCCAAAAAGCGAGTGCCTATTCCATATTTGCCATAATTTGCCCCTGTTGCCATCGCTATATTCAAACTTTGTGCGCCACCCGAAGGAAACCAACTCAACCCATAACTAACTGTGGTCAAAAATATGATTAAAATCATAGCTATCCAAAACGAAGGCAAAGAGTACAATACAAACAAGGTGGTTGTGCTTATGTTGTCCAAAACACTACCGCGAGCTTGCAAACCTGATTTGCCAAATCTAAAATTACCCAAACCGTCATTAAATACATTCGCTTGCTTGGGAAGTTCATTCTTTTGGCGGCGATTGTAGAAAGAAACAGCTAATACAAAACCTACAATTAAACCAGTCATTATCGGGAATTTCATTACCACAATCACAGCAGCAGCCAACAACATTTCTACCAAAATCCATAACCACATCAACAACATAGCCATAGAAATGGTATAAATAATAGCCCAAGTTTTGCCTAGAAATCCTTTACTTTCTCTAATATATGCTGTATTTTTTATCAATTCTATTAAAATCATAACCGCTACAATTATAGCCATACCCAATGTAAATGCCCATTTAGGCATACCCCAAAAGGTAAAACTAGCTATCAACACATTGGCTACTGTAGCAATAATTATCGTTGGATAACTTGCAAAGGTGAAAAATTGTAAAGTGTTCTTTTTCCAAACTGCACTTTGTACCCCCAAAGGTATAGAAACAATATAAGACAAGAATATAGACAAGAAATTCATAATAATTGTCCAAAATAAAGCCTCTTTCATCTTGGTAGCCACAGGGCGATTGTCTTTGTAAGAAGTACCAAAATCACCGCGTACAAATCCTTTCCCTGTGTAAGTAACTAAGGTTTTTTTGATGGCATCGCGCTCATCAGATAAGGTTTTTATCTTGTCGTTGAAGCTAGCCACTTCAGCTGTCAAACGGCTGCTGTCGGCTGTGAGTTGGCTAATCATTCCTCTCAAACTATCGGCGGAGATAGCGGCGGACGGATTGGCTAAATCGGCGGTATAAACACTTGCGCGAATTTTTATATTTTTAAGAGCTTTATTTAAACTATCTCTATTTTTGCCCAATGCATCCATACGCGCGCCCAAATCCGCTACTTGGCGGTAAGGAGTGCTATCGATAGAATAAAGCCACGGCATATCGCCAAACATCCAAGTATGGTATTGATTGGCAAAACCGTACCAACTTATAGAAGGTATGTACAACAAATGTCTTGTTGGATTGTCCTGCATAAATTTGTATGCCGTTGCCAATTTATCATAAACAGGTTGGGCTGTGCTGGTCGTGGGATGGCTCAAAGCTTCTTTTATCACATCAAGTAGGCGCTGGACATCTTCGTTGTTGTAGCGAAAAAATAATTCGTCAACGGCATCTCTTATTTTCTTTTTACTATCATAATCCGCTTCCGACGGCAAGTCTGCACAAGCTAATTGCATAGCGCGCAGAGCTTGATAATAAGCCATAGCCGCTTCTGAGTTGCCATACAAGCTAATTAGGCGGCTTATATTTTCGCGGTGTATTTGTTTGCTAATTTTGTACAAATCCTTGGGATAAGCGGCTGCACTTAGCGCAAAATAAAAAGTAGGCTTGTCTAAACCTAATTGTTTGGCTTTGTTTTGATAATCATCCTCGCTTGACTCCAAATCAGCGCGTTGGCCTGTATTGCCTGCGTTGCTGCCTCCTTTTAGCAATAATTCAACTGGGTCGCCTGGGGCTAATTTGCTTAATCCAAATATCAACAACGAAATAACAAATAACGTTGGGATAAATATCAGAAATCGTTTTAGTACATATCTAAACATATTTTGGCGAATTGAATTTTAAGGTTAGTTTTATAGGTAAATGTTTTATTTTCTATTTTTAGAACCGCAAAACTAAGCAAGTTTTGAAAAAAAATACATTTTTCAAAAAAAAAGGCTATTTTTTTTTTGCTTTTTTTAATTTTTAGCCTTTATTTACCAGAAAATATAGAATTTTGCAGCGTTTTTCAGCCGTGATTGTCTATTAAACCCAATTTTTAACCTTTTTTAATCCCTAATAATGAACAAAACTGTTCGTGTTCGTTTTGCACCTTCTCCTACTGGTGCTTTACATATAGGTGGCGTTCGCACCGCGCTCTACAATTATTTATTGGCTCATCAGCACAAAGGGCAGTTTATTGTCCGAATAGAAGACACAGACCAAACCCGTTTTGTGGCTGGTGCTGAACAGTATATTATGGAAGCTTTGGCTTGGTTGGGATTGCAGCCAGATGAAAGCCCTTTGGCAGGAGGTAGTTTTGCGCCTTATCGCCAATCGGACAGAAAACCTTTGTATCGCCAATATGCGGAACAGTTGGTCAAAAATGGAAAGGCTTATTATGCTTTTGATACAGAAGAAGAACTCAAACAATTGCGGGCTGATGAAGAAGCCAAAGGCAATAAAGGGTTTCGTTATAATGCTTATGCGGCTTATCCATTTCGCAACTCTGTAAATCTTTCGGCGCAAGAAACGCAAGAATTATTGGCTCAAAATTTGCCTTATGTTATCCGCTTGCGTGTCGCTCCTCACGAAATTATAGCTTTTGACGATTTAATCCGCGGACACGTTCAATACAATAGCAACGAATTAGACGACAAGGTTTTGCTAAAATCGGACGGAATGCCCACTTATCACCTCGCCAACGTAGTGGATGATTATTTGATGCAAATTTCCCACGTCATACGCGGCGAAGAATGGTTGCCAAGTACGCCCACGCACGTGTTGTTGTATAGAGGTTTTGGTTGGCAAGAATCTATGCCCCAATTTGCGCATTTGCCGTTGATTTTACGCCCTGACGGAAAGGGAAAATTATCCAAACGCGACGGGGCTAAATTTGGTATTCCCGTATTTCCTTTAGACTTCGTGCTGCCAAATGTAGAGGGCGACGACGCTTTTATCAAAGGTTTCCGCGAATGGGGTTTTGAACCTGCAGCCGTACTTAACTTTTTAGCCTTGCAAGGTTGGTCTAATAACGACAATCGCGAGTTCTTCACTTTAGATGAATTAATTAGCCATTTCAAAATTGAAAACATCACTAAAGCGGGAACGCGTTTTGATTTTGATAAAGCCAAGTGGTTTAATCAACAGTATTTGATGAAGTACGACAACGCAGTTTTAGCCGCTAAAATTCGCCCATTTTTGCCCGCAGATTTGCAAGCGCAACACGATGATAATTATTTAGCCAAAGTAGCCAACGCGCTTAAAGAGCGGGTTTATTTCTTGGCAGATTATTACAACGAAGGCAAGTATTTTTTCCACTTACCCGATTTTGAGCATAAAGATTTGCAAGCCAAATTAGCCAAAGAAACCAACGAGGGTAAAAAACGGGATTTGTCTAATGCGTTGAAAACCAATCAAGATAATATCAAAAAGTTGGTTGAACGTTATCCTGATTTGAAAGCTGCTTTTGTGGAATTGATTGCTGGTATAGGTGAAACTGCCGATTTTACCGAAACGCATTTGCACGATTTAGTGATGGAATTTATACAAAAACACCAACTCAAAACCAAAGAAGTTTTAGCTTTCTTGCGCCTCGCTTTGTCTGGGCAGATGCAGGGAACTTCTGTGTTTGAGATGATGGCGATTTTTGGCAAAACTGAAACTTTACACCGTTTGCAGCACTTTGCTAATTATTTGGCTAAATAGTTAATTTGTTAAAGACTTTTATATAGCTTTTAATTTAAGCTAACAAGGTTTTTTGAATACTTGTATAAAATTTGCTAAAACTAATTAAAATTAGTATAAAATTTGCAAAAATTCCATATTTGTATCTTAATAGTTTGCTTTCTTATAAAAAAGACTATCATTGCTATGTAATTTTTTTTTATTTCAAAATAAAATTTGGTGCAAAAATATAAAACGCTAAAAATAATTTTAAATAAAATTTGGTTGATTGAAAATAATAATTTACCTTTGCATCAGTAAAAATATAGATTAGGTTTTAAATCTTGCGCAAGTATAAAAACGTCTTTTATTTGGTTACAACCCATTTAATTGATGTTCTTATGAAGCCTGATTTATGTTTTTATAGCTTTTCGTTGCAAAAAAGCGCAATTTTATTCATCTATTAATTTTTATTACAAATGAAACAAATCGTTTTATTCGTTGCACTTTTTTGTGCATTTTTTAGCTATGATGCCAATGCGCAAAGCAACCCAACGGCAAGAATTGCTGAAGTACAAAATGGGAATGTGGTGATTGTAGCCGCTCAAAATGTTTTAGTGGCGTGTTTTACCCAATTTGAAATTTTTGCGAATAGTAATCCCAACTCGTTTCAACTTTGGACAGATGAAGAAGGCTTGTACTATCTTACTGCGCAAGGCACAATACAAGGCAAAGCGGTAATTTTAAAAGTAGATTTAGAAATGCGGGCAGGCGGCTATCACACACCATTTTCTCCTATGGGTGAAAGTTGCACAGGTGTAAATTGTAGTAAATGTACTTTTCTGAAAGGCGGTGGTTGTGGTTGCGGAAGTATGGGTACTCCTTTAGAACCAGGCGGTGGCTATTGCAATCATACGATAACAAAACCTTAAAGCTATAAAAATAAAAAACCTCTATCCGAACAAGATAGAGGTTTTTTTTATGATAAAGACCGAAATAATTTCAAATTACGCCAAAAGTACTTAGCCCATAACCAAGATAATAAAGGCATAGCTATAAAACTCATTTTATTGAAATAATAAGCTTCTCTAAAATCAAAATGAATTAGGCGCATACAAGCGCGCGTAAGCCCGCAGGCTGGACATTCTATATCCAAAATAACCCGCGATAGACAAATAGCCGTTCCTTCATCAAAATAAGTTTTGGGCAGAGCCAACAGCGTAATTGGGATTAAAATCATCATAAATAAGGCCAAAGCCAAGAGCATTTTTTGCATAATTAGTAGAAAATAAACACCTTACTGCAAAGTTATAAACCCTTTTTGTATTTTTGCGCTTTTATTTTTATTTTTATTTTTAAAATTTTTAGTATGAATTTTTACAAATTACTGATAATAAGTTTTTTATGTATTGCTTTTAATGAAATTGCTGCTCAAAAAAACTACTTTCAACAACAAGCTGACTATAAAATAGCGGTAACTTTGGACGATGAAAAGCATTTTTTGCGCGGGCAATGGACGATGAAATACCAAAATAATTCGCCTGATACGCTCAAGTTTATCTATTTGCATTTATACCCCAACGCTTATAAGAATAGAAATACAGCCTTAGGGCGACAACTCACAGCAGATGGCAATTTGGGTTGGTATTTTGAAAAGGAAGAAGCGCGCGGCTATATTGATAGTTTGGAGTTTAAAGCGGATAATCAAAAATTGAATTGGCAGTTTAAAGATGGTTTTATTGATATAGCTAAAGTTGAATTGGCTACGCCGCTTGCGCCCAACCAAAGTGTGGAAATTAGCAGCCCGATGCGGTTGAAAATTCCCAAATCGGTTTCAAGACTCGGACACGTGGAGCAATCTTATCAAATTACCCAATGGTATCCCAAACCCGCCGTTTATGACCGCGAAGGTTGGCACGAAATGCCCTATTTGAACCAAGGGGAATTTTATAGCGAATATGGCAGTTTTGAAGTTAGCTTAACCTTGCCCGAAAATTATGTGGTGGGGGCTTCTGGGGATTTGCAAAACCAATCGGAAAAAGAGTTCTTACAAAAAAGAGCCGATTTTACCAAAGCTTACGATTTCAAAAGTATAAATCCCAAAAACCTGCAAGACACTTTCCCCGTCTCCTCCAAAACGTTTAAAACGATAACTTATAAGATAGAAAACGCCCACGATTTCGCTTTTTTTGCAGATAAGCGTTATTTTGTGCTAATAGACAGCGTTCAGCTCAAAAATGGTAAAATGGTTACGACTTACGCGATGTTTAGCAAAGAAGAAGCCGATTTGTGGCAAGATGCAAGTTTATACCTCAAACGCTCTGTAGATTTTTACTCAAACGTAGTTGGCTTTTACCCATACAATCAAGTTACGGCTGTGCAATCTGCACTCGGTGCTGGTGGTGGAATGGAATATCCAACTGTTACGGTTATTGGTTTATCGGGCGATGCACGTGCGTTAGAAGTGGTGATTATGCACGAGGTTGGACATAACTGGTTTTATGGGATTTTGGGCAGCAATGAGCGGCTAAATGCTTGGCAGGATGAGGGTTTCAACTCTTATGTAGAATCTCGTTATGAAGATGCGTATTTGTCCAAAGAAATGTTAGACCAAAAACAGTTGGCGTTTTTGTACCAAGCGCGTAGGGGAGAAGAGCAGCCCGTTTGTACACACTCGCAAGACGCCACGCCTATCAATTATTATCTGACGGCTTACGCCAAACCGACTATGTTATTGCGCCATTTGGAGCGTTATTTGGGTACGGAAAAAATGGATTATATTCTGCATCAGTATTTTGATAAATGGAAATATCGCCATCCCAGCCCAGCCGATTTGCAAGCGGTTTTTGAGCAAGAAACGGGCGAGAATTTGGATTGGTTTTTCAAAGATTGGCTACAAACAACCAAAACTATAGATTATGCGATTACGCGCCAGCGGTTTGAAAAAGATAGTTTTTATATCACGGTCAAAAATAAGGGCGAATTGACCATTCCGATAAGCCTAAACCATAAATACGACACCAATTCTACCGAACAAGCGATTTGGGTTAAAAATTTGCGCCCCAACCAAGACACGAACATTGTCATAGCGGCTTCCACCCAAACTGTAGTGCAATTGGACGCTTACAACAACGTTCCCGATATTCAACCGAGCAACAACAAAAAGGAAAAATTTACCGTTGGGCTTATCCCCAATTTTAGAAAATTGACCGCCAAACGCTTAAATTTATTACCTATATTGGGCTACAACCGTTACGACGGGTTTATGCTGGGTTTGGCTGCTTACAATTCCCCTTTACCTTTGCGCAAGTGGCAGTATATTATAAGCCCTATGTTTGGTTTTGGTGGCAAAAATTTGGTGGGAATGGCTGATATTCAATATAATCACCTGCCAAGTCAGCATTTACCCTATCAAAGACTAACTATAGGGTTTTCGGCGCGCAGTTATCATTATTTCAAAAATGAGCAATATGATTACCAAACCCGATATGTACGTTTACAAAATTTCGTAGAGTTGGAATTGCCCCGCAAGCGCAGAAATAGCAAATTAAGACAAGAAATTAGTTTTCAAAATCTCGTTTTTGGCGAAGAACGCCCCGTTTTTACCTCTGTGGTTAGCCCAGATACGGTTTATTTTGCAGTAAATGATAAAACCTACAAATGGCGCAGCACGCACAGATTGCAATATAGCATTAGCAACGGTAGAAAATTAAACCCTTATAGCGCGCTGGCTGTGTTGGAATACGCTAATTATCAATCATTTAACCAAACCCAACACTATTTAAAACTAAGCACAGAATCTAATCACAGATTTATGTATAATGCGTTTTCTGCTGCTGATATTCGTTTGTTCGCTGGCGGGTTTATTGCGCACACAGACAGAATTTTTGGCGCGTTTCCTTTACAGTTGGCAAGTCGCAATGTTACTGATTATCAATATGACAACTTGTTTTTGGGTAGAAGCCAACAAACGGGATTTTTCTCCCAACAAATCTCCTTGCAGGAAGGCGGGTTTAAAACCCCAATAGCGCGTGCGGTGAATGATGGACATACGAATAAATTTTTGATAGCTGCCAATTTCAAAACGGCTATTCCTATCCGCCTGCATATTGGGATGAAATGGTTGAGAATAAAACCTTATTTTGATGTGGCTTATTTTGTAAATTCAGAACCTTCTTTGCAAATACAAAGCATTAGCCAAACTTTATTCTATAATGGCGGCTTTATGTTGGATATAGTTAATGGAATGGCTGGGGTTTATTTTCCTGTAGTTTCCAACACGGATTTATCCCGCCAGTTGCAATCACAGGGCAATTATTGGACTAGAATTAGCTTTAGTGTTAATACTCGCGCACTTAATCCTATCCGTTTGGCGCGCAAGGTGGAAATTATTTAAAACTGAATTTTGAACGATGAAAAATTTTATCTATAGCGTTTATTTATTTTTGTTCGCAAGACCTTTTTTTAGAAAATGGAATGAATTGCTACTCCGTTTTGGTATGAAAGGGTTGGGCTTACTCAATCACCAATCTTTTGAAGCGAGTGGAGAGGCGTTTTTGTTAAAAACGATTTTGCAAAAATATAAGCCCAAAAATATCTTTGATGTGGGCGCAAACGAGGGCGATTATGCGCAAGCGTGTTTGAAATTGGGTTATCAAGGGCAGATTTATTGTTTTGAACCGCATCCCAAAACTTTCGCTCGCTTGCAGCAAAAATTTGCACAACAAGCTAATATACAATGTGTTAATAAAGGCTTATCCGCCGAGACACAAACGGCGGTTATTTACGACCACGTCAGCGCGCAAGGTTCTGAACACGCTACTTTATACGCCGATACGATTAGCCAAACTCACAAAAGCCAAATTCAACAGACTGAAATTCAACTGATTAGCTTTGACCAATGGGCAAAAGAAGCGGGAATTGATAATGTGGATTTTTTCAAAATAGATATAGAAGGGCACGAATTATCCGCGCTACAGGGCGCAAAAGAATGGATTGAAACGCAAAAAATTGCGATTATGCAGATAGAATTTGGGGAAACGAATATAGCCAGCCGCACTTTTTTTAGAGATATTCGCAGTTTGCTCGCGCCCAATTATCGCCTATATCGGCTGCTGCCTCAAGGGGTGTTGGAAATGAATTTTGCGAATGAGTATTTACACGAACTATTCGCTTTTCAAAACTTAGTAGCTGTGCGCAAAGACATTAATTTATTCGCTTAATGAGCATAAAAAAAGCCCTTTCTCGGACGAGGAAGGGCTTTTGTGTTGTATCAAAAGTAAAAACAAATAGTAGCGTTATAAAATTAGCTCTTTTTTGACCTGCATTTGCACAAAATAATAATGTCCAAACAACCCCGCCAATAGGAAAAGAACAGATAAACCATAAGCAGAAAATTCAAACAATTGGCTGATTATCAACCAATTATAATAAAAGGATTCTATAAATAAGATATTGGTAACTGAAAAACTGATAGCAGCAGCCAAAGCAAAAATACCTAAACCAAAGCAATTTTTAACCCAATTTGGACGATTTAACAGCAAACATTCCTGCAACAATTGTCTGTATTGGCGGCTATGTGGTGCAAGGTGTAGCAATTGTCTGGCTATTTTGGTAGCTTTTTCTAGCTGATTGAGGCGCAAATGTGCTATAGTCTTTTGGTAAAGCGTCCGCAGATAAATATCTTCTCCATCTACAAATTGTAAGTTGTGTAAAATAGATAATTGAAGCAAATCTTCAGCATTTTTAATCAGCGCTGTGTCTTGACCGCCTTCTTGGTGTAAGGCATCTACAAAGTAAGCCAACATCGTAATGTGCTCCTCTGTGGGTAATTGTTCAATTTCTTTTTCGTGTTGTTTGAAAAAACGAATTAGGGCAAAATGTTGGCTTAGTGGAATTAGCCGAAACATCTGAAACAGGCTGGATAAGTGTGTAAATTTTGTACCCATACGCAGAAAAAATATCAAAAATTAGTCATAAAGACGGTTAGTAAAAGCTATTTGGAAGTAATATAGCTTAAAACGGCTTTTATGAATAAAAGTTGGGTATAAATCCCATTTTTTGATATTTTTTTTAATTCGTTGCTTTATTATGTTCAAACAAAGGTTTTAGCATCAACCAAGCCAACATAGGCACAAAGTGCATAGGCGCAGCCAAACTTAAAAAAAGTGCTGGGTCTAATTCTGAACCTTCAGGAAAAGTAAAGCTAAATACTGGATAAAAACTAGCCATTGAAATCGCTAAAAAAATACTGTTGTGTATAATATCCACCCATTTGGAGCTTATCAAAGTCAATATCCAATAACCTAAGGCCGCCAAAACACAGCCTATCATACTAGCGCCATACATTCCATAAACATTCAATACCTCAGTATAATCTGTAGCTGAAGCTTCTTGGTGCATTCTATTGTAAAACATACAAATAGAGCCAGACAAAATAGCGGACGAAATACCCCAAAGCAATAGTTTTAAAAGTGGATTCATATTCTTATTTTTTGGTAACGGGTACAGTAATATCCAAAGCTACAGTATTGCCAACATCGCCCACACCCACAATGCCATAATCTTTGCGATTGACCTCAAATTTGCCTTTGAAACTATTGTTGCTAAAATTAAATGGGATGCTAATTTGTTTTTTGACCCCGTGCATTTCTAAGTCGCCTTTGGCTTCAAATCCTGTGGCACTTTTGCTGATGGCTGTAGACACAAATTTGATGTAAGGATATTTTTTGGCATCAAACCATTTTGCACTTTTGGCGTGATTGTTTTTTAAGGCATTGCCTGTGTTGATACTGGCCACTTCTATTTGTACATTAAACGACGAAGCAGCCAAATTGCTTTCATTGAATACAAGTTCGCCACTAAATGTTTTGAAATTACCTTCTGCTTTGTGGGTAGAAAATTTGATTTGGTGATTGTTGGCTATTTGCCAATTTTGGTTATAAATAATGGTAAAAGCTGAACCAATTATTAATAAAAAAGCGGCTGAAAGCGAAAAAAGTATGCGCATCATTTATTTATGTTTTAATGGATTAGAAAATATCCTGCAAAACTAAGCTAATCGTTTGTAGATATAGATAGTTGTGGCTAAAATAACAAAAAATTAACACAAAAAAACCCTTTCTTGTTGGGAAAGGGCTGTACCAATTATTATTTTGGAATTTTATTAAAATAATAAATCATTTCATAAAAATCTTCTAGAATTTCTATTGATTGGTTTTCCATTTGTAAGTTTAGCACTTGATAACCTGTAAGCAAAATTTTAGATTCTTCACAGACTTTTGACAGCTGATTGACATAATCTTGTATGGAAGTTTTGGGATGATGCTCAGATATGCTAGTAAATACATAGGCTGGGGTTTTTATTTTATATGCAATTTCCAAGTCTTCCAAATTGATGTGCTGACCTAAATATATAACCTGTAAGCCTCTTATTTTGAGCAGGTATTGTA
Organism: Chitinophagales bacterium; assembly: GCA_013297745.1. Lineage (GTDB taxonomy): Bacteria > Bacteroidota > Bacteroidia > Chitinophagales > Saprospiraceae > JAAFIM01. Next base: position 36,782 of record JAAFIM010000014.1, on the reverse strand, counting down.
CGATTACCAAGATAATTTCTGTCTCTTCTCCGTCCATTAGGTACAACATTACGCTAGTTTTGCTATCAGGTTTGGGTAGGGAAGCGACTGCTGACAAAAGTTTTTTTCTAAATAAATTATGTACAAATTGTTCGTGTACGGTATTGATAGCGCCTGTTACCCAAAGTAGGTTTATTTTTTCCAAAAAGGGTAGTATGAGTTCTATGATAGTACTTTCTAAGTTGTTTTTGCGCACATTAGCGAACAAAACTTGCTCAAATAGGTCGAAGTCCAAGTTCATCATAGCCATCGTTAGCGTCTGCAAATGGCTGCTGTTTTCGCTGTTGTCGGTAGAAATGGTCGCTACTTTTTTATTAATATCTTCTCTACTCATTTGAGCAATTTGAGAAATCCGAAGCCCGTTTTTATTCAAAAATGCAATGTTCAAAATATATTTTAGGTCATCATCTGTGTAGTAGCGAATGTTCCCGCCTGTGCGCTGAGGTTCTATCAGCCCATAACGCTGCTCCCAAATGCGTATGGTGTGCGCTTTGATGCCTGACAGCGTTTCCAAATCTTTGATATAATAATTAGCCACAACGAAAAAATTTAGATTGGAGAAATGAAAGATTTATCCATATAAAAAAAGCTAACCTTGTCAAAGTTAGCTTTTGATATTTTGGGTTTCCTATGAAACGTAAAAAAATGAATTTTGTTAAAAAAAAACTATGTTTTTGTTATATTTTTTTCACTTTTCTGCATTTTTCTCTTCATTTCTGGCTTTTTTAGCCTTTTAGCTATTTTTAAACTATAAATTTTTGTTAAATTTTCTTAACAAAAGTAAGTTTTTGGCGCACTTTGTCCAAATCTATCAATATCGTATCGCCAGGCACAAATTTGCCCGAAAGCATTTCTTTTGACAATTCGTTGATGATTTCGCGCTGCAATACTCGCTTCATAGGGCGCGCACCAAATACAGGCTCGTAACCCAAATCTGCCAACCAAGTAGCTCCTTCATCGCTCATTTCTAACCCGTAACCTTGTTGTGTGGCGCGTTTTTTGATACTTTTGAACATCAACTGCATAATTTGGAAAATCTCTGCTCGGTTCAATGGTGTGAACATCAATTTTTCGTCGATACGGTTGATAAATTCGGGGCGCATAAACTGTTTCATCGCCTCAATCACTTCCAAGCGGGTGGTTTCTATAATGTCGCTGCGTTTGGGTTCGGGAGCGTCTTCCAATCCTTCAAAATTCTCGCGGATAATATCAGCACCTGTGTTGGAGGTCATAATAATTATCGTGTTTTTGAAATTGGCAATGCGCCCTTTGTTATCAGTCAAACGCCCATCGTCCAAAACTTGCAAAAGAATATTGAACGTGTCGGGGTGAGCTTTTTCTATTTCGTCCAACAAAACTATAGAATAAGGGCGACGGCGGATGGCGTTGGTCAGTTGGCCGCCTTCTTCATAACCAATATAACCTGGAGGAGGACCAATCAACCGCGCTACGGCTTGTTTTTCCATATACTCGGACATATCAAAACGCACAATCGCGTTTTCGTCGTTGAACAAAACTTCCGCTAAAGCTTTGGCTAATTCGGTTTTTCCCACGCCTGTAGTTCCCATAAAAATGAACGAACCTATAGGTTTGCCCGCATCTTGCAAGCCTGCGCGGCTTTGGCGCACTGCATCTGAAACAGCTTTTACGGCTGCTTTTTGTCCAATAACGCGCTGGCCGATTTCTTCTTCCAAACGGAGTAATTTTTCGCGGTCGCTGGCCAACATTTTAGCTACGGGTATTCCCGTCCAACGGGCTACAACTTCGGCAATATCGTTGGCATCAACCTCACCGTCTGTCATACGTTTGTCGGGCGATAACTGATTGAGTTGGTCGGTGGCGTTTTTGAGTATGTTTTCTTGCTCTTTAATTTTGCCATATTCCAATTCTGCTACTTTGGCATAATCGCCTTGTCTGCGGGCTTGTTCGGCTTGTAGTTTGTATTCGGCGACTTTGGTTTTGCAGGCTTGAATGATGCTAATCATCTCTTTTTCTGCGTTCCAAGCGGTTTTGAGTTTTACCAAATTTTCGTTGATATTGGCAATTTGCTCGTTGATGCTGGACAACTTTTTCTGGTCGCCATCGCGTTTGACAGCTTCTTTTTCAATCTCTAAATTGCGCACTTTTCTATCCAATTCGTCCAATTCTTCGGGCATTGAATTGAGTTCCAAACGCAACTTGGATGCGGCTTCGTCTATCAAATCTATAGCTTTATCTGGCAAAGCTCTATCGCTAATGTAGCGGTTGGATAATTGGGCAGCAGCCACCAAAGCACTATCCAAAATGCGGACTTGGTGATGCGTTTCGTAACCCTCGCGCAAGCCGCGCAAAATGGCTACAGTTTCGTCCTCTGTGGGTTCATCCACCAATATCTTTTGGAAACGACGCTCTAAGGCTTTATCTTGTTCAAAATACTTTTGATATTCGTCCAAAGTCGTTGCGCCTATTGTTCTTAGTTCGCCTCTTGCCAAAGCTGGTTTCAATATGTTGGCAGCATCCATAGCACCGCCGCCGCCACCTGCGCCGATAAGGGTGTGAATTTCATCAATGAATAAAATCACCTCTTCAGAAGCGGAAACTTCTTTGACTACGGCTTTCAAACGCTCTTCAAACTCGCCTTTATATTTTGCACCAGCCACCAAAGCAGCCAAGTCCAACGCGTAAACGGTTTTGTCTTTCAAATTATCGGGAACGTCAGCATTGACTATGCGCCAAGCCAAACCTTCTACTATAGCGGTTTTGCCCACGCCAGGCTCGCCGATGATGATAGGATTATTCTTTTTGCGGCGGGATAAAATGTGCAAAATGCGGCGGATTTCTTCGTCGCGGCCGATTACGCGGTCTAATTTGCCCGTGCGGACAGCATCGTTGAGATTAACAGCAAATTTTTGCAACGCATTGAACTCATTTTCAGCACTTTCGCTGGTGATGGTTTTTCCTTTGCGCTGTTCTTTGATAGCTGCTTGTAGTTCTGCTTCTTTCAAACCCAAAGTTTTCAACAAGCGTGCGGTTGGGTCGCTTTCTACTTTCAAAATCCCCAACAGCAATAAATCCACAGCCACAAACTCATCGCCTGATTCTTTGGCTATGGTTTGGCTAATTTGAACCGCCGCGCTGGCTTCTTTGGATAAGTGGCTGCCGTAATTGTTGACGCCGTAGACTTTTGGATAAGAATCCATAATCACAGCGAGTTTATTATTGAGTTCGGTTTCGTTGATATTCAATTTTTTGAATAACGCGCCAACGGAGATTTCGCCGTCTAACATAGCCCGCAATAAGTGTGCAATTTGTACCTCTTGTTGCTGGCGAGCGCGCACGTATTCTTGCGCTTTGAGGATAGCTTGTCTAGCCTTTTCGGTTAGTTTGTCTAACATATTTGACATTGTTTTGAAATGGTAAGAGTATTTTAGGGGTAGTAAAATAAAAAATTATTCTCTTTGGCGTTGCCGTAATCGTACAAAAGGCGAATGGTTCTCTTCTCTTTGTAGGGTGCCGTCTGGGTTGAAATAACGCCAAATTCCCATTTTTTTATATTCTAATGTGCGGCAATCTGCTTTCGCGTAGTATTGTCCTTCTATTTCAGGGCTACCATTAGGATAGCGAATATCTATAAAACAAGTATCTACGACCCATTTTTTAGATTCCTCAAGGTGCTGTTTCTTGTAGTTGTACGACCATACATTATACCGACCCGCAAATGTGGACTCACAAATGGAATCATATTGCACGAAATTCATAGTAGCCTCCAAGATTAGCTTGCGTGGTTGGGTTGTATCTGGGTCATATACGAGGATTTGGCTGCTAGACAAATGCTTTTCTCCAATCCATTCAATAGTCTCTTTTGACGTGGTAAAACTCTGTATTGATGTCCATTTTACAATTTGAGTATCATTTTTTACAGTATCTATACAGCAATGTTTTGTATAAACATTAAAAAACGTAGCACTAACAAATAAAGAATCACCAGCGACTTTATTAATAGTTGCTATTTTTTGGCATTTCGACCAATCCCAATTAGAAAAAGTCTCAAAATCTTTTTTATGTCTTGCCCCTGCTCTAGTGAATGGTTGTTGCGCACTGCTGCTGTGAGCTGAAAAAAAACTTATTGCAAATCCAAAGAATGGCAAGCTAAAAATCCGCCACTGCATAGATTTTCAAATCTTTTAGATGAGGTAATTAATATGTTAGAAACCCCTAAATATTCAATTAGGGTTACGAAAGTAGTTTTTTTCTAAAAAATATGAAAAAAATATGTTTTTCGCCGTAGATTTATCAATAGCGTGGGGTTTTACACCCCACGTGGGGATAAATTTTTATAAAAAAATATAATATTTTTTATTTTTTAGGGGCGTGGGGTGTAAAACCCCACGCTATTAAACGCATAGCGCAACACATTTTTATACTTTCGTAACTCTAGTGTTTTTCTTATATTGGTTTCTAATGCTGTTGTTCTTGGTTTTTTAGTAATACTACGTTTTGCAGTCCATTGACCGTCAGCATTTTTTGTGGGCTGGCTATCCTCAACTGTGTAATAAAATCCATTTACGAGATTTGCATTTTGTTTTGCAGCTAAGGGTTTAAAAGCTTTACACTCTTGAATAACAGCCTGCAATCTTTTTTTTTAAATTCTTCTAGCATATTCTCTGTTTTAAATTTCGTGCAAAGTTAATAGCAAATTTATAACCAAACCTTTTTTTATCAAAAAAAATGAAATTTTGGCTTATTTTTTTTCTAAGGCTGCCAAAAACGCCAAAATGGCTGCCAAAATGGCTATTCTACAAACAGTTTTTCCGCGCCGTTGATATAACGCTCGCTGATTTCACCTTTCTCATCGACGAATATCAAAAACACTTTCAAAGAGGTTAATTTGGGTATCAACTCGCTGGATTTTTCCAATCCCATAGCCATAAACGAGGTGGCGTAAGCGTCCGCTTCAGCAGCAGTTGGGGCAAAAACTGAAGCACTCAAAAGTGAATTTTGTTCTGTATAACCCGTTTTGGGGTTTATGGTATGCACGTATTTTTTCCCGTCTTTTTCATAAAAACTGCGATAATTGCCCGATGTAGCCAACGATATATCATTTAATTCTACCACCGCTTGCAACTCTTCAAGCCCTGCATCTGGGCTGGGGCGATTGATGCCCACTTTCCAACCAAATTGGGCAGAACTTTTCCCCTTTGCGCGAATTTCGCCCCCAATTTCCACCAAAAAATCGTTAATTCCCTTTTCCATTAACCATTCAGCGATTTTGTCGGCTGCGTATCCTGGCGCGATGGCGTTAAATTCTACTTGGGTTCTTGGTTCAGTTTTTCGGATAAAAATACTGTCTTTTGAATTACTATCTATGCTAATTTTTTGAAAATCAACAATTTGTAATAAACTATCCACCACTTTTGGGTCTGCTGTTTCTATCGGTTTTTTGGTTTTGTACCCAAAACCCCAATAATTAACCAAAGGTTTGACGGCAGGGTTGAAATAGCCGTTGGTGTTGGTATAAATTTGTTTGCTAATCAATAACAAAGCAGTTAAATGGCTGTTTTCGGTGTTTGACCAAGCCAATAATTTATTCGTGTTGAGTTGGCTAATAATAGAACTGCTGTCGTAGGTAGAAACTTGCCGATTGAGTTCTTGCAAAAAACTGTCTATTTGGGGCTGAAAATTGCGGTTGAGGCTGTCGCGATAACTCACATTATAGCCGCTGCCCATAGTTTTGCCGTTGAGGCGGATTAAATTGGTTTGATTTTGATTTTTATCCGTTGGATTGCTGCATTGCCAACCCAAAATAATTAAACTGCTTAAAATCAATAAATTGCGAAAATTCATTTGTGTGAAAATTATTATAAAAAAATAGAATTAAAACATTTTGTTGGATAAAAAAGCAACTTTATAGGGCAAAAAGCGTAAAATACCAAGATAAAAAAATGCCAAAAAAGGCGCGTGTTATTAAATTGAATTACCTTTGCAGCCCAAAAAATAGCGAAAATGGAGAACGAAAATCAAAACGAGAAAAATATAAGTAATTTGTCAAAATCTAAAACCAGCAAAACCAAAAAAACGGATATATCAAACAATAGTTTGGGCAAAGTTCCCCCGCAAGCGCGGGCATTGGAAGAGGCGGTTTTGGGTGCGTTGATGATAGATAAGGACGCAGTAGCTGTAGTTGTAGATATTTTGCAATCTGCTTCTTTTTATGAAGAACGCCACAAAAGTATTTATAAAGCGATTTGTGTGCTGTTTGAAAAATCTCACCCTGTAGATTTGCTCACCGTGACTGAAGAGTTGAAAAAAATGGGTGAATTGGAAGCTGTTGGGGGCGCTTATTATTTGGTAGAATTGACCAATCGCGTAGCTTCTGCTGCCAACGTAGAGTTCCACGCGCGGATTATTGCCCAAAAGTTCATACAGCGCGAACTTATTAGAGTATCAACAGACACTATAAACGAGGCTTTTGAAGACAGTACCGATGTTTTTGACCTGTTGGATAAAGCTGAACAGGGCTTATTTTCTATCACAGAAAAAACGATGAGCAGGGGCGTTTTGCCTATTAGCGCGTTGATGGGTCAAGCACTCAAACAGATTGAAGAATTAAGCGGCAAAGAAGACGGTTTAACAGGCGTTCCTTCAGGTTTTACCAATTTGGACAGGCTAACTTCGGGCTGGCAGCCTTCAGATTTAATCATTATGGCAGCAAGGCCAGGGATGGGAAAATGTTTGGGCAAAGGTACAAAAGTGATTATGTACGATGGCACTTTGCGGGCGGTAGAATATATTCAAAAAGGTGATTTATTGATGGGCGTTGATTCTCGCCCGCGTCAAGTTTTGGGCTTGGGCAGAGGGAGAGAGCAGATGTATTGGATTCGCCAAAACAAAGGCATAGATTACCGCGTGAATGAAAGTCATATTTTATCCCTCAAGCGCAGCCGAAACGAAAACAAACATAAAAAAGGGCAAGTGTTGAATATCAGCGTCAGCGATTTTTTGACAAAAACGAACAAATTTCAATCTAACTACAAAGGTTATAAAGTTCCTATAGCTTTTGAGGAGCAATCTGTAGAAATTGAACCTTATTTGCTGGGTTTATGGCTTGGAGACGGCAATAGCCGTGACTTGGGCATTAGTGCTATAGAACCTGAAATAATCAGTTATATTCAACAAACAGCAGAAACGCATAATTTGAACTTGCGCCGTTCTGCCCGCACGCAAGGCAGTAGCGAAACCCACTATTTGTCGGCTGGGCGTTGGGCAGAAAATCAACTGCGGGCTGCTTTTGTAAAATATGATTTATTCCATAACAAACACATTCCGCAAGTGTACATTTCCAATAGCGAGCAAAACCGCTTGGCTTTGTTGGCTGGTTTGTTGGATAGTGATGGATATTTTCAAGCTGATGGCAATTGCTTTGAAATTGTGCAAAAAAATGAGCAATTAGCCCAACAAATTAAGTTTTTATGCGATTCTTTGGGTTTCCGCACGACTTTGAAAAAGAAAAAAGCGAGTATCAAAAGCATTAATTTTGAAACAATCGTTTATCGCTTGCGTTTGTTTGGGGATTTGGATAAAATTCCCGTGCGTTTGCCCCACAAAAAAGCCCAACCTAGAATTTCCAAAATTGATTGGCGCGTAACAGGCATTCAGATAGAAAAGGACATAGTAGACGATTTTTACGGTTTTGAATTAGACCAAGACGGTTTATTTCTGTTGGAGGACGGCACAGTAACCCACAATACGTCCCTCACGCTGGCTATAGCTTGCAATGCGGCTATTACATTCAATCGTCCTTGTGCTTTTTTCTCGCTGGAAATGTCCAATTTGCAGTTGGTCAATCGTATTTTGTCAATGGAAACACAAATTTCCTCCGAAAAGTTGCGCAAAGGTAAGTTAGAAGAATACGAGTGGCAAATGTTGAACAATCAAATCGGGCGTTTATCCAATGTCCCCATTTTTATAGACGATACTCCGGGTATTAGCGTGTTTGAACTGCGCGCCAAATGCCGCCGTCTGAAAATGCAGCACGATATTCAAATCATTATCATTGACTATTTGCAACTGATGACAGCAGGCGGCGAAGCGGGCAAAGGTGGCAACCGCGAGCAGGAAATTTCTCAAATCTCGCGCTCACTCAAAGGTTTAGCCAAAGAGTTGAATGTGCCTGTTATCGCCCTTTCTCAGTTGTCGCGTGCAGTAGAGGTTCGCGGCGGTAGCAAACGCCCGCAGTTGTCGGATTTGAGAGAATGCGTAACAGCGGATACCAAAATTTATCTGCCGCAAGAAAATCAGTACAAAACTGTAGCTGAATTGATGCAGTCAAAAGCAAATTTCCACGTTTTGGCTTTAGATGAAAACGATTTGAAATTAAAACAAGCGCGTTGTGTAGATATTTGGGAAACGGGCGAAAAAGAAATTTTTGAGGTACAAACCCAATCTGGTTATACCATTCGCACAAGCCTAAATCATCCTTTCAAAACGCCTGACGGTTGGACGCAATTGGTAGATTTGAAAGAGGGCGATTTTGTAGGCGTTGCGCGGCAGTTGGCACACGAACAACAAGATAGTGAGTTGAAAGACGATTTTGTAAAATCTTTTGAAGAAATGCAATTTATTGCAAATCAGGACACCACACCCGAAAAAAATCCCAATCTTTCCCGCCAGCGTTTGACTAAAATTGCCGATATTTTGGAAAGTCCGAATTTGCAAAAAATGGCACAAAGTGATTTGAAATGGGATAAAATTGTCAAAATTACCCACATTGGTTGCGAAATGACTTATGATTTGCATATCGAAGAACATCATAATTTTGTAGCTAATCATTTTGTAATCCACAATTCGGGTGCTATAGAGCAGGACGCGGATATAGTTGGCTTTATTTATCGCCCCGAATACTACGGTATTTTGGAGGACGAAGAAGGCAACTCGCTCAAGGGTATAGGCGAGGTGATTATCGCCAAACACAGAAACGGGGCTTTGGACTCGGTGCGGCTCAAGTGGGATGGGCAATTTGCCAAATTTAGCAATTTGGATGATAATTTTGGGCAAGATTTTCAAGCCTTTGACAATAGTCAATTTGATGGCGGGCAAATAATTTCCTCCAAAATCAATAATGAGCAGCCTCCAAATTCTATGAATTACAGCGATGACGTGCCTTTTTAACCATTTTGAAAAAAAAAGATTAAAAAAAAACAGTTTTTCGTCAAAAAATTTGAATAAAGTAAAAAACTTACTTACCTTTGCCCCCGCCTTTTCTAAAAAATGCACAAATGGATAAATTGAAAGAATTTAATATCAATTTTAGTGGACTTTCAGAGGGATTTCACTATTGGACGCACAATATCAATGCAGCTTTTTTAACTGAGTTTGAGTCTGCTTTGGTAGAAAATGCAACGGTTGAGGTTAAGGTACAGTTGGAAAAAAGAACTCATTTATTGATTTTTGATTTTGAAATGGAAGGTACTGTACCCACAGACTGCGATACTTGCGGGCAGCCTTTTGATTTGTCAGTAGAAAGTCAAGACCGTTTGTTGGTCAAAATGGTTAGCGAACGTATAGAGTCAGAAGAGCCTGATGTGATTTATCTAGAATTTGGAAGTAGTCACGTGCATATTGCTCAATATCTATACGAAATGTTGATGCTGGCTATTCCGATGCGCAAAACTCACCCTTTGGACGAAAACGGACAGCCAACTTGTGACCCCGAAATACTCAAATTATTGAACAATAACTCCGAAGCGAGCCAAGATGAGCCCGACCAAGAACAATCCCATTCCGTCTGGGATGCGCTAAAAGGGCTTAAAAATAAAAATTAATTTTTCAAAAACATATACAAAACCATCTTAATTTCCAATCATGGCAAATCCTAAGCACAGACACTCCAAGCAAAGAAAACGCAAACGTCGTACCCACTATAAAATTGAAGCTCCTAATGTGGGCACTTGTTCCAACTGTGGCGCACCCAAATTATTGCACCATATTTGCGATGCTTGTGGTTTCTACCGCGGTCGGTTGATTATCAGCCAAAAAGTAAAAGAAGCGCCAGTATTGGCTGCTAACGACGAAGACGAAAGCGCATCTTAATAAAAAATTATTCGCTTTACGATAAAGCCCCAATTCTCTTGTAGAGTTGGGGCTTGTCTGTTTGTATAGATATTTTGTTTGTGCTGTTTTGGTCTAACAAAAACCCCGTTTTATCTAAAAAAAAATATAGAGTGGTACAACCTTTCTATCTTTGCCGTTGTTTGTCTAACTTTATTTATAGAAAGAGAAAATTATGAAAAAAATATCATACTTAGCTGCATTTTTTTGTATGACTACCACTTTGGCCGCTCAAGAGGTTTGGGATTTGCAAAAATGTATACAAATTGGTTGGAAAAATAGTTTGGCTATACAACAAACAGAACTTAATCTTTTCCAAAGTGATTTGTCGGTAAAACAAGCCAAGTACAGCATTTATCCTACCCTCAATGCTTCTGTACAGGAAGGTTTTAATGCTGGGCGTTCTATAGATTTGACTTCGTACCAATTTGTCAATCAATTTATGCACTCTACAGCCCTTAGTTTGGGTGGAAATATGATTTTGTACAATGGTGGGCAGATTAAAAACAGCATAGCCCAAAGCAAACTCAACCAACAAGCAAGCGCGCAAGATGTAGAACAAGCCAAAAATAATTTGGGATTGAGTATAGCACAAGCTTATTTGACCGTTTTATTGGCGGAAGAAAATTTGTTAGTTTTGCAAGAACAGCTAAAAGCGACCCAAGCGCAGTTGGATAGAATCAACAAATTGATAGCTGCTGGCAGCTTGCCCGAAAATAATAAATATGATTTGGAGGCGCAAATTGCTCGCGATGAGCAAAATATAGTGAATGCTGAAAATAATATAGCGATTGCTTATCTTTCACTCAAAACTTTGATGAATTATAACGTCAATTCTAATGAGCCTATGCGTGTGGCTAAAATTGATTTGGAAGCCGAATTAGATTATGAAAATATAAGCAGCCAGCAAGTATATAAAGAAGCTTTGGAGCGTCAAGCCAATTATAAAGCAGCCCAATTGCGCCAACAAGCAGCAGTGGCTAGTGTGATGATAGCGCGCGGGGCTTTGAAACCCAGCGTTTCTTTGTATTTGAACGTAGCTACTAATTATTCTAGCACAGGCCAGCGTTTTACAGGGGATACAATTACCGTTTTCCAAAATTTTAATGGCAATATCAACGGCGCTCCATTCCAATTATCTATACCCCAAACCGTACCCAGTAGAGAACAAAGTCCTTATTTTTATCAATTAGGCACCAATATTCGCCAATCTTTTGGGGTGAATGTAAATATCCCCATTTTCAACGGTTATCAAAGCCGCATCAGAATCCAACAGGCGGAATTAACCGTAAAATCGGCGCAGTTGTCTATTAATCAAATTCAAAATCAGTTACAAAATGATATTAATCAAGCTGTTATGAATTTGCAAGCTGCCCAAAAACGCTTAGCTGCAGCCGAGCGCACGCTAAAAACTACCCAAAATGCGCTGCAAAATTCTAACAAAAGATACGAATTGGGGCTTATCAACAGCTTTGAGTTGGTGAGTGTTCAGAATAGTTTGGTGGCAGCTCAATCCAATGTGTTGCAGGCGCGTTATGATTTATTATTTAGAAACAAAATTGTAGATTTTTATAGAGGTATAGCCTTGTAAATGAATTAGTTATGAAAAAGAAAAAAACAAATTATACCCTTTATATAATCATTGGATTTGTACTTTTGGTTGTTGTATTTATGCTAATGGGTAGAAATAAAGGCGAAAAAGCAACCCGCGTGGTGGTAGAAAAAGCCCAAAAACGGGATATTATAGAAACAGTAGCCGCATCGGGCAAAGTATTCCCAGAAGTAGAGGTGGAAATAACCTCCAATGTGTCGGGAACTTTGGTGGAATTGTTGGTCAAAGAGGGCGAGGCGGTCAAAGCTGGGCAATTATTGGCGCGGATTGATGCTGACGCGTTATCGTCTATAGTGGAACGCACAGAAGCGGCTTCTTCAGGAGCGAGAGCGCAATTGGAGGGCGTACAAGCACAAAAAGAGCAGTTGTTGGCACAGTTCAAAAACACAGATGCGAGTTTCAAACGGAACAAATCTTTGTTTGAACAAGGGGTGATTTCCAAAGCCGAATACGATGCGAGTTTGGCTGCTTACGAAACCGCTTTGGCTAATCTACAGGCTGCGGACAAAAACATATTGGCAGCGCAATTTTCGGTAAAATCAGCCGACGCTACAGTCAAAGAGCAGAAAAAATCGCTTTCGCAAACCTCTATCTATGCGCCTATAGATGGCATCGTTTCCAAATTGTACAAAAAACGCGGCGAACAGGTCGTTGGTACCATACAAATGGCGGGAACGCCCATTTTAAAAATATCCAATCTTGCTTCTGTAGAAGTGCGTATTGATGTGAACGAGCGCGATATTTTGAACGTACAACTCAACGATGAAGCGGCTATAGAATTGGATGCTTATCCCAATCGCAAGTTTAAAGGTGTGGTTTCCCAAATCGCCAACACAGCTTCCAATGCGCTGACTGCTGCGCTAACTTCAGACGCTGTTACCAATTTTGAGGTGAAAATACGCTTGCTGCCCGAATCTTATCAAGACATTGTTACTCAAGACGGTCGTTCTCCTTTCCGTTCTGGCTTATCGGCTTCTGCCGAGATAAAAACCAACACCATTGCTGGAGTTTTGACCGTGCCAATTGGAGCTGTTACAGCCCGTGCGCAAGAAGATAGCAGCCAAGTAGATAAGAAAAAAGAGGCAGTTTTGCAAGAATATGTGTTTGTGCAGTCTAGCGATAGCGTGATTATGCGCCCTGTCTCCGTCTCTGCGCAAGACGATAGCTACATACAAATAACCAAAGGCTTAACAGAAAACGAAACTGTAGTCAAATCGCCTTACGATGCAGTAACCAAGCAGCTCAAAACGGGTGCGAAGATAGAAGTGGTCACCGAAAAAGATTTGTACCAAAAAAATACAACCTCAAAATAAAAATTCCTACAAAAAAAGCCCTTTTCACAACGGAAAAGGGCTTTTTTAAATTTTATATAATCACATTAACCAGCTATAGCTACCACTTCTTTGACTTGAGGAATCATACGTTTCATCATCCCTTCAATACCACCTTTTAGGGTTTGGGTAGAGGAGGGGCAGCCGCTACAAGAGCCTTGCATCAATACGCTCACTATGCCATTGTTAAAAGATTTGAACGCGATGTTGCCACCGTCCATTTCTACGGCTGGGCGCACGTATTTATCAATAAGGTTTTTAATCTTTTCTACAATTTCTGCATCTTCGGGTGCGTAACTGCCAGATTCTTTAGCTTTTTGCTCTTGGATTTGTAAAGTTTCAAAACCTTCTTTGACGATTGTGCCGCCATCTTGAATATATTTTTTGATAAAAGACTTCATTTCCAACATAAAGCTTTCCCACTCAAAATTATACTCTTTGGTAACGGTGATGAAGTTGTTGCAGATATAAACGCCTTTCACTTGTGGTTGCTCGAATAAAGCAGCAGCCAACGGCGACCATTCTTTGGCCAAATCGCGCTGAGTGTCTTTGAAATCGGCTGTGTTTTTGGGGTACAACATCCGATTGGTTACAAATTTTAGCGTTTCTGGGTTGGGGGTTTGCTCTGTGTAAAGCATCACAGGAGGCAGGTTATTGTTAGTTTCCATTTTTTGAATTATTGAGAATTAGACTTTTTCTAAAAACGCTATTCATAACGCACAAAAAGTATTTTTGTTTAAAAAAAAACTAAAAAAAATAAACCAGCTTACACCAAATTGCAACTCGCTTACATCTATACCCACAACAACGCAAGAAAAACCATTTTTTCACTAAAAAAACTTCAAATTTATGTTAAGCTTTTCTTTCTGTTTATCCTCTCCGCTGTACTTGGCGGGCATTTACGTTACCACTACAGGTTTATTGTTGGGAACATTATTAACCTTGTTAGCTGTAGGTTCTTTTATGTACGCAGCCAAATTTTATTTTAATACCCGCCAACCAGAAGCTGAAGATTCTGCTTTGACCCGCAAGTTTGAAGAGGTACAAATTGAGCCTCATCGCCGCACTTTTTTTTATGTGGGCACGGTTGCCTCGCTAATGTTGGTTTTGTTGGTAATGAATTGGACTACTTTCAACTGTTACGTGAGTGTAGTAGCCGAATTGGGCGAACCAGAAGTGATGCAGTTGGAAATTCCCAACACAGCGACTCCAGTTGCACCGCCTCCTCCAGCTCCCAAAATTTTGCATTTCTTTGATGATGTAAAACTAACCGACAAAGAGATTATTGAAAAAACAGAAGAACCTATCAAGAAGCCAGAAGATAATCAGCCCATAGGCGAAGGCAACGCCGATAGCAAGGGAACTTTGGACGGTGGAAAAGAAGGCGGTACGGGTACTACACCTTTGCCCGAAATAATTCCAGAAAAAGAACCCAGCAACGATAAAGAGATTTTCTCTGTAGTAGAAAGTATGCCCCACTTGGTGCAATGCGAAGGGGACAAAAAAGCCCAACAAAGTTGTACAAACCAAACGTTACTTACTTTTTTGCCCAGCAAAATGCGCTATCCTTCTGAAGCCAAAGAGTTGGGGATTGAAGGCACAGTTATCGTAAGTTTTGTGGTAGAAACCAATGGCGAATTAACTGATATTAAAGTGGTTAAAGAAATTGGCGGCGGCTGTGGTGATGAAGCCTTGCGCGTGGTCAAAATGTTGTCCAAAGAATATCAATGGGTATCAGGACAACAACGCGGTCGCAATGTGCGGGTGAAATTTAATCTGCCTGTAAAATTTAAATTGAAATAAAAACCTTATCATTAGCCGTTTCTTAACCAAATAAGGAGCGGCTTTTTTTACCTTAAAATCAATCTATTATGCGATTTATAATTTTAATACTCAGCTTTTTGGCTGCTCAACAACTTTTGGCACAAACAGAAGTTCATACGATTAAGGTTAGGAAAGAACCTGCTGTAGAAGTTAGAGAACCTGCGCCAACTGGAGTTTTTAGGGTGGTGGAAAATATGCCTTATTTGAATTTAGAATCTTGCAAGAGCACAATTCGGAAAGAGCAACAACGGTGTAGCGATGCATTTTTGCACAAGTTTGTGGCCAGCAATATCAAATATCCAAAAGAGGCAAGAGAAATAGGAATAGAGGGGCGGGTAATTGTTTCCTTTATAATTAGGGCTGATGGGGCTATGACAGATTTCACGATAGTCAAAGATATAGGCGAGGGTTGTGGCGATGAAGCTTTGCGTGTGCTCAAATCGGTATCTGAGCAATACAAATGGATACCAGGAACCCAGCGCGGGCAAGCGGTTGATGTTTTGTATAATTTTCCTATAAAATTTGGACTAAAATAACTTTAAAATCAATAGATTATGCGATTTATAGTTTTAATAATCAGCTTTTTAGCTGCCCAACAACTTTTGGCACAAACAGAAGTACATACAATTAAGGTTAGAAAAGAACCTGCTGTAGAAATTAGAGAATCTACGCCAACTGAAGTTTTTGTTGTGGTGGAAAATTTACCTTATGTTGATTTGCCAAAGTGCAAAAATTTACTTTCTCATAAAGAGAAAAGTAATTGTGCTAATGCAGAATTATCAAAATTGGTAACACAAGAGGTGAAATATCCAGATTTAGCTGAAGAGTTGGGTGTGGAAGGTAAAGTATTTCTTTCTTTTGTAGTCAAGGCTGACGGCTCAATCCAAGATTATAGAATAGCCAAAGATATAGGCGCAGGCTGTGGGCAAGAGGCTTTGCGCGCTGCACAAGTTGTATTTCAACAATACAAATGGATACCAGGAACCCAGCGCGGGCAAGCAGTTGATGTTTTGTATAATTTTCCTGTAATATTCAAATTAAAATAACCTTAAAACCAATCTATTATGCGATTTATAATTTTAATACTCAGCTTTTTGGCTGCTCAACAACTTTTGGCACAAAATGCGCCTTTATTGCCTGAAGTAGAACCGAAAATAAATGATGCGCCTGAAATTATCAGCTACAGGGAAGAAATGCCTTATATTAAATTTGAGCACTGCACTGATGAACATTATAGGGTAAGAGAAAAATGCTCGCAAACAGAACTAATGAAATTGATATATGCTGAACTTAAATACCCAGAAGAAGCTAAAAAAATGGGTACAGAAGGCAGAGTTTTTATCTCTTTTGTAATCAAAGCGGACGGCACGGCATCCGATTTCAAACTTGTTAAAGGATTAAGTGCTGCCTGTGATGAAGAAGCTATGCGGGTGGTTAAATCTGTTTGTCAACAATACAAATGGATCCCAGGAACCCAGCGCGGGCAAGCGGTTGATGTTTTGTATAATTTTCCTGTAATATTCAAATTAAAATAACTTTAAAATCAATCTGTTATGCGATTTATAATTTTAATAATCAGCTTTTTGGCTGCTCAACAACTTTTGGCACAAAATGCGCCTTTATTGCCTGAAGTAGAACCGAAAATAAATGATGCGCCTGAAATTATCAGCTACAGGGAAGAAATGCCTTATATTAAATTTGAGCACTGCACTGATGAACATTATAGGGTAAGAGAAAAATGCTCGCAAACAGAACTAATGAAATTGATATATGCTGAACTTAAATACCCAGAAGAAGCTAAAAAAATGGGTACAGAAGGCAGAGTTTTTATCTCTTTTGTAATCAAAGCGGACGGCACGGCATCCGATTTCAAACTTGTTAAAGGATTAAGTGCTGCCTGTGATGAAGAAGCTATGCGGGTGGTTAAATCTGTTTGTCAGCGATATACTTGGATACCAGGCCGTCGCGGTACTCGCGATGGTATGAAAACTGTTGATGTGTTGTATAATATGCCTATAAAGTTTAAGCTAAATTGAAAAAAAATTCTATTTCAATAGTATAAAATTTTACAAAAAAACCCCTTTTCCATTATAGAAAAGGGGTTTTTGATTGAATAGCAGAGAAATATCTATCTTTGTACGACTACTTTTTGCGCGGCTACACCTTTGGGAGATTAGTCTTCATATTCAATGCCTAAGCTTAGGATAAATGCTTTTTCTTTTTGTAAAATAATAAGCTTCCTTGAGGCTAATACAGCATCATTATCTTTGTTGTTTGGAGCACACATTTCCTCTGTAATAAAGAGTTCTTCTTGCGATTTACCCAAGAAGTTATCTATTATATTGGGGGACGTGCTGTCGAAAGTCTGAAAGATTGTATTTTCTGGGATCATATTTTCTTTTGTAGAAAATAGTTTAAATGTCTGATAGTTTAGGGAATCAATTTGATTATTAAGTAAAACTTTCCCATTTTTACTCCAATGAATCATAAATAATGCTAAGGCTTTGCCTCTTACGCTTCCCATTGTTATTTTGTCAGGAAAAGCAAGAGCCACGAACTTTGAATCATTATCATAATATACGGGGTTTTTATTTTCCTTAACAAACAATTGGAATTGTTGATAAGCACTTCTTTGTTTACTTAGGTTGTAAATAGTAAAATAGTTTGAATAAGTTGTTATCCAAAACCATTTGCTAAGTTCCGACAATTGAGTTGCTGTTGGGTTTTCTATATTGTTAAAAAAATCTGTTATAAAAATAAATTGGTTATTGTATGGAATCAGTTTTGCTTCCAAAACCATTAAATTCTTATACATAAATTGAGCAGCTTTTTTTATTGCGTCAAAAGTTTTTTTTGTTGTAGCAATAAAATTGTCGTTAGCAATTAGTGTTTCTAGTTTTTTACTATCATTTTTAGTTAAGACATCAAAATATACTCCCCCAAAAGAATTGGTGATGCAATTTAAAATAATCTCACGTTTTATAGTATGGAATTGGAATGGTCGTAGATCGTTTTCAATTAAGTTCGTAATTTCATCACCCAATCGAAAAGTAGGATCTTTTTTCATAAGGCTTGCAGAAATAATCCAATCAGTAGTGATTTTTGAGCCTTGTGAATTTAGTTTTTGGAAAATATCAATAGCTTCAGAAACAGAGCCACCCGTTAATTGTATTTGTGGGATTTTATATTTAGAAAAACGATGCCCAATAGCTTCGTACCTATTTAGATAGGTGTCAGCTTGTGTATTCTTTTCGTGAAATAAAGACCTTTGAAAATTATAGAAGTTTCTACCATCAATTAATTTATAGATTGGAATTTGGTATATTTTTAATTTGCTAGGATCTTTTGTCTTTACAACTTCAAAATCTTCTGCCTCAAGATTATACACAAAATTAAATTCTTTATGCCAAATTTCTTCGTTTCTTGATACTTTTTCAGTATGTGCGAGAGGATTTTTTAAAGCACCTACCAAAGTGGATAAACGTTGAAAACCGTCAAGAATATAGAATGAGTTATTATTTTTTTTAGGTACGATGTAACCGCCAAGTATTTGGTTGTTGTTAGCATATTCGAATAACTCAAGAGTTGCTTCATTGGGCTGCCACAATAATATAGAACCAATAGGATAACCCTTGGCTATACTTCTAAAAAGTTCTATTTTTTGGTCTGTGTCCCATACAAAATCCCTCTGAAAAGGCGGAATCTGTAGCTTTCCATCGTTGAAGTTGGTGATATACTCTGAAATATCGCCATCAGTTGGTCGGATTTTGACTTCACTAGCCGTCATTTTTATAGTAAATTAGTTATTTTTTGTAAAATTTCAGTTAATTCATTTTCACCGTCTCGAACGTTTAAACTTTGTTGTGTTACCTTTGATTTGCGAAATAAATTTGGAAATTCGTTTTTAAAACTACTATCTGTTTTTAAGTTGTTGTTATGGGAGACCCCCTGAAATTTAAAACCTAAATCTATTTTTTCGAAATTACTATCCGTTATTTTCATATTAAATAGAGTTAAGATTTCATTTTCTACTGGCACTCGTTTCCCATTGTTATCATATTTTTTTGACTTTGGGGGAAATCCTGTTGCTATGTTGACATAATCAAGTTGCTCATCAGAGAAAGTTAAAAAGACATCCAACCATTCTTTAATTTCCACAGCGTTTTTATTATTGGCGAGTTGTTGTTGAATATCTATAAATACTTCTTTAGGTAAGTAATTTTCCATTGCTCTTTTTTTGAGGATATGATATTCTTTTATGCCAAGTTTTGTTAATTTGGAGGTTAAAGAAGAATGTTTACATGGTTGGGCTTTAAAATCTCTATCGCTATCTAAAATGATTAGCCCTCTAAAATAAGTTGACAGTGGGCGTTTATTCTTCTCAGCTATCTTTGTAAAACGTTTAAGAACACTTTCCAAAAAATTGGGGATATTACTGCAGCCACCCGCATTTTCAAATTGCAACCAACCACAATCCAAATGCTGCTGGGCTAGGTTTTTACCATTTTTATTTCCAAAATTTTTAATAATGGCTTCAATGAATTGGCTATCATTTTTATTGTTTTCCAATACAATGGATACTGGTTGGTTAAAAAATAAAATAGCTTCTTCAATATTAAAATTCTTTTTTTTATTTGTATTTGAAATGGTGTATGTCTCGTCGCTGTTGTACGCTGATGAATTAACAAAATCAGCATACTCTAAATCTAGAAACTCTTTTAAATCGCTTTCTATAGTTAGAAGCTGCTTAAAATTAGTACTATTGCCAACCCCTTCAGTATCCACCGCAATACTGTATCGCGGAAAAGAGCCTGCGGGAGACCAAGAAAGTATTTGATACAAATAATTTAAACTTTTGAAATCGGCACTTTCAAAAATTCGATTAGAAATTTTAATCCACATTTTTTAAATTATTTTGTTTAGCATTCATAATGGCTCTGGCTTCCAATACAGCTTCTGCGAAAATACCGTCAGGCCAATCTTTGACGCTTCCAGATGAATCCACTACAATATCTTTTAGCCAACTTTGATTGGAACTTTCATCATAATCGACATAATAAATTTTCAAATCATTATGCGATAGTTTGCCTTCTGCGACCAGTCGACGGACTCTTAGTAAAAAATTTAGAGAATGTGTTTCAATCAAGTAATTCTTATTTTTATCTTCTAAATAAGAATGTACAAAGCGTTCTGCAAGATTGGCGTGGGCAGCAGGGTGCAAATGTGTTTCAGGTTCTTCAATTATAATTAAAGTGGGGGATTGTTTTTCTAGAAAACTAGAAGTGATTAGTGGCAACACTTGGTGTATACCTTTACCAGCGTTTCGGATATTGATAGGGGTTATATGGTTAGTTGAAATGGCTACTGAGTAGTTTGTTTCAGTTACTAGTTTGTTTTCTATAATATCAATCGCCCAGCCCTCGAAATTTTTTTCATACCAGCCACTTACTTTATTTATCAACTGCTTAGACTTTTTAAAGTCCTGAATTAAGATCTGATAGGTATTTTCCCCTTTTATTCCAACAGTTTCTAAAAGATGGTTATTTAGTTGGTAGTTATATTCTGGATTGATTCTAATTCCTGTTATGTAGTCAATCCCATATTGAAATAGTTTAGTTTCTATAACGTTGGGGATTTTATTAGTGGTATCAATATCAATAGGTAAGTCATTTTGTAATAGTTCCAAAATCCCATTTTTATTTGCAACTATTCTTATAGAATGCTCTAAACTGCTGTCGCTTATATCAAGTTCTATAGGGAATAGGGGCGATTTGTTATATACTAAATCTTCAAAATTTGTTCCCAATTCTATTAGATCTCCTGAGTTGATATTAATTTTGTATAGTTCTGTAGTAATACCTTGATTCAGTATATTATTTACAATTACTGGTAAATGGAGAATAGCCGTTTTTCCAGTGTTATTTTTTCCTATGACGATGGTGATAGGTTTTATTTCTAAAGTTTGTTTTTCTTTGAAAAGTTTAAAATTTTTAAATTTAATTTTTGAAATCATTTTGATGGATATTAAAGAGGTTTATTGATATAATGTTTTAATCTGCTGCAAATCTAAGACTATTTTTTGATTTGATGTGTAAATTTTTCTCTAAGCATAAAAAAAAACTCTCCTATAAGCTATAGAAGAGTTTTTAATAAAAAATATAAGGTCTATCTTTGTACGACTACTTTTTGCGCGGCTACACCTTTGGGGGTTTTGATTTGTAATAAATACACACCATTTGGCAAATTTTGCACGTTGAAAGTTGCATTTTGCTCGGTTAAGGTATAAGGCGCATCGGCAACCTGTCCTTGTAGGTTGAACAATTGTACATTGACATCACTTAAATTATAGCTTTGGTCAAAAATTACATTAAATTCTTCTCTTGCTGGATTTGGAAATAAACGGAAAGCTTGAGTTGCAGTTTCGTTCACACTGATAATGTTAATTAAAGAAGCATCGCAATATGTATTTTGTCTGCACAAAAAATTAATACCGCTGTTGGCTATAGTATCCCAATACGCGTTGGGGAAGGTAGAACCTGTATAGTAAAAATTATGGTCTAAACCTTCATAAACCTCCAACTCTGCCGTCATTCCCATCCGCGCAATAACTGGCGCAATAGTGCGAGAACCGTATACAACAGGAAAACTTGGTTGAGAAAGCGCGTTGCCAATATCGATAGGCACAGTAGCATCTTGGTCGCCGTGTATCAATAACACATTGGTATTATCGTTCATATCAATAGCATTTGTATCCAAAACTGCACCCCAAAGTCCAACCAAAGCTTTAACTTCTACAGTATTGCTAAGTGTATTGGTGCTTTGGTCTATATCCAATAGGTCAGTTGTATCCAAACCTGCTGCGCCTGGTATGCCGAAAGTTTCGCTAGGTCTATCACTATTGCTAATATAAGCAGCTTGCAAAGCAGTGATAGCACCCGCGCTATTGCCTACCATAAATATCTGATTGGTGTCAATGCGATAAGTAGCTGCATTCGCTTTCATAAAACGAACCGCTGCGCGAGTGTCTTGTAGTGCGCGGTAGCCTGCTCTTACTACAGCTCCCGTTTGTAGCGGATTAAATCCTACTCGGTAATTGTGAGCCATAGTTACATAACCCAAATTAGCTAATGTGTCCGCCCATTTGCGAATATCAGAAGCTTCTTTGCTACCGCCAATAAAAGAACCCCCATAAATGCAAATAACCAAAGGACGCAAAGCCGCTGTATCGCCTGTAGGTTCGTAAACGTCCAACGCTAATGGGGCTGGATTGGTAGAATTGTGCGGGGCTGCGCTACCATACTGAATGTTGGTGGTTACGGTTACATTGTTAAAAAGGGGTCTAATATAACGCCCTGTTTGCGCTTGTGCTTGTACACAAAATACGCTAGCCAAACACAAAGTTAGCCATTGATAGAGTTGATGTTTAATCATTTTCAACTATTTAAAAAAAATTATGTTAAAAAAAAGTGTAATTACAATCCAATACTCAACATATCGTAAGCAAATTGTATATTTGCGGGCAATTGGCGCGATACTTCCGAGTGTAAGCCCATATAATGCGACATGTGTATAAAATAAGTTTGTTTGGCGTTGATGCGTTGGGCTATGGCTATAGCTTCGTCTAACGTAGCGTGCGAATGGTGTTCTATTTGGTGTAATGCGCTCGTTACCAACACTTTCAAACCTTTTAATAGTTCAAAACTTGATTCTGGGATGGTTTTAACATCGGTCAAATAAGCAAAATCTCCAATTCTATACCCCAAAATGGGCAATTTGCCGTGCATCACGGGTATGGGTTGTATGGTGATTTGATTATCGAATAAGCTAAAAGGGAGATTTTCGGCTATAGGTACTAAATTAAGCTGCGGAATACCAGGATAATCAGATTTTTTAAAAATGTATTGATAGGCTTGCACAATCTCGTCGCATACGCGCTGTTGTGCGTAGATGTTGATAGATTGTTCCTGTCTGAAATTGTAAGGGCGAATATCATCCAAGCCGCCTATATGGTCTCTGTGTTCGTGGGTTATCAACACGGCGTCGATACGCGGCACGCGCGCGCGCAACATTTGATAGCGAAAATCGGGGGTCATATCAATAATTAAAGATTTATCCCCTATTTCTATCCAAGAAGAGACGCGCAAGCGATTGTCCAAGGGATTAGTAGATTGACAAACGGGACATTGACAACCGATAACGGGCACACCTTGAGAAGTGCCTGTGCCTAAAAAGGTGATTTTCATAAAAATTATTTGGGGTTATTAACTTGCTGTAAAATTTGTTGGTATAATTTCTGCTGCTCGCTGCTCAACACCTGCGGGTCAAGCCCTATTTCTGTTAATATATCTATTAAGCAATTTATGCGGGCATCTGTAGTGAAAAATTTGCTAATTACTACTATTCTCCTGTCTTTTACCAAACAATAACCAGACTGAAAATTGCCTTTTTCGTACCGAATCAAAAAATTAATTTGTTTATAAATGCTTTCTAGCAAATGTAGGGTTTGGGCTGTGTATTTTATCATTATAATAACAAACAAAAATATGAAAACGACTTTTTTTCAACTATTTTTAGCAGTAACCTGCTTTATTTATTTTAATTCTTCAACTTTTGCCCAAAAAGAAAGACAACGCCGATTTTCGGCTTCTATAGTGGTGGGTACGAACATATCGCAAATTGACGGCGATGGCGAAGCGGGATTTAATCAATTGGGCTTAAATGCTGGCGGGCGAGCCAATATCTACATAGCCAAGCGTTGGGATATTAGCACGGAGATTTTATTCTCCCAAAAAGGTAGCCAAAGTGCTTTTGTGAGAGGCCAACCCCGAAATATGCAATGCCGTCTGAATTATGTGGAAGTTCCCGTACAAATCAATTTTAAAGATTGGGAAATTTCCGATATTGACAACGGCGGTTCTTATATGCGGATGGTTTTTGGCGCGGGTATGACTTACGGGCGTTTGTTGGGGGGAAGTTATGAGGTCGGCGGCGCAGAGCGAGATATAGCCCAGTTCAAAAATACGGATATTTCTATCTTATTTTCGGGAACTGCTTATATCAACCGCAATTGGGGTATAAATATAGGCTGGTCGCGCTCGGTTGTTTCTACCACAGCCAATAGCCCGCTCAATCCTTGGCTCAACAGCAGCAACCCCAACGGTAGCGCAGTCAATAGAAGTATTATACTGAGAGCTTTTTATACGTTTCAGTAATTAAATTGGCTGCAAAGATAGCATTTTTTCGTTCATTTTTTATTTTTCAAACTCATTTCTATAAAAAAATCCCCGCTCCAGCTTAGGAATGGGGATTTTTGCTTTTACTATTTTTGCAAAAAAGGGTTGCTGTAACGCTCTTGACCTATAGTGGTGGGATTGCCGTGTCCAGCATACACTACAGTATTGTCGGGCAAGGGCAAAAGTTGTGTTTCTATGCTGTTAATCAACTGTTTATGATTGCCACCGGGCAAATCTGTTCGCCCAATAGAACCTTCAAACAACACATCGCCACCTATTACAAAATTATCTTTTTCGCAATAAAAACAAATGCTTGCGGGTGAATGTCCTGGACAGAATAGAATTTTGAAAGTGGTATTGCCAAAGCTAATTTCTGTATTTTCTTTCAAAAACAACACGTCCATAGGCGGAACTTCATACTTAAAAATCCCAAAACGCTGCGCCGACAACTCAAAACGCTGCAAAACGGGCAATTCGCCCTCGTGGATTTCCGCTTTTAGCTGATAACGCTCCCAAATAAAAGCGTTGCCGAAAACGTGGTCTAAATGACAATGTGTGCAAAGATAACGCACAGGGCGTAAGTTATTGGTTTGCAACCATTTATTAAGTCTGCTTTGTTCGTTGGCATTGACACAACCCGCATCTATAATAACCGCTTCACCCGTTTCGTCGTATACAATGTAAGTGTTTTCTTGCATCATATTGAAGGTGAAAAAATGTACTTTTGCCATATTTTTTTATAAAAAAAGCCAAACTCAAGGCTTGGCTTTTGTGTGGAAATAATTTTATTTTTGTAAGATAATTTTTTGACTGTATTGCTGCGCTTGAGCTTGGATATTTACAAAATAAACCCCATTTGGTAGCTGTTGAATATCCAAACTTGCGATTTGGTTATTGTTGTTAGCAATTTGTTGTTGCACTTGACGACCCAAAGCATCTGTTAGCGTTATCAGCATTTCGCCTTGTATTTCGGCGGGCAAGTTGATAAATAAAACCCCTTTATTGGGATTGGGAAACACAGAAAGTGGCTTGGCTGCTACTGTTTGGCTTACACCAACCAAATCGGTCAAATATGCGCCATCTATAGTTGTGCTGCCCGTGTTGTTGGGGTCTAACCAAGGTTGTAGTTGTCTATTGCTGGCTGTTCCGTTGCTTGTCCAGTGATAAGAAAATTTACCGTAAGTGTCTGTATAAGAACTTCCATTGCAATCTGAAGAACCGCCCGTAAGTGTGCCTGTGATTCGGTTGCTGCTGTTGAATATAGCAGAACCTGAACTGCCGCCCATTGTTACGCTATGTCCGTTGGTGGTGGCTATCCAATCTAAATTCCAATGTGTGTTTGGTGTGGTGTTGCCCCAACTACCAGAGGAGGAACTGCTAAAAGAGGAGATTTTTTTGATGTCGCCTGATGGGTGGTGAATACCATAACCATTGGATGGCGCTGTATTGTTTCTATCCCAACCCGCATAAAAAGCGTTATAATTCAAAGGTGGGCGATTGTTTAATTCTAATAACAAAAAGTCTGAACCTGTGTTGCCGCCGCCATCATTGGAGTGGGAGCGCAAAATAGCACCCGTGAGCGAATTTGAAGAAGGCTCTGAACCAGGATTGCTACAAGTGGCAGATTGATAGTTAAAATCAAAAGTCCATTGTGCCAAATCGTTGGCTGTGCCGGGATTATTGCTTCCATCAACAAAACAATGCAAAGCGGTTAGAAAATATGGTGTGCCGTCCGCTGAGGTATTATTTATCATCGAGCCACTACACCAACCCATAGTTCCGCCCACGAGCACACCAATGCGCGCTACAGCGTCTCTTTGTTGGGTTCTTCCGTTGATTTCTGTGCAACCTACATTGACGTGGCAAGCTGTAGCGTCTCCAAACTCTTTGGCTTCGCGCTGTGTTCTAGTGATATTTTTATAAGCATAACCCAATCCATAGATGTTAAAATACGAACCATCCGCCACATAAGCAGGCTGATAATACTCAATCGTAATAGCTTCGCCAACTATTGGCGAGGTGGCAAAAAATCCCGTTTCGTGGTTGTTATGCGCGCCAAAACCGCCTAAAATATGGCTTTTGTCGTCGCTATAAACGTGTAATTTTGCCCCTTGTGGTAGGCGGAAATAATCAAAATGCAAAGAAATAGCCTTTGCTTCTTCCAAAGTAATCCTCAACCGCCAAATTTTATCGCCGTTGGCTAATAATTGCCATTCGCCATTGTTTTGGGGATTGATTTGGGTAGGAATTACCCGCCCGTAGCGTTCAAAACTGCCCGCTTTCTCTTTGGCTTCATCCTCGCGGATAATTTGCGCTAAATTGGGTTTGGCTATATCAATAGTTTGGGCAAGTCCCCAGGACTGATATTGGCTCGCAGGGATAGAACCGCCATCATTGAGTTGGGCAAAAGCGGGTGTGCTGGCAGCCAATAAGGCAGCGAGGACAATAGAGTTTGTTTTAGTGAGCATAAAGGGTTTGTTGTTATAAATTTAACTAAAAAATTTCTTAAAAATGGATAAGACCGAACCCGCACGGGAAAAATTGCTGGTTACAGCTTTTATAAATTTGCGGATGGGCGATAATTTATAAGGCATTTCGCGCAAAGCAGCCAATAGTTTTTGGTTTTCTTCGCTAGTGCCTATAGTGATTCGCAAACTATTTTCGCAATTAAATTGTGAAGATAAGCATAAATACACATCTATACGCTCATTTCTAAGATATTCGTACATAACGGCTGCATTTTCTACCTTGATTAGTAAAAAATTAGCTTCTGAATTGCTAATTTCTTTCACAAAAGGCAAAGCTAACAGCTGTAAACGCAAACTTTCCCGCTCCGTACGCATCAAATCAGCAAGTCGTTGTTTGTACTCGTGTACGTGAAGGGCTTTTATCCCAAATTCTTGAGCTACTGCGCTAACAGAATAAGCGGGTTGGATTGTTTTTAACACGTTGATAATCTGCGCGTTGGCGAATATAACCCCCAAGCGCAAGGCAGCTAATCCATAACCTTTAGAGAAACTTTGCACAACGACCAAATTAGGATAATCTTTAACCAATTTAAGCATTGATTTATCCGAACAAAAATCAATATACGTTTCATCCACCACCACCAAGCCGTTGAAAGTGTCCAATAGTTCGACCAAATCATAAGGGCGCGCCGTCAGCCCTGTGATGGGGTTGGGGTTGCTCACAAAGATAATTTTGGTATAATCGGTAATTTCTTTTCTAATTTTATTGATAGGCAACTGAAATTGGTGGCTAAGATGTAGTTCTTGCACAGAAGCCGAATTGAGAATTATCAACTCTTTTAACTGATTTTCGCAGGGGCTAAAAACCATAGCGCTGTCTTTATCTGGGTTGATAAAGGCGCGTAAGATTAAATCCAAACCCGCATTGCCGCCGTTGGTGGGCAAAATACAGTCTTTGGGTACTTGGTGAATTTCGCTCAATTCATCCCGCAAAGCACAAGCTTCAGTATCAGGGTAAAAATTATACTTTTGGTCTGTGCCTACAGTGCCAAAATGGTTGGCGTTGTCAGCCAAATTTAATCGGTTTTGCCCGCAAGTATCAGCAGGAAAACGACGCAAAGCCATCAATTTTTTGCTGTGGCGTGGGAGTATATTTTCAAGTTGGAACATAGCAAGCGTGGTTTTGGGTGGAAAATGAAAGGTGGTTTATGGAAAAGAAGCTGTTTTGTTATTGCAACAAAGTTTTAAATGCGGCTTCTAACTCGTTTTTGAGTATAAATTGTTGTGCCAAAAGGTGTAATTGTTGGTAAAAATCGCTTTCGGAGTTGGTTTTTAACCCCAAAATGGGCGCAAGTTCAGGCGTGTTTCTACCAAAATCGGCAATTTCTTCCTCGGTAGGGAATTTGGTCAAACCAGCGATTAAACCGATTTGATTACCGGTCAAAACCGAACTATTTTTGATATGGTTGGGCAATTTATCAAAACCCAAAGCTATAATTTCTTGGTCTTGTGCTACAGTAAATAATGCGTTGCCACTCGCTCGCACATAATAAGCGCGCCCCAATCTGCCCACTAAATCCAATTTGTTGGGGTCAATTCGGTTTCTGTCGTCAATAACATTCTCGTTGATATGGATACAAACAACCTCGCAAATTATTAAATGCCCTGCGCCGCCGTGTTCGCCCAATGTGATGATTTCTTTCACTTTGCACTCAAATTGGACGGGAGATTCTTTGACGCGGGCAGGTTTTACAAACTGAGAAGCTATAGGCGTAAGCCCCGATTTGTCAAATTCGGAAATATCGCTGGGGTAAGAAACTGAAGCTATAGCCATTTGTTGCACAATATCGTAATTGACCACATTTATCACCACTTCGCCGTTGGCTTCTACATTATGGAGGGTGTCTTTGGTGGTGTTGCCTTTGACCTTGCGATTGGACGAAAATACCAAAATGGGCGGATTGGAAGAAAAGGCGTTGAAAAAGCTATAAGGTGCTAAATTTGTTTGTCCGTTTTCATTCACAGTAGAAGCAAATGCTATAGGACGGGGCGCAATCGCTCCCACTATAAATTGGTGTAAATCCTTGATTTCTATCTCGTTGGGAATAATCGTTTTCATAAAATAGGCTGATTATGGTTATTTTTTTAGTTGTTCAAATTTACAAACGGCTTTCAATTCGGCTTCTGTGTTTATCATAGAAACCAAAGATTTGACATAGCCAGTGCCAATATCATAAACCCAGCCGTGTATATGCGGCATTTGCGATTTAGCCCATTGATTGCGGACGATATTGGTATAACCCAAATGCGCAACTTGTTCAATTACAGAGAGTTCTACCAATCTTTTGAATTGCTCTTTTTCGTCCAAATCGTCTAATTCGTTGGCATAAAAACGCATCGTATCTTTTATAGGCCTAATCCAATTATCAATCAAACCGTATTGATGTTCGCCCATAGCGGCTTTGACCCCGCCACATTCGTAATGCCCGCAAACGATGATATGTTTCACTTTTAGCACTTCTACGGCATATTGCAGCACGCTCAAAAAGTTGAAATCTGTATAAGAAACCAAGTTGGCGATATTGCGATGTACAAAAACTTCACCTTTGCCCGTTCCTGTCATCTCGGAGGGATTAACGCGACTATCCGAACAACCCAGCCATAAAATTTGGGGTTCTTGCCCCAAAGCTGCGCGTTCAAAATAATCTTCGTCTATAGCGATTTGCTCCTGTACCCAATTTTGGTTGTTGTTGAGTAATTGGCTGATGTAATTTTGGGGCATATTTTTTTGTTATAATTTTTTGTAGGAAGTAGCAAGATTTTTTGTAGGAAGTATCAAGATTTTTTGTAGGAAGTATCAAGATTTTTTGTAGGAAGTATCAAGATTTTTTATGGTATAGTTTTATCTTACTACTTTCTATCTTACTACTTTCTATCTTACTACTTTCTATCTTGCTACTTTCTATCTTGCTACTTTCTATCTTACTACTTTCTATCTTACTACTTTCTATCTTGCTACTTTCTATCTTACTACTTTCTATCTTACTACATTTTTAAAGACTTCTACATAATTTATCCACTTCTTTGAGCAGCGTAGGCAGGCGAAAATCGCCGTGCATTTGTCGGATTTGTTGAGCAGCCCAGCGCGTATCCACACCAGCAGCGGTTACATAAAGGGGAGTTTTGCTATCGCCGCGCAAAATGGGAATAGCCACTTCGTTCGCGCCCACAAATTCGGTTTTGGCTACACCTATAACGGGAATTTTTTCTTTCAAACTCGTGTACAAATGCGCGCCCATTCCCTTTTTACGCTGATTATCCAACCAAACATAACTATCCACGATGATAAAATCCAACTGTTCAGCCACATAAGAAAGCACTTCCAGCACACAAGGCAATTCGCGCTTATAAAATGCGCCCGCCTCGTAAGGTTCAACATCGGCTATGACCGCCGCGTAAGTGTTGGAAGCTGACGCGCTGTGCCAATGTTCAAAAACTAAGCAAGCCGCCAAACCTTCCTCGTTTTGGTTATAATCTACATCAACACAAGCTATCATAAAGAGGAGATTTTTTTAAAAATTTTGCGCAAAGATAGTTTTTTTTGTTCAAAATCAGCCAAAAATAAAATTATTTCTACCAATTTTTTTTTACAAAACACCAAAACGCAAAAAAAAAGCATTTTTATACACAGCAGCGCAATTCTTAGCCAAGAAAATCCAAAAATATGAAAAACCCAACTTTTTGCTGCAGCCACAGGCGTTGATATCTATAATTATTTTTTAATTTTACCAAATTTCCAATTATGAAAATCCCTCAAATGTTATTGGGCGCAATCGCGCTTTCTGTTGGTATAACTATAGCTGCTGCCAATTCTGACGCCGAACAGTATGCCAAAAAGTGCGTGTTGCCTTACCCAACAGTAGATAATGACACAAGCAAACAACAAACAAAAACAGCCCCAAATAAGCTTGAATTGTCCAAAACTGCTAAACAAAAAAACGTTAGCCCAAAAACGGTGCCAATTCACAAAAAAGAGGTTCAACCCAAATCTGAAAAGCCCGAAGAGCTAATACCTGCTTCGGTGGGAAATTGCCCTGCTTGCGGAATGGGTTAGTTAAATTCGTGCAATTCTATTCTTTTACCATACTTTTTTTATTTGTAGCCAACCCTTGACGCGTTCCTTGCGTTAATGTGTTGGCTTTTATATTTTTTATTAAACAACCAAACAAATATCTTTTTTATGAAAATTTCAAAAAATTTATTGGCTGCTATCGCCCTAACTTTGGGTACTTCAGTAGCCTTGACTTCTTGCGTAAAAGATGAGGTCATAACCGTAACCACCGACGAAAAAGGAAACGAAACGGTTATAGAGGGCGAACAAAATCCTACTGATAACTGTCCAGCCTGCGGAATGGGCTAATGGCTGCGATTTATTCGGGGATAGGCTGCAATTTAGATAAAAATTTATTGCAGTCTATTTTTCCCCTATTGCAAAATGAAAAAATTGAAGCTATAGAATGGTCTTTTGATACCTTGTACAAGCAGAAAAATATACCCGATTGGTTTATCGAATTGTTGCGAATATTTGGCAACGCTGGGCGTTTGGTCGGACACGGCGTTTATGGCTCTTTGTTTGCTGGCGTTTGGTCGCCTGCGCAAGCGGATTGGTTGCAACATTTATCCAAAATGGTGAAAAATTTCCAATTTGACCACATCAGCGAGCATTTTGGGTTTATGACGGGTGAGGATTTCCACAAAGGTGCGCCTTTGAACTTACCAATGAATAAAACCGTCCTAAATTTGGGCATAGACCGCCTCAAACGGGTGCAAAATATAGCAAATTGTCCCGTCGGGATAGAAAATTTGGCTGTAGCTTATCATTGGGATAGCGTGCGGCGGCAGGGCGAATTTTTGGGCGAATTGGTGGCGGCTGTAGATGGGTTTATCATTTTGGATTTGCACAATTTATACTGCCAATTGCATAATTTTGAGCTTGATTTTGAACAGGTTATAAACGCTTATCCTTTGGAGCGTGTGCGCGAAATTCATATTTCTGGTGGCAGTTGGGAACAAAGTCAAGTGGAAAAGGATAAAATTATCCGCCGCGATACGCACGATGCGGGCGCGCCTGAATCGGTGTTTGAGTTGTTGCAAAAAGCGATAAAATTGTGCCCTAATTTAAAATTTGTGATGTTTGAACAGTTGGGGGTTGGGTTGCAAACTGCAGCAGCGCAGCAAATTTTTCAGTCTGATTTTACCAAAATGCAGCAAATTGTTAGCCAACAACAAAACGGGAAAGATATAATTTCTTTTTTACCCAATCTACCCCATTTAGTTGATAATCAAGTATTAGAAAGCAAAGAATTAGCCCAACAACAGCAAGTTTTATCCTCTATATTAGAACAAAGTACCGATTACGAACAAGTAGTTGGGGCTTTGCACAATTCTGAATTGCAGCACAGCGATTGGCAAATCGAACAATGGCAACCTGCTATGATAGCAACCGCTTGGGCTATAGCCCAAAAGTGGAAAAATGGATTTAATTAAGCCCAGCCTTCGCGCTGGGTTTTTTATTTTTAACAATTTTTAACAAAAAAAGCAGCTTTTTGCGCGCGTTTGTGCATTTTTTTAAAAATATAACTACTTTTGCGGGCTTTTATTCGCAATTCATATTTTTACCTTTTTTAATAAAAAAATAATTTTATAACCTTAATTTTTTACAATTACTATGGTAGCAGCAGTTGTAGCCGTTTTTGTCATCGGCTATTTGGCGATTGTCTTTGAGCATCCGCTAAAATTGGATAAAACTGTTCCCGCGCTGATTATGGCGGCGGTAGCTTGGGCGCTTATAGCTTTGGGGCATCCCGAAATGCACGGTTCTATTTATAGTGTAGCGGCGGGCAAAGATATACCGCATATTTTCCCAGCAGGCGATGCACACGGCACAGGACACGTTTTATTACACCACATAGGCAAAATATCAGAAATTTTAGTATTTTTGATTGGGGCTATGACGATTATTGAGTTGATGGATATGCACAAAGCATTTACCGTTATCACCAATCAGATTAAGACCCGCAATAAAAAATCTCTTTTTGTCATTTTAACGATTATAACATTCTTTTTATCTGCTGTATTGGATAATTTGACTTGTACTATAGTAATGGTTTCTTTGATTAAGAAAATGCTCACAGATAGAGAGGAAAAATTGTATTTTGCATCTATAATTATTATAGCAGCTAATGCTGGCGGTGCTTGGTCACCGATAGGGGACGTTACGACGACTATGTTATGGAATAACGACCAAGTTACGACTTTGGGATTAGTAAGCACTTTATTTTTGCCTTCTGTTGTTTGTACGCTAATTCCTATGTTTTTGATGATGCGCGTGCCTTGCTTGCAGGGCGAATTGCCCGCCAAAGTAGAAGGCGAGGGTGTTTTGTCGGCACAAGGTCAATCTACAGCCAAAATTATGTTGATAGTGGGTGTTACTATGCTTGTGTTTGTACCCATATTCAAAACAGTAACGCATTTGTCGCCTTACGTGGGTATGATGTTGGCTTTGGGTGTGGTTTGGTTGGTGTCTGAGCGGGTTAGTCCCGAAAAACAATCTGATTTTGTTTCCAAAGGGCGTGCGTCTGATACGCGTTTGAATAATGTAATGGATGAATTGGGCGAAAGCAAAGCAAAACCCGCTGAAGCACACGGACACGGCGGACACGGTGGCGCGAGCCAATTGAACGCTAAACACGCACTTTCCAAAATTGACGTTTCTAGTATTTTATTCTTTTTGGGTATATTGCTAACTGTAGCGGGCTTGGAGTCCTTGGGCGTTTTAGGCGCGTTTGCGGCTATGTTGGACGGTGTATTCCCTATGGGCGACCCAGGAGCTTTTGCCTCTGGTAGAGATATTATTATGGTGTTGTTGGGCTACAATTCTGCGATTGTGGATAATGTGCCTTTGGTAGCTGCTGCTCAAGGTATGTACACCACAGTATTAATAGACGACAAAATGTGGCATATGTTGGCCTTTACGGCTGGTACAGGCGGCAGTATGTTGGTGATTGGTTCTGCTGCTGGTGTGGCTGCTATGGGTATGGAAAACATTGATTTTATGTGGTATTTCCGCAAAATTAGCTTTATCTGTATGTTAGGTTTCTTGGCTGGTGTGGCTGTATTTTTAGTGACTTATCCATTTATTGATGGTGCGCTAAAATTAGGCGGTCAGTAACAAACTGCGATATTTATAAAAAAATTAAAACCCCTTTCCTAAATCAGGAGAGGGGTTTTTTTATGGTTAGATTTATAATCTAATTTCTAATTGGTATCAAAAATAGCGATGAGTGCGTCCGCCAATTCCAACCCAATATAACGCTGTGCTTCCAAAGTAGATGCGCCTATATGGGGCGTGAGCGATATGCGCTGATGTTGCAAAATTTCTGTTCTGGGTTTGGGTTCATTTTCAAAAACGTCCAAAGCTGCGCCCGCTAATTGACCTGAATTAAGTGCGTTTATCAACTCTAATTCATCAACTGTACCACCGCGCGAGGTGTTGATAATAAAACTACCGCGTTTCATTTTGGCAAATTCGGCCGCGCCCAAGATAGGTTTTAGCCCCACAAAAGGCACGTGTAAGGATAAGAAATCACTTTGCGCCAATACTTTCTCAAAGCTGATAGTTTTGAAATCCAACTGAAAAGAGAGTTGGGGTACATCGTGCAAAGACATAGCAATTTTGGTTTTTTGCTCGTTGAGGTCGTGGGCAATTACGCGCATTCCCAATCCCAAAGCCATTTTCGCCAATTCCAGCCCAATACGCCCAAAACCAATTATACCCAAAGTTTTGCCTTTGACTTGTAAGCCTTCAGAATAGAGTTCTTTTAGCTTTTTGAACTCGGTCGCGCCCTCTTCTGGCATTTGGCGGTTGGCAAAATGTAGCCCGCGCGCCAAAGTGAAAATCTGCCCAATAACCAATTCAGCTACTGCTTGTGAAGAAGCGTTGGGGGTGTTGATGACTTGTTTGCCTTGTGTTTTGGCAAAATCTACGTCTATATTATCCATACCCACGCCGCCACGCGCTATAACCTTGAGGCGGGGGCAAGCAGCTATCAAATCTTTACGTATTTTGGTAGCCGAGCGCACGATTACCGCATCGTAATTGGGCAAAAACTTAGCTAATTGCTCTTGTGGGATATGAGCGGTATCTACTTGATAACCTGCTTCTTCCAACAGCATTTGCCCGTCAGGGTGTATGCCGTCGTTGGCTAGTATTTTTATCATAATAATAAATTAATAAAGTTGTTGTTAAAAGGTGCTTCCATTGGTTTATTTATTCCAACTTAATCCCGCGCTCGGCGCAATAGGCTTGTATTTTAGTTTTGAAAATGGCAATTTCTTTCGCACGCTCACTATATTTTTCGTGAAAAGGCAGCGGTATTTTAGTAATATCTTTAATACACCATGCAGCATAATCCGCATATCTATAACTATACATCACAAAACTTTCTAACCACAATTTTTCTTGCCCTGTCGGAGGGCCAGGAGGAGCAAGTTGATGATTATCCAAATGTTTATAAAAATAAGGAATAGCCACATCGCCTAAATCAGAAACAAAATGGGTGTAAAACCGTGACCATACACTAAATTCTTTGTCTGTTTCAAATAATTTTAGAAAAAGACGAAGTAAAATATGAACATCTTTGACAGTTGGAAAATCTACACAAATATCAGTTTTTTGATATTGGTAAAGGCGAGCCATTTCCCAAAGTAACCAAAATACTTTACCGCGAGAAGGGGCTGCTTGAGTTTCCTCATAAATAAAATTAAGTAATTCTTCTTGATTACTGTTTAGAGTAGCCCAATGTTCTAAAATCTTTTTATAGTCAATTAAAAAAGCTCCTCTATACCGATAACTGTAAACCATTTCCATAGAAATAGCTTTGCGGGACAGTTCTCCATAGTTGAGATAATTTTCTTCTTTTAAAAATTCGTCCATTTATCATTTGTTTTTATTCCAACTTAATCCCGCGCTCAGCATCATACGCTGCTGTATTATCATCAAAAAATGTTTGCGCTTTATTTATAATTTCTCTCCAAAAATCGTGAATAGATTCTGAATAAGGTTGCTTCAGACATTGATGAAGTGCAATTTGATAATCAAAAAATGCTCTCGCTATGGGCAAAAATGCAGCTATAAAACTAAACAAAGGAAATTTTTTCTCTTCAAAAACTGTTCTTGGCTCATATGCTTGTTGTCGAATGATACTAAACCACTGAATGCCATTATGCTCAGTTATTTGGTATGATAGCACTTCTGTATAATTTGTATCCAACACGCTCCATCCTTTTTCCTCTTTATTGATATTTATAATCGTGTTCAACACACCCGCGCATATCGACCATAAATCGTCGTTGATTTCAAATTTTTCATTATTCCACAAAATAGATATTGTACCAAAACATACACCGTGCCGATAAGCCTCAACTGGATAATTGATTAAATTTTGCGCTAGATTGAGTACATTTATTTCACACGTATTATCCTCGTTGAGGTACATAGTGATTGTGCAGCTGATTTCCATTATTTTATTCCAACTTAATCCCGCGCTCGGCGCAATAGGCTTGTATTTTAGTTTTGGAAAAGAACTTCTTTGGATATAAAAATAAAATAAGATGTTTATTAAAAAGATTCATTTTAAGGAAATGCTATTTAAAGCACAATAAATTCTTATTTTAGTTTTGAACAGTTCTATTTCTTTCACGCGCGCACTATATTTTTCGTGAAAAGGAAGCGGTATTTTGGTGATTTGGCTAAGGTAAAACGCTACATAATCATTGCGACGATATTCAAAAAATGAGATATTTGAGTTGTAAGTGGCGCATCTAAGGTACATACCATCAGAACAATTAGAGCGCATAATTTCATTGTTATCCAATGATTTATACCAAAGCGGAATAGAAATATCGCCCAACTCTACCAACATTTCCAACAATTCGCCAAATGTTTTTAGTTCAAAAGGCGGATGCGATTCCCTAGGAAAACTCCAATGTTCGTAATAATTTTCTGCCCAAAATGCATCGTAAAACAAACTCGCTAAAATTTTCCTATCAAAAAAACCAACCGCTTCTTTGTTAAATACTCTATGCAAAACCCAATACACAACTAATCTAAAATCTAAATTTACGCGCT
>JAAFIM010000139.1 GCA_013297745.1 Chitinophagales bacterium | reverse complement strand
TTTCTAAATCGCTATTAAGTTCTTGGATAAAGGTAGGCTGAAAATCTTGTGGGGTAAAAATATGGCTATTGCCGCCTTTTGCGTTTACGCTGTTGATAAGATTTTCTATTTCTTCTTGCGTTTTGCCCTCTGCTATAAGGTCGTTGATATTGAGTTCGGGCGCGATAAAGATTTTGCCGTTTGCAAACATATCTATCATATTTTGGGTGGCTATTTTAAACCGCTCTAAAGAAGTATAAAAAGCGTTGAAACTACTTTCTAATCGTTTGACTAACATTGTTTTCATAATAGAAGCCAAAGATTTGGATATGGTCTCGGCACTTGGGAATTGGGCTTTTTGAGTTGGTATAAGAGCAGCTATAGCTTGGTAACGAGCGTATTTAAGTGTAATTTTGGCTGGTGTATTTTCATCAGTTGTATTTTCATCAGTTGCATTTTTACCAATGAGATTATTGACAGTATCATTAAATAATTCGGCTAAAGCAGGCGGCATATCATAATTTAATTCTCGTGGGGGCAAAACGGTGGGAAAAATGATATTTTGCGCTTTGAGGTCTTGGTCGTATTCGGGAACGCTGCTAATATCGGTACGAGTGCGGCGAATGGTGATGGGTTCTATAGTATTTTTGCGGATAGATTCGTAGATATTGCGAATTTCTGCGATATGAGCGGGCGTTAATTCGGGTTGTTTTCTAATTTCATTGTATCGTTTAATCAACGGGTCAAAAAAGAGGGTAAGATTAGAAACGGGCAAAGTAGATTGATTGGTGTACTGAAATAATTGCAACAAAGATAAAATATCATCGGGGCGGTTATTGAGCGGAGTGGCAGAAACTAAAATAATTTTCTTTTCTATGCCTTGTATCCCGTCGTTGTTATTTTTGCGGGGATATTTACAAACGGCTTGTAATTTTTGAAACCGTTGGGAGGTAGTATTGCGAAAATTATGGGCTTCATCAACTATCACTAAGTCGTAGTCTTCGGGATTAAATTGGGTTTTATCTCTATGGTTGCGGTCTAATACCCTATCTAAACTGCCGTTGGTAACAAAAGAGGTAATGGTATCTAAGTTGAAATTATTAAAAGTATTGCGCCAGTTTTGTTCTACGGCAGGAGGGCAGATAACCAACAAACGAGTTTTATCTTTTCCGTTTCTAATCGTAAATTTTTTGGCTATCATTGTGGCAATTACTGTTTTGCCCAAACCAACCACATCAGCTAGAATAAAACCGTTGTGTTTGATAAGCATATTAAACCCTTCATTGACAGCATCAACTTGATATGATAGTTTTTTAAAATTTCTCATATCGTCTAAAAAGTCGCTGCTTTCGTTGATAACACTACCAAAATACTCTTGGAGTAGTTTTATGTACACTTCAAAAGGCGTAACTTCGTTGTTGAGGTGGGTTTGGTTTTGTACATTTTGAATAAAAAGTTTTTTTTGAGCTGGGGTTTGGGCTGCTATAGGCAAAATATCTGTAGCATCAGCCCAAAGAGTTTCAAATTCGTCTGTAGCGAATTTTATATCATCATAATCTTTTAAGATTACGTTAAATTCATAGTTAAAAATAGTACCCACACCCAAACCAGCTTGAGTAAAGTTGGAAGAGCCTGTAATAACGGCAGCATTATTGGTGTGTTCGTTAAAATTATTGGGGCGAAAAATGTATATTTTGGAGTGGACTGTAGTTTTACAAGCTTTAATCTGTAATTTGCCTTCTACAACGTCTTTAAAAAAGAGCAAAATACTATCTTCTGTTTCTTTGCTGTAATCGGCAGTAGAAATATCTTTGCGTACTGTTTCCCAAAAATCAGTTTGATTTGAGGTTTGGTTTTGATATTGTAGGGTTAATTGTTGGCTTTTTTGCTGGGCTTTGGCTATGGTTTGGTCTGTATTTATACCCACTAAAATACGGATATTGGGGACATTGTCTTGCAACAAGCCACGAAATTTAAAATAACCAGAAGCACGAAAATAACCGATTAAAGCATCAAAACATTCTATTTTGTTATTATCAAAAATACCTTTAAATTTTTGAAAAAGAGTATTTTGTTCGCGATTAGTAAAAAATTTTGTACTCATAGTTGGTTTTTGTTTAAAAAGAATAAAAATAAATGTGGCGCAAAGATAAATAATTGATTTAAATAAACAAGTTAATTGTTATAAAAACAAACAAAAAAACGCCTTTAGACTTTTCTAAAGGCGTTTTGAATATAAATAAATATGAAAAATCTAATCTATCAACTGGGGCAAAAAAGCATCGTTAATAGACAACAGTCCAGCCGTTTTGGGTTCGGCTACAGGTACATCCGAAATGAATACAATATCTTTCTTTTGACAATTATAAGCAAAATTTAGTAACTTACGGGTGGCAAATAGCCTTTTTTCAAACACATCGCCCACTAATATATACAGAAAAAGTTGAACTGTAGGCAAAGCTCCCTTGTACATATTCCCGTAAATAACCCCCCATATTGGTTGGGCTGCTGTACTGCCTGAATGCCGCCCCCATAAAAATAGTTCTTTATCCAAAAATTGGGGCGCAATGGTCGGCGCAAGGGCTAAAATGGTGAGCAAACGGTCTTCAAAACCTAATTTATACTCGTTAATAATCTTACTGTATAATATACTTTCGCTGGTTTGTATCGGCGTGGGTTGCAAATCGCCCACCAGACGCGCATCTGTTTGGGTATCGCGGCAACGAAATTGCATCAATTTTTGCAACCATTGTAGCTCGTGAGCGAGTAAGGCTGAAGTATCGGAAAATTGCATAATGTTGGTTGGTTGGTTAGTTGTAGCAAGATAAAAAGTATCACGTACCACAATTTTATCTTAATACGTGATACAAAAAATCTTGCTACAAAATACAAAAACTATAAAAATTTAAAAAGCCCAATTATTGGCGATGATTAACTTATCTAAGCGCGTTTTTTCTTCGGCAAGTTGATTTTCCAACTGAAATTGAGCTATCAAACTGCTGGCATTAACCACTGCTTCCCTAAAAAAGGGCATTTCTTGGCTTAGGTATAAGATTTTTTTAAACCCTTCTGTCGTCTTTTGATTGTTTAACAGCCAATAAGCGTGCTGACTGCGGAATTGGGGGCTAAAATAAAACTCATTTTCTGCCCAAGCCCAAGCGTCTTCTGTGGCGTTTTTATCCTCTTTGAGCCACGCGTAAGCGTACATAGGCGAACAAACCAAACCTCCAGCAAAACCCACCAATTCGGAGAAATGAATATCCATTTTTCTATCTTCTTCCAAGTTATTTTTCAACACTTTATGATAAATTTGCAGGGCGGTTTCTGTGTCTCCTTTCCAATACAAAATATCAGCCATAAGCAACAAACCCATTTGGTTATTCTCATCCAAACCTAGACATTTTTTAGCATCATTTTCGGCTTCTTCGTAATTGCGGAGGATAAAATTGGCTTTGGCAACTGTAGCCCAATATTCGGGGGTGAATAAATCGTCTTCAGTGGCGTTTTTGATAGCAATTTCCAACCCTTTTTCCGCAAAACGGTCATCAATCAACCTCGCCGCCAACTGCCAAAGTTGTAAAGTTCCGCCAAAAATCTCATCCAAAGCGGTAAAAATACAGCGTTTTCTGTCCCAAGCGTGTTCAATCTGTTTCCATTCTTGAAAAGTCGCATCAAAAGCAAAAGCAGCTTTGGTGGGCAAATTAATAGTCGCGTGGCGGTTGGACACATAACGCGCAACGGCTGCGTTGAACTCTAACTCAAATTGTTCTACAAGTTCCATAAAAAGTTATATTTTTGCGGTTAAATTATTTTTTAAAAACACCTTTCTATTCTATGCCACGGTTAATTTTAGCTTTTTGCTGCTGTTTTTTCCTTTCTATCAACGCTCGAGCGCAGCAAATCGTTGATAAAAATTTTGCCAATGCCATACGCAAAAACTGCCCCGCTTGTATTGATGCAGATAATAATCTGACCAAAGCTGCCGAAAAATTGAAAATTTTGGACGTTTCCGATAGCGAAATTGAGAGCTTGGAGGGCTTTAATTTTCCCAATTTGATAAAATTTGATTGTAGCAATAACAAAATTAAAGCGTTGCCCAATTGCGATTTTCAAAAGTTAGAACACTTTATTTGCAATGGAAATGAACTTACCGAATTGCCTAACTATAATTTTACAAACTTAAAATATTTTGATTGTAGCATAAATAAAATTAAAGAGTTGCCTAATTATAATTTTAAACGATTAAAGTATTTTTATTGTAGTAATAATAAACTTACAGCCTTAGCTGATTATAATTTTACAAACTTAAAATATTTTAATTGTAGCATAAATAAAATTAAAGAGTTGCCTAATTATAATTTTGAACAGTTAGTTTTTTTTGGTTGTTCTAATAATCTACTCACAAAATTACCAGCTTATAATTTTAAGCGTTTAGAAGGTTTTCGTTGCAACCAAAACCAGCTTAGTGAGTTACCAAACTATGATTTTAGCAATTTAAAAAAATTTAATTGC
>JAAFIM010000138.1 GCA_013297745.1 Chitinophagales bacterium | reverse complement strand
CGCGTAACTACACTAATCCGTTGAGTTTCTACACTGTTTGAAGTGAGACGGAGCGCAGCGGAGCGAACAAGTTTGTAGAAACAAGGCGTTTTTGGTACTTTTTGCGCCTGCAAAAAGTACGAAGAAACAATTTTTTAGGCGTAAGCCGTTAAAAAAAATTGCAAGCTCAAGTTTTTTATAAAGTTCCTGCCCTTAAATACTTATTCTATATAATGTCTAATTAAGAAAAATAACTGTTTATGTCTTTTAAGCAACAGACTAAAGTCTGTTGCAATCGTTTTTTGTCTTTCAACGGGTTAAAACCCGTTGGTATTGACTGATAAAAGTATAAAACGCGCGGGGGTTCGCTTCGCGGTTCTACGAAGTAGCCCCAAAAGCGCGAAAAAATCCTAAATCTCAATTGTGCTGGGACTTTCGCTTACGCGCAGCTTGATGCAGCTTTGCTGCCTCTTCAGTTTTTCCCGCACAACACAGAGAAATTAAAAGATAAAAAATCATACTAAACAACTTCTTTATTAAAACTAAAAGCTAAAATTATAACTCACACTCGGCAACCATCTAAACAAAGAAACTGTAGTCGGACGGCTAACATTGCCCGCAATATCGTACACATTCTGACTGCCATAAGCATTATACAACACAAACTCCCAAGAGTCTTGAAACCGTTTATTTTCTCTGTTATATTTTTTTCTATTGCTTTTGTAGGTCGCGCCTAAATCCAAACGGTGATGATTGGGCATTTTATAATCATTTTGTCCCCTTTGATAATAAATAGGGCTGCCCGTATAATACTCAAACACGCCAGAAACAGCCCATTTTGTGTTGAGATGATATATTGCCACTACAGAAATATCGTGGCGGCGGTCTTGGCGGCTAGCGTACCAATTGTTGTTATTCACACCCAAAGTTTGCTGCTCCGAGCGCGCCAAAGAGTAACTAATCCAACCCCTAAACTTGCCCCATTGTTTTTTCAAATAAAACTCTGCCCCATAAGCACGCCCTTTGCCAAACAACAACTCACTTTCCAAATCGGGGGCTGTGTTGATGTCTGCGCCATTTTTATACTCTATTTGATTCTGCATATTTTTGTGATAAACTTCAGCACTCAATTGAAACCCATTTCTAAAAACTCTATAAAAACCCGCGCTAACTTGGTCGCTAATTTCTGGTTTGATGTGATAACTATTCCCTACCCATTGTTCGGTTGGGTTGATTAAATTATAATTACTCAAGCGGTGCAAATGCTGAACATTGCGGCTATAGGCTATTTTTGCCCCCAACTTTTCGTTAAATTGGTAACTTATAGCCAAACGCGGTTCTAAATTTAGATAAGTTTTATCCTCTATGCTGTAAGCCGACAAACGCAATCCCGCCATTGTACTCCAATTTTTATTGATGTTGTATTCGTTGCTTACGTAAGCTACATTTTCCAAACTCAATTTATCCGTTTTATTGCTGTCTATCGAACGAATAGATTGGATACGGCGATAGGTAGAATTAACCCCAAAACGCCAGTTGCTTTTATAATTGGCAAAATATCTCAATTCTGATTTTAGAGTATAATCTCCCAGTGCAGTGTTTAGGGTAAAAATTTCGTTATTGTTTATCAACTTAGTATTTTGTTCATAACGGCTGAAAATCAAGGATGTATTGGTAAAAAATTTAGATTTAATAATACTTCTCCAGCGCAAATTGGCAGCCATATTCCCCCCTTTGGTTTCCATCTGTTGAGCAAAAGAGACAAAATCAGCTCCCGTATAAGCGGAAAAAAAGAGCATATTGCGGGCATTGAGTTCATAAGTCGCTTTTAGATTGAGGTCGTAAAAAAACAGTTTATAATCTTTAAATTTTGGGATAGGTTTTAGCAAAAAATCGGTATTAGAACGTCTTGCAGCTATCATCAGCGAAGATTTGTCCTTTTGTATGGGCGTGGATAGGCTTATTTTACTGCTCAACAAACCCAATCCGCCGCTTACGGTTGTCTTTTTTTCGTTGCCCTGTTTCATCTCCAAACTTAGCACAGAAGCCAAACGCCCCCCGAATTGAGCTGGCGCGTTGCCTTTCATCAAACTTGCATCGGCTATTATCTCGCTGTTGAATACGCCCAAAAAACTTAATAAATGGGTGGGTTTATAAACGGGAATTTCGTCCAACAAGATTAAATTCTGGTCGGCTGCTCCCCCCCGCACGTAATAATCGGCGTTGGCTTCAGCCGTTGGACTAACTCCAGGTAGCAATTGGATAGTTTTCAATATATCTTTTTCTCCTGACGGAGTGAGCATATTGTCGGTAAAACTTTCGTTTAAATGATAAACACCTAAGCAACCACAATGAGCGATAGAATTTCTTTTTACCTCTACAGACACACCAATAGTGCTCAAATCTATTACAGATAAAAACCAATTAATGTTTAAATCTCTGTCAAGGCTAATTTTTTGGCTTGCTTCATCAAAACCTACGTAACTGCAAATAATAGTATATTCGCCTTTAGGCAGAGTTAGCGAGTACTCTCCATTGTCATCGCTTGTTACGCCATCAAAAAGCAACTCGTCTTTGTTGTCCATAGCCATAATATTAGCATAAGGCAAACTTTCGCTGTCAGTAGTTTTGTTTCCAACTTTACCCTTAATGGTAAAATACTGTTTCGCTTGTGCTTGCAGGCTGGGCGCATAAAAACCTATAACTAATAGGGATAAAATAGTCAAGGCAGAATGTAATCTCATAGTGTTGTGTATTTTGTTGTGATTTGATAGATACAAAGATAAAGTACAAAATTGTTGTTTTCAAAACGTTTTTATCCCATTATGTACGATTCAAATGATTACAAAAAAGCCCCAGCCCGTTTTCACGAGTTAGGAATTACTATTTTTGCGCACGAAACGCATTTTTGTACGGCCGAAACGCATTTTTGTACGGCCGAAACGCGTTTTTGTGCGGTCGAAACGCATTTTTATACGGCCGAAACGCATTTTTATACGGCCGAAACGCATTTTTGTACGGCCGAAACGCATTTTTTGCACGCGAAACGCATTTTTTGACACGCGAAACGCATTTTTTGACACGCGGAATGCATTTTTTGACACGCGAAACGCATTTTTTGACACGCTAACATTCTACATAAAAAAAGCCCCAGCCCGTTTTCACGAGTTGGGGTTTGATATTTTTACAAAATAATAATCGATTAAGTATTTGAAATAAATTGTCAGGGATTAAAAACGTATGTCTTTGCAGCGATATTCTTAATTTTTTTTTCTTACAAACCCCGTGTTTCACACGGGGCAATTGCCGTTCAACCCCTTCGGGGTTGGCAATTTAAAACCCCAACGGGGTTTAACAGAAATAGCCCCGCGTTACAACGCGGGGACAATAAGCGAATAAAAGTAAGTTTTGTTAATCCCCAATAATTATTTTTACACAATTAAGGCACGATATAGGTTTTAATCTGGCTACTATAAGCGGAAAAATAGCCCAACGCGCCCC
This sequence comes from Chitinophagales bacterium, assembly GCA_013297745.1. Lineage (GTDB taxonomy): Bacteria > Bacteroidota > Bacteroidia > Chitinophagales > Saprospiraceae > JAAFIM01. Next base: position 1,019 of record JAAFIM010000138.1, on the reverse strand, counting down.
CTTGTAAATTGCTCACTGGATTGGCGGGAGTAGCTCCGCCCCCTGGTCCCTCTCCTGCGGATTGATTGAGTGAGTTGAAATAATCGTAAGCGGCTGTGTTGATACTTTGCATCTCCAAAATAAGCGTATCGCCGCGCTCGGGCAAGTATTCAAAGCTAAAAATTGGGCGTTGGTTGATAGCACCGTTGTTGATGTTGTCATTGGCTATCAAAAAAGAGGGGTCTTTTTTCCCGTTAATAGTTTGTATGAACCTATAACTATTCCCAAAAGCGGCTGGGTCTATATAAATAGGTAAAGTAGCAAAACTAGAGTCAGCAGCAGCACCAGGAGGAGCAAAATTACTGGGAATAAATATAGCTGTATCTAAATTCACCAAATTGGGCATAATACTTTGCGCTGTGTAGGTTTTGCCCTCTGCCAACACGGTTAGGGTATAAATTCGCCCCGCTACGCCCGCTAAGTTGTTGCTGGTATAAACGCCGTTGGCTGTGTAGGTGAGTTGGGTAGAATTGCCCGCATCATCAGCTATAGTTACGGTGGCATTTTCCACATTAGGGTAATTATTGCTTTCGCTAAAATTAAGCGTTTTGCTAATTTTCACCCAAGATTGGTTGCGGTTGTTGATTTCGGCTTCAATAACCACTTTGGTATCGCTGCTGTTGAGGTCTATATCAATCTCTTTTTGGCAAGCAGCTAAAGTTATGAATACGATTAAATACGCTAAATTTTTCATTATCAGCTATTTTTAAAATTTGAATTATAGGGTTAAAGAAACTTAGAAGCTAAAATTATAGGTTACGCTTGGCACCCATCTGAATAGAGAAGTTTGTATAGCGCGGGTACGGCTGGGGTCGTTGGGGTCATCTTCAAAAGTAATAGTATAAGCGTTTTGTCTGCCGTAAGCATTGTATAAACTAAAATTCCAAGAGCCTTGAAAACGTCCCTTGCGCATACTCTCGTAAGTTGCGCTCAAATCCATACGGTGATAAGCAGGCATTCTATACCCGTTGCGTTCTGTG
>JAAFIM010000137.1 GCA_013297745.1 Chitinophagales bacterium | reverse complement strand
CCCAAAACGTAAGCTGTTATTTGGGTACAAACGGCGCAATTATCGCTAACGTAAGCGGCGGAACGCCAAATTATAGTTTTGTTTGGTCGGATAATTCCACAGATAATTTTGTTAGCAACTTGCCAGCGGGCGGCTACTCGGTAATCGTAACCGATGCCAACGGTTGTACCGCAACTTCAGCCACAGCGTTAGCAGAACCAGACGAATTAGATTTACAATTGGAAGTTACAGGCACCACTTGTTCGGATAGCCAAGACGGTCAAATTATAATGACAGCAACGGGCGGCACGCTCAATTTGGGCTTGTACGAGTTCAGTTTAGACCAATTTGAATGGCAAACAGGGGACATTTTCCCCAATTTGGCAGCCGATAGTTTAATCGTGTTCGTGCGCGATGCCAACGGTTGTACAGACAGCGCAAATGCAGTTATTGAAGCAGCTTTGCCATTCTTTATCGTTAGCGCGACAGCCGATACAACAATGGATTATTTGGACACTTTGACCCTACAAGTCGCTGTAAATGACTCAGTTAACGTGAGCACATTCTGGACTTTATTGGGCGCAACAGGCAGCGTTTTGGATAGCAATGTTTACCAATTGGTGATTGTGCCAACAGATGCGGGCGTGTATCAATTTACAGCTACTAATATCAACGGTTGCCAAGTCGATACGACCATCCAAATTAACGTGAACAAAGCGCGCAACGCCAACGCGCCCAAAGGCTTCACCCCCAACGGCGACGGCAACAACGACAGATTTTTCATCCAAGGCGATGACAAAATTGAGCAAATTAACACTTTCCGCGTTTATGACCGTTGGGGAGAGTTGGTTTATGAAGTTCAAAATATGCAGCCAAACGATGCTTCTAAAGGTTGGAATGGTACATTCAAAGGTCAGAATATGAATAGCGGCGTGTTTGTTTGGTACGCAGAGATTAAGTACAAAGATGGCTTCGTCAATGTTATCAAAGGCGATGTTACCTTGTTGAGATAATTGATTATCAACACTTTATACAGTTTTTAGAAAATAAAAAAGGGCAAACTTCTTCGCGAGGTTTGTCCTTTTTTTGTTGGTATTGTTTTATAATGCTTACTCTATGAACATAGTTTGTATAAAAGTAGTATTTTCAGTCTGGACTTTTACGATATACCCAGCGGCTGGCAAATTATTAGTTGCTATTGTGGGATTAGCAGTCTCTAATTTTTGTTGAGCCACTAATTCGCCTAAATAATTGTAAATGTACAAGTTAGCAGTTTCTAAATTTATATTTTCAGCAAAACGCAAGCTAAAATTTCCATTATTAGGATTGGGAAAAATTTGGAAACTATTTACAGCCATTTTGCTAAGCGGTTGATTAACGCCCAGACAAATGTTGGAAATAATTTCATCCACATTGGTATTGATAGCCGCGTTAAAATCAAAATAAATATGCGCTTGGCTGGCTATAATCTCATTCCTATTCGCCAACTGATTAGCTAAAGGTTTAATTTTATACTTGATATAACCGTGGGAAAGGGGTTCATTGGTAAAAGAATCCAACAAGATGATATTATCAAAATACCATTTAGCTAAAATTTTACGCGCGCCATTAATAAAAATGTTATCAAAAACTAATCGATAATTGTGGCTGGCTGCAATTTGTTGGAAAGTGGAAATATCCAAAAAGGCGGATAAAGTATCTTCAACTCTTACATTTTGCGCGTAGAACGTTCCCGTATTTTGGAAACGAATAGTGTAAACTAAATCTTCTTCCAAGTCGTTTATAACTTCACTGCAAATGATATTTTTATCAGCGTTTATATCATTGGGGTCATAACTACCGACTACAACATCATTGCCAATACATTGATTATTAGTTGTATCTGCATCGTTAACCAAGATACCATTAAGTATATGATTAATAGTAGTGCTTAGAGGCACAGCAGCATCTACATTTACCAAAATTTCGATTGTGCGAGTATCCAAGGGGGCTAAATTACTAAAATTAAAATTTATGTTTTGCCCCGCCTGTGTGGTGGGTTGAGATGCAGAAATAAAGCTAACATCAGCATCCAAATCCAAAGACAAACTACCACTAAGCACCGTTGTTCCCACATTTCTATAATGAATATAGAACACATTATCAAAACCTGGTCGATACAAGCCAGACGACATAGCAACTTCTACATCATCAAAATTACCTAATGCGCTGATTATAAAATCATTATTGGGGTATATTTGATTACTACCAGTTGTGGTGATGGTATAAACGGCTGGTGAAATAGCAAAATAAGCAAGATTGTACGGGTTATTTAAAGTAATAACGCTTGCGATACCCGAATCTACCCCAACGGTGTATAACCCATTTATGTCGGTTGCGCTAACAAAATTGCTGGTTGTGTCATATATGATATGATTGTGTAGAAAATAGTCATTTGAATTAAACACTCCATCACTGTTTGTATCAAAAAACACCCGTCCTTGGATAAAATTATAAGTACAAATTGAACCATTTGCGCATACAGGAGGCGGGGGCGCAGGCAGCCACATATTGATTAAATTGGGAGGGATATTAGGCAAACAAGATATATTGGTATAATCAAAGGCCAGATAGCGTAACGAATTGGGTAAAAAAGGAAGACAACTCAAGGTTAAGTTGCCCCCGCAATTTAAATCTGTCAGTCCTTGCGGCAAAGGAGAAGGGAGGTTTATCAGTCTATTTTGAGAGCAGTTTAGTTGAGTTAATGTTGTAGGTAAAATTGGTAAATACAATAAATCATTATTTTCGCATTGAAGACGGAATAAATTGCTTCCTAGATTGCCAAGATTAACCAAATTATTTGAGTTGCAAGATAAATACAACAAACTGGAAGGGGTATTGGGTAGTGTTGTTAGCTGGTTGTTATCACAAGATAAATCAGCTAAATTATTGGGTAAAGCGGGCAAATTAGTCAACTGGTTATAATCGCAATCCAAATGGGTGAGATTAGGTGGTAAAGTGGGCAAACTGTTGATAAAATTATTTCTACAGTTTAGAACGGTTAAATTCTGAGGCAAGGCGGGTAAACTGCTTAATTGGTTATTCTCACAATTAATAATGTTCATACTAACTGGCAAAAGGGGTAAGTTAGTAATTAAATTACCACTGCATATCAAGGTAGTCAAATCGGGCAGCACAGGAAGAGCAGTAATGGAATTATTTGCACAATCCAACACTTGTAAAGTAACAGGCAGCACAGGTAGATTAGATAAGTCGTTTCTCCTACAAATTAAGCTAAGCAAATCAGGAGGAAGCGCCGGCAACATAGATAATGGATTAGCAGAACAATCCAGTATTTGTAAGGTAGTGGGCAAGTTATTCAGATTTGTTAATTGATTACTATCGCAGGATAGAGTGATTAAGCTGGGTAAAGTGGGTAATCCTATAAGCTGATTATTGCCACAGTATAACTCCGTCAGACCAGCAGGCAACGAAGGTAAACTAACCAACTGATTAAATCCACAGTTTAATCTATTAAGTCCAACAAACCCCTGAATACCATCCAAATTGCTGATACTTCTCCTATTAACATCTAAAAATGTCAATGTAGCCGCTGCTGGCAATAAATCATCATTCGCATCAATACAAGCAGGGCATTGGTAGCGAATGGCGGCTGCAAAACTAGCATCAGGTATATGCTGGGCTTGAGCGAAAGTGGTGGCTACAATCCCCAAAAACAAAGTAAAAAAATGGCGCATAAGCTTATATTTTAATAAATTAGATAATAAAATGCAAAATGCGACAAATAACTTACATTTGCAAATTTTATTAAAAAAATACACATAAATTTATTAAAAAAAATCCTCTCTTGCTTTTTGGTCAAGAGAGGATTTTTTTATTAGCTAATACACAGCTTTTCCCTTTTTTAGGAATTTAGCCCGTTTTTTAATCCCAACGTGTACTTTGGTGGTGGGTTGATTATTTTTATCCACGATAGGATAGCCTTGATTGACCCATTCCATAATAGAACCGTACAAGTTATAAACATTTTTGAAACCCATATCTTTGAGTCTTTTGCCCAATTCTTCGCTTTCTTGCCCAGAAGCAGCATAAACCACCAAGATTGAATTTCTGTTGATACTCCAAACCAATTCATTACTAAAATCTTTAAAACCAACCCGTTGTGCGGTTTGTAAATGGCTAATTTCATATTCTGCTTTGCTACGTCCATCTAAAATAGCAAGTTGATTGCGGCTTGTGCGTTGTTGCAGCATACTAGAAAGTTGCAGGCAGGTGAGAATAGGTACAGCAGAATTTAGTTCATTTTGTAAAAACTTGTCATAAGCCGAATTGGTAGTTTTTTTACCCAAATCATTTGGTATTTCCAAAAATTGGACAAAAGAAGTATCCACACCATCAACAGAAAGTCCTCCTGCATCTTTTATATCTTCTGGTATATCGCCCTGATTTTCGTCAAGTTGATTTGTTTGCAAAGACGATTTTTTTTCTACATTAGACTTATCTTTTTTATTTTTAGAAAAGGGGTCTTCTTGCGAAAAAGCGGTTAGGTTGAGAACCAAAAAAGCGATTAAACACAACTTTGGGGAAGCGAATAGCATAATTTGAGGGATTTAAAAAATTAGAGATTAAAATAAACCACCGCAAAAATAAGCTAAAAAAATAAATT
>JAAFIM010000136.1 GCA_013297745.1 Chitinophagales bacterium | reverse complement strand
ATTAAAAAAAAATGCTGCGTGAATTATCTCCACACAGCATTTTAAACCCTAAAAAAGGATTATTTATTACCGCCCAAACTTTTGAAGTTAGCAAATTTCTTGTTAAATTTATCAATACGACCTGCAGTATCCACAAACGCCATTTTGCCAGTGAAAAAGGGGTGAGATGCAGAGGAGATTTCAACTTTAACGAGTGGATATTCCTTGCCATCTTCCCAAGTAATGTTTTCTCTGGAAGGAGCAGCTGAGCGGGTTAAAAAACTCTCGCCGCAGGAAATATCCTTGATTACAACCAAGCGATAGCTGGCGGGGTGCAGATTTTGCTTCATGATAAATTTGTTATTAGTGTTGTGAGTTGATTTTTTTGATTAAAAAAGCCCGCAAAGATAGCTATTTTTTGTCAGTCTGCAAATTTTTTCGATAAAAATTAGCTTTTTTGCCCCATTTTTCGTAAAAAAGGTTATTTTTAATCCAATTTGTACAAATTTATACCCAATTTTGATATGCAAACACAAACCATTTTAGATTTATTCTTACAACAATACCGCTATAATCCAACCTATCAGCAATTTGTTAATTTATTGAATATACGCCCAGAGTGGGTAAATACTGTAGAAAAAATCCCCTTTTTGCCCATAGCTGCGTTCAAACACCACGAGATACAAACGCTGAGTTGGCACGCCGAAACCGTTTTTCAATCTAGCGGAACCACCGACAACACGCAAAGAAGCCGCCATTTGTTGCGCTCACGGATTGATTATCAACAAAATGCGTTAAAAGGTTTTGAAAGTGTGTATGGTGCGGTAGAAAATTACTGTTTTTTGGCTTTGTTGCCCAATTATTTATCTCAAGGCAATTCTTCGCTGGTGTTTATGGTCAATCATTTCATAGAAAAGTCAAAATATGCAGAAAGTGGATTTTTTCTGTACGATTTTGAGCGATTGGATGCTACTTTGCGTCATTGCGAGTTGAACAATATCCCCACTTTTCTAATCGGGGTGAGTTACGCGCTGTTGGATTTTGCTGAAAGTTATGGGCGCAGTTTGTTGGATAATATCCAAATTATGGAAACTGGAGGGATGAAAGGCCGCCGCCGCGAACTGCCCAAAATGGCTTTGCATCAGGAACTTAAACAAGCATTTGGCAAAACTCAAATCCATTCTGAGTATGGAATGACTGAATTATTGTCTCAAGCTTATGCGCCCAAAGATGGGATTTTTCAACCCTCTCCCAGCCTAAAAGTACTCATTAGGGACAGTTCCGACCCTTTACAATATCTTCCCAACGGCAAAACGGGCTGTATTAACCTCATAGATTTAGCCAACAAAGACACTTGCGCGTTTATCGCCACCGACGATTTGGGCAGATTGTACGACAACGGGCAGTTTGAGGTGTTGGGCAGATTGGATGCGGCAGAGATTAGAGGCTGCAATTTATTGGTAGAAACGAATTAGCAAAAAAGCCCGCCGAAGCGAACTTTAGTCAAAAAATCAATTTTTAATCTCCGTTTCACCAAGCCGTTGTCTAATCTTGATAGGTTTGCTATAGATTAACGGAATTTTTATAGTGGGTACTGCATCCACTTGTCCATATAATTTATCAGCATCTCCAACCATATACCACGAAATTTCTAGTGTATCTGTGTGAGAAAAAATTTCCAAGTACTTTGGTATTTCTGCCTTGCAAACACTGTCGCAATAGATAATCTGCGGGGAATACCCTTTCCAACTGCCGGTTCCCCACAAGCTAAAATCGCGAGGAAACTGGTGATGAGAGTAAGGGAGAAAGCCTCCAAATCGCTGTAAAGCACAATAATTACGAACTATTGGTTTTTTAAAATATGCAGGTCTGTACCCTACTTTTCGAAAATGTTTTAATGGTTTGACAATACTATCAAAACTAAATTTGAATAAAGCCCCATCAGCTTTCCAAGTTCCAGTAAAATACAATAAACTATCTTTGTGCTGCACATACATACTATTTTGAACCAACCAAAACTCTTGATTTTCAAACATCACCAACTCCGACATACGCTGTACGGATTGTATTTGTTTCATTGTAAATCCGTAATTAACAGCATCTTCACAAGACAGAAAACAGTCACGCTGGGGAAACATACAATATTCCCCTGAGTAAATGCGAAAAGTTTGTACTTTATTAGTGTCTTGTGCTTGCAATTTGGATGAATAAAAAAAGCCAATAAGACAAAACCAAAGTGTTAGAAATTTCATTGTTATTCCTATTTAATAATAACTTTTATGTTTAAATTGGGCTGATTTGGGGCTAGCTCAATAACCTCTATTTTACTCGCAGGAATACCCCCAGCTATAAAATCAGCTTTTACTTTATTCGCCCTTACAGATATAAGCGTTTTTATTTTATCAATGCTTTCAGGCTCCTGAGAGTTGGAAGTCGAACCTACCTCAATAGATATAGTTGCACTTGAATTAGCGGTTAAAAATGCTGCTATTTTAGCAATATCTGCGAGATAGCCTGCTAAATCTTCAGGACGAATTGTAACTGGTTCGGCTTTAATTTCAGCAATTGATTGGTCAAAAAAATCCTTTCCTGATTTTGTCTGTTGAAAAGCTGCCGCAAAAACAATAGTATCGCCCACTTTCATAGGCACTGGCGCAGGCAATTGATTCGCTGAACAAAAAGAACAATTACATATTCTCCCTACGGCGAGCGCGTCAAATTCAGCCTGCATAGCCGCTATTAAAGCATCTGTATCTGGATATTTTTTTTCCATATAAGAAACTTCAGTAAGTACCTTTGTTTTTCTATTGTCAGGCCAATCTTGTTGTTTCTCTGTGTGTGCAGTTTCTTCTTTTGCTATTACATCGCGAAAAGCTGGTCTTGCATTACCGAGCAAGGTACGAATTTGATTATATAAGGCTTGTTGATTGGCATTTCTTTGCTCAGCTGTTATTTTTTTGCGTGCAAATTCATTGTTTTGTTCGCAAAACTTCCACACTAAAGTGCAAAAATGTGAAGCATAATAAGCCACAACAGCGTGGCGATTAGTATCAGGGATTTTAGGCTCTATTTTAGCCTTTGCTTTGGTAGCAGCAGTAAAAATTAGCGTTTTTTCTTTGCTAACCAATTTATACTCGTCAATAATAGCTTGGAGTTTCGCTTTTAGCTCATCTAGTGTTGCCATTGTTCTTGGTGTTAAAAAATATTGCAAAATTGCGCTGCAAAAATAACTTTTTATTCTCAATTCTATCATTTTTTTAAAAAAAATATCACAATTAAAGAAAAAAAATTAGTTTTGGGGGCTAAAGTTATTTTGGGGCATTTAGCGAATAAAAATTAGCCGCTACAATTTATTGGTAGAAACGAATTAGCGCAGCCAATAAAGTTGGAAATTGTAACTTATTGGCAAAACCGCGTTAACGTTAAGAAAAAAATCCTTACAACTATGAAAAAAAATTTGCACCTGTTTTTTAGCTTTTTTTACCTCTTCGTTGCAATTAGCGCAACTGGGCAGAATGTACACACTTTGCGCATACGCAAACCAACAACAACCCCAACAGATGTTAGTACAAATTTTGTTGCTGCATCGCCTACCACAAGCCCAATAATCAATAATTCTAGCCCAGCCAATACTCCTTCCGAAGTCAACAAATTAACCATTTTGAATATCTATCCCGATAGCTCTATTTTTTTGAATAACAACAACGACGGCTTATCGCGCGGGCAAGGGACAGTTTATTTTTTGACTTTATACCCGAACAAAAACTACAGATATTGGAAAAAAGATACTTGCATTTTCACCCCGCAGGAGTTGCAAAACTACCGAAACAGCAACGATTCTATGGTTATTTGCTTACATTTTGGCTCAACTTTATATAACGTACACCGCCGTTTTAGCTGGGAAAAGAGTAGAATAGATTGGTTCGCTTTCGATGGCAATCAGCGCGCTACCCAACAACTTATTGATGTGGCTCAGTTGTATGAAACTGTAGATATTGAAAAGAAAAAAAGCATACCAAAAGAGGATAAAATGCGCGTTTATAAGGTTCTGTTTAAAAACAGGAAAAAACAAACCATTTTCAGCCGAACTTTTAACTCCAATCAATTCGATGTAGCACTTATCCCCAATTTTGTAGAAACGGTTACTTTTATCAATTTAAAATCTCAACCCCCAAAAGATGCAGCCAGACAAGTAGTGGATGAAACCAAAAAAAATGAGCAACTACAAGCCCGCCAAGAGCGGATAAAGGATAAAAAAAAGCTAATCGGCAGCAAGATAAAAAAAGCTAAAAACCCCTTGCGTAAGTCTCTGTTAAAAATGCGCTATAAATACTGGGCAAATAAAACTACCCCAAAAGCAACCGCACTAAACAACCAACAAATCCGCCGCCGCGATAAAAAATATAAAATACACAAACTTTCTACTTTTTCTATCCCAGCCGCTAGTTTGAGAAATTTCAACCCTAACCGTTAAATTTAAAAAAGCTCTATACCGTAAAAAGTGTAGAGTTTTTTTTATCCAACCTTAGTGTTATTTATCATAAAAAAAAAGCCCCAAACTTTTTATAGTTTAGGGCTTAGACAGTAGCGAAAATAATTTATTTGGGGGTTATAATTTACATTACAATACTCAGTAGAGACGTTGCATTGCAACGTCTCTACACCACCGTTTTTTTGAATATCGTATAACCCCAAATAATTTATTTCACTGACCTTTCGCAGTTAAAAAATTTGGTGGATTGAAAAAAATAACAGTGTGTGCTACAATAGCGTGGGGTTTTACACCCCACGCACAAAAATGGTAAAAAATGTTATATTTTCTATTTTTTTATGGAAAATTTATCAGCGCGCGGGGTATAAAACC
>JAAFIM010000135.1 GCA_013297745.1 Chitinophagales bacterium | reverse complement strand
AATCCTAAATATCAATTGTGCTGGGACTTTCGCTTACGCGCAGCTTGATGCAGCTTTGCTGCCTCTTCGGTTTTTCCCGCACAACATAGAGAAATTAAAAGATAAAAATCATACTAAACAACTCCAAGATATAAAACAAAAAAAGTCCCAACCTTTATGTTTTACTGATGAAAACTAAAAGGTTAGGACTTTTTTTTATGTTTTGCCAATAAAAAGTAACAAGTTGAAACTTTGCCTGAATAAAAAAGTATCTTATAAATTTAATTTTACAAATTATCTCTTTTTATTTTTTGGCTTTTTTTTGCTAAAAACTTTGAGCGTGCTATGATACGATTTAAAGAAAAACTTTTTGAATGGAGACTTAGCCACCTGTTCGGGTAAAATCCAAATGCGGGCTTGAGTTATGACCGATTTTTTGCGCAAAATTTGAATATATTGCCCTTGCTTAATTTTTCCCCAATCCGCAGTCCAAAGGTTGCTGGTATCGTTATTATAATAAAACTTATGCGAAAGCTTGTCCTCTCTATGCGCCCAAAATACAAATTGTTGTTTTTTAAGGTTTGCGCTGGGTATGTTTAATAAAGCGGGTAAATCAGCTTGGTGAGGATTATCCCCACCTACCCAAAATTGCAAAGTACCCAATACGGTTTGGCTGCTATCTTTAGGAATTTTTTTAGGGTTAATTTTTATGCGGGATATTTCCACCCGCATTTGAACCGTGTTGATAATTTCGGGCAATCTATATTGATAAGTTAACTTTTCGCTCATTTCGTTCCCTTGCTCATCTTCTGCCCACATTTCAAAAGACAAAGAATCTTTCCCCTGCCAAAAACGGTATGGAAACAACAAAGCAGCATCTTCAGTATTTTGCAAAAATCCATTAGATAGCAACTTGAAAGGTCTATATTCGGTAAATTTTTCCCCATTTTTATACCCGTTTATTTTCAATCTTAGCTTATTTTGGAGAAAAAAGGGAACTTTTGAGGAGATAAAAAACTGCTTGCCGTAATCGCCATTCACCACATAATCATCCACTTTTTTGACCACAAGTACGACATCTTTGGTGGTTTGAGCGCGTATATTAAGCAGCGTATCAGCAATAATATCTATATAACGGGGTGAATTGGCCGATTTGGTTTGGCAATTTAAACCCAACCGCTCTTCTTTTCGCATACCAGCATAAGGGATAAAAAACTGTAAATTGGCTTGATTAGCTGGTATTTTTTGCAAAAAATCTTGAGCTACATTTTGATATTTTTCCCCCTCTATTTTATAAATTTGCAAATTTGGATTTTGAGAACCAAAACTAACCTTGAGTTGTTCATACGTTTGCAAATCAGAATTTAAGCTATACTTGATATTTATAAAAATGCCCTTGACCTGCTGGAAAGTTATATTTTCTTGCACAGACAATTGAGCCATACGCACGGGATTATCAAAAACAATCGGCTGGGGCAACACACAAGGGGTAGAATTGATAGCTTCGCCAACCTCTGGGCTAAGTTCTATGGTTATTTTATGGCTATTATTGCGCCAAGCATAAAAAGGGACAAAATACTGCCACTCACCGCGCGTTTTGGGGATTATAAAACTATCCAAACGGGGCGAATTGGACAAAGGGATGATTTCGTTGGTGGGCAAGCGTTGTCCATTTTTATCATAAAAATTAAAGTTTAGCTTAGATTTTTTTTCTGTATAAGTGCGCGCTAAGTCATATTTAGCGGTTAATAAAACCCCTTTTACGGATTGATAATCATATAATTGCGCGGATAAATTGATAGGCTGCACCACCAATTGCTGATAATTGACCTGATAAAAAAAACCTTTGCAATCGCCAAACATTTGCGCGCTATAATTAAAAACCGCATCCCCCACACAAGCAGGCAAGGGAGTAGTCGCCAATAATAAATCTTCCTCGCCATCTTCATCATAAACCCGCAATTCTATATTAGCGTTGGGTTGAATATAAAAACTAATCTGTTGATTTTCAACCGTGAAACTATTTTCAAAAACGCGGGTTTTATAAATAGGCTGGCTAGCTCCTTGATAAAAAACCCCAATATAAGGGTCAGGTGGCCAGTTTTTGGGGCTTTCTTTGGGGTCATATTCGCGCAGTTGGCGTTTAATCTCGCCCATTTCTATCAAAATATCGGCTTTGTATCGCGCAGTTTGTATAAAATCTAAAGTAGTGGTAAATTTAGCCAATGCAGAAGCATCTATCTCCAACTCAATTTGGTTATGGGCGGCAGCATCCAATTTAATTTTAGAAAAAGGGATAAATATGCTCAAATCGCGATTATTTTTAGGATTTAACAACCATATTTGGCTACTATCCGCATAAACGACCTGTCCTTTTTTTGCCATTTTCAACCTCACTTGGCTAGCCAGCAGTTTATTTTTAGCAGATTTATACTCATAATTAAAAGATAAAAAAATCCCTTTTTGCCCAGTCAGCGAATCCGTATAATCTGAGTTAATTTGGGTGGCTTTAAATTGTAAATCTTGTTGGTAAACTTGCCATTGAGCAGCTACAGGCACAGTACAAAATAAAGCCAACAAAATAATTGCGGCGGTCATAAATGATAAAATTTTCATTTGGATTGGATATTTTTCAATAAACAGTTTATAGTTGGATAAAATAAGTTAATTTTGCAGCCTTAAAATTTTAAAACAATACCAATGAGCAGATATTTGTTACTTTTATTCGTATATTTTTTGGCTTTTATTGGGGATAATTTTGCACAAAAAAACGCAAAGTTAGCCAATAAATCCTATAACAAAAATGATTATTACACAGCCCACAAATACTATGAATTGGCGTTCAAAGAGGGCGAAGATGCTAAAATGAAACCGCGCAAAAAGGCGGAAAGTTATTACCAAATGGCGCAAAGTTGCCGAATAATTTACCTGTTCGCGCAAGCAGAAACCTATTATAAAAAAACCAGCGAATTGGGCGAAGAAAAGTTGGCTTTTTCTGAGTTGGATTTTCATTTTGCTTACACCCTCAAACACAACGGCAAGTATGCTGAAGCCAAAGTAGAGTTTGAAAAGTTTTTGGAAACCAACGCCAAAGAAGATAATCCCAAAATTGTAAAATTAAAACCCAAAGCTGCCCAAGAAGCGCGCTCCTGCGAAATCGCCTTACAACTCATCCAAACGGCAGAAAAGGGGATAAATTTAACCGCCTTGAGCAAAAACGTCAACACCCAATACTCCGATTTTGCCCCCCACGAGGTAGGCAATGAGTTATATTTTTCCTCGTTGAAATTTGAGCGCGAATTTCGCGGCCGCCGCGACCCCAACGAGAGCAAGTTGAAATCTTTAGTGGGTAAAATTTTAGCATCCAAAGACAAAGGTTTCCGCGCAGCTTACCAAGTTCCCAACCTTAACGAGCGTTACCAAAGTTCGGGTAATTCTACCATAAGCCCAGACGGGCAAAGGATTTATTTTACCAAATGCCAAACGCTGCCTTCAGATGAAGTGCGCTGTGCTATTTACGTATCAAAACGCAAAGGTAACACTTGGGAGAAACCTGAACCGCTACCAGCGACAATAAACGATGAAAAATTTACCAGCACCCACCCCCATATCGGGTATGATAGTTTGAAAAGTGCGTATTTTTTGTACTTTGTGAGCAACAGAACGGGCGGTTTTGGGGATTTGGATATATGGAGAGCGCAGATTATCAACGAAGCGAGCCGAGAATTTGGCAATCCAGAGAATTTGGGGGATAAAATCAACAGTATGGAAGCGGACGCAACCCCACATTTTCACAGTCGCAGCCAAACTTTGTACTTTAGTTCCAAATGGCATTACGGTTTGGGTGGTTTTGACCTGTTCAAATCGCGCCAAACCAGCCCCAACAGTTGGAATACGCCCTTAAATTTAGGAGTTCCTATCAATACGGCAGCCAATGACCTCTATTTTTGGATTTCCAACAACGATACCACCGCTTATTTGGCTTCAAATCGCACGGGTTCTAAAACTTTGGTGGGAGAATCTTGCTGCAATGATATTTACGCGCTCAATTTGCCCGTGGATTTCACCCAAACTCCCCCCGATTGGTTAAATCCCGAAAAAGTGGATACGCCCATAGTCGTGGTAGAAGTGCCCAAAGATAGCCCTGTAGTGGTTATCAACATACCCAAAGATACGCCTGTAGTTATCAATCGCATAGATACGGCTGTAGTCGTGGTTATAACCAACCCCAACCCGCCCGATACAGCCAAAACAAGCAGCCCTACAGGGCAGGAATTTGCCAATTTCGCCCCCATTTCCTTATATTTTCACAACGACGAACCCGATTCTAAATCTACGGCTGTAGTTACCAAGAAAACCTACGTGGAAACTTACGTGGATTATGTGGGTATGGAGCAAGAATACATTGATAATTTTGGGTTGGCGTTCAAAAAAAATCCAGAACAGCAAGAAAAAGCCGAACAGGATGTGGTTTTATTCTTTGACGAGGTGAGCCGCGAGTTTGGACGATTGAATAATTTTGTGGATAGTTTGAATATGTACCTCAACAAAGGGCTAATTTTGGAGGTGCAAATTAAAGGTTTTGCTAGCCCCCGCGCTTCTGAATCTTATAACGATAAAATCAGTAAGAGACGCATTTCTTCTTTTGTCAATTACCTTAACACGTACAAAGGGGGTTTATTGAAAAAATACGTTAGCAATAATCAGCTTAAAATCACCCAATTGCCTTATGGCGCGCGCACAGCCGATAAATCGGTAGCTTCCGAATATAAAGATATAAACTCTATCTATAGCCCCGTGGCAGCCCGTGAACGGCGGGTGGAGATTGTGGGCGTGATTGTAAAATAAGCAGTCGGGCTGCCCAAGTATAGTGTTGCAAGTTGAAAATGATATTTCGGGCTGCCCAACTATAGTGTTGCAAGTTGAAAATG
>JAAFIM010000134.1 GCA_013297745.1 Chitinophagales bacterium | reverse complement strand
TTTTTTATAGAATATTTATCAGCGCGCGGGGTATAAAACCCCACGCTATTGAGCGCATATAGGAAAATTTAACTGCAAAAATCTAATTGTAAAAAAAAATGAAAAATATACTGCGAAAGGTCAGTAATTTAATCTATAATTTATAAAAAACAAAAACCTCGCTCTTTTTACGGATTGAGGTTTTTTTTATTAAAAGCTAATTTTTAGAACGGGAAAAATTAGGCGAAAATGGAAGCATAAGTGTTTAATACTAAATCCAAAAAATAAGTATGTAATAAAACGAGCAAGTTATAAGTGGATTACAAAAAAATTATTCGTATCGAAGCGCTTCTATTGGGTCTAAATTAGCGGCTTTAATAG
Source organism: Chitinophagales bacterium (assembly GCA_013297745.1). Lineage (GTDB taxonomy): Bacteria > Bacteroidota > Bacteroidia > Chitinophagales > Saprospiraceae > JAAFIM01. Next base: position 4,820 of record JAAFIM010000134.1, on the reverse strand, counting down.
CAGGATACATACCAGAAACCAATCCAACCACAAAACAAAGTCCTAAACCCAATCCTATCCAAGCCCAAGGGATAATAAAAGCAGAACCCACCAGCGCGCTAACACCGTTGCCAGCCAAAATGCCTAAAATCACGCCCAATAAGCCCCCAATTTGGCAAATAACTACAGCTTCCACCAAAAATTGAATCAATATCGTGTTTTTGGTTGCGCCCAGCGACTTGCAAATCCCAATTTCTCGCGTGCGCTCGGTTACAGAAACCAGCATTATATTCATCAAACCTATAGCCGCGCCCAAGAGCGTTATCATTCCTATAAACACAGCAGCCAATTGCAGCGTGGCCGTATTATCCAAGACTATAGAAATTAGTCCATCAGATTTTTCTATTTCAAAATCGGGTTCAGCCCCAAAAGGCAAACGGCGCGCTTTGGCAAAAGTGCCTGTGGCTTCGCCTATAGCTTCGTCCAATTCGGTAGCTTGCGCCACCATTACAGAAAGATTGTAAGAATTGGTTTGTGAGCCAAAATACTTGCGCAAAGTTTGTAGCGGAATAATAGCCATACGGTCGCCATTGAACGACAAACTTGAACCTTTAGTTTTCATCACGCCCACCACTCGATAATGGATATTGCGAATTAACACAATTTTATCCATAGCCATTTCAGTATTGCCATTAAATAATTTTTCTACTATGGCAGAACCCAAAATCACCAAATTGCGCCCCGTTTCTATCTCCTCTTTGGTAAAATTGCGCCCTTTGTCTATTTCATAACCTGCTACAGACAAATACGTTTCGTCTGCCCCATAAATGGTAACATTTGGATTGGTTTCTACGTTAGCATATTGTACGCTGGCCGCCATAGAACCCAAAGCCGACAAAGAAACCGTAGCAGGAAAAAGATAATTTTCTTTGAAATAAGCTGCTTGGTTGTAAGTAATGGATGCGCCCACATTCCGCCGCTTGCCACGTCCGCCTCCGCGTATGCCTGTGCCTTTGCGGATGATATTGAACGTATTGGTTCCCATAGATGCAAAATTTTCGGTCAAAGATAATTTAATGCTATCTATAGAGGTCAAAATACCCACCAAAGACATAATGCCAAAGGCTATAATTAGAAAAGTAAGCACAGTCCGCAACAGATTGGCGCGTATAGCCAATAAAGCTAACTTTATATTTTCGGCAAAATTCATACAAAAAAAATTTTTTACAAAAAAGTAATTATATTTGTGGGTTGAACGGCTTTTCTAATCATCAAAACCAATCAAATTATGGCAAATCAACTAAACTTAACCCGCGCAATCTGTTGTTTTTCAGTTTGTTTTTTGTGGACAACAACAGCGATGGGACAAAAAGAACCAGAATACGAACCCAGTTTCAATCACACTACAGGGCCTACTGTAGAAAAAATCACTTCGCAAGAAATTAAAGACCGTCGCAAGCCCAAAATTTCTACCAACAGCGAGTATTATTTGAAATCCCGCGATGAAAACGATATTGTGCTGCAAAAAAAAGTGAATGAGCCTGCAAAAGTACATATTCAAGGGCGCGGCACAATGAATACCATCCAAATAATAGACCAACAAGGTATTCCTGACGACCAACCAATGTGGCAAAAAGATTTTCGCGGTACTGTGTACGAATCTTTGGATGTATCCAAATTGCCTGACGGAGAATATATTATAAAAATTATATCTCCACACCGCACCACAGAAAACAAACTAACTATAAAAACTCTTGCACCTGAATAAAAAAGTCTAAGGACTTATACAGAGTTTAAAAAGTAAGCGTGTAATAGAAAACGTGTCGCGCGAAGCGCGTAACTACACCAATCCGTTGAGTTTCAGGGAGGGCTTCGCCGTTCTATACTGTCTGAAGTGAGACGAAGCGCAGCTTTAGCAAGCGGAGCGAACAAGTTTATAGAACGGCGAAGCCCTCCCTGAAACAAGGCGTTTTTGGTACTTTTTGCGCCTGCAAAAAGTACGAAGAAAAAAATTTTTTAGGCGTAAGCCGTTAAAAAAATTTCAAAACACAAGTTTTTGTAACTAATGTCTTTAATCATTTATGCTGTTCTTACACACTTACTTTTTCAAATAAGTATTATATTAAATTGATGAAAATAAATTTTTTTTGTTGGTTAATCGTTTTTCTTTGGATTTTCAATCCTATCATCGCCCAAAAACAAAAAATGGCTTATCTCTTGGAAAGTGAAGCCAGCAAACGACAAGCCACAGCCCGCAGCCATTCGCTACTGCACTATGACTCTTCATATTATTATGTATTTAGAGTAGATTCGCGTTTCAAACACACCGAAATAGAAGTATTTGATAAACAATTGAATAAAAAACGAACTGCCGTAGTCAGTGATGGACAAGTAAGTTATTTTAGCCCAATGAATTTATTAGGCAATTTGTATTTATTGCGTATGTCTTATCGTTATAATGCAGAAGAAGACCATTACGAAAATGTATGTATGCGCGCTTTTCCTTTGGATAAAGATAGTTTGAATGTAGGCAAAGACTCTATCACTTTGGTAACTCCTTTTACGATGAAATCTAATTTTTATAAAGGAGATTTTGCCATTTCGCCCGATAAGTCCAAAATTTTGGTGTATGAATATGAGGAATTAGGCGATATTGAAGGGGTAAAAGCCCTTACCAATTCGGTAAAATTATCCGTTTATGATATAAATTTCAAACTACTTTGGAAAAGAACTATAGATTTAGCCCCCGAAGGCACATTAAATCGCTTGGTTTCGCTCAAAAGATTGCGTTTATCCAACGACGGCAAAGTGGGAATTTTAACCGATATATTCAAAAGTGCAGAAAATCGGAGCTATGAAAGCAAACAAGTAACAGCCAGCCCTACCCTATTTTTTGTGGGCGAAGCCACAGAGGATTTTATGCGTTTTACACCCAATTTGGGAGATTATTTTTACAATCAAATGGATTTTACCTTTGATAATGCAGGCGATATTATTTGGTTTGGTTGTTATTCTACAGCGCGTTATTATCAACAAAGCGGACTTTTTTATATCAAAGTGAATAAAGAAAGAACCAAAGTTTTGGCTAAAAAACAAATTGCTTTTAGTCCCGAATTGATAGCTAAAACATTAGATAAAAGAATAAGTTCAGGTCGCGAGTTGAGAAATTTTGTATTAGTGGCTTGGCGAATGTTGCCCGACAAATCTGGGTTTATCATCAATTTAGAACACAGGCCTTTTAGCACTTTCAATTTCAAAAGTCATCAAATTTTAAGCCTTTGTATTGATAACGACGGCAATTTGCGCTGGGCTGTACCCACTCAAAAATGGGGAAATATAGCACAAGAATACGAAACGTTTTTATCTCATTATGTTGCGGCTGTAGGCAGCGATGTGTATTTGATTTATAATAATGGCGTAAATAGTGAAAATCAAGCTGTAGCTGTGCGCATAGATAGCAAAGGACAAAAAACTGAAAAGCTAATTTATCGCTACGACTCTCAAGAAACGCTAATTTGTCCGCGTTTATCTTATTATTTGGGCGACGGAAAAGTATTTTTATGCTTGCAATCTCGCTATTTTAATACTTATAGTTTTGCGATATTAGATTTACCAATGTTATTTGGTCAAAAATAAAAAGCCCTTACCGATTTGGTAAAGGCTTTTTTATTCTAAAAGTTGGTCTTGTATAAGACTTTTATCAAATTTAGCTTTGCTGTAGAAATTATTGCATTCTTCTCTCGTTTTCACCCACACAAAACTAACCAAACCTGCACAAGTAGACATATCAAAGGCATTAACTTCTGTACCCTCGCTTGGTAGATTTTCCGTTTCAAATCTACATTTTTTTGTTTCTTGTTGTTTTTGGTCGCAACAAGCATAAAATGTGTAAATAATCCTAAATTCAGAATCATTATACTCCAATTTATATTTAAAAAAGGGAACTAAATTACCTAAATATGCTTCCCCTATTTCGGGATTAGATAGAATTTGCTCACAGGCTTCTTCTATCAAGGCAGATAATTTTTTTTCTTTTTTAAATTTTTTCTTGTCGTGTTTAAAAGTATTTTTGACGTTTGCTTGGTATTCTTTCATTTTAATCTTCGGCAAATAATTTAGAAAGTGCTTTTTTACCCCTAACTAACGTACCGCCGCTTGCCATATCTCGTTCCAAAATTTCCAGCATAACTTCTTCATAATCAGGCTGTTTTTCAATAACCAACTGTTTTGCTTCAAATGCTATTTTTTCCAATAATTGGATTGTTTTTTCAAGATTTTCTAACAAGGGCAAAGTTGTTGCGTCCGCGTTTGCTCTTTCTGCTTGAATTTGATTGTGCATATCTGCAAAAGGAATAGTAGAAAGTTGAGTATTCAATTTTTCTAATTCTTTAAGTTCAACATTTGCTAATCCATTAAACATTTCCAATAAAGTAGTTTGGAAAAATAATAGCAAACTATTGAAATTAGAAACTAAATGGCTTATAAAACTAACCAAGATATTTTCAGCAGCAACTTTTTGGAGTTGTTGAATTTCATTTTTAAAAAGCTTGGGATTAGCTATTTTTTTAATATCATCTGGATTGCTAAAAAATGTTAGAATCCACATAAATAAAACTTGGATATTCATACTACGGAAAGTTTACTTGAAAAAAAAATTTAATAGAATTTTTCGCTAAAAATATTACATTTTGCACTAAAAACAGAACACAATTTAATATATTTATGTTCATAAAAGCTTTTTATTCAGTGCATTTTAACGTAACATTTTGCATTTTGACTACAAAAGTAGAACAAGTTTTTCATATCACAAAACTTTATGCCTTTTTTCAAAAAAAATAAAA
>JAAFIM010000133.1 GCA_013297745.1 Chitinophagales bacterium | reverse complement strand
TTTCTTCGTACTTTTTGCAGGCGCAAAAAGTACCAAAAACGCCTTGTTTCTACAAACTTGTTCGCTCCGCTGCGCTCCGTCTCACTTCAAACAGTGTAGAAACTCAACGGATTAGTGTAGTTACGCGCTCCGCGCGAATAACGAAATGCTATTCTATATAATATCTATTGAAAATGTAAAAAATTCTTACTAAACATCTCTTAAAATAAAGATGTTCAGTAATTCTAAAATTATATAAAATGGCGCACGGATTTTACAGATTAAACTGATTTTTCACAGATTTTTTTAGCTTTAAAGAAAGAAATTTAATCCGTGTTTATCCGTTTAATCTGTGAAATCCGTGAGCAAAATTTAATTACTAAACAACTTCAAAATAATAAAACCCCCACTCGTAGCAACGGGCGGGGGTTTTGGGTTGAAAATAGGTATAAATTATTCCAATTACATAAAAAATTAATTCTCGCCGATTAAAACATCCTGTGGTTCGGGTTGATTTTTGGACTTGGTGATAAATTTCGCCCCAAAGCTGAGGTAGAAAGTTCTACCCTCGCCAGGGATTAAACCAGGACCAGGATAACCACCAGCGCGGCGGGTTGCATATTTAGCATCAGTTAGGTTATTGATGCCAGCTTTTACGTTAAATTTTTCCAAAAAACTATACTGCAAAGACAAATCATACACAGAATAAGCCGCGATTTCACCCGTTACGCCATCTACGGAAGCGGCTACAGTGTTGGTAGCATCGGTGAAAACTTTGCTATTCATACGCATTTGGGCGGAGGCGGAAAAGCCTTTATATTGATAACTTAAACCAAAATTATGAATTTGTGAGGGCGCATTTTCTACCTTTTTCCCCTGCAAGTTTGTTTCTGTGATGCTGATATTGGGCGCAGTGCCGCTTGCTGTGGTAGTTTTGAAATCCACATATTCAGCGTTGATAAAAGCCAAAGAAGCGAAAGCGGATAAGTCGCCAATTTCTTTTGTACTAGTTATCCCTTTCATTAGGCTTAAAAATGGTTTGAAAAGGCTAAATTCTACATAAGCCTCCACGCCCATATTAACAGATTGGCCTAAATTAGTGCGGTATTGATAAGTGCCTAAAGTTGGGTCTTCGTTCAAAAAGCGGCGGATTGTGCCAATACGGTTATTATAATTCAAATAAAATGCGCTCACATCAAAGTTGATATGGTTGAAAGCAGTCCCGCGATAACCCAAGTCGGCGTTAAAACCGTTAGCATCTTTCAAATCTGGGTCTATAACGTCAGTGGTTGCGGGCGGCGTAATGTCACTAAATAACACGGGGCGATAAGCTTGAGAAAAGTTGGCGTAAAAGTTGGTATTGCCCAATTTATACTGTGCGCCCACTCCAGCCAAAACGATATTGCGGGTAGCAGATTGGGGTGTAACGGTAATTTCATTCCCATTGCTGATATTGGCGCGACCATCAATAGAAGAAACCAAATGTTCGTATCTAAGCCCAGCCGTAAAGCTGAATTTTTTGGTGATATTGAACAGATTTTCTGCGAAAAGGGCTATATTTTTGGTTTGGAAATTGTACTCGGTGGGGAATTTATCCGTGGTTATGTTCAAATCGTAATCGCTGCCTTTGCTGCCAATACCGCGCTGTGAGCGGGTGGTGTTGGCTTGATAAGCGCGCGCGCCAAAAGATAAGTTAGAGTTTTGGGAGAACAGTTTGTAGTTATAAATGCCCCTAAATTCTGTGCCTATGTTTTTATAATTATCAGTATCTACTTGGCGGGGATTGTAGGCGTTGGTGCTGGCGTTGATACTATCGGCTACAGTAGGGCGGGCGGTAAAACCCACACTGTTTCTATCCCCCAACAATCCAAAAACTTTCAAATTGAATGATAATTTATCATTAGGGCGATATTCAGCGTTGATATTGGCGACTTGCCAAGGGGTTGCAAACCAATTTCTTGCGCGTAAAGATTGGCGCGGGTTGGCTTCAAACTGCGCGTCGGTAAGTCCGCCAGACTGTTGCATAACATAGTCCATATTGGTATATTCGGCGGAAACGTTGGCTTTTTTGCTAAATTTATACTGTAAAAAAGCGTGGGTATTGCGCACATCATAAGCCCCATTATCGCGCCAGCCGTTGCCTTTGCGGCTATGATTGTATAAATAATAACTCCATTTTTTGGTGTTGCCGCCTATGGCGTTGTAAGAGCTTAACATTCCATAACTGCCTACAGCGTTTTGAGTTTCAAACGAAAAAGGGGTATTGTTTTGTTCGCGTTTAAGCACATAATTTAATAAACCCCCAAACTGTGCCCCAAACTGCAAAGAAGCAGCCCCGCGTACGACCTCTACCTTTTCTACCGCTTCCAAAGGCGGATTATAATAGGCTTCTGGATAACCAAACACATCGGAGGAAATATCATAACCGTTTTGGCGGGTGTTAAATTCCCAACTTCTATTGGGGCTTAATCCGCGAGCAGCTACAGAAATTTGTATGCCTGAACCATCATTTTCCCATACTGACATACCAGGCACGCGAGAAAATACTTGGCGGGCGTTGTTGGTGATTAAATTGGCTTGAATGCTGGATAAGCGGATAACTTCGTTCTTTTTGCCAGCGAAAATATAGGTATTATTTACATCTTGCAGGCGTTCTGGGCTGGGGCGGGTAGCTTCAATTACAGTTTCATTGAGCAAAATACTGGGCGTTTCAGTAGTGTCTTGGGCTTGTGTTTTTCCCATTATTGATAGCAAACATACAACGGTGGCGGTACAACCTTTGCGGTCGAAAATAGAAGTGTACATATTTTTGAATAATAGTTTTTATTTAGACTTATTATAAATAATGGCGCAAAGGTAATTTCTATTTTATTTAAAAATCTATTTTATTTGAAATTATGACAAAATTATGACAAAAGTCGATTTTTTTTGTAAAAAAAAGATAAAAAAAAAGCCCAACACGCGATAGCGGTTGGACTTATAGGAATTTATTTAGGTTTTCAGCATTTGGTTTTTTGGGAAAAACATATATCAAAACATTTTATTTCTTACATTTTGCGATTATTCAACCACAATCATTTTGAGCGATTCTACGCTGTTGTCGCTGTGTTGGATACGAACTGTATATTGACCAGCGGGCAGATTGGCAACTTGGAAAGATTGGCTATTTTTTTCTTGCAAGGCTACCGCGTTTTGGGTATAAATCAACTTGCCAGCCAAATCAAGTACTTGCACGGTCGCATCATTTTGCGTTTTGCCGTTGTTGGTCAAAAAGAAAGTGCCTCTGTTGGGATTGGGGAACAAAGTGTAGTTATTGCTTACAGCTACTTGTTCGATTCCGTTGGGGCGTCCGTTATTTTCTACAACAACAGGCTCAATTACAGGCTCTAAAGCTGGTGTAGTGGCGGGTTCAACTTTGGTTTCAAACTGTTTGATTTTAATATCAAAAACGTTGAAGTGATTAGAATAGGTTTCGCGACCTGCGCCCTCTATCAAATCTACAATTTTCACTCCAGCGGGCAAGCGGTCGAAAACAATTTGGCAAGTAGCCACGTGTTTTTTGCGGGTATCGTCCCAATCTGAGCCGATATGGACTTGAGTAGAAATGCCTTCAGCTTTAACCTCACCGTTGTATTTTAAGTTGTTGAGTGCTTTCATTGGATATACGTTTCCGTCTTTATCGCGCAAAAACCAAGGGTGTTCGCCTTCAGGTCCGTAGAAAGTTGAGCTCATATAGCTTTTGCTGGTATTTTGGAAAGTAATCACCATTTCGTTCTCGTGGTATTCGATGCGGGTAACATCATAATCTTTTTGCCATTGGCGCACTTTTGGATTTTTATCCGTTTTGATTTTTTCGGATAGTTCAAAAGCGGGAACGGTAATTTCTAACGGCTCTTGGTACTCCTCTTCAAAAGCGTAATTATCTTCATAGTTGGGGTCAGATTCTGAAGGCTCGGGGAAGATAACATCTTCGATAATTGGTTCGCCGTTTTCGTCCAAAACCAACTCGCCGTTTTCGTCGTATTGGTAAATAAATTCGTAACCGCTTACATCTCCAAGTTCTTCATCCCAACTAACAACAGAATTATCATCATAACTAACAACCTCTTCCACGTGTGGAATCATCTCCAAATTTTGAACAATAACCTCATCCGCTTTTAGCTCTTTGGGTTGTTGGATTTGAATATCGAAAGCGTTGAAGTGATTAGACCAAGTTTCGCGCCCTACACCTTCTACCAAATCCACCTGATTGACGTTGGCGGGCAAGCGGTCGAAATGCAATTCGCAGGTGAGGTTGAGTTCTCTGAAAATGTATTCGCCGTTGGTTTCGCTGTAGCTGGAAATATGCGCTTGCTGGGTTAGATTTTCACTTATCAGCTTATCGCCGTCTTTTAGATTTTTGACCGCTTTCACTTTGTAGATATTTCCGCTACCATCTTTCAACACCCAAGCCAATTCTTCGTTGGGCGCATAGATGTTAGCACTGCCTCCATTTTGGTAACGGTAAAAAACCACCATTTCATTTTGGCGATATTCTATCTTATCGATAAAATTAACCGACTGCCATTGGCGATAAGTGGGCTTTTCGGACTTGACTTCTGTAATAGCCAAACCTGAAGTTATTTTTACAGGTTCTTCAAGGCGGGGAAGTTGAGCCAAAGCGGGCGCGATTGACAATACAAAGGCGAACAGCGCGGGGGTGAATTTTTTGAAGTTCATAGTGAAAGGCTTTTGTGAGTGACAGAGAATTTTAAGAAAAGTGCGTTGAGTTTGGTTTTCCGAAGCGAGCGCAACAGTTAGCGATAAGGGATTTTATTTGCTGTTTGCTGCGCTGGTTCGGGTATAAAGATGCAATTTTTTTGCTTTTGGTGTGTAGCGGGCAAAAAATTCTTAAAAAAATTAAAAAAAAGATAAAAATTTTCTTAAAAAATCATTTTGTAGCTAATTATTGGCTATTTCTACCCTCGTTTGCCATCGGGCGTTTGAATTTTGGATAGGGGCGAACTTTTATTCTGTAAGCGTGGTAAGCGTTCATCGCGCCCTCGTTGGCTGCGCCTTCTATCAAATCGACTTGTTCTACTTCGTCGGGTAGCCGCCCAAAAACCAACTCACAGGTTACTTCATTTTTTTTGACTTTGGGGTCGTCTTCTATAGCTGTAGTTTTTTGCAAATGTTTATGCAATAATTTCCCGTTGAGGCGCACGTTACAAATCGCGATAAGGTCGTAAGTTCTGCCCTTTTTGTCCCGCAAAAACCAACAATTATCATTATCTGGTGTGTATAAAGTGGCTGTAGTATGGTGCGGATGGGTTACTTTGAACGTCATTACGATATAAGAAAGTTGATATTCAATCTTTTCTAGTGTGTAGATGTTGTTCCAAATCGTGTAACTGGGTTTTTCTTCCACAAAAGGGAGTTTGTTGATGGTTTGGGCTTT
>JAAFIM010000132.1 GCA_013297745.1 Chitinophagales bacterium | reverse complement strand
CGTCGGCTTGTAGCGACGGTTTTGCGCTTATTTTCGTAGAAAATACAAGCAACACGGCGAAGCCCTCCCGAAGGAAACGCCTTTTTCCTGACGGGAGCCCTTCGGGGTTGGCGTTGGCTTTTTTGGTACTTTTTTGCCACCAAAAAAGTACGAACGGCGAAGCCCTCCGCGTAAGCGCACAAAAATAAATTTTTTAGGCGTAAGCCGTCAAAAAAAATTTCCTAACCTATTTAACTTTTAGCTTTTTTGTACTAAAATCAAGCCTCAAGCGTAACTCCAGTGTATTATGCAAAATTTAAAAAGTAAGTGTGTAATGATGGCGTAAATTATTAAAGAGATTAGTTATAAAAACTTGTGTTTTGAAATTTTTTCTAACGGCTTACGCCTAAAAAATTTTTTTTATTCGTACTTTTTGCAGGCGCAAAAAGTACCAAAAACGCCTTGTTTTTATAAACTTGTTCGCTCCGCTGCGCTCCGTCTCACTTCAGACAGTATAAAAACTCAACGGAATAGTGTAGTTACGCGCTTCGCGCGACACATTTTATTACACACTTACTTTTTAAATTCTGTATAAAACCCCACGCTATTGATACGCAGCGTAGAATTGATATTGTCAATTAAATGCTTTTTCATACTTAATAAAAAAAACCGATTAGTATTTTTCTTACTAATCGGTTTTTTATTTTGCTAAAAACAATAAAAACTACTGTTTAAAAATCGCTTGCAAAGGTAAATTAGGCGCAAGTTGCAACCAATAAATGCCTTGAGTTAAGTGTGCGATTGAAATTTGGAAATTATCGCTAATTTGACCATTTTGTATTATTTTTCCCTCGCTATTATATAAATACCAAGCATTTTTAACCTGCAAACTAGAAAAATTAGCTTTTACATTAACCAAGTCGGCGCTAGGATTGGGAAAAATGCTAAGCTCTACTTTATTCTGTATTTTTTGTACACTAATAGGCGTTTTGACATCGTAAATAGCTATCACTTCTGGCGAATAACCAACAGGAAAAGTAGCTACACTATCGCCTTGATGATTATAAACCACCCCATAATTATTATTTTGCGCAGCGTAAAAAATTTTGGTTAGATAAAATAACTTATTAAGACTATCCACTGTATAAGCAAATGCGGTGCTAAAAGGTACAGTTTGTCCGTGTTGGATAAAATTAGATTCTTCTATCAAATTATCAACTAAATTATAGCGACCAATAGCATCGTTGAAAGGGAAAAAATAGTTTTCTAAAGTGTCTTTATAAATACAAGCACCTGCTAAAATTGGCTGTAAATCAGCGTTAGAATCAGCTACGGCCGTACTTTTTTGGCTTGGATTGGCTGTATTATAATAAGAAATCGTATTAGAAACCCCATTGAGTGCTACAATTTGCTCATCAATCAAAATCATTCTACCCAAATCATAACCTTGAGTATTCAATGTTTCGTTTCTAACAAATAAATTATTTTGCAAATCCACCACCGCCAAATAACCCATAGCATCTTCAAAATTGGTGCTGGCATCGTTGGTATTTTGGGCAATATAAGCAGTATCGTTTAAAATAACAAAATCTACCGCTCCTTTGGTCACTTGAGGGATAGAATCCAAATAGTTTAACGTTTGTTTGTCAAACAATCTAAAATTATTGGTATAAGTTCCCACAAATCCAAAAGGCGCGTACCAATTGCCCACGATAAGCTTATTTCGCCACACTTTCAACCTTACCGTACTGGGCGCATTAAAGGCAGCAGCAGCCAATCTATCGCCGTTGATTAAATCATATTTGATTATAGAATCTTGGGCAGCTACATACGCAAAGCTATCATTTTCTATATAAACATCCTGTATAGAATTGACAAAAATGGTATCAATAACTGTATAACTCGCATTGGTTACATCATAAATAGCCACATTGGCATAATCAGAACCGCCAAAAATCCCCCCATTGACAATAAGCAATTTTTGCGCAGAAAGATTATTTTTAACCAAAAAAAATAACAAAAAGGTAGTGAATAAATAAAAATAACGCAGCATAATAATTTGGTTTTAGCTGTGAATGAATAAAAATAATAGCAATAAATAAACAATAGAATTGTTAAGTTTTTATCACTAAAAAGATTATAAATAAGCTACAAAATTAAAATTTAGCTAATTATTTTTAAATAAAAAAAATCAGGGTCAATAACCTAAATAAAGGCTATTAAGTAAGTAGACAAAAATAAAGTAAAAAATCGCGCGGAGCGCGTAACTACACCAATCCGTTGAGTTTCTATACTGTCTGAAGTGAGACGAAGCGCAGCGGAGCGAACAAGTTTATAGAAACAAGGCGTTTTTGGTACTTTTTGCGCCTGCAAAAAGTACGAAGAAAAAGAAATTTTCAGGCGTAAGCCGTTAAGAAAATTTCCAAAACCCAAGTTTTTGCTAAAGCGTAAAAATTACTTTTATATTGTCTAATTACTTAACTTGTTTTATATTATTTTTAATATCAGATTATTAAGTCAATTCTGGCGCGGAATATAACCTATTTTAGCATTTTATAAACTAAGTATCTGGCTATACAGTTGCGCGACAGCGAGGGAATTGCACCCTACTTCCTTAATTTTATAAAATTGAGATTAAAACTATATTTCAAAGAGCATTTTTAGATTGGGCTAACCAATGTTGAAGTAAATTTCTTAGGGATAAAAAATCAGCTTCAGTATTATGTAAATGCAAACAAATCCGCAACCGCTCAGTGCCTGCGGCTACTGTTGGGGATAAAATAGGGCGCACATCAAAACCATTATCGCGTAAAAAAAGGCTTAATTGATTGGCTCTATCATTGCTCGGACAGCTAAACCATTGTATAGCTGAATTGCTTAATTGCATAAACGGGCGCAAAGTTAGCATTATATTTTGAAACAAAGCTATTTTTGCTCTAATTTGGGTTAAAAAAACTGAATTATCGGCCAAAAAGCGGTGAGCTTCGCTTATAGTTATCAACGTATGGGGGGCTAAAGCTGTGGTATAAATAAAAGGGCGGGCAAAATTAAGCAGATATTGTTTGAGTAAGGCAGAGCCTAAAATAACGGCCCCGTGAGCTGCCAAAGCCTTGCCAAAAGTATGCATACGCGCCCAAACCCGATTTTGTAAATTTAATTCGGTCAATAAACCCCGCCCAAAAACTCCAGTAGCGTGCGCTTCATCGACTAATAAAAAAGCCCCGTATTTTTCACACAAAGTTATGATTTCTAACAAATTACAAACATCACCGTCCATAGAATAAACAGATTCTACCAAAACAAAAATGGCAGTTTTGGTTTCCTGTACCGCATTTTTAGTTTTTTGTATTTCGGTTTTGGCTTCGTTTTTAACTTCTTGTATTTCGGTTTTAGCTTCGTTTTTAACTTCTTGTATTTCAACATTTACGGCTTGATTTTCGTTAGCAATTTTTTTTACTTTTTTGTCATAATTTATTTTATTGTATAATAAAATTTCTAAATTTTCTACATCGTTATGGCGAAAAAACTGCGTTTCAGCCCCTGTCCAGCGCATAGCATCACAAAGAGAAGCGTGAGCAAGTTCGTCTGCAATGATTAAATCCGTTTTGCGGCAACAAGCCAACAATAAGCCCAAATTAGCATCATAACCACTATTGACAACCAAAGCAGCTTCAGCATCGTAATAATCAACCAATTCATTTTCAAGCTGTTGATACAATAAGTTATGCCCTGTAAGCAAGCGCGAACCTGTAGCAGCGGTTTGAGGGCATTGTTTAAGATATGTTTCGTAAGCCAAATCTATACGCTGTTGGAGCGATTTATTTTGAGAAAAAGATAAATAATCATTGGAAGAAAAATCAATTAAATCAGCAGCCAATTTAAGCCCACGCAAAGAGCCATTAGCTTGCCGACGCGACAATAATTGAGAAAAGCGTTGGGTCAATACATCCATAAAAGAGAATTATAATTGTAATTTTTATGTAATTAAAACCAAAAAGATAAAAAATATGTTTAAATCTGAATAAATTTGTGCAAAATTTGCCCACTAATCATATATAAGCACCCACAACAACTAAACAACAATTTATGCACAGGATATTATTGGTAGAAGACGAAGCTGCTTTGCGCGAAACCTTAAAATTAAATTTGGAGCTAGAAGGCTATGAAGTGATATGCGCAAGCAGAGGTTCAGAGGTTATACATATATTTGAAAATCAACATTTTGAATTGGTTATTTTAGACATTATGTTGCCTGATATGGACGGGCTACAATTATGCGAGCGGATAAGATTGACCAATATAGAAACGCCTATTATTTTTTTGACCGCCAAAGACAACCCAGCCGACAAAGTATTGGGGTTGAAAAAAGGGGCTGACGATTATCTAACCAAACCCTTTAATTTGGAAGAACTGTTATTGAGGTTGAGTATTTTATTGCGTCGTAGCCAAAAACAAACCAGCAATTCTATAGAAAGTTATGAATGGGTTGGCAACAAAGTTAATTTTCAACTATATGAGGCTGAAAATTATCAACAAGAGCGTTTTGTGCTCACCAAAAAAGAAAGTATGCTGTTAAAATTGTTGATAGAAAGGCAAGGCGAAGTTGTATCCCGCCAACAAATTTTGCAAACAGTATGGGGTTATGATGTGTATCCATCCACGCGCACGATTGATAATTTTATACTTTCTTTCCGCAAGTATTTTGAAAAAAATCCAAAAGAACCCCAAAATTTTCATTCCATACGAGGAGTTGGGTATAAATTTGAGGTTAAATAAATTTATGGTTATTCATCAAAAAACTGTTCCCAATCATTTTGCAGCTGTTGATAACCTATTTTTTCAGCCGTTTGTATATTTTGTTTAGGAATTTCTAAGGTGTTGGGATGATTTTTGACCGCCCAAGTGATGCTACTTTGCCGCAAAATATGCAGTATAGGATAAGGAGAACGATTGGTAAAATTAGAGGCATCGTCATAATTTTTGCCTTCAAAAACATAATCGGGATGAAAAGTAGCGATTTGAAAAACATCAGACAAATTATTGATTTTCAATTGATTATTTAAAATTTCTACCAAATTTAAGTATTGATTGAAATCGCCCCAAGTTGTTGCCAATATCAACAAAGCGGTTTCTTTTTCGCTTATTGCGGTTAGTTTTTGACAAATAGCCAACGTGTTAGCAATAATATCTTTGCGTTTGGCTGCGAACAAAACCTGATAATCTATTTTTTTTTGGACAAAAACAAAATTAGCAAAAGGACAAAAATTTAGTCCAATAACAAATTGCTGTATCCATTTTTGGCATTGGGTAATAATTGCTGCTTCAGATTGCATATTGATTTTTTTATAAATTTGATTTTTAAAATAAAAGATAAAAAGGCGACTTTCTAACCGAAAGCCGCCTTTTTAGGTCTAACAGAACACGTATTTAAAACTAGTTGCCTCCACCCATTTTACCACTTTTATTGGGTTTGTCAGCTGGCGTTGGGTCAGGTTTAGTA
>JAAFIM010000131.1 GCA_013297745.1 Chitinophagales bacterium | reverse complement strand
AGCGTGGGGTTTTATACCCCGCGCGCTGATAAATATTCTATAAAAAAATAGAAAATATAACATTTTTTACCATTTTTGTGCGTGGGGTATAAAACCCCACGCTATTGAGCACACACTGTTGTTTTTTCAATCTACCAAATTTTTTCACTGCGAAAGGTCAGTAAATTAGTCAAAAGCGATATTTTTTAAGATAAGATATTTGGTAGTTTGAAAAAATATATGTATTTTTGCAGCGATAAAGGCGGCAAGTCGCGCATATTTTAATGCTTATACAGCATTTAAAAAATAAATTTTTTGCTGGAAATCCCACTTCTTGTAGCCTCAAAACGTTAGTGGCAATTAACTAAACTACGATAAAAATTTTAATTTAGAAACATGACAAAACGAAACATACTAAATATCAGCTTCACTTTTTTGGTGACAATGGTTTTAACTTCTTGCAATGGACAGGTAAAAAATAATTCAGCAAAAGAGCAGACTAATATTATCAAAACCGAAAAAATTGGTTATCCAAAATTTAAAACGTCACATTGGGCAAAAGACCACGACGGTATAACCGCCTCCCTTAAAGACAGCAAAGGAAATTTGTGGTTTGGCACTTCAGGTGGAGGCGTATATTGCTACGATGGTAAGTTGTTTAGGCAATACACAACCAAAGATGGATTAAGCTACGATGCTGTTGGTGCCATTTACGAAGATACAAAAGGCATTATTTGGTTAGGCACTTCTGATGGCATTACAACTTGGGACGGTAATAAGTTTACAAAGATTCCAATGACTACGCTCAGGGGATTTTTGGGTAAACCCTATCAACCTACCACTAAGGATATGTATGGTTTTGTTAGCCAAGAAAATGAAGTTAATGACATTATTCAAGACAGCAAAGGGAATTTTTGGTTTGCTGCGTACAAAGCTGTTTACCAATACGATGGAAAAACATTTACCCATTTTACCGTGAACGACGGCATTAAAAATAATAGTGGCGTAGAGTTTGATTGGATAGAAAGGATTATGGAAGATAAAGAAGGAAAAATTTGGTTTGGTGGTAGAGGTTCAAGTGGTTTGTTTTGTTACGACGGGAAAGTAGTAACCAATATCCAACCCAAAAATACAGACTGGGCAAAAAGTTCGGGATATAACTTTCTCGTACCAAGGTCAAAAGACAACAATGGCAACATATTGTTTAGCAACTGGGCGGGGCTATACAGCTACGATGGAAAAACCTTTGAAACATTTGCAAAGAAAAATGAACTATGTTCTGGAAATTATTTTGGTGCATTCAAAGACAAGGCAGGGAACCTTTGGCTTGAAATGGATAATAGAGAAAACGGTTCTGGCATTTGCAAATATGATGGTAAAACATTTGAATATTTTCCTATAACAATTGGTGCTACAGAAAATATTGCTGGAACTATTGTGGAAGACAATGAAGGAAACTTATGGGTCGGTGTAAATGATGGCGAACTTTATCGTTTTGATGGAAAAACCTTTACTTTATTTTCAGAATAAAACGATACAATCTATAAATAGTAATATGGATAAGAAACACTACAGTTCACAGGGTGCGGCTGAAGTTCGGAATTGAACTTTTAAGTGAAAAAATAAACCAAAAAAAACCTCACTCCGTAAAAAGAGCGAGGTTTTTGTTTTTTATAAATTATGGATTATAAATTTAGTCAAAAGCGATATTTTTTAAGATAAGATATTTGGTAGTTTGAAAAACTATGTGTATCTTTGCAGCGATAAGGGTGTGGACATTTTAATGGTTATGCAGTATTTTTAAAATCCAACACGCCAAACTGCGAAACGATGTACACAATCATTTGCGCACGAAACTAAGTGTGTGAAAAGAATTATTTGTGGTTAAAAAACTTACTTTTATTCGCTTATTGTCCCCACGTTTCACACGGTGTTTATAAGAAAAATTAAAAACATCGTTGCAAAGATTCGCGTTTTTAATCGCAAATAAATTATTCTTTTTACTTATAACGAATAACTGACTAAAAATGAAATATTATTTATCTTCATACAAATTTGGAAACGAAGTTGAAAAACTTAAAAATATACTACCAAAAGAAGCAAAAATTGGTCATATTGACAACGCTAGAGACTGTACAACATTAAGCCTAGAAATAAGAGAAAAATGTCTAAAGGAAGAAATAGAGTTCTTGGATAGTTTAGGCTTTAAGAACGAACACTTAGACTTAAAAAAATATTTTGGAAACGAAGTTGAGTTAAGAGAAAAACTTAAAGAACTTGATGGAGTTTGGGTAGCGGGTGGGCACACTTTTGTATTGAGGCAAGCTATGAAGTTGAGTGGTTTTGACAACATATATCAAGATACTCTAAAAAATAGAAAAAATTTCTTTTGGGGTGGTTATAGCGCAGGTGTTTGTGTTCTTTGTGATTCATTAAAGTATGTTGCGAATGTAGATACACCAAACGACTTTCCATACAAAGGAAATAAAGACAATGTATGGGAAGGACTTGGGCTTTTTAATTATGGTATTCTGCCACATTATGATTCAAGTCATCCCGAGTCGAAAGAGATAGGAAAAGAAATCCAAAGGTGCATTGATAATAGATGGCTTTTCAAAGTGATGAAAGATGGTGAAGTAATAATTATTGAAGTCTAACAAACTATAAGTAAGAAATGTTTAGTAAAAAAACGCTGGGTAGGCTCAATAGCGTGGGGTGTAAATCAGTAGAACCGCGAAGCGAAACCCCGTGCTGTTGTAAAAATCTACACCCTCGTAACCCTAATAAAAAAACCTCACTCCGTAAAAAGAGCGAGGTTTTCGTTTTTTATAAATTATTGATTACAAAATTAGTCATTTTATTGTACAAATGCAAACGCGTCGCGCCGCCAGATATGCCGTGGCTTTTGTTGGTATAATAGAATTGTTCAAAATCTATATTTTTTTCCACCAATACGCGCGCCATTTCAAACGCATTTTGTG
The DNA here is from genome assembly GCA_013297745.1 of Chitinophagales bacterium. Lineage (GTDB taxonomy): Bacteria > Bacteroidota > Bacteroidia > Chitinophagales > Saprospiraceae > JAAFIM01. The sequence goes on along the minus strand of JAAFIM010000131.1, from coordinate 2,708 downwards.
CGTGTACGTTGTCATCGCCCGTGCCGTGAACCAAAAGATATTTGCCCTTGATTAGATTAGCAAAATTTAAAGGCGAATTTTGTTCGTAACCTTCTTTATTCTCGCTGGGTTGGCGCATATAACGCTCTGTGTAAATAGAATCGTACCATTTCCAATGAATTACGGGCGCAACTGCTATAGCCAATTTGAAAATATCAGCTCCTTTTTCCAAACATAAAGTTGATAAATAACCCCCAAAAGACCAGCCGAAAATGCCAATTCTATTTTTATCCACATAAGGCAAAGTGGCTAGATATTTGGCAGCCGCGATTTGGTCTTCAGCTTCGTATTTGCCCAATTGCAGATAAGTCGATTTTCTAAATTTTTCGCCGCGCGCTTCAGTTCCTCTGTTATCTACCGAAACCACAATATAACCTTTTTGTGCCAATAATTGCGCCCAAGCGAACTCTGAAGGGTCGTATTCGTCCAAAACCGTTTGGCGGGAAGGGCCTCCGTACACAATCATAAACACAGGATATTTTTTATTTTTATCAAAATTAGGGGGCAAAATCTGCCAAGTGTTTAATTCTGTGCCTTCGTTGTTTTTTACCGTCAAAAATTCTTGCTTGGTCAAATTAAAAGTGTTTAAACGCTCCACAAGTGCTTTGTTATCTTCCAAAACTTTGAGTACTTTATTAGAATCTGTTTGTAGCAATTTTATCACATTGGGCGTATTCGCATTGGAATAATTGTGTATGTAATAAGCAAAATCTTTGCTAAATTGTACGTCGTGAACGCCTTTTTCGCCCTGCAAAATATCAATTTTTCCCGTGTTCAAATCCGTTACGCAAATTTCTCTTCTTATCGCGCCTATGTTGGCGTCTGGAGCGCGTTGAAAATACAATTTTTTATTTTTTTCATCCACTCCATAAGTTGCCGTAACATCAAATTCGCCCGTAGTCAAACATCTAATTTGCTCGCCTTTTTTGTTGTATAGATACAAATGATTGAAACCGTCTTTATCTGATGCCCAAACGAAATCGCCATTTTCCAAAAAGCGCAAATCATCGTGCATATTGATAAAATAATCGCTTTTTTCGCTCAACAAGCTGCTAACTTTACCCGTTTTGGCGTCTGCAATAAATAAATTTAACTCATTTTGCAAGCGATTTAACTGCGTGATACACAAGTTGTTATCATTAGTCCAAGTCAAACGGGGCAAATAATGTTCAGTTTTGATATTTAAGTTGATATTTAAAGTCTTTTTCGTACTCAAATCGTAAATGTGAGCGGTAACAATAGCATTTTTTTCCCCAGCTTTTGGATATTTGAACACAGATTCGTCAGGGTATAAATTATTATTAAAATAGGTTAATCTAAACTCTTTAACTTCTTTTTCGTTAAATTTTAAATAAGCTATTTTTTTACCATCTTTAGACCAAAAAAAGGCTTTGCTTATCGCAAATTCTTCTTCATAAACCCAATCTGATGCGCCGTTTATAAGTTCATTTATTTTGCCGTCAGTCGTGATTTGTGCTTCGGTTTTGGTTTTTAAATCGCTGATAAAAATGTTGTTTTTGCGCACAAAAGCCACTTTGTCGGCTGTGGGATTGAACGAAGCGTAACGTTGTTTGCCTTTGGTGGAAACGGGCGTGAGTTGTTTGGTTTCAATATCCAAAACGCTAAAATTGGCTTGAGAAGAATAGCGGTAAATTTTTTCCGTTTGCATTTCCAACAGCAATTTTTTCTCGTCCGCGCTCATCTCGTAACCGTTTAGACCTGCTTCTTTTTTTTCAAAATGCAAAGTGCGAGTTTTTAGCCCTGTGCCGAGGTTGTATTCTACAATTTCTGCGCCTTCGTCGTTGCCTTCCAATTCGGTATAATATAAGCCATTTTTCATAAAATTGAAATCTGAAACTCCAGCCGCAAAGAAGCTATAAGTCGCCCAAATGTCTTTGACTTGTACGTCTTTTTTGGGGGCATCTGGCACATTTTGAGCAATCACAGCCAAAGAAAAGCTGCTTAAAATAATTAAAGCGATAAATTTATTCATATAAAAAAATAAAGTTTGTGAAAAAAACGCTGCAAAACTACTCAAAATAAACCGAATAGCATAAAAAAAAGCCCTCCGCAACGGCGAAAGGCTTTATAAATTAGACTAAGTTACAAAATGGGAACTAAATTGATTAAATCATAAACTAATTTACTCTTTCCCTTTTCATTGGTGATTGTGGATACTTTAAAAGTAGCGCGAACTAACATACCAAAAAATTTTCTTAATTCACTTATTAAATAGTCTGGGAAGTGAGCTGAAATTTTTTTCTTGCCTTGTTGTTCGGGTCTCAGATAAAGTTTTATATTTTTACTGATTAGAGAAATACTTTTCAATTCGCCTTCAAAATAAGATGAATTATCTAAGTTTTTTTCTAATTCGGCTAATAATTTTATCTTAATAGACTCATATTGCTTTTCAGCAATTAGGTAAGATATTTCTGTTGGCTCTTTTATTTGGTAATAGCGAGCCTTATCAATAAGTACATTGATGTCAGTTATTTGTGTTTCTATAGTATTAGGGGCTTCCATATTTCGTAAACTTGTTTTACTAACTGACCTTTCGCAGTATAAAAATTAGAAAAAAAATTACAAGTCAAAAAAAGGGTGCTTATTCCTGCATTATTGAGTAATTACAGGTTTAATTTAAAAGCTTGGACTTCAGCAAAAGAAGCCTT
>JAAFIM010000130.1 GCA_013297745.1 Chitinophagales bacterium | reverse complement strand
GTATGGCGAAACGAACTCAACAAATAGTCACTGTAAATGTCTAATAACTCTGGATTTTTCATAGTTTTTTTATACTGTTATTTTTTTTTATTTTCCTAATTTTTATACTGCGAAAGGTCAGTTATTAATAAAAATAGCTGAAAGTAGTTTATAATTACATAGCACTAAAATACTAATTTAAAAATTCATTTTTTATCCTTAACAACTAAAATGCAAGATTTACAAACGCGCATAGATGCAGCCGAAACCCGTATATTCAAAATGGTATTTTCTAATACAACCAACAATTACGGCACTTTATTCGGTGGCAATGCTATGCAATTGATGGATGAAGTGGCTTTTATCGCCGCAACCCGTTTTAGCCGCAAAAAAATGGTAACTGTATCCTCAAGCCAAATTGATTTTAAAAAACCTATTCCCGAAAACACGATAATAGAACTAATAGCGCGGGTGGTGCGCGTGGGCAATACCAGTTTGGATATCCAGGTAGAGATTTATAAAGAAGAAATGTACGAAAATCACCGCGAACAAGCCATAGAAGGGCGTTTTACTTTTGTAGCATTGGACGAAAACAAAAGACCGACTTCAGTATTGTAGCTTATAAGTAAGTAGACAAAAATAAAGTAAATAATCGCGCGAAGCGCGTAACTGCACCAATCCGTTGAGTTTCTATACTGTCTGAAGTGAGACGGAGCGCAGCTTTAGCAAGCGGAGCGAACAAGTTTATAGAAACAAGGCGTTTTTGGTACTTTTTGCGCCTGCAAAAAGTACGAAGAAAAGAAATTTTTAGGCGCAAGCCGTTAAGAAAATTTCCAAAACCCAAGTTTTTACTGAAGCATAAAAATTACTTCTATTTTGTTCAGTTACTTATTTAGGCGTTGCTATACAAATATAAAACAACTTCTGTTTTGTATATTATAAAAATAATGCTAATTTTATTCAAATCATAATGACAACACAACCCGTAATCAACTATCAGCGCAAAAAGTTAAGCGATGCGCAATTATTGGCACTCTATCGCAGCCTATTGCGTCCCCGTTTGATTGAAGAAAAAATGTTAGCTTTACTCCGACAAGGGCGCGTAAGCAAATGGTTTTCTGGCATAGGGCAAGAAGCTATAGCTGTAGGCGCGACGGCAGCGTTGGAACAGGACGAATTTATATTCACGCTACACCGCAATTTGGGCGTATTTACGACCCGACAAGTGCCATTGGATAAATTATTTTGTCAATGGGAGGGCAAAGCTGGCGGTTTTACCAAAGGCAGAGACCGTTCTTTTCACTTCGGCACGATGGATTATCACATTATAGGGATGATTTCGCACTTAGGGCCACAATTGGCCTTAGCTGACGGGGTAGCTTTGGCGCACAAATTGGGCAAAGAGGCTAAAATTTCCTTAGCTTTCACAGGCGAAGGCGGCACAAGCGAAGGCGATTTTCACGAAGCGTTGAATGTAGCTGCTGTGTGGAAACTTCCAGTTATATTTATGATAGAAAACAACGGTTATGGCCTATCCACACCTACTAGCGAACAATACGCCTGCCAGCATTTGGTAGATAAAGCTAAAGGTTATGGTATGAAAGGTTATAAAATAGACGGCAACAATATATTAGAAGTTTATCAAACGATAAGCGAAGTAGCCAAACAAATGCGCAAAAATCCTGAGCCTATATTGATAGAAGCCATTACTTTCCGTATGCGCGGACACGAAGAAGCTTCAGGCGTAAAGTATGTACCCAAAGAATTATTAGCTGAATGGGCAGCTAAAGACCCAATTAGCAATTATGAACAGTATCTAATCGCTCAAGGCATATTGACTGAAGAGACTATAGCCGCCATTCGCAAAGAATTTAAAGAGGATATTGCCACCCAATTGGAAACAGCAGCCGAAGTGCCAGCAGCCACAGCCGATACAGCAACAGAATTAAACGATTTATTCGCACCGCACATATCCCAAACCATAGCTCCAGCCAGCAGCGAAAGCAAAGAAATGCGGATGATAGATGCCATTTCGGACGGTTTGCGGATAGCTATGCAACGTTATGATAATTTGGTACTAATGGGGCAAGATATAGCCGAATACGGAGGCGCGTTTAAAATAACGGACGGCTTTGTGCAGCAATTTGGACGCGAGCGCGTGCGGAATACGCCCATTTGTGAATCTGCTATAGTGGGCGCAGCGTTGGGATTGAGTTTCAAAGGGTATAAAAGTATGGTAGAAATGCAATTTGCCGACTTCGTAACCTGTGGTTTCAACCAAATCATCAACAACTTAGCCAAAATCCATTGGCGTTGGGGCGGTTCTGCTGATGTCGTGGTGCGTATGCCTACGGGCGCAAGCACAGGCGCAGGCCCTTTTCACTCACAAAGTAATGAAGCTTGGTTTTTCCACACAGCAGGGCTTAAAGTTGTCTATCCATCCAATCCTTACGATGCCAAAGGCTTGTTGTTAGCTTCTTTTGCCGACCCCAACCCGATTATGTACTTTGAGCATAAAGCATTATATCGCAGCACCAACGCACAAGTGCCTACAGATTATTACACTGTAGAAATCGGCAAAGCCAAAATAGTGCGCGAAGGGCAAAAACTCACTTTAATCACTTACGGCTTGGGGGTGCGTTGGGCTGAAGAAGCCGTAGCAGAATTGGGCTTAGACGTGGAAATTATAGACTTGCGCACGCTCGCGCCTTTGGATTGGGAAACGATAACCGCTTCAGTAACTAAAACCAACAAAGTGCTAATTCTACACGAAGATAATTTAACTGGCGGCATAGGCGGCGAATTATCGGCTTGGATTGGCGAGCAATTATTTGAGCATTTGGATGCGCCGATTATGCGCGTGGCGAGCTTGGATACGCCCATACCTTTTGCGGCAGCCTTAGAAAAGAACTTTTTGCCAACCTTGCGCTTGCGCGATGCCCTCGTAAAATTGGCTAACTACTAAACTATAATATAAAAATCCTACTTCATCGCGAGGTAGGATTTTTTATTTTTCACATTTTTTTATTTTTTTTGTAACTTTTTTTAATAAAAGTTTGGCCGTGTAGAAAATTGGTTTTACTTTTGTGGCGATAAAGGCGCAAAGTTGCGGCTTGGGCTATAGACAAAACAAAACCAAATTATAAAAATGACTTACTCAATAGACTTAAAAGAACTCGCAATGCGAGAAAGCGAAAAAGTAGAGTGGAAAGAAAATGGAGATTATAAAAACATAGTACAATCAATTGTAAGGACAATTTCCGCTTTTGCTAATGATATTTCAAACTTTGGCGGTGGGTATGTAGTTTGCGGTGCAAAAGAGACAAAAGATGAATATGGCTTTCCTAAAGTGGAATATACAGGGCTATCCGCTGATAAGCTGAGAGAAATTGAAGGTAAAGTTCTACAACATTGCAGGGAACATATAAGCCCATCTATTGCTCCCATCATACAAGAAATACCAAATCCAGAAAATAATTATACAAGAATTTTAGTATTCATTGTGGTAGCTACTTCAGAGGCACACACATACAGAGATGGAGAAAATAGCGCTTATTATGTACGAATAAGCAGAGAAACACGAGAGGCCCGCAACGGCATTCTATCTCAATTATTAGTAAAAAAACAAAAAGTAGAACATTTTGATAAAAGAATGCATCTTACTGCAACAGAAAGTGACATTGATGTTCTTTTATTTCGGGATTGTATGCAAGAAATGGGCTTACTATTTCCTGAAAAATCCTTAGAGGATTATTTTTCAGATAGAGAGCAGATAGCGGAGTTGGTACCACCATTATTCAAACGTGGAGAACTTGACAGTTTATTGCGCCCAAGAAATTTTACCCTATTATTATTTGGTAAAAAGGCTTCTATCACTACTAATTTTCCAGACTCACACATTATTCTTTCTTTTTATAGTGGAACGGATAGGAGTGCACCTACTGCCGAAAGACACATTTTGACTGGTTCAATAATTGAACAAGCACGAAAGTCAGTAGAGCTTTTGAATGCGCAAGCCTACACCGCATTTGACAAAACTAATGTTAAACCTAATCAAGTTAAGTACCCTATTAGAGCCTTGCAGGAGGCTGTCATTAATGCTATCGTGCACAGGAATTATGAAGTACCTGAACCAATTAGAATAACTGTTTTTTTTGATAGAATCGAAATTATGTCGCCTGGTGAACTTCATTGGGGGGTTGACAAAGACAAATTTTTAAATGGTAAAGCAAATCCTAAGTGGAGAAATCAAAGCTTTGCTTATTTATTCAATAAATTACAACTTGCGCAATCTGAAGGACAAGGCATACCAACCATATTCCGAACAATGAAGGAAGAGGGTTGTCCAAACCCAACTTTTGAAATAGGAACAGATAGCATTATCTGTGTGCTCCCTGCACACCCAAGACATCAGATTGCAAGAGAGCTGCAAGAAATCCAAGACAAAATTATTTTAAGAAAATTTGACGAAGCCAAACAACAATCATTACATTTATTGGATACTGACTTGTATAATTTTAGGACTCTTGATTTGTATTGTGAAATTCTTGCAAAGCAAAAAAGCCCACAAGAGCTTTATGAATTTATTTCTGCTAAAAATTTGGATTTCTATTCACTCAACCCCAACACTCTAGTAAACATTGCGGAAATATTGACTTTTCAAAAAGATAATAAAAGCTATGAACTTTTAGCCAACAGAATACTCTCTGTTGCATTATCAGGCAGAATAGAAGAAAGCCAAGTAGTGAAAGCAGTTGTCAATCTGAAAAAGGTTGGTACACCTGATGACGTGATTAAATTTGTTGGAGAGGCTTTTTCAAAATATCCGTCTTTAGCTAATAATGCTACTCTGCATGAAAAGCGGGCTACTGCGAAAATGGATTTGGCAAAAAGTTGCACTAATACAGCTAAAGATTTTAAGAGTAACCCCCGAACAAAAGCAAGGGCTTGGGAACTTTGTCGGCAGTTATTGAGCGAAGCAGAGGAAGATTTATTAAAAGCATTGGAGTTTTCAGATGACCCTAATGAAAAATTTTTCATAGAAAGCCATATTGATTTTTTAGAAAAAATGAAAAAAACTTCACAAAAACCAACCTAAATAATCCCTATTTCTGCATCCTCCGAAACAGTAAGTGAGTTAATACCCCAAAATTAACAACTTTAAATTGCCCCATAATATAAAAATCCTACTTCATCGCGAGGTAGGATTTTTTATTTTTCACATTTTTTTATTTTTTTTGTAACTTTTTTGATAAAAAATTTGGGCGTGTAAAAAATTGGTTTTATTTTTGTGGCGATAAAGCTCTTTTATCTGCACACAATTAGCAACTATAGTTTTTGACTAATACAGAATTTATAAAGTGAGTGTGTAATAGCACGGGGTTTTACACCCCGTGCGGTAGATAAAATAAACCTTATTAGTGTTGGGTTTTACTTATTAGTGTTGGGTTTTACACCCAACACACCAAAAATATACATATTTTATAAAATTTTACTCTTGCGTTGGGTGTAAAACCCAACGCTAATAAGATTTTTCACCGCGTGGGGTGTAAAACCCCACGCTCTCGCTTATTTTTATAACGAAAAACACATTATTTTTATAATTATAGTACTTAAGTAACTGACCTTTCGCAGTATAAAAATTAGGAAAATAAAAAAAAATAACAGTATAAAAAAACTATGAAAAATCCAGAGTTATTAGACATTTACAGTGACTATTTGTTGAGTTCGTTTCGCCATAC
>JAAFIM010000013.1 GCA_013297745.1 Chitinophagales bacterium | reverse complement strand
CTGTTGCGTTTGAATTAGTCTGCCCATTTGACCATAAATAGCTGTAGTTGGGTGTTCCTCCCGTGCCATTTACTTCCAATACGCCCGTTAAACTTCCGTTGCACGATACGTTTTGGGTGTTGATGATTGTTGCGGCTATTGGTGCTATAGGTTGGCTTATAGTTACTGACGCTGTAATTTGACAACCTACTAAGTCTGTAACAGAAACAGTATGCGCGCCTGTACTCAAATTGGTAGCAGTAGCGGTTAAATTTCCATTATCCCAAGCGAAAGTAAAGGGCGGAAATCCACCACTTAGAATTTGTACAGTAGCTGTTCCGTCATTCCCATTAAAACAACTTACAGGAGTTGAGGTTATAACCGCTTGAATTTGAGCAATTTCGGTAATCGTAACGCTTCTTGTTAGCGAACAAGCGTTGGCATCGGAAACGGTTAGGGTGTAAGTTCCCCCAGCTAATCCTGAAATAGTAGCTGTATTTTGTCCATTAGACCAAGCATAAGCCAAAGGTGCAGTTCCGCCGCTTGCGTTGGCAGTAGCCGAACCGTTATTTGTACCAAAACAGTTGACATTTTGTTGGGAAATGGTAGCAGCTAACGCAGAAGGCTGTCCCACGCTTACGCTGTTGGTAACTGAACAGTTATTGGCATCAGTAACCGTAACAAAATACGAACCAGAAACTAAACCCGTTGCAGTAGCCGCAGTTTGTCCATTAGCCCAAAGGAAGGTAAAACCACCAGTTCCGCCGTTTGGATTGACGGTTGCAGTTCCATTATTACCACCAAAACAACCCACTAAAGTGGAAGACATCGTGGTAGAAATTAGGCTGGGTTGATTAACAGTTATATTTCTTGTTGCGCTACAGTTGCCCGCTGAAGTTACCGTAAGGCGATAATTACCAGCAGTTAATCCCGTTGCGGGGTTGGTTGTGGCACCATTAGACCAAGAGAAGGTAAAAGGAGCAAGTCCGTTGGTAGTGGTTGCTGTAGCTGTGCCGTCGTTGCCGTTGAAACAAGAAGCATCTGTAGCCGCAAGGGTGAAATTGGTAGAATCTACAAAAGAGTTGGTACTTGCAGTATCCACACAGCCCAAAGGTGAAGTTACCGTAACGCGATAATTGCCTGAGTGGGCAGTATTGGCATTTGCAATAACAGGATTTTGAACGTTGGAAGTATAGCCATTAGGACCAGCCCAAGCATAAGAACCGCCACCGTTAGCGAACAGATTAATATCATTGCCCGCACAAACGATGTTATTACTGCTAGGGTTGATAACAGGCAAAGGATTGATAGTAACTGTAACCGAATCTACTGCTGGGCAATAAGCAGCGAAAACGATATCATCAATAGCGAAATCATTAGCTGCAGCTATATTGTTTTGATTGACAACGCAAATGCTGGCTGTGGTAGCTGTAGCAGAGTTCCAAGCTGAAGTAAATTGTTCCCAATTACAAAGGGTGTCTTGCAAAGAAAAAGAACTGCCCAATAATTGCCCATTGACAGAAAATTGCAAATTGGCGGGATTGGTTAGCGTCAAGCCTTGTATGAAAGCAGCAAACGCGTAATCTGTATTGGGTGCAACTTCCACATCTTGACACCAAATTGGGATATTAGGGGTAACTGCGCCATTTACTAAAAGCATATTGCCCGCGCCAGAGGTGTGGTCGCCACAACCAGCCATACCAGGATTCCAAGCAGGAGCAGAAGTTCCCACATTGTACTCGCCCTCGCCTGTGTTGTTGGTAGTGAAAATATACGCAGAGGTAAAACCTGTATTGCCAGCCGAAAAATCGCCGTTGGTTATCAAATTGGGACCCACAATAACATTCGTATTGATATTATAAACTGTGGTGGCGGCTGGCGAAGCCATAACCGTATTGCCCGAACTAGCACTCAAGCCCGTTGTAGGCGACCAAGTTGTGCCAAAAGCCCCGCGCACGCGTAGAGTTGCACTATCCCCCAAACAAACGTCTGTATCGGAAGGAGCCGTGAATGTAGCAGCGGGCAAATTCCCTACAGTCGCACACACAGTTACCGCACAACCCGCATCAGTTACCGTTCCGCAATAAGTACCAGCTATAAGCCCAAAGGCGCGTTGGGTGGTTTGTCCGTTAGCCCAAAGATAAGCATAAGGTAGAATGCCCGCTGAAGGGATAATTTTAGCCGTGCCGTTGTTTGAACCTGGACAGGTTACATCGGAAGAGGAAGAAGTTGCGGATAAATCGCTATATCTTACCAAAATGCTATCCACATAAGTATTGAAACATAAATCTGTGGTGGTTACTGAATAAGTTCCCGCGCTGCTGACGTTGAAAGTGGAAGTTGTAGCCCCACTTTGCCATAAATAGGTTGCAAAACCCGCGCCAGCATCCAAATTGAGCGTAGCCGCCACATTACATAAAATCGTATCGTTGCCCAAATTCACGCTCGTGGGCGGGGCTGTAAGCAATAAATTTAATGTGTCCGAACCCGTTTGGCAAGAGGTAAAAACTCGCCCTACTAATTGGTAAGAGCCAGCAGCAGATAAAGTAATCGTGGCGAAAGTATCCGTAAAAGCGGGTAAAACTGTCCCGTTCAAATACCAACGGATGCTATCCAAACCGCAACTTGTGGGTCTATCCACAAAATAAGTAAGTGTTTGCGGTATTGTACAGAATGTATCTACAGTGGTATTGCCGCGCAAAGTTATCCCTTGTATAGCGGGCACAGGAGAAGCAAAGCTACTTTGGATAAAATTAGGTAAGCCCAAATAACCGCGCCCTGTGAGCAAATTGATTGCACTATCTTGAAAATTACAAGCTACTCCCTGATTATTGGGATTGTTGATAACGGCAAGGTATTGGTTGGTAACGCCCACGCCGCCACCGTTCCCACGGCAGATATAAATGCGCCCGTCAGGAGCCAACTGTAATGCGCCGAAAGTGTACTGTAAAGGATTGCTGGCTATCAAAGAGGCAGATGCTAAAATTGTAGCAGCGTTATTAGAACTCAAATCCACTTGATACACTCGCCCTGGAGCTTGGAGTTTGGAAATGTATAATAATCGCCCGTCAATAGAAAATTCTACCCCGTAGGCTTCGCCAAAGTTAGCACTAGTCAAAGTGATTGGGTTAGAAAATGCGCCCGTGCTGTTGTTGAAATCAAAAACCTCTACAGTATTGCTGCTAAAAATAGTTGCCGCCATTTTGCTACCGTCAGCAGAAAAACGCATATAAGCCAACTGATTGCCAAGTGCGCCTGTATGTGCAGAACCAATAGATTGGATGATTGGGGTGGTGTTGATACCGTTTTGGTCAACTCTGTACAAACGATAGTTGGCGTTACCAAACTCGTGAGAAGCTACCCAATAATCGCGCCCGTTGCAGTGTTTGACCGCAGTCAATTTTTCGGTGTGGTTGGCAAATAATAACACATTTTTGGTAGCGGTAACATCCCCCAACCCACCGCGCAAGTTCATATCCACTTCTGAATAACGACAACCGCGAGAGCCACCAGCTACATCTGTAGTAAAAATATAATAGATATTAGAACGGGCAGGGTGGGGAACGATAACCCCCGATTGACTAGAGGAAGGGTCGCCAAAAAGTCCCGTGCCATTGGTCATAATCGTTTGGGTTCTATCCCACACGGTAATGCCGTCTGTATAAAATAATAAATTCCCACTCAAGTCAGAGATTGTACTAACCCCTTCAAAAGTGTTCACTTGTCCGTTAGTTAGTACAGTTGGCGGGTTGGTGTTGAAATCTAAGCCTGCGCCGTTGAAACCAAAATACCAGATATTGCCCTGTTCGCGGTTGCAAAGGTCAGTTTGGCAAGCCGTAACGACCAAATTATCCGTATAAGTACAAGCCCCAACTGTAGCCGTTACCGAATAAAGGTTAAAACCGTTCGTATTAATGGTGGCAGTAGTTGCCCCCGTACTCCAAATATAAGCTGTAGCAGCAGCTAAAGTAGCGTTTAGGGTGGTGTTTTGTCCATTACAAAGGGTGGTGTCGTTACCCAAATTCAATACTGGAGTGGTAGAGGTGCTAAAACCGTTGATACAAACCTGCTGTTGGTTGCTTGCGCCCCCTGTGCTAGCCGTAAAACCCCAAAAAACGTTGGGATTTCCACCAAAGATATTGGCGACAAGGTTATTATTAAGCGTTGCGCGCAATACCCCATCCACAAAAATCTGCAAAGTGGTGCAGGGCGCACTCCATAGAAAGCGAATTTGGTGAAAATTGCCATCTTCAGCGTTCACACCAGCCCCCAACATAGGGTTGGCAGCGACCAAAGGCAGCCCAATATCGTCATTCGCCCAAATTGCTACGTGGTCATCGGCAATATCGCCAAAAGCAGCCGTGTTGTCAAACACGTCAAATTCTACCACCAGCTTGGGATTGGGCAAATTGAGCGCGCCTATACCGCCGCCGCCCGTGCCTGTAGCAGCTAAACCCGCTTGTTGTAGCACAAAGGTAATCCCATCCGCGCCCCCGTCATCGTTGCCCAAGTTGATACAAGCCTGAATATCGAAGCTATTGCTAAGATTAAGTTGGGTGTTGTCCCAAATCGCACCATTTTGGGGTATAGCATTGGCAGTAAGTTGGTAACAGTTGTTGTTAGCCAAGTTGCAAGACGAGGCGGGATTGTTCAACACCGCGTTGCCTAGTGAGATAAATGTGCGCGGGAGTTGCCCAAATACTGAGCCAACCATCCCCACACAAAACCAAAGCAAGCAATTCCTATAAAAATAATTCATAGCTTTTTGTTTTAAGAGTTCCGTAAATAAAAAATTCCCCATTTTTTTATATCAAAATATAAAGCGCAAAGATAAAGATTTTTTGAATGCTTGTTATTACCTATATATTAAAAATACGTTTTATTTTCTTTAACAATTTTTTTAGGCTTTTCTGTATGACAGAAAAAAATCCCCATTCTTTGAGGAATGAGGATTAAAATTGTAAAAATTATCTAATTAAAGTAAATTCACCACGCAAGGTTTGTACGCTGTTGTCTTCAGGACGTTGGTAACTGATAACATAAATATAAACTTCGCGGGGTTGATTTTCTCCTTTGTAGCTGCCATCCCAACCGCCATCTGAAAGGTTTTTGTTGTCATAAACAATTTCACCCCAACGATTGAAAATTTTAAAATTGCGAATATATTCACTCTCCAAACGAATAGGTCTAAATCTATCATTTTGTCCGTCTCCATTTGGGGTAAAGGCGTTGGGAAAACCCAAGAAATTTTGTTCCACAAATAAATAAACAGTATCACTCACGCTGCAAAGTACAGCTCCTGTGATAGGGGTGGCTGTTATTATAAACTGATAATTGCCAATTTGGTCTGGGCTCACCTGGCTATTGCTTTGGATTGGGGTTTGTATAAAGGCGTGAGCGGGGTTTAAAATTTCTACCCAATTGTAGATGTATATTGGCGGATTATTGTTATTGCCTGAGTTTATGGTGGTAGATGAGCCCAAACTAATAGTTGTGTAGCTTTGTCCTGCTTGTCCTATAAAGGCGTCAAGAGTTGGTATGAGTGGATTGTTAATAGTTGCGTTGTTGCTGGTTGTACAGTTGTTGGCATCTGTCACCGTAACTATGTAATTGCCTGCAGCCAATCCGCTTATGTCAGCATTAGTTTGTCCATTTGACCATACGAAACTATAAGCCGCTGTACCTCCTGTGCTTTGGGCTGATAATACACCTATGGGGCTAAGGTCACAAGGCAAAGTTAATCCATTTGGATTAATAGCCACAGTAAGCGGATTAGGTTGGCTTACGCTGATGTTGTTGAGGCTTGCATTGCAATTATTGGCATCTGTGGCTGTGAGGCTATAGGTTGCTGCTGGCAATCCGTTTATATTCTGCGTGGTTTGGTTGTTTGACCAAAGGAATATATAAGGGCTTACGCCTCCCTGTATGCTGGTGTTAATTTGCCCATTGCTATTATTATGGCAAGGGTTATTTTGTATACTCTGCAAACTTAAAGAAATTGCAGTGGGTTGGCTTATAGTTATTGTACTCAAATTGATAATACAAGCGGCGGCGTCCGTTACGGTCAAATTATACACACCAACAGGCAATCCGCTTATATTTTGGGTAGTAGCATTATTAGACCATAAAAAAGTATAAGGTGCTGTTCCGCCGCTTATATTGGGGTTGATAAACGCGTTATTGCCAGCGAAACAAGAAACATTAGCTGTAGAATTGGTAGAAATAGACAAAGAACTGCTGCTATTGATGATAAAATTTTGTACCATTTGGCAGTTATTGGCATCTGTGGCGGTAATAATGTAATTGCCTGCTGCCAACCCGTTTATGTTTTGAGAGGTTGCAGCATTTGACCAAAGGAAAGTATAATTAGGGTTGCCACCCATAACATTAATAACAATCCCCCCATCTGCCAAACCGCAAGTTGTTTGAGTTATGAAAGTGCTGCTGATGCTTATGCTGGTGGGTTCTGTGATAGTATTGCTGCTGCTAACTGTGCAGTTATTGGCATCTGTTACCGTAACTATGTAACTGCCTGCTGTCAATCCGCTTATGTTTTGAGAGGTTGCAGCATTTGACCAAAGGAAAGTATAATTAGGCAGTCCATTGGAAACTATGGCATTGATATTGCCGTCATTTCCATTAAAACAATTTACATTTAAAGGGTTTAGAATTACACTAGGAGTTGCATTAACGACCAGCGAACGGTTGACTGTAGCTGTACAAGCGTTGTCATCCACAATGGTAAGGCTATAATTGCCTGCTGTGTTGAGTTGTATAGTGTCTGTGATAGCCCCAGTGCTCCATTCGTAACTAAACCCATAAGATGAAGTCCATACTGCTGTTTCTCCCGCGCAAATACTACTCACACCTGTAATACTTACCGTTGCGGCGGGAAATCCAAAAACCAAAACGGTGTCTGCTCTGCGTGTTCCGCACAAATCCGTGGCTGTAACCGAATAATTACCTGCTGCTGTGGCGGTGATATTTGCGTTAGTTTGACCATTTGACCATAAATAACTCGTAAAACCTGCTGTAGCGGATAAAGGGGCTGCAATTGTTCCACAAATAAATCTATCTGCGCCTACTGAAAGGTTGTTGGGCGGATTGGTAACTTGTATATTCAAAGTATCTGCACCTGTTTGGCAAGCTGTAAATACCTGCGCGATTAATGTTTGTGTGCCTGCTGTGTTTAGATTGATAGTTGCAAAAGTGTCAGCAAATCCAGCCACAACAGTGCCATTGAGATACCAACGAATACTATCCAAACCGCAAGTATTGGGTCTGTTGATAAAATAAGTTACGTTTTGTGGAATAACACAAAAAGTATCGTTGGCGGGATTGCCTTGTATGCTAATGCCTTGTATAGCGGGCGCAGCTAAAGCAAAATTACTTTGGATAAAATTAGGTAAGCCCAAATCAGCACGCCCTGTGCCCAAATTAACAGTATTGCTTTGAAAATTGCAAGAAACGCCTAAATTATTAGGATTGTTGATAGTAGATAAAAAATTAGCACTGGCATTATTGAAACGTCCTGCTACATAAATTCTGCCATTGGGGGCTAATTGCAATTGTCCATAATCGTAAATACTATTTGAATTAGAAGCTAATAAAGTAGAAGAGGCTAATATAGTGGCTGCGTTGTTTGAACTCAAATCAAATTGGCGCAATCTAGACACAGGCTCTAATTCTGAAAGATACAGCAATCTCGCATCGGGCGAAAATTCTACCCCATAAGGTCCTTGGGTTAAATTGAGGCTTATAAGATTAGAAAAAATGCCTGTGCTATTGTCAAAATCAAAAACTTCTAATCTATTGGCAGAATAAATCCCAGCCGCCATTTTTTTGCCATCGCTAGAAAAACGCATCAAACCACCTCTATTGGATGCTGTTCCAGCGTGTACACTACCAATAGTTTGGATTAAAGGGGTTGTATTTAAACCATTTTGGTTGATAAGATAAGTTCTGTAGTTGGCATTTCCAAATTCGTGTGAAGATACCCAATAATCGCGACCATTGCAATGTTTTACCGCGGTTAGTTTTTCGGTGAAATTGCTAAATAAAAGTATATTTTTTTGGCTAACAATAACATCTCCCAACCCTCCCCGCAAGTTCATATCCACTACAGAATAATGGCAACCGTAATTTGTACCCGTTTCCCAAGCATCTGTGGTGAAAACATAATATAAGTTGGCGCGAGCAGGGTGCGGCACTATTACTGCCGATTGTCCAGAAGAAGAATTGCCCAAAAGCCCTGAACCGTTGGTCATAATTGTATGGTTTCTATCCCAAATGCGAATGCCATCTGTATAAAACAATAAATTACCGTTTAAGTCTGCCATTGTGCTTACACCTTCAAACGTATTGACTTGCCCATTGGTAAGTACGGTAGGAGGATTGGTATTAAAATTTAGCCCTGCGCCACTAAAACCAAAATACCAGATATTGCTTTGTTGGCGATTGCAAAGGTCAGCTTGGCAAGGATTGACGACAAAAGTATCCACAGCCGTACAACCTTGATTGGTAACAGTTACGGAGTAGATATTAAAGTTGTTGGTGTTGATGGTGGCAGTGGTAGCTCCTGTACTCCAAATATAAGTACTCGCGCTTGCTTGTGTAGCGTTTAGGGTGTTGCTTTGGGAAGCGCAAAGGGTGGTGTCGTTACCCAAGTTTATCGTAAATGGATTTACCAACAAGTTTAAAGTATCCGCACCTGTTTGGCAAGCCGTAAATACTTGCGCGATTAATGTTTGGTTGCCCACCGTGTTTAAATTGATATTGACAAAAGTATCTGTAAACGCGGATAAAATTGTGCCGTTTAAATACCAACGAATACTATCCAAACCGCAAGTATTGGGTCTGTTGATAAAATAAGTTACGTTTTGGGGAATACTACAGAAAGTATCGCTCACCGAATTGCCTTGTATGGTAACGCCTTGTATGGCAGGCGCAGGCGAAGCAAAGCTACTTTGGATAAAATTGGGTAAGCCCAAATATCCACCCCCATTTAATAAATGAATAGCACTATCTTGAAAATTGCAACTTATACCTAGATTACTTGGGTTATTGATAACTGCCAAATAATTGTTTCTCAAATTTGGCGTGCTTGGCACCCCATCTACATTGCTTCTACATACATACACGCGCCCGTCAGGACCTAGTTGTAATGCTCCATAAGCATAACGCAAAGGATGCTGGGCTATTAAAGTCATCGTTGATAAAATAGTCGCGCTGTTGTTGCTTGTCAAATCCAACTGATAAAGTTGGCTTGGTGCTTGTAGTTTGGATACATAGAGCAATCGCGAGTCCGCCGAAAACTCTACCCCGTATGCTTCGCCAAAATTATTGCTAAACATAGAAATAGGGTTGGAATATGCGCCTGTGCTGTTATTGAAATCAAAAACTTCTACTATGCGGTCTACAAAAATAGTTGTGGCCATCTTTGTACCGTCAGCAGAAAAACGCATATAAGCCAACTTATTGGCTGTAGAGCCTGTATGGGCAGAACCAATAGCCTGAATTAGCGGGCTGGTATTTAGCCCGTTTTGGTCTATCAAATAAGTCCGAAAGTTGGCATTCCCAAACTCGTGTGTAGCCACCCAATAATCGCGCCCATTGCAGTGTTTGACAGCAGTTATTCTTTCTGTATGGTTGCTGAATAATAGTATGTTTTTTTGTGTGGAAATAACATCACCTAATCCCCCCCGCAAGTTCATATCCACTACCGAATACCTACAGCCATTTGTACCATTGTTAAAATCTGTGGTGAAAATATAATAGATGTTGGAACGTGCAGGGTGGGGAACTATAACCCCTGATTGGGTGGAAGAAGGGTTGCCAAAAAGCCCTGCGCCGTTGGTCATAATTGTATGGTTTCTATCCCACACAGTAATGCCGTCAGTATAAAATAATAAATTTCCGCTGAGGTCAGAAATGGTGCTTACACCTTCAAATGTATTGACTTGCCCGTTTGTTAGCACGGTTGGTGGGTTAGTATTAAAATTTAAACCAGCACCTCCAAAACCAAAATACCAAATGTTGCCTTGCTCGCGGTTGCAAAGGTCAGTTTGGCAAGCGGTGATATTTAAGGTGTCTATCAAAGTAGAAGCCCCAACGCTGACCGTTACACTATAAGTGTTAAATCCTGTACTGGTAATACTCGCTGTGTTAGCACCCGTACTCCACAAGTAAGCAGTTGCGCCTGCAGTGGTTGCATTGAGCGTGATATTTTGCCCAGCGCATAAAGTGGTGTCGTTGCCCAAATTGACTTGCGACCAACTTGCATTTGCCCAAAATAAGCAGATGCAGACTAAAAGTTGTTTAAGATTGTTGTTTAGCATAATTAAAACATTGTGTTTGTGTAAAAAATTTCGCAAAGATAAAATGATTTTCAAAATAATAGCCGTGTAATCAAAAAAAGTGATAATTTTGCGTGCTTTTCTATTATTCATTGACATATAGTACGTTATGCAATCCAGCCCCAATTTTTATACAAAAACTTACCGTTTTAGAGCCGACAAATCTCTATTGTTATCCATTTTTAGTGTATTGCGGACTCAATACGCGCAGGCTTTTTTATGGCAAAATGAACATACGCAAACTGCTTTTTTGGCGGCTAAAACTTGGGTAGATTTTTATCAAAACGATGATTTTCGCTATCAAAACAATTTTTTGAACGATGTTTTTTTGCAAACGCCCATCACCCAAACCAATCCCGACTTTTATCAAACCGCATTTAGTCAGTATTTGCCCCCAGATATTAGCGCGGAAGAGTTGAGTTTGGTCAAAATTTGGACTTTTGTAGAAAATAACCAATCCCAATCCCCCCGTGCGTATTTTGGGCTGATGAAGTATAATTTTAGCTTTGATTTTGCGCGGCAGCAGCTTTTGGTGTTGGTTTTATCCGATAACGAAGAGGGCGATTACGAGGGGGAAATTTTATACTTATTGCAACAAGCGCGCTATCAGCCCGAACCTTTGCAGCTATTGAGCGAATGGAAAACAGATACGCAAGAAGTTGATTTTCAAGCAAATTTAAAGCAATTATATCAACAATGCAGACAAGGGCAATTTATATCCAAGCCGATATTGCGAACTTATAAAACCCAATTTGAGGGTTCATTTTTGGATTATTTTAGCGCGTGGCAAGCTATGCAAAATCAGCCAATTCACTTTTTTTACGAGTTGGGCGATTATAATTATTTTGGAACGAGCCAAAATTCCCAAACTCAAGCCAATTTTAGCAACCAAAACACAGCCGCTACAGTTATAGGTTTTTACGAGTTGGGGCAAATGCAAGCTATTTTTGCGGAAAGCTACACCCATTTTCGCGGAGATTGTCCCAACTATTTACAGCACGGGGATTTATTGATAGTGGATAAAAATTTGAATAAATTATACATACAACAAAGCGCAGCAACTCAACAACAGGCTAGAAACTGGCCTTTTGAAGCTAAATTTTAAATAAAAAAAATCAACAAGAACCAACCTTTAGCCAACAAATAGCATCTCAAAGGTTATAAGCCGCCCCTAAAACAGCCTAAATTGTATAAATTATGCTGTTTTTTTGCGCTAATAAATGCTATTTTAAATAAAACCATTACCTTTGCCGAACTTCAATTCGCTTTATCGCCTGCCATTGTATTGGCGGGAGGAAAGTCCGAACAACGCAGTGCAGCGCACTATCTAACGGATAGGACATTCGCAAGAATGGACGGAAAGTGTTACAGAAAATAACCGCCCGA
The DNA here is from genome assembly GCA_013297745.1 of Chitinophagales bacterium. GTDB lineage: Bacteria > Bacteroidota > Bacteroidia > Chitinophagales > Saprospiraceae > JAAFIM01. Next base: position 62,968 of record JAAFIM010000013.1, on the reverse strand, counting down.
AAGGGTAAGGGTGAAAAAATAGGGTAAGAACCTACAGGCGTGCTTGGCGACAAGTGCGCGGAACAAACCCTGCGCGTTGAAACGCCAAATATACCCCGCTTTGAAAATTGCACGTTTGAGCGGGCGCAAGCCCCGACGGGGAGGGTAGGCGGATAGAGGCTATTCGTGAGAATAGTCCCAGATAAATGATAAAGGCAGCCGCAAGGCTGAACAGAATTCGGCTTATAGAATTGAAGTTTTTTTATAGAAAATCTCTGTTTTGCATTATTCCATATACATAATTTATGGTTATCGTTGTTGTTATTTTAGGTTGTTTCGGGCTGCTGTTTTCCATTTTTATTTTGGTGCTAATTATTCAAGCTCAACAGAATAAAAAAAATTGGACTTTAGGGACTATCCACGAAACGAGCGCAAATTTGAAAATCAAAACAATCGGACTTATCAACAACTATTCATACAGCATCCAATTTGTAGGTGATAATGAGCAGTTGTTGCCACAATTTATGGAAAAGGAACTTGTTGCGGGTATTTATAGCGGTTTGTTTTTTATTAATAATCAACCTGCTACAGCTTGGCTAACGGGTTATTATCCCAATAAGAAAAAGGCGTTTGTGTTGCGATTTTTGTTCGGGGTGAAAACAGGACAAGGGCTTTTTTACGATGAAAAAGGTATCGTTACTAAAATTATGTACGATGACGACAAGCATCCGCTCAACATAAATTCTATGAAATGCGCAAAACCTGTTATCTATTTATACCCAACAGAAAAAACGGAAATAAGCGTAAAATTAGATTTCAATCAAAACCAGCTAAAGCACACTTATCCCAAATATAACCCTGAAAAAGGTTGGAATGTAATCGCCGAACCGAACGGAAATTTGAAAAACGTAGAAAATGGCAAAGATTATTATGCCCTATTTTGGGAAGGACAAAGCCAAAAACAAACCGAAATCAAACAGGGTTTTGTGATAAAAGGGGAAAATACAGCCGAATTTTTGGAAGAAAAATTGGCGATTTTGGGCCTAAATTGGAGAGAAAGCAACGAGTTTATGATGTACTGGTTGCCCCAAATGGAGAATAATAATTATAATCTAATCCATTTTTCAACTGAAGAATACACCAATAATTTTCCTGTAGTAATAACGCCCCGCCCAGATAATTTTATCCGCGTATTTATGGTTTTTGAACCGTTGGAAACAGCTATAGAAATTCCCATTCAAGAGCTAACTCCAGTCGAAAGAGGCGGATTTACCGCAGTGGAATGGGGAGGAGCTAAGCAAAATAAACCTAAATTCGGCTTATAGAATTGAAGTTTTCTTTATCGTATGTTATGAAATTTTTTGAAAATATATTATGAAAAATCTAATCTGTTTGTTTGTTTTATTCAGTTTTTCCTGCCTAAATGCACAGAACTGCACAAGTAAATGGAAGTTTGATATAAAAACCAATAATTTGCAAATTGCCTACAACCCAAACGAGCCGATTTGTTTGAAATTTGGCAAAAACGAAAAGTATTGGATTTCGTTGTTTGGAGAAACTCAACACGTAAAAGGTATTTATGCTAAACCACTTTTGGTAAATGGCGCACCTTACTCGGGGCAGATTGAAGGATTTTACAAAAATGACACGGCAGCTTTTTTTATCGAATTTATGCAAGGTATCAAAAATGGAGATGCTGCTTTTTATGATAAAAAGGGGAAAGAAAATCGGATATTCTATGATGCAGGCAAACACCCTTTGTTTGTCAATCCTCACAGAAAACCTACTCCAAGAGAAAATTCTGGTATGGAAGTAGATAAGCCAATTATCTATTTATACCCAACCGAAAAAACGGAAATTAGCGTAAAATTAGATTTTAATCAAAAACAGCTGAAGCACACTTACCCCAAATATAACCCTGAAAAGGGTTGGAATGTAATCGCCGAGCCGAACGGAAATTTGAAAAATGTAGAAAATGGCAAAGATTATTACGCGCTATTTTGGGAAGGAGAAAGCCAAAAACGAACTGAAATCAAACAGGGTTTTGTGGTAAAAGGGGAAAGTACAGCCGACTTTTTGGAAGAAAAATTGGCAATTTTGGGCTTAAATTGGAGAGAAAGCAACGAGTTTATGATGTATTGGTTGCCCCAAATGGAAAATAATAATTATAATCTAATCCATTTTTCAACTGAAGAATACACCAATAATTATCCCATAACGATAACGCCCAGCCCAGATAATTTTATCCGCGTGTTTATGGTTTTTGAACAGTTGGAAACAGCTATAGAAATCCCCGCACAAGAGCTAACTCCAGCCAAAAGAGGCGGTTTTACCGCAGTGGAATGGGGAGGAACGAAGCAAGAAAAGCCCAAATTTTAACTTCTTAAATATCAACCTATGAAAAATTTACATTTTGCACTTAGCTTCTTCCTATTGGTTTTTTCGCTTGCTGCCAACGGGCAAACTTATCTCAAAGATTGGAAATTTGATAGCGTGCAAAACAATCTCACTATTAAAGTGTCTCCGCGCAATGCTAAAATTTATCTGCTTTTTGATAGCAAACAGAGCTTATTACTCACCCGTTTTATGGAAAAGGGAGAACAAGCAGGAGTTTTTAACCAACCAATTTTGGTGAATGGTAAGCCTTTTACTGGCAAGCTAAGCGGGCGACTTGAGGGCAAAAAAACATCTTTCGCTTGTACCTTAAAAAAAGGTGAAAGGGATGGTATTGCATCTTTTACGGATAGAAGAGGAGTTACTACAGAAAAAACATATCTCTATTTCCAGGTTGAAGAGCCTATTGAACATCGGCCTGTAAAAGAAAAGCCAATTATCTATTTATACCCAACCGAAAAAACGGAAATTAGCGTAAAATTAGATTTCAATCAAAAACAGCTAAAGCACACTTATCCCAAATATAATCCCGAAAAAGGTTGGAATGTAATCGCCGAACCGAACGGAAATTTGAAAAATGTAGAAAATGGCAAAGATTATTACGCGCTATTTTGGGAAGGCGAAAGCCAAAAACGAACTGAAATTAAACAGGGTTTTGTGGTAAAAGGGGAAAGTACAGCCGACTTTTTGGAAGAAAAATTGGCGATTTTGGGCTTAAATTGGAGAGAAAGCAACGAGTTTATTATGTATTGGTTGCCACAAATGGAAAATAACAAATATAATTTAATCCATTTTTCAACTGAAGAATACACCCGCGATTTTCCCATAACGATAACACCCAGCCCAGATAATTTCATCCGCGTATTTATGGTGTTTGAACCGTTGGAAAGAGCTATAGAAATTCCCATTCAAGAGCTAAAACCAGCCAAAAGGGGCGGTTTTACCGCAGTAGAATGGGGAGGAACGAAGCAAGAAAAGCCCAAATTCTAACCAAAAATATATAAAAAGAAAAAGGACAAGCCGTTAAGCCTGTCCTTTTTTTATTGCGTAAAATGCTGATATTAAACCACTTCTACTTTATCTGAACGTTTGCGGTCGTGTTCTTTTAAGAAAATTTTGCGCAAGCGGATAGATTGAGGGGTTAATTCTACATATTCATCATCATCAATATACTCCATCGCTTCTTCCAAAGAGAATATAATTGGAGGGGTTAATTTAGCTTTGTCATCTGTACCAGATGCGCGCATATTGGTCAATTTTTTGGTTTTGGTGATATTTACCACCAAATCATTATCGCGGGTGTGTTCGCCAGCCATTTGACCTTCATAAACATCAACACCAGACTCTATAAAGAAACGGCCTCTGTCTTGTAATTTATCCAAAGCATAAGCAATAGCTGTGCCTGTTTCCATAACGATTAAAACGCCTTTGCTTCTGCCCGCAATATCGCCGCGCCAAGGTTCGAAGCTTTTGAAACGGTGAGTAATAATAGCTGTTCCAGCTGTAGAGTTGAGTATCATCGTACGCAAACCAATCAAGCCGCGAGAAGGAATTTCAAACTCCAAACGGGTTAAATCGCCTTTAGGGTTCATACCCAACATATCGCCTTTGCGTTGAGAAACCAACTCAATAACTTTGCCTGCGTGCTGTTCGGGAACGTCAATATCCAACAACTCAATAGGCTCACATTTTTGGTTGTCAATCATTTTGATGATAACGCGCGGTTTGCCCACTTGAAACTCGTAACCTTCGCGGCGCATTGTTTCTATCAAAACAGATAAGTGCAAAATACCGCGTCCGAAAACCATATAAGAGTCAGGAGAACCTGTTTCTTCTACGCGAAGAGCCAAGTTTTTCTCAATTTCTTTGTACAAACGGTCGCGCAAGTGGCGAGAGGTTACAAATTTGCCCTCTTTGCCAAAAAATGGAGAGTCGTTGATGGTGAAAAGCATACTCATAGTAGGCTCATCAATAGAAATTGGAGGTAAGCCTTCAGGATTTTCAAAGTCTGCTATAGTATCGCCAATTTCAAATCCATCGATGCCCAATACAGCGCACAAATCGCCACAATTAACCGTTTCTACTGATACTTTGGCCAAACCGTCAAAAACATATAAGCCTTTGATTCTTGATTTTACAATTTTGCCATCGCGTTTTACCAAAGATATAGGCTGATTGACACTTATAGAACCGCGTTGAACGCGTCCTATACACATACGACCAATATATTTGGAGTAGTCAATACTAGTAACTTGCAATTGTATAGTTCCTTCATTAAGAGGCGGGGCAGGAACTTGCTCCAATACAGTGTCCAACAAGAAAGTAATATCTTCAGTTGGTTTTTTCCAGTCGCCTGACATCCAGCCTTGTTTGGCTGAACCAAAAACTGTAGCAAAGTTCAATTGGTCGTCTGTACCTTCCAAATTGAACATCAATTCATATACCATTTCTTGCACCTCTTCAGGTTGGCAATTAGGTTTATCCACTTTGTTGATAACCAAAACGGGTTTTTTGCCCAAAGCCAAAGCTTTTGACAATACATAACGGGTTTGGGGTTTGGGACCCTCAAAAGCATCGACCAACAACAAAACGCCGTCAGCCATATTTAATACACGCTCTACTTCGCCACCAAAATCGGCGTGGCCTGGAGTGTCTATAATGTTGATTTTTACGTCTTTATAGTGTACGGATACGTTTTTAGCTAAAATCGTAATTCCGCGCTCGCGTTCCAAATCGTTGTTGTCCAATATCAACTCTCCTGTTTCTTCGTGTGCTTGAAACAGTTTGCATTGATGCAAAATTTTATCTACAAGAGTGGTTTTGCCGTGGTCAACGTGGGCAATAATCGCAATGTTGCGAATGGGTGTGGTATTCATTTTTATAAAATTGTCAAATATGGCCGCAAAGGTAAGCTTTTATTTTTATAATTGTCATATTTTTTTGTAAAATTGTTGAAAATTAGCTATTTTTGTGAAAAAAACTAATCTTTTTGCTTATGTTATTGAAAACTACCGCTGATTTGATAGCAAATTGGCATTTTTATAAGTCTGATTATTATATTTTGCGGGGTTGTGTGGCTACAATTTTGCAAATTGGCAAACAAAGCGATGCAGATGCGATTTTAGAATTGGCTTTGCGCAAAAGTTTGGGGTTTGAGTATTATCAATTATTACCCATTTTTAGCAAATTTGGGAACAAAGCTATGGCGGCGCGCTTATTCGCTGCCTATTTCAAAGACAAAAAGTTGAAAGACGAGGAGCAGGAGGGTTGGCTGGAGTTGTTGGGAGAGTTGAAATACAAACCCGTAAAACCCATTTTAAGATATTACGCTTTTGAGCGCGGCGACGATTATTATCTGTGCAAGTCGGCAGTTTTGGGCTTATTACATTTTGATTGTGGGGATATTCAAACCGAAATACAGTCGGCTTTGGATTTTACCTATCAAAAACAGGCATATTTTCCCGAATTTCTACCCGCTTTAGCCGCCAAATTGCAAGACGAGGGCGCAAAATCGACAGCTTTGGCCAATTTGTACGCTTTGGGGGCAAAAAGTTCTAATTCGTTCACCTCTGGGATTGTTTTAGCTTTTGGGTTGGGGGGCGAAGAGGGCGCGGCTTATTTTCAGCGGATTTTGTGGGATGAGTTTTGGGATATAACCGATACGGGCGTGGGCATATTGGGTTCAACTTATAGGGTTTTGTGCCATTTGCGGCTGAGTTTTGGCGATTTGTACCAAGAAATTTTAACCATATCCGACGAAAAAAAACAAGGTTACGCCTTGAGTAGATTTTTGAGGTTGCTGGAGATGAAAATCAACGACATTGACCCCCGCCATCATCGCCACGAAAGTTTTGAGCGATTATACCAAACTTTATACGCTGAAAAGGGGCAAACGCTGTGGGATTTGGGCAAAAAGTTGGATTTGGAAACTGAAGCTGATGCTTGTACCAGCCAGTTGAGGTTGAAAATACAATACGATTTATTATCAACAAACTTTATTTAACACAACCTTTTTCTGAATAAAGCATCTACCTTTTTATTTAATCCGCTAAAATTTTTAACGATATGCGCCTACTGATTATTCTTTTGTTTTGTGCTTCTGTTTTATCCGCCCAGCGCAGTAGTGATTTTAAAAAACCTATGTACGAGCAACTTTTTGCCGAAAATCATATCCAAACCTCGCAAACTCACCAACTCAAATCTAAAGTCAAAAGCTATTCGGTTATTGACGGCAACGATACGACTGAAGTTTATTTTTTTAACGAAAAAGGGCAGTTGGAAAAGACCAAAAACAAGCAAAAAGTGGTCAGTTATGTATTTGATAAAAATCATAAATTGCTGGAAATAAACGATGAGCCAATTATCAAATATAGCCATTACAGGGCTACCAAAACCTTTTTTAAAGGCGGAATGTTACATAAACAGGAAATTACACAATTGGATAATGGAACTTCATTTGACCATAAAATAAATTATGATTATAATGAACAAAAAAAAGGGTTGGTTTTGTCCTTTGATTATGACGATGCCAAGTTAAAAAATCGCTACGATTTGCCCAAAAAACACAGTTATAAGTTTGAATTTGATAAAAAAAATGGTTGCATTAGCCAAGAAATAGCTACTTTTGAGGGCGAAGATGGGGATATTTTCTCACAGAATAAATCTTATACCTACGGCGAAAATACGAAACTTTGTTTGCCGATTGGCGTTAGTGTTATGGATGCTTGTTTTGGTAGCAATTCTTGCCTGTATGTAACCTATAAAATATCATACGATAAAAATGGCAATATCTTGAGCGAAACTGCCCACGATGCCACGATTAGAAACTCTACTTGGTCTTATAGTTATAGTAAATTTTATAAATATAACGCTGATAATCAAGTAATTGCAGAAAAAGTAGACAATATGGATTTTAGAACTGCCAAGCAATTTAATCCCACTCAAGAGGTAGAATTTACCCATTTTTTTGAGTATGAATACGACCCGCAAGGCAATTGGATTGTGCAAAAAAAGATAGATAAAAGCGGCAAAACGCCAAAAATTATCAAAACTGTGTATCGCCAAATTGTGTATTATACAGAATTTAAAAAGTAAGTATGTAGTAAGAGCTATTAAGTACTATAATTATAAAAATAATGTGTTTTTCGTTATAAAAATAAGCGAGAGCGTGGGGTTTCGCTTCGCGGTTCTACCAATTTATACCCCACGCGGTGAAAAATCTTATTAGCGTTGGGTTTTACACCCAACGCAAGAATAAAATTTTATAAAATTATTTTTGGAGTGTTGGGTGTAAAACCCAACACTTATAAGGTTTACTTTATCTACCGCACGGGGTGTAAAACCCCGTGCTATTGTAAAAATCTACACTCTTGTAACTCCAATATTTTAAATAATCTATGCTGCTATTACACACTCTTTTTTAATTTCGTATTACTAAACGGCGTAACCCACAAAAAAAATCCTACTTCATCGCGAGGTAGGATTTTTTTTATTAATTTTCAAAAGCGTATTTGATGATATTAGCCCCCATTTGCAGGGCGCGGGTGCGTTGTTCTTCTGTGTCGTTGTGTACGTCAATATCTTCCCAGCCATCGCCCAAGTCGGTTTCGTAAGAGTAAAAAACCACCAAACGCCCCTCCCAAAATAAGCCAAAACCTTGTGCGGGTTTGTCGTCGTGCTTGTGAATTTTGGGCAAACCATTTTTAAAATCAAAATGCGAGTGATAAATCTCGTGGTTGAAGGGCAATTCTACCAATTCGGTTTCGGGAAAAACCATCTTAAGCGCAGGGCGCACGAAAGGGTCTAAACCATAATTATCGTCTATGTGCAAAAATCCCCCAGATTGCAAATAAGTGCGCAAATTCAACGCTTCGGCGTTGCTAAAAACGATATTGCCGTGTCCCGTGAGGTGAATAAACGCATAATTGAAAATTTCGGGGCTGGCTACATCTACAGTCGCATAATCTGGGTCAAAATTGGTGTGCAGTTCTTTGTTGCAAAAGCGCGATAAATTGGGCAAAGCTGTAGGATTGGCGTACCAGTCGCCGCCGCCGTTGTATTTGAGCAAACCCAACTTTAAAGCGGGTTTGATAGGCGCGTTAGCCAAAGCAGCCACAGCAAAAAAGCAAAGGAATAAAAGTATTTTGTTCATAAAATAGATAAAGATTATTCAATTTCCATACCAAAAGATACAGATAGAGCCATAAAAGTGGTGATGATGTTTACAACTTGATTGTTGCTAATAGAACTAGCGGGATAAGGAGAGAATTTTTTGTATATAAGATACGCGCCTAAACCAAAATGTACAAAACCCATTTCTTTTAGTTTTTGTCTTATGCCTGCGTGTATGCTTTTGTCCCATTGTGTTATCCCCGCTGTATTTTGGGTGTAAGGATTGCTTTGTAATTGGTAGCCAAAAGAAAATCTATATTTGGGGCCAATAATATATTCTGTACCTATTCGCAATCTGTAAGCGGCTTCAAAAGTATTATTAATATCGCTATTGAGTGCGTCTTGGTTATGGACTTGCCCATTTCTCATATAGTAGTGCATTTGTCGGTAATCAACTCGTTCTAAGTCTATATTTATAAAAAATTTCTTATCTACTTGAAAAGCTGTAGATAAGCCCAAAGTCCAAGGGGTAAAAAAACTATATTTGTATTTAGCTTTGGGTGCGCCTAAATAGTTTTGGGTTATCCAACCATTATGTAAAATAGAGCCACTTATAGAACTCGTATAAGTATCCCGATTGCGATAAAAAGTGGGGCTATGGATATGGGCAGCTACAGTAAAATAACGGTTTAATTGGTAAATCATACCTATTTTAAGATTAACCCCAAACCCCCTTGTGCTCTGGATTTGACTCCAGTCTGTGCGTATATCATTGATAGGTTGCCCTGTTTCTATGTATTCCGAGTAGCTGGTTGTATTTTTGTGATTCAAAAAATTAAATTCTAAAGTGCTGCCTATCCATAATTTATTTTCATAATTGGAAGCTGCTGACAAACCAAGCGCATAATTTCGCCCCGAACTTACAAAAGAGCCCAATTTATTGGATAAATCGTTATCGCCCAAAGGAGAAGCATAGACAAAGTTATTGCTATCAATCAAGCGAATTAAATGAGCATCATAAGCCATTTGAGTAGAAAAAGGATGAAGCGATGCAGGTGAATTTCCGTTGGACATAGCGGCAAAATGTTGTAAAATAGAGCCAAAACTTTGACCAGAATAATTCCATTGTTCTTTAAAATCCATTGTTCTATTAAACGAAATACCCATAGAAAATTCTTTAAATTTCTTTTCGCCTTCTTGTATTGGCACAGTTATGAGCATCGAAAGGTTGCCCAACCTCCAACCTAAGCTTCGCAAATCTCCCACAAATATAGCGGGTACGGTTGTATCTATGTTGTTTCCAAACTCTGTCTGTGAGACTAACATATAACCGTGTGTACTTAGCGTTAGTTCGGGTTTGGACTTTCTAGCCAATCCTGCTGGGTTGATATTGGCAACACCCACATCGCCCCCTATTGCACCCATAGCATTGCCTAGACCTATAAGGCGGGAAGTGGAACGATAATTAGGGTTGGAGTACAAAAAAGCATCATTAACCTTTTGCCCAACAATCAATGAATTGAACATAGTGAAAACAATAAAAAATAATAGGTAGTATTGTTTGCGCATATTCTCAATAATTTTAGATAAATCTGAAGCCAAAAGTCATAGAAACCAATCCTTTATTTACCTGAGCTTTGATATTTTGTATATTGCTTACCGAAGTGGGCGCGTATGGGCTGTACAAAAATTGTTGTAAAAAATGCGAATAAGCCAAATCAAAGAAAAAACCGTCCACCCTAAACCCAAAACCAAAATTGATAACGTGTTGCAAATCATTGACACCAGCTATAGCTACTTGGTAAGGCGAAGTTTGGAGTTGATAACCAGCTCTCAATCTCAATACTTTGCTAGCTACCAGTTCGCCGCCCATACGCAAGCGAAAAGCTGCTTTATAAACGCCTTCTACATTGCGGTTTAGATTTTCCAAAAAACGTTTGGTGTTGATATTGGCTGATGTGTCGTTGGCTGCTACCCCAAAACTAGCATTTTTATAGTTGATATATTCTGCTTCCGCGCTAAAAAATCCTCTTGTCCCCAACACAGCTCCAGCTGACAACCCAAATGTCCAAGGCGTGCGCACTGTGTAAAGATATTCTCCTTGTATCAAAGAAGGGTAAGAGTTTTGTTCCAAACGCCCGCGATAGAAAATTTCCCCGTACATACGGGTAGAATAAGTTTCTGTATTGCGGTATAAAGTAGGGGTATGAATATGCGCACCCATACGGAAATACTTATTAAATCTGTACAATAATCCCCCTTTAAGATTAAGTCCAACCCCCCTGATATTGCGGGTTTCGTCAAAATCCATTTCTTTGAAATCTATAGAACCTGTTTCTTCAAACTCTTCATAGCTTTTTACCTCTTTGTACCGCAAAATATCAATGCCCAAAGTGCCGCCTATATACAATTTGTTGTTGTAATTGGCTGCGCCCGAAATGCCTAATTCGTTATTGTAGCCAGTTTGTTTGATAAATTCGCTTTTGCGCACAAAATTAGAATCGCCCAAAGCAGAAGTATAAATAAAATTGGCTGTATCTACCAAATCTATCATATAAGTATCATAAGCCAATTGCGACTCCAGCGGGTTGAGGTCAGCAGGGCGCGTACCGTTGGCATCCAACGCAAAACGCTGCAAACGAGAACCAAAACTAACCCCAGAATAGCTTATATTTTGGTTGAAACTATTTATTTTATTGTAAGAAAGCAAAAAATTGAAGCTTTTCCATTTGCCGTCCAATGGATTGGATAACATAATTCCCAAACTGCCCAAAGCCAAACCGCTTCGATTATCGCTTAGGGTTTCGCCGCCAAAATCGGCATCAACGCGATTAAAAGCAATTTGAGGAGAGAGGATAAATTCTGACTTGCGGCTTATTGCCAAACCTGCTGGGTTGGTGCTGGCTACAGAAATATCCCCACCTATAGCGCTCATTGCGTTGCCCACGCCCAAAGCGCGAGCGGTAGCGCGATAGGAATTATTAGACAACAAAAAAGCGTCTGAAGTGAGCTGTGCATTGGCCATTTGGGCTATGAAAAGGGCAAATAATAGGGCATTTTTTTTCATTTTGGCAATTTTCATTTTAGGATTTTAAAATTTTAGGACGTGAGGATTTTAAGATTTTCTTTATTTTTGTAAAGAAGTCTTAGTATCTTAAAATCTTGGTATCCTAAAACCCTGAAAAAAATTATTTTAATTTGGGATTATTGGCGTGGCGGTCTTTATCGCGGTTGGTTTTCTTAATTAACGAATTTTCCAACGCTTTGGTTAGGTCTATGCCCGTTTGATTGGCCAAACAAATCAACACAAACAGCACATCAGCCATTTCTTCCTCCAAGTTGGCGGCTGCGTTGGTTTCTTCTTCTTTAGTTTTGAACGACTGTTCGCCATACAACCGCGCCATAATCCGCGCCACTTCGCCCACTTCTTCGGTCAAAATCGCCATATTGGTCAATTCGCTATAATAACGCTGCCCTATGGTTTTTATCCAATTATCTACGATTTGTTGTGCTTCTTGTAAAGTCATTTTGTGCTGGAAAATTTATTTTGTGTGATAAAAATGAAAAAATATAGCTAATTTTGCGCCAAAATTAGTAAAAAACGAAAAAAATTAAGGAAATGGAAAATAATAAAGGTGAATATCTTAAAGAACTAAAACTCACAAATTTTCGCCAATTTGAAGAACTAACTTTGCCTATACATCCGCAACTTACTGTTATTTTAAGCGAAAATGGGGGCGGAAAGACTAGTATTTGTGATGCCATAAATTTATTTTTGAATGGGAATGAAGAACCTATAAGTTATCCTGACGTAAAAATTGGAGCAGAAAATTCTAAAATAGAGTTAAAACTTATTGGAGGAGCTTATTACAGTGTGGAAAGAAATAAGCGCATAGCAAACTCTGATAAAGCTGACGAGCAATTTTTCCTTTATATTTCCCTTTATAATAATAAACAATTATTTGATAAATTTACCAATTGGTTTATCAATACAAATAACTATGAAAACCAACAAATTGCTCGAGTAGATAGAAATTACAGACAGCCCGAATTGCAGACTTTAAATAATTTGTGGCTTAAATTTTTTAGTGGATTAGATACAGCTAAATATGAAGCTATGGACATACAGACTACTTTTGAAGAAGTTTTTGATAATCAAAAAATAGCTAAATCTTATCAATACTTGATTATAAAAAAAGATGGGATTTGGTTTGAAATATCTTTACTTTCGGCAGGCGAAAAGCAACTGATGGAACTATTTTTAATGATTTCTTTAAAAGTAATAGAAAGACAAAAATTTGTACAGAAACAAATTATCGTCGTCATTGACGAAATAGACCTACACCTGCACCCGCGCTGGCAGCGCAATTTATTGCCTGCGTTAATGGAAACTTTCCCAGAAGTGCAGTTTATTGTTACCACACATTCGCCGCTTATCGTGAGCAATGTAAAAGCTGAACATATTGTTGTTTTGAAAGATTATAAAGCGTATCCATTGAAAACACAAACAGCAGGGCGCGATGTGAATAGTGTGTTATTGGAGGTTTTTGATATTCCAGAACGTCCAAAATGGGCGGCTGAATTGATAGATGAATGCGATAAATTGATAGCAGCAGAACAATGGGCGGAAGCGCAAAAGCATATTGATTTATTAAGCCAGCGTTTTGGCAGCACAGACGCTGAAGTGATGCGCTTGCAATTGGCTTATGATTTTAACGCTCCTCATAACGCTTTAAAAGGTTAGTCTTATGCGATTTATTGATAAAAAACTCGCTAATCAGCCTAAAGAATTGATTGCGTATAAAAAAACGACTAAGCCCACTTACGCGAATTTTCAAGATAAAGAAATTTTGCGCGAAGCCTTATTGAAAGAGCAAGGTTTTTTGTGCGGTTATTGTATGTGCAGGATAGAAAATGATAGCTTAAAAACTAAAATTGAGCATTACCAAGAACAGTGTAATTTTGGCGAAAAAACTTTGAATTTTGATAATATGCTGGCGGTCTGTTGTGGCGTATTGGATAACGAAACAAAAAATCCGATTTGCGACACCAAACGCGGGCAATTGAAACCAACAGAGCAAAGTTTACAAATTAATCCTTTTGATAAGTCCCAAATGGATAAAATTAGCTTTGAAAATGACGGCAGAATAAGCGTTGATAATCCAACATTGCAGGCAGATTTGGACGAAAAATTGAATTTAAACCACGATATTTTGAAAACAAATAGAAAAAAAGCTATTGCCGAAATTCAAAAAATTACAGCTCAAAAATTTCCTTCCAAAATTTTGACTAAAGCATTTATCAGCGAAAAAGTGGCTTATTATAACAATTTTGATGAAAACGATAAGCTAAAACCCTTTTGCCAAGTTTATATTTATTGGTTAAAGCAGCGAGAAAGTAAGGCTATCTAAGTCTTACTTTTTTTATTCTTTGGCTGTGCGCAACCACAAAGCCACCCCTATAGCTACAAAACTCAATCCCATAGCCAAATAACCAACTAAGTTGAAATTGCTCAAGGCTGTGGGTGTTTCTACTATCAAAAAACCACTGATGAGCGCAGCTGCCCCAGCCGCCAATTGCTGGAAAGCGGTATTGAAACTCATAAAACTTGCTCTATATCGACTCGGTACGCTCGACATTACCATAGCCATAGACAGCACAGCGCGCCCGCCCACAAAGATAAAAAATAAGCTTGTGCAGGTCAAAATAATTGGGAACGAAGTTGTACTTAGATTGGTTACCAAATAAAAAGGTAGCAAAGAACCCAATACAGCGATGATAAAGATGATTTTATGCCCAAATTTATCCGCCAAACGCCCAAAAATTGCGCCTGTGAGCAAAGAAACCGCCCCGCCAAATAGATAAATATAAGTTAATTCTACAGGTGCAAATCCCAAATTTTTAACCGCATAGGGCGCAATAAAAGGAATTATCATAAATTGCCCCATTACCAAACAAAAACCCAAAGATAAAGCCTTAATTTGGTTGAAACTGCCAAAAATATCGGTTAGAATTTGCCAAGGATTGCGTTTGTTATCTATTAATAAAGAGGGCGCGGTTGTGATTTCGGCTGTAGGATTTTTTTCATCAATCAAATGCATAGATAAATCTATAGGTGCTGGTATATTGCTGCTTGTTTGTAAATGGCTGTTGATAGCGGGTACAAATTGCCAAATTCCAAACCATATCGGCGTAGCCAAACCCAAAACGATGTAAAAAGGCACTTGCCAATTGAACATAGCCGCAAAATATACGCCCAAAGGTACGCCAAAAGCTGCTGCTGCTGACATAGCCGACATAACAATTCCTGTAGCTGTGGCTCGCTTTTTTAGTTCAAAACTATCCCCAACTATGGATAAAATCAGCGTATTCAATAAGCCGCCAAAAACGCCCGTGAGTGTGCGCGCCAACATCAGTTGCCAATACGAACCCGCCAAAGCGCAAGCCAAAGTTCCCACCAAAAAACCAGCGTACATAAGCAGTAGCACCTTTTTTCGGTCAAAACGGTCTATAAAAAACGCTGCAATTATCGCAAAAATCCCCGCGCTCAAGGTGTAAGATGATACCAATATCCCAAATTGTTGGGCGGTTATACCAAAAGTTGTCATTAATTGAGGCCCCAAAGGCATCATTACCATAAAATCCAAAATGTGGGTAAATTTGGCAAAAGCTAAAGTCCCCAATAATAAAACTTCTTTCCGACTGAACATTTTTTATAATTTAATTCTAATACTTTCTTTAATCAATTTTTATAGCTAATTGTTGCAAATATGTACAACTTTTTAATAGATAGCCACGCCCATTTGTACGCAGAAGAATTTGACCACGACCGCGAAGAGATGCTTGCGCGTGCGCGTGCTGCTGGAGTAGAGCGGTTTTATCTGCCCAATGTGGATGTGGATAGTATCCGCCCAATGCTGGATTTGGCTGCTCAACATCCCGAATCTTGTTTTCCGATGATGGGATTGCATCCTTGTTCTGTGCTTGCTGATTATAAATCACAACTGCAAGTGGTTGAAAATCATTTATTTAAAAATCCTGAACGGGCTAATTTTTGCGCTGTGGGCGAAATTGGCTTGGATTATTATTGGAGTACGGAGTTTGTTACCGAACAACAGTATGCGTTTAGAACCCAATGCCGTTGGGCTATCAAATTGAATTTGCCTGTGGTTATTCACGCGCGCAATTCTTTAGTTGATTTAATCAATATCGTTTCCGAACCCGAATTTTTGGGAATGAAGGGCGTTTTCCACTGCTTTTCTGGTGATTTGGCGCAAGCACAAAAATTAGTAGAACTTGGCTTTTACTTGGGAATTGGTGGAGTCGTTACGTTCAAAAATGGTGGTTTGGATAAATTTATACAGCAATTACCTTTAGATAAGTTGGTTTTGGAAACGGACGCGCCTTATCTTACCCCTGCGCCGTACAGAGGAAAACGGAATGAAGCGGCTTATATAGAATTGGTAGCTCAGCGATTAGTAGATTTGTTAAAAATTGATTATCAAACGATTATGCAGCAAACCACAGCCAACGCATTGAGCTTATTCAACCATTTGCCGCAAAATTAGCAATTCAAGAGCAAAAAAAAACGGTTTCTACGATTGTAGAAGCCGTTTTTGTATTTAAAGTATTGTTAAAATACTATTTCGTTTTGGGAGCATCTGGATATTTTTTGGCTTGTGCAGGAGCAGTCACCCAAGGTGGAATGGTTTCGCCTGAAGAGCCTATATAATTTACTTCGCCACCATTGGAAACGTTAAATTCCCAGTTGCGAAATTTAGGACATTGATTCAAACAGTTGCCAAAACGCACGCTATAAACGATTTTCCAACCATTATCTTTGGTGCGCTCTATGCTGATGTCGTTGCCGTCGCCATAAGGGGCGTTTTCTTCCACACAACCAATACCTACATCCATATAAAGTTTGTGCATCAAAGCGGGCACATTCAAGGGTTCGCGAGATTGTAAAACCAAGCCTTTTCTTTCCTCATCAAGATAAACCATTCTAGACATAGCCAAATTGAACTCGCGAATAATGCGGTTAATATCTGGATTGCCTGTGCTATCTTTTTTCTCTTGGAGTGGTTTAGCCCATTCAGCGTCGTGTTCAAACAACAAAACAAGGCTATTGACACTAGGCACAGGGAAAGTGCGCACATAATAAGTTTTCGCTATTGTATCAATTGCACCATAATCGCTAATACGTACAGCAATAAGTGCGTTGTAAATAGCGCGGGTGAGTTCTTCTGGTACTCTGACGGTTTGTTTGGCTATACGTTGCTCTTTGTTTAGCATACGAATAGCTAAGCGGGTAGCATCTTCTTTGTAGATTTGTTTGAGATAGGCGGGAAAAACCGCGTCATCTACGAAGAATTTGGGCAAATCTTTAAGACATTGAGGCTCGCCTTCGTTGGCTTTGTCCTTTTTGTTTTTTTGCGCTATTGATTCGTAGCTACCCAGCAACAAACAACAGCAGATTAGCCACTGGAGCCATTTGGTTGTTTTAGCAATCATAATTAGGGTATTTATTTTAAATGTGATTTAAACGTTTTTGGAATCTGGGGCTAAAATTATGCCAATTTTTTGATTTGTACAAACTTTTTTTTAAAAACGGCTTTTTTTTTACCAAAAAACGTTTTTTTTTTACTTTTTTTACCAAAAAACAAAAAAAATTTAGATTTGGGTCAAAATATGCTTAGCTTTTTCTTCGTAAGGGTGGCCAATTTTAGCAACTTTTTTTAATTGTTTTTTGGCTTGACTGATGTTATCTGCTTTTAGATAGGTCAAAGCCAAATACCATTGTGCTTCTTCTTGGAAAGTATGTTTTCTGCCGCTGTCATTGGCTAAATCTGCAAAAATTTTTTCTGCTTCGGTTGTATTGCCTTTCGCTAATGTAGCCACCCCTATATAAAAGCGAAGTTCGCCTATTTCTTTGGGTTGGGCTTCACCCGAGTTGATATAACTATTAAATTGGTGTATGGCTTCAGTGAAATCTGAATTGTTGTACGCTCTTATGCCTTTGTCCAACATAAATTTAGCTATAGCTGCTGGTGTGGATTCTGCTGGCGGGATTATAGCTGTTGTGGCAGTTCGCACAGGATTGATGGGGATTGGGCTTTTACTGGCTTCGTTGGTGCCCAAAAAGGTGCTGAAATTTTGTTCAAAAATCATCTCGTTGCTTGGTTTATTGCCAAAAAAATAAAAATACAGGGCAGCAATAGTGCCTAAAATTAATATACCAGCAAATATATGCTTTATTTTCATAATAACGTGTGGGATTAATAAATTGTTGTGTGCTAAGACAGAAATTTTATTAAAAAGATACTAATCTTTATGCAAATAATAGCCAATTTGTTACCTGCTTTGCTAAATAAATTATGTTAGGCTATGGATTTCTTTCTTGTATGGCTTGATAGTGGTCGCGATTTGCTGTTTCAAAATATGAATTTTATTTGCTAATTATTGGTTGTAAAATTGCCACTTTGCTTAAAAAAAAGCCTTTTTTGGGCAAAACTGAAAAAAAAATGCTTTTTGTGGTTAAAAAACTGTAAAAAAATTTGCTGCATCAAAATTAAACTATACATTTGTAACATCATTTCATAATCCTTCCTAAACACACTCACTAAATCACAATTCGTTATGAACAAATCAGAATTGATTGACCAAATTGTAGAACGCGCTGGTCTCAACAAAAAACAAGCTTCTGATGCACTTACTGCTACTTTGGATGCTTTGTCTGTAGCCTTACAATCAGGCGACCGTATCACCCTTGTGGGTTTTGGTACTTTTGATGTGGGCTATCGTGCTGCTCGCATAGGTGTGAATCCTCGCATAAAAGGCGAAAAATTGGAAATTGCCGAAAAAGCAAACGTTAAGTTTAAAGCGGGTAAAGACTTGGCTACATTAGTTGATAATGAAACCGTAAAAAGCAAATTTCGCAAAGTAGAAGCGCCCGTTAAAGTAGAGAAAGTGGTAAAAACTACCAAACCTGCTGCTAAGACTACAACTAAAAAGAAATAAATTATTATTGATTTACCCCCAATTGCTAATTATTTTCCTGTTTAGAGCTAGCTAAGCCATTGGAATTTTTATTCTGATGGCTTTTTTGTTATATCAAAATCTTTTTTTAATCCCCCCTATGTATATTCTTGCTTTTTATTTTTGCTTGCTTATTTGTTTTTTGGCTCCGCTTAGGGCTCAATTGGTGCTTAATGAAATCCATTGTGCGGCTGCTGCTGGCACTTTTTCCGAGTTTGTAGAAATTTATAATCCAAGTACTCAATCTGTATCTCTTGCTGGTTGGCGTTTGGATAAAGGGGTAGAATTTTCTTTCCCCAATACGGCTTCTATTGCGCCCAACGAGTGTATTATCGTAGCCAAAAATCCCACAGCTACCCGTAGCCATTTCCAACTGCCGCCTACAGTTCAAGTGTTGGGCGCGTACAAAGGCCGCCTACAATCCAATGATGAAAAAATAGAATTGCGCAACGCTGCCGACTCGCTGGTGGATAAAGTGGCGTATCAATTGGGCTTTCCCTACCCGCTAACCAGCCCCAACGAGAAAATTACCTCGCTACAACTACAACATTTTTCTTTAGACAATAGCCAACCCGCTGCTTGGCGTGGGGCTTTGCCAACTCCTTGCGCTGCCAATACAGCCGTTTTTGTACCCGACGCTAATATCCCGCCCGCTATTTCCGAAGTTGCACATTTTCCCCTTGCGCCCAAAGCCAACGAACCCGTCCGCATCACCGCCAAAATCACCGATAACGAGGGCGTAGAACGCGCCGAGGTCTTGTATCAAACCATAAACGCGGGCGCATACATTCGCCTAAAAGATGCAGCGTATGAAAATCCCAACAATTGGAAAACGCTCATACTCTTTGATAATGGTACAAATGGGGATTCTTTGTCTAATGACCAAATTTATACGGCTATAATTCCCAACAGCGAGCAAATTCACAGGCGTTTGGTTCGCTATCGCATCGCTGCTACTGACAAAACGGGCAAAAAAGTGCGCGTGCCTTATTCAGACGATACCCAACCCAACTTTGCGTATTTTGTTTATAATCAATTACCTAATTATGCGGGTTATAATTTTAATAATGTGCAATCTGTACCCGTTTGCCACCTTTTGGCGCGCGCTGAAGATGTAGATTATGGTATTAATCGCTACAATGGGGATAGTTATAAAAATACGGGAACGGTAGTTTATAATAATATCGTTTATGACCACGTTGGTTTTCGCAGTAGAGGGTATAGAAATAGACACGCGCGCCGCAAACGCAACCTGAAATTTAATTTTAATCGCGGGCACAAAGCTGAAGTTTTGGATAATTATGGGAATTTATACCCACAAAAAAGGGATAAATGGGTGCTTTCTGGCACTTGGTTGTTGGAAAAACCCAATACGCACGGCTTGGCCGAATTGCTAACTTATCGCTTATTTAATCTACAAAATGCGCCCGCTACCACAGCCGATTTTTTGCATTTGCGGATTATCAAATCTACTCAAGAACAGGACACTTTCGCGGGCGATTTTTACGGGCTTTATCTGATTATGGAAAATTTTGATAAAGATTTTTTGGATAATCACCAACTACCCAACGGGAATATCTATTCGTACAAACCGCCCAAACTCCGCAACCAACTGCCCGATACTTTGTTGGGTTTGCGCAATGCGCCTTATTTGGAATGGGATACTTTGTGCGAACGCCGCAATACAGAAACTTGGTGGCGCGCCCATTTGGATTTGCCCCGTTATTTTGCTTTTGTAGCTGCTCAAGATGCGATTAACAACCGCGAAACGGGTTACAGAAAACAGCATTGGTGGATGGAATATCACAACCCCAAAAAGAATAATTGGGCTGTATTCCCTTGGGATATGGACGCAACTTGGACTTCTACCAATGGGCAATCTTCTATCTCTGGGGCTATTCGCAAAGCTGCCTTTTATCATCAAGCTATAGCTATAGAGTACGAAAATTATCTGCGCAGCTTTTTGGATTTGTTGTACAACGAAGAGCAAATGAATATGCTCATAGACGAACAGGCGGCTTTTATATTTGATAGCAAAAAAGCTTATTCTTTCACCGATATAGACAGATTGCGTTGGGGGCAGCGTTATAGTTCTTTTGCTACTGAAATTAGCTATTTCAAAAAATTTGTAAAAACCCGCGCTGCTGTGCTTTTGGCGCGTTTGCCCCGCCGCATACCCAACCGACCCGCGATTATGTACGCAGGCGAGCAGGGATTTGCCACCGATAAATTGGCGTTTCAATCAAGTGCTTTTGTAGATGACAGCAGCAGTTTTGCCGCTATGGAATGGCGTTTGGCAGAAGTTACCGATTTCAACAATCCTTTTTATAAACCCAACCAAGCGCGCGCTTATGAAGCTACAGCTATTTGGCAAAGTGGAGAAATTACCCATTTCAACACCAAAATCAACCTACCCGCTGGAGTAGCTTTGCCCAATCGCAGCTACAGGGTTAGAGTTCGGTACAAAAATAAAGAAGGTCGCTATAGCCATTGGTCAGAACCCATACAATTTGTAGCCGCGCCCGCATCAGAAACGTTTGTCAATAAGGTTATTTTCTCCGAATTGATGTACCATTACCACGATACGGTGAAGTTAGAATTTATAGAATTGCGCAATATCAGCAACCAAACTATAGATTTATACCAATTTGAGTTTAAAAAGGGGATTAATTTCAAATTTGAGGACGATTACCAACTCCCGCCCAATGGTTATGTTATTTTGACCAACGATGCGGCTTTGTTCAAGCAAGTTTATGGTTTTTCTGCTCAAGGCGAGTATAAAGGCAATTTGAACAACGAGGGCGAAACGCTAATTTTTAGCGATGCTTTGGGCAATTTGGTGGATAGTTTGACCTATTCTAACAATAACGAATGGGATAAAAATGCAGACGGCAAAGGCTTTTCGCTAGAATTTATACAAAATGATGCCCAAAACGATTTACCCAGCCATTGGCGCGCTTCTTTCAGTTCAGGCGGCACACCAGCAGCCGATTTTAGCAAAGCAGAAGATGGTAAAAAATCCAGCGCAAACCTCAATTTATCCGACCCGCTCAATAGCGAAGCCAATTTTATCAACATTTACACCATTTCGGCAGCTACAGCGGCTATTCTAATCTCAACTTTATTGTATTTGCGCAGTCGCCCGCCCAAAGCGTAGCAGTTGTTCGCGTTTTAATCAATTTTATCAATCATTTTAGTCTATAATATGAAAAATTTTATCATTTTTTTGTGCGGGGGGCTTACTGTGGGCAGCCTGTTTGTATTCACAGCCTACACGGGGGGAATGGATAGCAACAAAACCAACAGCAAGTTGATAGACGCAGACCGCCCCCAAGATATAGAAACGGGCGAACCTGTGCAAAATATCCGCGTTCCCAAAATCCCCAAACAGATAGATTTGGCGGGCGAGCCTATGCCTATGGATAATCCCGATGCTATTGAGCGTTTTGATAGAGAATTTTTATCCATTTGTTTTTCGCACGGCACAACCTTTAATACGATTAAATTGGCTGAAAAGTATTTTCCAATTATCGAGCCTATTCTTAAAAAAAATGAAGTGCCAGATGATTTCAAATATCTTGCTATAACCGAAAGTAATTTGAGAAACGCCACCTCGCCAGCAGGCGCGAAGGGAATTTGGCAATTTATGCCCGAAACTGCCCGCGAATATGGGATGGAGGTTAGCACAGAAGTGGATGAACGCTACGATTTGGAAAAATCCACCGAAGCGGCTTGCGCCTATCTCAAAAAAGCGTACAAAGAGTTCAATTCTTGGACTTTGGCGGCTGCTTCTTACAATATGGGCGGGGGTAGATTGAAAGGGCATATAGAATTTCAAGGCAGCAGGGATTATTTTGAGTTGGTAATGAACCAAGAAACTTCTCGTTATGTGCCGCGCATATTGGCGCATAAATATATTTTTAGAAAACCTTCCTCTTTTGGGCTTTGGATAGAAGAAGATGATTTGTATGACGCATTTCCGCAGTATAAAATTGTAGAAGTCAGCAGCGCAATTCCCAATTTAGCGACTTTTGCACGTGAAAATGGGGTTACGTTTAGAGCCTTAAAAATACATAATCCTTGGTTGATAGATGAGAAATTAACTAACAAATCTAAAAAAACGTACAAGATTAAAATCCCACTTTCCTAATAAAAACAAAAAAAGCCTCTCCAAACGGAAAGGCTTTTTTTATACAAAAAATAATGGTTGTTTTTTATTCTAACAAAAAGCGTTTGACTTGAGAGCCTTGCTGGCTTTCAAAGCGCAAAGTGTATAAACCGCGCGGCATATCAGCAGGCAATTCTATCTGGATAAAATGCTGTCCTGTAGTATAATTGCGGTCATTGACAGGATACAACACCAAACGCCCGCTCATATCGTAAATCATCACGTTGATAATATCATCTTTGGCGGTAACGAAAGGTACAGTAATTTGGTTTTGGGCTGGGTTGGGATAAACTTCGTGTACTGTAGAAAGCCCTGTATTGTCGGCGTGGGTGGTTACTGCTATCACATCAGAGAATGTATATTCACCATTATAATCTAACTGACGCAAGCGATAATAAACTACAGGCGCGGTAGGATATTCATTATCAATAAATTCATAATTGCCAAAATTATTGCTTTCTACAAAGCTAATTTTATTAAAATTCAAACCATCCAAAGAACGCTGCACTTCAAAACCTTGATTTTGTTCTTCTTCGCCCGTCTGCCAAGTTAATTGAATAGCTCTTTTATCTTCGGTTAGTTTCCCCTCAAATCCTATCCAACGCACAGGCAAAACCGTACCGTTGATGCGGTCGCGGAAAGTCCAAGAGCATTGCGCGCCAGCATTGCCATCTATCACTAGAATATAATTGCCAGCAGGCAAAGAACCCAATACTAACTCTGTCGGTCCTACGCCTACAGAACAGCCCATACCTGTGGTAGTTGACAAATCACAAGTGGGAGAAGCGGGCGTGCCTAAGTTTCTAAACAAACCTAATTGGGCAGAAGTGCCAGCCGAACCGCCGCCACCATCAATACAAGCTACATTATCTACAGCTATAGAAAATGGTCCTGTGGCTGGGTGAGTATAGGTGTACCAAACCAAGTTTTCATTTGATGACCAAATGGTATTGGTTAGCGGATTATTATCTCCATTTTGGCAAACGCCTCCAGGATGGGCTGCTGCTGTCCAGCTACCTATAGAAGGTTCAGGGAAAAGTCCTGTAGTGAGAGAAGTTGCGCCATAGTTACAGCCATTGCCCGATAAAGGTAAAGCGGTGTAGCATCTGTCTGCTGGAGTTGTTGGGCGTATTTGGTTGAAAGTTAGGTTAAAACCTTGGTCGTCCTCCTCCCATATCCGCACCCATACATCTTCACCCGCGCGTCCATCTACAGCTATTTCGCCATTTCCACAACCCAAAAAGCAAGATACAGAACCACAACCTCTATATTGTAGGCCTGTGCAAGTGCCGTTGCTGCTTGTGTACCAAGCGTAGGTGATATTGGTAACACAAGCAAAACCTGTACAACCGCCTCTATTTTCAAACTGGATAACAGCCCCTCCAGTGTTAGCTGGTATGCGCACACGCACCCAAATATCTTGAGGTGGAATGCGCTCCATTGAGCAAGTTATGCCCGCTGTGCTATTGCTACTGCCACGCCCGCAAGATTGGGGGGTGTTAATAGCCACATTTAGCGGGGTAACAGATTGGGTAGGACCGCAAACATATTGCGCTGGGCTGGGTAGTACCAACGGATTGGTGCATAAGTCAGCCGTACAAGCTGCGCGAGTGCCTATAACTCTGTATTGTAGGGTTATGGTGTAGGTAATAGTTCCCCCGCCACTACAATTAGCGCCTCCTGCTGTGGCTGTATAAGTGCCTGTGCCTACGGGCGCGTTGACAAAAACACCTGAAGTTAGCGATGCACCGCTAAGATTGACGGTTTGGTAACCTGTGTTGGCATCAGAACCCAAGCCGTCATCTTCTAACCCGCGCCAAGTAAAGGTGAAGTTGGGTAAATCGCAATCGTAAGTGCGCGAAAAAAACGTATTGTTTATAGCTATTGTGCCTGGGCAGTTCGTACCTGATTGCTCAAAATTGGTGCTAACATCGTTTTGCCCGCATTCATCCGCAATTTGGAAATCCCATTGGAAATCGCTATCCCCAGAACCAAACCCATCCAAGTCGTTGCCATTGGAGGATACGGTGGTGATGCGAAATTCTACCGTGCGTTGGGCGTAAGTTGTGCTAATTATACCAAGCATAATCAGCCAAAAAAAAGTAAAAATTTTCATAATATCATTTTTTTATTTAATTGGAATAGATTGATTTTAAAATGTATGGATACAAGTTTTACATTGAATTTTGAGCTTAGTTGGCCGCAAATTTAACAATTTTTTTACATAGACGCAAACTTTTGTTAAAAAATGCAACTTAATAACGCAAAAAAGTTGAATATAATTATATTTTTACGCTTTTTTGACAAAAAAAGCCCTTGGAAGTATATCCAAGAGCTGCTAAATTTTTAATAACTGTTCAAATTTTTATAATTCTTTTCTTAGTCGCGCCACAGCGATATTCAACTCTTCGCGGTATTTGGCTACTGTGCGGCGGGCTATGCTAAATCCTTTTTCTACCAGCATCAGCCTCAGCTTTTCGTCGGATAGGGGTTGGTCTTTGTCCTCGCTTTGTACAAATTCGGTTAGCAACTGTTTGATTTCTGCGGTAGAAACTTCGTCTCCCTCGTCGTTGAGTATGCCTTCAGTGAAAAATTCGCGCAAGCGTTTGATACCAAATTCGGTTTGTACATATTTTTCGTTGACTACCCGCGACACTGTAGAAATATCCAAACTGGTGAGGTCAGCTACATCTTTGAGTATCATTGGTTTTAGATTTTTTTCGTCACCTGTGAGCAAAAATCCTTTTTGATAATACATAATGGCTTCCATTACACTAAGCATAGTTTGTTGGCGTTGGCGGATGGCATCAATAAACCAGCGAGCAGATTCTATTTTTTGTTTGACAAACAAAACCGCTTCTTTTTGTTTTTTATCCAAGCTAGATTTATGGTTGTAGGATTGGAGCATTTCCTTGTAGTGTTCGCTTACGCGCAAATCAGGCGCATTGCGAGAGTTGAGGCTTAGTTCCAATTCGCCCAAGCTGTTGGTTTCTATCGTAAAATCGGGGGTAATATACTGTTTGCTGCTTTTGGAGGCACTAGCATAAAGACTACCAGGTTTGGGATTTAGTTTTAAAATCTCTTTGGTAATATCTTTCAACTCTTCTTTATCTATATTGAGTTGTTGTAGCAATTTGGGATAATGTTTGCGTGAAAATTCGTCAAAATAGTCTGTAATCACATCCAAAGCTAATTTGAGATAACGCACGCCTTCGCTCGAGTAGTTTTTGCGCAAGTCTTCTGACTTTAGCTTGCGTTGGAGTTGGAGTTGCAAACACTCTTGTAGATTTTGTGCAGCTATGCCCGCAGGGTCAAGGGTTTGTATTTGTAGCAATACTTTTTCTATTTGGCGGGGTTCTATATTGATGTTGTGTGCAAACAATAAGTCATCCGACAAAGACTCAACATCGCGGGTGAGATAACCATCTTCATTGAGGCTGCCTATGATTTGCAAGGCAATTTTTTCCTCTAATTTGGTCAATTCCAACAAATGTAATTGTTCTTGCATATATTCATAAAATGTACTTTCTACCATTACGGGGCTAGTTTTATCCTCTTCGTCAGCTGAAGTGAGGCTAGCATTTAGTTTGTAATTGGGGGTATCATCGTTCATATATTGTTCTAGATACTCTTCGTATTGGGGATTGTCGTGCCTATCATCAAAATCTTCATTATTGTTGCCCTCAAAGTCTTCATAATTATTGTCTTTGTTGGCTGTTTCTGTGATATAAGATTCTTCTTCTTGGCTATCCTTGTCGGTATTGGGTTTGTCTGTATCTTTGATTTCTGGGCTTACTTCGTTGATAAATTCATCTTTTTCGCTTTCCAGTTCTTCCAACGCTGGATTGCCTTCCAACTCTTCTTGTATGCGTTGTTCCAGTTCGGCAGTGGGCACTTGTAGCAGTTTCATAACTTGGATTTGCTGCGGGGTGAGTTTTTGCAGCATTTTTTGGGATAAAAAATTCTTGAGCATATTTTATAGTATTCAGCAGTTGATGAGGAGTGAATTAAAATTTAGGCAGCAAAATTAAAGTTTTTATGTTAGAAAATAGCGTTTTTGTATCAAAATTATAAAAAAACATCCTTTTTTGATAAAAAAAATAACTTTACAATGATTTTATAAAAAAAATAGCTAATTTTGCGCCCGAATTTTTTTTATGTATATTCAATTTTTATTCCATTAACAATAAATCAAAAGCACCTTTCCGATGAAAAAAGTGTTCCTAAGCTCTATGCTTGCGCTAGCTTGTGCTGGTAGTACCCAAGCACAAGGGTTAGTAGATAGCTTTGAGGTCTATTTCCAGCTCAATAAAGACCTTTTGCTTGACCAAAGCAAAAAAACTGTGGATTCTATGTTTCAGGCCACTGATGGCCGCCGCCTAAAATTGCGCGTTACAGGGCATACTTGCAAATTGGGTAGCGAAACATATAACGATGGCTTGTCAGAACGCCGCGCCAAATCAGCTTTTGCTTATGTCAAAAGCAAAGGAGAAACTGATGACAAAATAGAATTGTTTTTCTATGGTGAAGCCAATCCCAAATACGAAAAATTAGACCCCAATCGTCGTGTGTTTGTGGTATTGACTTTGGAAGATGATGACCGAGATACGCTATTGAAACAAAATTGCTTGGAGGTCAAAGTACAAAAAGGTTCGTACAAACCTCAAAAGAACAAAAATTTACAGTTTGAAATTCGCCAATTCAAATCGGCAGCTGATTTTAAACTCAACCAATTGTCTATGTTGGATAATACAGGCCGCAAACTACAATTTAGTACGGCTATGTTTTATTCAGCCAAATTTAACGGTGCTGATTTAGCATCCGCCAAAACTTGGAGCGTAAAAATGCCAATGGTAAAACCTGCTAATAGTTCAGCAACGCTTTATCGCGGCAATAAAGACGCAAGTGGCAAAATAGTTTGGACTAACACAGGCCGCCCTTGCGGTCCTACCCAAAAAGATGGAGCTTGCGAAACCTACAATTTTGATTTCCAAGATGCGGGTTATTGCGCTTGTGCGTATCCTCGCCCTTGCCAAGAAGATTGCAACGAAGACCCATTCGGCGGAGAAGAATCACCCAACAAAACCGCAGCAGACGTGCGCAGCAGCACAGAAACTGTAGCTAAATTTACCAACGGTGTGTATTCCAAAGATTTATCTGCATTGAGTGTAGAGGTAAAAGAGGATAAAAAATTCGCTTATGACCTTGACCTTTGCGGTTATTTTATGAATGATAAAGTTACTGAAGAGGTTTTCCCCGCTTACCGCAACATCAACCAAAGCAAAAATACAATTATTGAAGCTAAAGATGGTGCTAATATGGCAAAAGGAGACCCCAACAAAACCGTAACTTTGTACTTGCTTAAATCTAGCGTTACGGTTCAAAAACCTATCATTTTGACTGGTTTGACCACAGCACAAGGTTTTATCCGTTGGGATACCGAAAAACGCGAACCAACTGACTGTTTGGGTGCTGTAAATTGCGAATACTATGTTTTCCAAAATGTACCCGCTTCTGGCAACTACAAAATCGGCGAATGGAAAGAAGCAGCAGCTATGGACAAGAAAAATACGCACCGCCTCAAAACTCGCGTACTCAAAAACTGTAAAATTATAGTTGGCGAAAAAATAAAAGATTTGCCCGCTCCTTACGTGTACAAAGCCAAAAACCACACTCGCAAAAACAAAACTCGTCCAAAAGAATTTGACATCAAAGAACATACCAATGCTGGTGATGTGGTGGTGTTAATGACTTACGAAAAAGGCAAGAAAAAATTGTACTACGAAACTCGCCTTAGCAAATTGAAATTCAAAAAGTCTAAAAATATGTATATCGCTCGCAAACGCGATTTCAAAAAAATAGACGATTTCAAAAACATACAACTCAAAGAGTGTAAATAATAACTTCTCTTTCCTCTATTGTCCCCTTACGCTTTGGTGTGAGGGGATTTTTTTTATAAAAAAAATCCAACCGCATCCCTTGACGCAATTGGATAAAAAAATTGTATATGATAAATACCAATAATCAATAGGAGTTGCGCTTGTGGTTCTAAAAACATATTTCCCCACGCCGCAACGCGGGGATTTTTGTAAGCTTAGTAGTTGATTACCGTGATGTTCCAATTCATAGAAGCTGGGTCTATAGCTCCTCCTGTGATATTGGTAAATTTGACTTCTATAGCCCCTGCACCTGAACTGACACGAGAATAAGCGATTATAATGCCGTTTGGTAGAGATTGTAGGGGGGTAATAATAACAGAACTGTTGAGGGTAGCCCCTGCGACAGCAGGAAAACTAGCTACAAAAGTTCCGCCAGCAGCTATACTTGGTATATCTAAAGTAGGGTTGCCACGCACAATAGATTGGATAATAGAACCTGTAGCACCAACTTTAGTTGTACCGCTTATATCTACTGTAGCTGTAGGTGTTGATGTGCCAAAACCTGTATTTCCATTTTTTAGAATAGTCATAGCGTTGGCGCGGCTAGCTGCGCTAGTGCCAATACCCACACTGAAAATACGGTCTGCGGCAGCAAAAGATGCTTGACTGCTGACAGCGTAAGTCGTGTTAAAACTACCCAAAGCTATTTCTCCATAAGAACCTGCATTGCTACCAAAACCTGCCGCTACGCTACCATCTCCATTAGCTGAAGTTTGTTGACCTAGAGATACAGAGCCATTTCGGTTGGAACTTGCACTAACTCCCAAAACCACGGAATTTTGACCAGTAGCACTTACCGCATTGCCTATAGCTACCGCATTTTGCCCGCTCGCTATACTTGACATACCCATAGCTAATCCCCAAACGCCAGATGCTTGGTTTTGATGCCCAATAGCAATAGCAAAATTGGCTGTAGCATTCGCTTGATTGCCCATAGCAATAGAAGTACTACCTGTAGCAGTGGTTTGATAGCCAACAGCCAAAGAGTTAGAACCCGAAGATAGATTTTCTATACCGATAGCTGCTGCCCCAAAGTTGTTGACAGTGTTGTTGCCGCCCAATCCAAAAGCAAAATTTGCGGTTATTCTATTGTTGGAGCCCAAAGCGAATGAATTATCGCCCGTTACTAATTGATTGACACCTAAGGCAACAGAATTTTGATTATCTACGCGGTTATTATTGCCTGCTACAAATGAATTATTGCCTGTAGCTGTAATAAAATATCCAAAAGCAAATGAATTTTGCCCAGTAGCTTGGCTGTTTTGTCCCATAGCGGTAGAATATTGCCCGGTGGCTGTAGTTTGGTAGCCAGCAGCAAAACTATTTGCACCAGCAGCATTAGTACCTTGCCCAATAGCCACAGCGTAGTTGCCTGTAGCGGTAGTTTGGTAACCTGTAGCGAACGTATTGATGCCTTGAGCAAAGGTTTCTTGCCCCATAGCGGTAGAATATTGCCCAGCAGCGCGAGTGTTTAATCCTGTCGCGAAAGCCATTTGATTGCTGGCTACTGCCCCCTGCCCAAAGGCAAAACTAGAAGTAGAACTAGCTTGGCTATTGGCACCAGCTGCTATCGAAAATTGTCCTGTGGCTGTGGTCAAATATCCAAAACTGCTAGCACCATTGCCTGAAGCCACAGTGGCTTGATTGTTTGCCATTGCATACTGCCCAGAAGCTATCGTCAAATAGCCAGTCGCAAAAGCCCCCAAAGCGGAAGCATTTGCGCCTTGTCCCATAGCTATAGACTGTTGTCCAGAAGCTGTAGTTAAATAACCAAAAGAAAAAGAATTGCTAGCATTAGCTAAAGTGTTTTGCCCCAAAGCTACAGATTGTTGCCCAGAAGCTGTAGTTTGATAACCAATAGCAAACGATAAAGCGCCAGATGCGGTGGATTCTTGTCCAAAGGCTGCACTATACTGTTGAGATGCTATATTGTTGTAACCAACAGCAAACGAACCAAAGCCTACATTGCTATTGTCCCATTGGTTGGCATTGGCAAATCCTGCTCTAAAGGCTGATTTAGATTTGTGGAAAAATAAGCGCGAATCATCCGAACTTCCAACCGCATCGTCCAACTGTTGGCTGCCAAATACAAAATTGTCTGAACCTATATTAACAATAGAAGAAACAGGTTGTACATCCCCACCAATCGGGTCGCGTTCGAAAGGGCTTAAACCGCCTGTGGGCAAACTTATAGTGTTTCCTCCACTTATAGTTAAATTATTGCCACTTATGCTCAAGGTTTGTGAACCGCCAAAGGTTTTCCAAATGGAAATATCATAATACCAAAAGCCTATAGTAGCGTCTGTTTGATAAATTAATAAACCATTGGCTGGGCTTCCGATAGCATTGCGTTGGGCTTGTGTCATTCTGGGTATCAAAATACCACTGTTGGTTGAATTGATTTCTAACTTGGCACTAGTTTGGGGGGTAGCTGTACCAATACCTACGTTTTGGCTATAGGTATGTGCATTGTAGAGGCAAAAAGTCCCTAAAAATAGTATTAATTGGCGCATAAGTGTAAAATGATTTTTTATAAAATGATGTAATAATGCTCTGTGTTAGTAAATGCGACACAAAGATAGCACTTTTTACATAAAAAATCTATTTTTGTATAAAAAATGTCATTTTTACATTGTTTTTTTATTTGCTTCTATTTTTTTATCTTCTTATTCAACATAAATATAACAGCAGTCAATAATAATCTGTATCTTTGCCCCGATTATTTTAATATAAATAACTAATGATACGTTATAGCATATTTTTCTGTCTTTTAGTTTTGTCTCTTGGGGCTTGTCAAAAAAAAACAGCTACTTTGCTCAATCGCAGCACTATAGTTTATAAAATAGATGGACAAGCCAACGAATGGAGCGAACAATTTATAGCTGATAAATCTTTTCCCGATTGGACTTATCAAATCGCTTATGACGCCCAAAACTTATATGTTTGCACCCGCACAATAAGCAAAACCATCCAAATGATGCTTATCCAACAAGGGGCAGGAGTTTATATAGATACCAGTAAGCGCGAAAAAAACCTAATGGGGCTCTCTTTTCCTTTGGCACTTTCCGAAGCGCAAGTACAACAATTGGCCAAAGTGGGTGCGGACGAAAAATTATTGGAAAAACGATATAGCGATTTGGCTACAGAGTTTGATATGATTGGTTTTGCTCCTGAACCGCTAAGAGCCAGCAACACAGCTTCCAAATATTGTAAAGCGGCTTTGTCTTACGACGAATTGGGCGAGTTGGTTTGTGAATACCAAATTCCTTGGAAGTTTATTTACCAAAATAGAGCCTTGCGAGGCAATGAAGTCCTCAACATACATTTGCAGATTAATGAGTTGAAAATAGATGACGATGATTTGCAAAACCAAAATCCCAATAGCGTTATCAATAATCCCAACGGTCAAATGGGCGGACAAAATCCTATGGGCGGCAATCCCAACACGATGAATACTAACCCTTTCAATCCTCAAGCGGGTAGACAAATGATGATGCAGTCGCGAGGGCGGCCAGAAATGCCAAGTATTTGGATAAAAATTAAATTGAATTAGACTTATTTAGAAATTTTTTTATAAAATGACACAAAAACCTAAAATAGGTGTTACTATAGGTGATATTAATGGTATCGGTTTAGAAGTAATACTAAAAGTGATAGCTGACAAACATATTTTATCTATATGTGAGTTGGTCATATATGGCTCAGCCAAAAGTTTGGCTTTTCATAAAGCTTTATTTCCCGAATTGGGCGAAATCGCGGTAAGTACTATCAAAAGTATAGATGCTTTCCAACCAGATATTATCAATATCGTCAATCTTTGGGGAGACGCCAATATAGAGTTGGGGCAGATTAGCGAAGAAGCTGGCAAGTTGGCTTTGATAGCGTTGGAACAAGCCACCGAAGACCTCAAAATGGGTTATATTGACGCTTTAGTAACCGCACCCATTCATAAAAAAGCGATGCAGTTGGCTGGTTTTACCCATATCGGGCATACAGAATACTTGGCAGAACGTTTGTCCGCGCCTGAGCATTTGATGATGATGGTCAATGAAGGCTTAAGGGTGGCTTTGGTTACCAATCATTTGCCCATTCAGCAAGTAGCTCAACAATTGACCCAAGAAAAATTATTGAAAAAAATTCAACTCTTACACGAGTCTTTGCGGGTTGATTTTGCTATCAGCAAACCCAAAATTGCAGTGTTGGGGCTCAATCCACACGCGGGAGATGAAGGGGCTATTGGTACAGAAGAACAAACGATTATCCAACCAGCCATAGAAGAAGCTAAGAAAAAAGGTATTTTAGTTTTTGGACCTTATGCTGCTGATGGGTTTTGGGGCACAGGCACTTACAAACCCTTTGATGCGGTGTTGGCTATGTACCACGACCAAGGGCTTATACCTTTCAAACTCTTATCTTTTGAATCTGGGGTCAATTATACAGCAGGTTTGCCTTGTGTGCGGACTTCGCCAGACCACGGCACAGCTTTCAATATAGTTGGTCAGGACAAAGCTAGCCCAGACTCTATGATGCAGGCTATATTTTTGGCTATTGATATTGTCAAACAACGCGCCGATTATTTGGATATGCACAGCCGTCCATTGCGCCCTTTGCACGTAGATGAAAAACTATTAAACGTAGACGAAAAAATCTAATAATAAACTTCCGAAAGCACAGACTTTGGGAAGTTTTTTTTATGTATCAAAAATTTGTTCCGTTGCGTATATTTTTAAAAAGTAGAGTTCTGGGAAAATTCCGTTGCGTATATTTTTAAAAAGTAGGGTTCTGGGAAAATTCCGTTGCGTATATTTTTAAAAAGTAGGGTTCTGGGAAAGTTCCGTTGGCTATATTTTAGAAAAGTAGGGTTCTGGGAAAGTTCCGTTGCGTATATTTTTAAAAAGTAGGGTTCTGGGAAAGTTCCGTTGGCTATATTTTTAAAAAGTAGGGTTCTGGGAAAGTTCCGTTGGCTATATTTTAGAAAAGTAGGGTTCTGGGAAAGTTCCGTTGCGTATATTTTTAAAAAGTAGGGTTCTGGGAAAGTTCCGTTGCGTATATTTTTAAAAAGTAGAGTTCTGGGAAAGTTCCGTTGCGTATATTTGTATTTTTATTATTTATATGTATTCGTTTTTAACGTTGTTTTAAACAATCAAATTGATTAAATAAAAAAAATCCCGACCTTGAGAGCCGAGATTTTGAGCGTAAATTTTTTTATACAAAACATTTTAAAATTACTTAGTTTGTTTTTTGCCGCGTACAAATGAATACAAAAAACGCCCCAATTCTAAAGTAGGTTTGACCAACACAATAGAAAATGACAGAAAAGAACCAATCAATAAACTCCATATAGGCGGGCGGGTTTCTGTATCTAATTTTTTGGCGACCAAACCTAAAAAATCAGCCTGTTCAAAATTTAATGTATCTTGAGGTTGTTGTTTGTACCAATCTATAAATTTGGCTTCCATTTCGTAGGCGGGTATTTCAAAGGGGTGAAAACGATAACTTTCGTAAGCCGTACGCTGAAAATCAAAGCGATATTTGATGATATTGCTAACCCATAAATGTACATACCAGCCCAAATAATAAGCCATAAACCGTCTAAAATAACCAAAATCATAAATTGCTTTAAATTGTTGGTATTGGAAAACGTGATAGCACTCGTGTACCAAAGTCGCCAACGAATAACAGTCGTCAATTTTGCAGTTTTTGAAATGAATATCCAATAATTTGTTGGAATAAGTAGCAGGCAAAGCCATCGCCGCTATAAAATTATCTTTCATAAACCAAGGCAAAGGTTGGTAATAGCGCACAAGCTGCCAATCGACAGTAGGATATAAATGTTTTAGCAACAGTTGCTGCGCTGAAGATATTTGTATTTGTTGCATCAAAAAAAATAAAGACTAAAATTTTAAAAATAGATTTTTATAAAACTAATAAGTAATCATAGCTAAAATACTTTCTAAGGTATCCCGTTGATTGGATAGACGAGGCACTTTATTTTGCCCGCCCATTTTGCCTTTGGAGCGCAACCAACGATGAAAAGTACCCACAGGAGCTACTTGCAACCGCAAAGGTAACATAGCTAAATCGGCTTGTCGTTTGGCTGCATAATCTGTATTGAGTTTTTGAAGTTCTATATCCAAATCGTGGGCAAAAGTGGTTATATTTGCAGGCATTTGTTCAAACTCTATTAGCCATTGATGTGCTCCTTTTTGGTTGGCGTTGAGATAAATAGGCGCTACTGTATATTCAGCTATTCGGGCTTGGTGTTGTTGGCAAATTGTGCTAATAGCTGCGTCAGCGTTGGCGACCATTAGTTCTTCGCCAAATACGTTGATAAATTGTTTGGTGCGGCCGACTATTTTGATGTGGTGTGGGTATAAATGGGTAAATTGTACCACATCGCCTATCAAATAACGCCACAAACCCGCGTTGGTGGTTATCACCATAGCATAAGAAGTGTTTAATTCTACCTCTTCTATAGTGAGGGCTTGCGGATTGGTTTTGTCCAACTCGGACAAGGGCAAAAATTCAAAAAATACGTTATTATCCAGATACAATAACATTCCTTCATATTCTTGAGGCATAATTTGAGCGGCAAAAAATCCCTCCGAAGCGTTATAAATTTCTCTATATTGCATAGTAGGGGAGGGGAAGAGGTCAGCAAACTGTTGCCGATAAGGCTCAAAACTCACCCCGCCGTGCATATACACCTCAAAACGGGGAAATATATCCAAAATATGCGATTTGCCCGTAAAATCCAACATTTGGCGGAATAATAACAGCGTCCAAGTCGGCACGCCGCTGATATTGGTAACAGGTTCTTGGCTGCAAATTTTTACCATTTTTGCTAACTTTTCTTCCCAATTGGGCAATAAAGCCGTAGCTAAATTGGGGGTTTGTACCCACTTGGCATAAAAGGGCATAAACTGCATCAAAAGCGCGGAAACATCGCCCACTATGATTTTAGAGTTTTGATAATATTGCCAACTACCGCCCATAATTAGCCCTTTGCCATTCTCAAACCAGCGTGTCTGTGGTTGCAAATGAAACCACCAAGCTGAAGTATCCAAAGTGCCTTTGATATGACATTTTTTCAAATTTTCGTAAGAAACAGGCACAAATTTGCTCGCTCCTGAAGTCGTGCCTGCACTTTTAGAAAATTGACCAATCAAACCTGGCCATAGC
Organism: Chitinophagales bacterium; assembly: GCA_013297745.1. Lineage (GTDB taxonomy): Bacteria > Bacteroidota > Bacteroidia > Chitinophagales > Saprospiraceae > JAAFIM01. The sequence continues at coordinate 27,157 of JAAFIM010000013.1, read as the reverse complement.
AAATTGGATTGACCGTCAAGCATTTTTTGAAACAAAGGCTGAAAATCTTCATAGCTAAAAATAGGCACTTGCCGCTGAAAATCTTGTACGGTTTTTATATTAGAAAACAAATGTTTTTGTCCCCAAATTGTATTCGTAGCTGTATGAATGAGTGATTTAAGTTGCTCATTTTGAACTATTTGCGGGGTTTTCCAATAACGCTGTAAGCGCGGAAGACGATGACGCAAATACCAGCTTAAAAGCGAGTTGATAATTTTCATAGAAAAAAAAAGTTGAAAAAGTGTAAAAAAATATCAAAAAAAATAATAATCAAAAAAAACTGCGTATATTTGGCGCGCAAAAGTGGTAAAAATCCATTAGAAATTTTACAACCAAAAAAAATAAATCGTATGAAAACAAAATTTGAACCCAGCGAGCTAAATGGTATGGAGTTTAAGCCCTATAGAGCTAAGCTATATAAAGAATTGGCGCGTATGAAATCCGAACACCCAGACCCTAGCAATCCTACAGGATTTATGTTGGTATCTGAGTTTGAATATGCCGACCTCAAAGGTAAAAAAGTGCCTTTGTTGATAGTTGGCAAATTGGAAAGCGAGTGGAAAAAATTCTTCAAGTCTGACATCAAAACCCGCAAAAACCGCGATTATGCTGTGGGTAAATGTAGTTTTGATGCGGGTGGTGCGTTCAATATGGAGGTTAATGTAGGCCGTATCACCAATACTTGGTCTAATATATTGGACAAATTATTGCTCAATCCTGCCAAGTTGACTGCCAAAGTGGTAGAAAAATTGGGTGCTAGCGAAGATTTGGAAGAAGATGGCGCAGAAGGCTCAACTGAAGCTCCCGCCGATGCAGCAGCTGATACCGCCAAAAACGACGGAAAAGCAAATAAAAAAGGTAAGAAAAAAGCTACCAAAGAGCAAGCTATAGCAGCTATCAAAGACCAAACGAAAGAAGAGGTAAGCGATTTAAGTGCGCAAATAAGCAGCTTTAAAACCAAATTTGAAGAAATTCAAAAAACGGTCAAAAACAAACTCAAACAAGGGGGAGTGAGCCGCCAAGATTGGTTGGATGTGAAAGCTGCTACCGAAGAAGCTGATAAGTTTCAAGCTACTTACGACAAAGCCAACAAAGTGACCCAAAAAGGTTTTAAAAAAGGTGCTGCTGATATTGCCAAAGCAAGCAAAGAACTCAAAAAAACCGCCGCTTTGCTTAGAGAACAAAAGAAAAGTATGTCCGAATTGCTAGCCAATAAATTTTTTCAAAAACAAGCCCAGCGCGATGCCAAGAAAAATGAAATCGGGGTGATGCAAAATAGCCTAAAAGCAGCTATCAAAGAAGCTGAATTGGATAAAGCTACCCCCGAAGTCCGCGCTCAAGTGACCAAATCTATTTATATAGCTGCTGCTCACAGAGGACCTGCATTTACTTATGCAGATGTGGAAAAAATACAAGCCAATATGGGCTAGAAAAAATATAAATCTGATTTATACAAACAAAAAAAGAATTCTGATGCTACGGTGTTGGGATTCTTTTTTTATAAAAATTAAATTTTTACTTATTGTTATATTTGTAATATGAAATATATTTTATTTTCTAAAAATAATGATATATGTACATACAAACTATTTTTTTGAACAATCATTCAAATATAATAACATAAATTTGTACTTTCTGGTAGCGAAAAAAATATAGATTTTTAGCACAAAATCTATCCGTTGTGCTAAATCCCACCTTCTTACATCAACATTAAACACTAAATTGTAATAACTATGATAAACATGAACATTAAAATAATACTATTGCTAGCTTGTTATTGGCTTTGTGCGAACAATAGCACAGGGCAAATAGGGCTTCAATGGGTGGAAAGAGACATTACAACCCCACAAGCCCCAACAATGGGCAATAATACAGCCACGAATAAGGAAAAGTCTTCCGAACAAATTCGGGGTATGGAAAGGGATGCACAAGGCAATCTATATATGGTTGGCACTTATGATATTGCTGAGACCGTGCAAATTGATAATCAGAATGCTAATCGAACAAATATTGGTTTATTTAAATATGATAAAAATGGCGTGTTGTTGTGGAAAACTAAAATAACCACTACTGGCTCTACTTCTACAAGACCTAATCGGGTATGCGGATTTAGCTACCCTTTTTGCCCAGGAGGTTGTTGTTATTATATAACTTTGGGAGGTTCAGCCCCACCAAACGAACTAAATTTCCAAACTGCCTATGATGTAGCTGTCACTTCTACTGGAGTGTATGTAAGTATGAATATACCCGAAACAGCTTCTTCTATGCAATTTCATAATCCAAACGGTACAGTAGCAAATACTTTAATACTCAATGCTTCAACTTCTGCTGGTGGTAGCGTTACAGCGCTAAAGGGTGGATATGTATTAGTCAAATATAATTTAAATGGTAATTTTGCATGGCAAAATAATACGGAAACAACAAAAAAATACTCGCGTATCACCATCACAGACATTGAAGCAGACGATGTGGGTAATGTCTATGTAGCAGGAGATTTGCCAGCAAGTACAGCTATTGCTGTTAGAAAATCTGTATCTTCAACTAGTATAGACCTTAGTCCGTCTATTGCTACAGTGACCACATCAGGGATATTTAATTCTGGCTCTCTGAATACAGGTAGTCCTGTGTGGGGACGCAACAGCAATGGAAGTACATGTGGGGTACTCTCAGGCAATTATTACCACCAAGTATTTCGGTTTAGGGTCAATATAGCGGGTAATTACATATTTAATGGTTGTGTTCCTACTGGTCAAGATATGCATGCTTCCTTATACAGAAATAGTTTTAACCCTAGTTCCCCTTGCACGCCAGCTTCTAATTTTATTATAGCAGATGATGACGGAAATGCTTCAGCCTCAGGCTGTGGCTTGGCCTCGCGGATAAGGGCTTCACTGGTCCCCAATGTAGATTATTATTTGGTTACGACAAGCTACAGCCAAAATTCTACGTTTTCATATCAATGGACATACTCAGGTCCGTCAGGCTCTAATTTAATAGACCCTATCACTGGGACTTCTCTTATAGGTCTAATTTCTGGTGCTCCTGCTTGGGATATAAGCAATAATGTTGACCCAAATTATAGTGAAGATAATGAGCTTTACTATAGAGCTAATTCTACCCATACAGGAATACATCCATTCCTTACAAGTTATACCCCTGCTGGCGATTTTAGATGGTTAACTGTGATGGAATTAAAAGATTTGGAGTTTAAGTTTTGCAATTATAGTTGCGCTACACCAAATTTCTCGCAAACCGATATCGTCTCCGCCAATGCATCTTGTCCAACTTATATTTGTGCTTCTCCAATAATTAGTTCATTCAATGCGCCATTTACACCATCAAAAGGCAATTCTAAAGCAATATCCTTTGATGGACCCAATATGTATTGGGGAGGCAACTACCAAGGCAGAATAAAAAGAGTTTTTACACTAACACCAGGCGTATCTCCTAATGGAAATATAGCAGAAAATCAAACTAATATAGAGTCATATTCTTCTTCTAATAACTTGTCTATTGATTCAGATGCTTTTATTTTCAAATCAGATAGAAATACGCCCCAAACAATTAGTTTTATTAAAACTTTAAATGGACTTGGTGAAGAAAGTGTAGAAGATGTAAAGGCTCACAACGGCGATGTGTTTTTTGCTTTAAATATTGCTAGTTCAAGGTTTAATAATAGACTCCCCCCCCCATATGACCCTACTTCTGTAGTATTGGCAGGTAGGACAGAAACAACCCAAACATCAGATGTTTTTGTAGGATTGTTGGCTTCTGACAATACTGCTGCAATAAATAGAGTGTGGATGCATAAGTTAGAGCCAACTGGTAATCTTACAGATAATAGTGCAGTAGCGCTGAATTCAAGTAGTATTTTATCAATAGACGACTCTGATACAAGTTTGTGCGTTTCAGGCACTTATTTTGGTAGAATGGATATTTGGAATTCCCCTTCGTCAAGTACTTTAACGTTACCTAGTACGCAAGCAGCAGCGCTTGTTTCTAACGCTAGTAATGATAAAACCAATGACATCTGGTTTGCTAAATATAATAAAGTAGATGGAACTAGAAAATGGATTAAATCTATAGGGGGGGCTGGTAATGAATATTCAGGCTCAATACTTAGTCAAGAAGAAAATGTATTTATCGCGGGCGCTTTCGTGGGTATTAGTGACTTTGAACCATCAACAATGCTCGCTGCTAATCTTAGTTCTTTTGGTAGATTTGATGCTTTTGTGAGTAAATATGGTTGCAACACAGGAAAAATAACAATAACAGAAGCTTCTTTGCCTTTGTGTGAAGGAACGCCAGTAGTGCTAAAAGCATTGGTAGATTGTCAGTCTGGTAATTGTCAACATAACTATCAATGGATAGACCAAAATGGGAATTCTATATCTACTCTAGATAGCACATTGTCCCTCACGGGACTTACGGGTAGCCAAATCCGAAAAGTTGTTATTACAGACCTGAACACAGGTTGTGTGATGAAAGACAGTATTAACTTTACTATTGCTCCTGCTATATCGCTATCTATAGCACCAACTACTGCATTGATTTGTGATGGTAATTCAGTAGTTTTCTCGACAGCGAGTGCAAGCAATAACCTTAGCTACAAATGGTATCTGGATGGGGCATTAATTCCACTTGCCAATTCAGCATCCTATAATGGATTTCAGCGGGGGGCTTACCAAGTAGAAGCGACTAATATCTTGACAGGTTGTAGCGTAAAAGCTGTAGCTTCACTAAATAAGTACCCATCATTTTATCCTTATTTTGCCCCTGATACTGGATTGTTATGTGGAAATGCAACTACTTTGGAAGTTGTTAATTGCCCAGGTTGTACATATTCTTGGTTACTGCCTGCTGGTTCAAATGCAGTTCCAATCAATAATCGTATTGATGCAGATATTCAGGGTACTTATATCTCCTCTATTATAGATATCAATGGCTGTATATATCAAAGAGAAGCACCAGTTTTGCTATCATCCAATCTTTTGCCTAGTATCTTGGCCAAAGATGCTCAAAATGATATTAAAACGACAGTTTGTGATGGTTCACCTCTACTCATAGAAACACCAAGCTGTATAGGCTGCAGTTATTTATGGAGTGATGGCTCTACCGCTAATTTTACTTTTGCTTTTGGAGCAGGAACGTTTGCTGTCTCTGTTACAAACAATAATACAGGCTGCAGTGGTCGTTCTATTGATTTATTAATAGATACTTTGTCGGTTGTATCTCCTATAATATCATCAACTCCTACTTCAATTTGTAATTTATTACCTGCCAATACTTTATCTGCGGCTACACTCACCGTAACTAATCCAAGCCCCAATGCAGTCTACTATTGGTATGCAAACTCCAATTTATCCACTTCTATAGATACTGGTTTCACAACGAATGTAACTGCGAATACTGACTATCTTGTGCAAATGTATGATACTACCAAAAAATGTAAGTCATATTCTAATGTACTACCCATATCAACTGCCAATTATTCCAATCCACTCGTAAATGCAACTTCAACAGTAATTTGTGGTGGAGCAGCTCCTGTTTTGTCTACTACAGCATGTGCTGGATGTAGCTACCAATGGTACAGCAAAGTGGGTGCAACATCATGGTTGCCAATGGGAGGGGCTAATACTAATCAACTAACAGTACCAAGCACTGGCAAATACCAACTTTATATTACTTATGCTAATGGATGCGAAGCAATATCAGATTCTATACTAATTGCCCCGTCTTCTTTTGTAGCTACAATAAGTTTAAGTTCAACTAATGTACCTTTTATATGTAATGGCAACCCTGTAACCCTTTTAGCTGATGGAGTTATACAACTTCCACCTTTATGGGATTATCAATGGATTAGAAATTCCACAGCCATTGTGGGTGCAGTAGGTAATATCTATACAACTGCCCAACCAGGAACTTACCAACTTAGAATTACAGATGATAGAGGTTGTACGTCATTGTCTAATGCTATCACTATCAATACTTCAAATAGCACAGCAAATCCTTCTATAGCTGCATCTACAGAAACTTTATGTGGTGGCGATACGACCCGCATCACAGCGTCTGTAACTAATTGTAGTGCTTGCCAATTTGCTTTTTATGATGCTACTGGGGCTCCATTACGACCTTTAGATACCATTCCATACTATGATTTATTAGCGACCAATTCAGTCAGGCTTATTTTTGCTGTTGTACGAGACGTGACAGGCTGTTTGGACACGTCTGCTTTTCTTCAGATTAGAGATACTTTTTTGCCTACGCCTACACTTATAAGTATCAATAATCCTATATGCAGCCCTACTGGTGTAATCCTTAGCACAACAGCCCAACCAGTTACGGAATATATTTGGATGTCAAATGGAGCTTCTTATTTAACCAATCAAAATACTTTTAGAGTAGATTCACTGGAAGGAAATTATTCAGTAAGAATCAAACAAGGCAATTGCTTTTCGCAACCTTCCAATCAAATACCAATTAGTTTTGCTAATTTTAATGCTCAACTTTATGTAACAGGAAGCAGTACGATTTGTAATGGTAGTTCTGTTCAATTATCAGTTTCCCCTGTCAATCCTCAAATCAATAGATTGAGGGCAACGAATCCTCCTATAACTGTAGAAAATGGAAGTTTAGCAAATTCTGGACTTACAGTGTCAAGCGCTTCGCTTGGTTATACGAATGCGAACCAAATTATTGGTATTTTTATAGATAGTATAAAACACCAAAAATTAGAAGAGTTAACTATACAATTAGTACCGCCTGGGGGTGGGGCTCCTATCTCCCTGATGACAGGTAGAGGCAGCGGTAATGGAGCTATTAGAAATCTTGTTTTGACAGATGCAGCACCAGTTAGCATTACTACAGTGACAGGTAGTGTAGTCACGGGCTCTTTCCAGCCAGAAACTCCATTCAGCACTTTAACTGGAACAATGACTGGTACAGGAGGCTGGACTTTGCGAGTTACTGACAATGCACTACCAGATACAGGCGTGGTATATAGTTGGGGGCTTATCTATAGATACAATAGATACAATTATTTATGGAGAATTAATAATAACATAGTTCCTAATACACTCAGGGACACTGCCTATGCGGCTACTGCTGCTGGTACTTATCGCGTAGATGTAGTAGATAGTATTACAGGTTGTGTATCTAGTACTTTGGATGTGCCTATACAAAGTGCTACAGCTGGTGGTACAATCACTGCTTCAACCACAATGAAACCGCCTTTGTCAGCATTAAATCCTGATACAGCATTTATTTGTGGAACTTTAGGAACCACGCAAATGAGTGTGCCGCCTTGTGCAGGTTGTATTTATCGTTGGTATAGAAATGGTACATTGATACCAGGAGCTAATGCCGCCAATTATACAGTTACAGGAGTAGCCGCAAGAGCTTTATACACAGCCCAAATTATCAATGGGGGTTGTATTGCAGCGGATACTATATTTTTAGAGACGACACCTGCGTTTTTAGACACAATAAATGTAACACCAGGCCACGCTAATATCTGTGCAGGTACGCCTATTGTTTTGTCAGGAAGACCTTCAGCAATAAACAGGCAATGGTTTTTGAATAATGTGGCTATATCTGGTATTGTTGCACAACAAACCCAATATCAAACCAATGTACCAGGCACTTATCACTTGGTTTCTGTCAACGATAAAGGTTGTTCAGCTACTACCAATTCTATCACAGCGATAGCATCAAATCCACCAGTAGGTTTTGGGTTGGTTTTGGACGCATTGAATCCAATCCCCAACACTACTCCACCTATTAGCCTAAACAATTATTTACAACCTATAGCTATTCGTGGGGGGGCTGGCACCTATTCGTCTGCGACGGCTTCTGGTGCTATCAATAATACCACTGATGTATTTACACCAAGTATAGCTGGAGCTGGATTACATATCATTAGTTATTCGCATCCAGTTGGTGCTTGTACTTTTGTGGCGTCAGACACAGTAGAAGTTTTAGAGGCTGCAAGTGTGAATGTTGAAAACAGAAGGCTTTTATTTGCTTATTCTGCTACTATGCCTTCATACGAGGCTTGCTTGCGAGATAGTTTAAGATTTTTGATTAGCAATTTTCCTTTTTCGCCCAATAGAATACAATTTGTAACAGATACAGGGCTTATTACAGTGCCTGTTACATCCGTGGTGACAGCAAATGGGGCAGTATTTAATGGTTATTCGCCCGTCAATGTGCCTAGCAATGCCCGCACAGGAAAGGTGAGATTGGTCAATGGTACGGACACATTCCAGACTACTTTCTTTTTGGTGGTGCAAAATCCTGCTGTATCTATGAATTTAGCGGGTGTTAGCCAACCAGTTTGTTCTAACCAAGGCTTGATAGGTTTAACAGCTGTGCCTAATTCAGGTGCTACAGGTATTGGGCGTTTTGCAGGGGCTTATTTGTCCAATCCTACAGACACGACTGTGGTTCCTCGCTTGGTAGCTCCAGGAGGGACTAACCTAATCGTTCCTAATATCAGAGATTATGATGTATTGAATGGGGTACAAAATTTGCGTTTGTATTATGTATTCACTCCATATTATACAGGTACAACTTTCACTTGCCCTAGCATAAGCACCTCGTTGGATGTCGAGGCAAGAAATGTGCGTTTGGATAGTATAGAATACACGCCGATAGCTATTACTCAAGGAGCTGAAAGTATGTTTAATTTGACCCGTTTGGTATTTCCTGTATCTAGTCGTGTATTTACGGGCAACTATTCGGGAACTTATATCAATAGCAGCAATATACTGCCCGCTACTATATCGTCAGGATGGGGACCGCAACCGGTCACATATACCATCAATAATGGAGCTTGTAGCAATTCAATCACGGATATAGTGGATGTAATGAGTAGACCTATTTTAGATTCTATAGCTAATTATATTTGCCGTCGCCCTAATGATACAGTATTTATAGGCAGGGATTTGACGAGTATGTATTTGGGGCGTAGAATAATATCAGGTGGGCCTATTGTACCACAGCAACGTTTTAACCATTTATATACTTATCAATTTAATACTAGAAGTGTTTTGGATACTTTTGATTATTTTGAACGGATAAATATAATGTCGTTAACTTCTTCTAATGGGGGGTTGCTTACCATTAATAATACCCCAGGACAAGAACTTTTTGCCTTAGTGCCTAGTAATATACCAAGCAATTCAACCACTCTTGATTTGCGTTTTACATATCAAAAGAATGTTACTTTCTTTGACCCTGTTTCTGCATCAATACCCAGTTCGGTGGTGAATTACACTATAGGTGGTACTCAAAGAACCATTAATTTTGAAGATTTGCAAGCAGTTACTATAAATCCAGCGATAGTCTCGAATCCAGTGTTCTGTAAAGAAAATCAAATTTACCAGTTTTCGGGTAGTCCCAATGGCGGGCAGTATTACCTAAATAGGGGAGCAATTCGCGATACTTTAGTTAATAATTTATTTAATCCAATCAATTATTTGACGCCCAATGGTATCAATGACTTTGGACTAACCTATATTTATACGGGTCCTGCTTGTAAAGATTCAGCTAGTATTACTATTAAAATACCCAATCCATTTACCATAACTTTGACCTCGCCGAGTGCGCCTAATTTTTGCCAAGAAGAAGCTAATGATACGATTACAATTCTTTCTAATATCAGCAGTTTCCCCGCACCAACCAATAGTTTAAACCTCAGTTCTGGGGTGTTTTTTGTGGGTGGGGTGCAATCTGGGCAAATTTTCTCGCCCTCATTACGCGGTCCTGGCATTTATCCTGTAAGTTATACTATAGCGGATAGTTTTGGTTGTACAGCTTCTGATTCAGACTTATTTAGGGTGGATTCTACCCCCAATATCGCTATGACACCAGCTTTGCCAAGTTTCTTGTGTGCCAATGCGGCTGCTGTACCTATAAGTTTATTTGCTAATAATGCCAATATCACGGGTAGTTTTGGTACAAATACGGTTACGCTGACTGGTAGAGGGATTAGAAATCCATTGTCGGCTAGCCCAGATTATTATCCTTTGGATGCTGTAGCGGCTCAACGCGATACTACATTAAGAGATACTATTACTTATACTTTGGTGGGTATAAATGGTTGTAGAAATACTATTGAACAATACATTACGATTAGAGAATTGCCTCAATTGGCACTTACTGTGCAAGGCGGAGCGCCAGTAGAATCTAGTTATTGCGAGGGTGATTCGGTGCGTATTGTGGGCATACCTTTGGGGGGGACTTTCTCTGATGTTAATGCGCCAGCTGGTATTAATGGATTTAACGCAACCAACGGTCAATTCAATCCATTAATACAAAGTAACGCAATTGATACCAACCAAATGTATCTGTACACTTATGCGGATATTAATACAACTTGTAGAGATACCATTAGAGATACTATTTTGATAAAAAATAGAGCCGAATTGTTTATAACTGGTATAGTACCTAACGTTTGTGCTAAAGACACCACTATAATCATAGGGCAATCATTAAGACCAACTAGTCCTAACGTAACAGTCACCAGCGGTAGTTTCTCGCTTTTGAATGGTAATCCAATGGCCTTGAGAGAGATTAGCACGGTTTCTCCTTTGGCTCACGTTTATCCAGATTCAGCGGGTTTGTATGATGACTCTTTGCGCTTGCGGATTAGATTAAATTTTAGTTCAAATGGATGCAACTCGCAAGTAGATACCAGTTTTAGAATAAATCCATTACCTCAATTGAGTTTTAATCCTCCTGGCGATACTTTGCTTTCTACCGCCAATGATACCCGTTTCCACATTTGTGAGACAGCAGATTCGGTATTTATGGTAGCTCGCAATAGATTTAGAGGTGCAATTTCACCAATAGTTCCCGATACGGTCAGAACAGGCGGTTTAGGTTTCAACGGACGGGGTATAAGATTTAGAAGTTTTGCCAACGGATTTGTGTATTTCCCGGATTCAGCAGGTTCTGGAATTGATACAATTACTTACCGATACAGAGATATTCGCGGTTGTGAAAATAGCACGGTTGGTTATACGGTAATAGATACAGTACCCGCTTTAGGATTTGCGGGATTTGCGCCAAGCAAACAAACAAACCAACTCATAGCCACAGAAGACTCTTTCGCTTATTGCGCTAATGATGCTGGAGCTACCATTGTGCCTTCTCCGTTTGGCGGGTTTTTATACTTCCAAAATGCTTTGCAAAATGGTGGTATTTATAATTTTGTGCCAGATGATTTGGATACTACTCCAGCTAGAACTTATACATTGACTTATCGTTATATTGCACAGCGTTATGCCAACGGCGGTGTTTGTCAAGATTCGTTAAAAACTTACGTAACAGTTCGTCCTACACCCGTATTGAATTTCGTTTCTGTACCCAATCGCATTTGCGTGGATACCAATACAGTTCCTTTTCCTTTGTCTGCTACTCCTTTGGGCGGTTTTTTCCAAGATGTAACGGGTAGAATAACCAATACCGCGCACGTGGCTGGGGGGATTTTGGCTGATACTTTATTTGACCCATTGGCGCAACAAGGCAATAGATATGTGGCTTATCGTTATACAGACCCATTGACTACTTGTGCTGATACTATAGAACAACTTATTTCTATATTCAGAACCCCTGAAGTTAGTTTTGCTACAGGAGGGGGTTGCCAAGGAGATTTGATTAACTTCCAAATTGGGGCTAATCAATTAAGTATACAAGCACCGTCTTATGATAGTATTACTATGTACGCTTGGGATTTTGGTGATGCCATTGTAGATACAGTAAGACCTAATTCATCAGCCAATCGAATTGTAGTACCCAATAGAAATCATACTTATGCAGCGGGCGGGGTTTATTTCCCTATGCTTACTGTAGTCAACCAAAATCAATGCGTTGATTCGTTTAGGTTGAGGATAGCCGTATCATCTAAAGTAACGGTAACTCACGATGTGCCTTATACTCAAGATTTTGAAGCTTCACCAGCAGAATGGATACAAGAGACCAAAGTTCGGGGTTCTTTAGATTCGTTATGGGATTGGGGTATAGCCACAGGCAGCCGCATCACTACCGACCAAGTACAAAACCATGTTTGGGTTACACACGCTGATGACCCTTATGAAGTAGGAGAAAGAGGTTGGGTGTATAGTCCTTGTTTTGATATTAGTGATTTGAGCCGTCCTATGATAGCTTTAGATATTTGGAACGATACCCGAGCAGGAGTTGACGGAGCGGCTATTGAGTATTTCCACCCCAATAGAGGTTGGGTATTGCTTGGCGAACGGGATAAAGGCCGCAATTGGTATGATTCGTTATATCTAATAGGCGCGCCGGGTATTCAGATTGATAGCCCACAATATGCACCTTTAGGCTGGTCAGGCGAAAACTTAGATGGATTCAAACGCGCTGCTTACCGTTTGGATACAGACCGCCGAAATGGAGACTTGAGAGGTATGCGTAATGTTCGTTTCCGGGTAGCATTTGCTGCTTCCGACAATACAGTAGTCAATGGTAGAGAAGGCTTTGCATTTGATAATGTGTATGTAGGAGACCGTAGAAGTAGTGTTTTGGTAGAACATTTTTCTAATCAAAATATATTAGGGATAGCAACTTTAGAAAATAATCTATACAGTTCGTTGTTCAATAACCTTTATGGTCGCGATGTGGTATATATGCAGTATCAAACCAATTTAGAAGGGGTTGATTTATACAACACCCAAGCTGCTTCTGAAGCCAATGCGCGTATGCTTTATTATGGTGTAAGTGGTAGTTCCAAAAAAGTGCGTATCAATGGGCAAGATTTTGTGGATTTGACTGAAGACTTGTTGCGCAATATGAACAATGAGCGCGAATACTTGGATATGGAAATGTTGAGAGAAGATACTTTTGATATTACTATACCCGTTATCCCTCAGATATTCCAAGCTCCTACCAATTCGCCTACAGGTACAGCAGCAGTTACCGTCACGGTAGCCTCTACCCGCAATTTGCCCTTAGATAAATACATCGTACATGCCGTTATTACAGAAGACTCTTTGCGCAGTACCCAACGCCATAATATGATGGGGGTGGTTAGAAATATGCAGCCTAATGCTTCAGGTACTGAATTTGAACAGACCTTTGCGCCAGGCGATGCGGTGACTATACCTGTCAATTGGACGTTCCCTACAGCTACTTACAAGAAAAATAATTTACGCTTAGTGGTTTTTGTTCAAAATCAAGCCACTGCGCAAGTTTATCAAGTAGCTACTTCGCGAGATTTGAGTATTTTTGAAGGACCTGTCAATGTAGAGGAATTAACTGCTGCCGAAGGCAAAGAAATTTTAGATTTGAAACTATTCCCCAACCCCACAACAGATAATTTTACCGTTGCTTTTGATAAAGCGTTGGAGGGCGAATACGAATGGAGAGTAACCAACGCGTTGGGGCAAGTTCTTACTACAGGACAAGCACAAGCAGGTACTCAACAATTGAATATAAATACCCACGAATTTGCTGCTGGTATGTATATTTTTTCTATCAATAATGAAAAAGTGTACACACAGCGTCAAGTGATTGTGGTTAGACCTTAATAGACATAAAAATAATAGCAACTTGGGTATATCGCCCAAGTTGCTTTTTATAATTATTTTGATAAATAAATCTATAGCAATTCAAAAAAATAATTATCTTTGCATTTGCTATTCCCAATCTATATTTTAGTTATTCTTAATGAGCAATTTTTTATACAAAACAATATTTGTTTTCTTTAATATTCCTAAATTAAACACCTAACTATGAGATATTTATACGTTTTATTATTTGTGCTGGCGAGTGGCGTACAGGCCTGGGGGCAGGTGGCGTCTTATACATTCTCTACTCCACCAATAGGAACTTATACACCGCTTGGCGCAGGCTCAACCATCGCAATTGGTGGATTTTTCACAGGTCCCCAACGTATTCCTGACAACGCTGTGTCCAACCCGCAAACCTTACCGTTTACTTTTAGATACAATGGTGTTAATTACACGCAATTTACAGCCAGTGTTAATGGTTTCCTAAAATTAGGCGCGACACTTCCCGCGAACAATACAACAAATCCGATTTCTACGACAGGAGATAATAATCTTATCTCAGCATTTGGGCGCGACTTAGTACTAGGCTTTATGTCAACTGATGTTACTTTTGCTAACAATAGCCCAACCATAAATACAGGCGGCATCGATTTGAGGCCTTATTTGGCAGTGGGAGATAGTTTATACAGTTCCAACAATAGCGCTTATAGAGAAACAGACAATAAAGTGGAAGCTGTTATAACAGCCATTACCGCTACCGCTATCACAATTAATAGAAATACAACTGCTGCTGGAAATGCAGCGTCTAATGCTACTCTCTTAAAGCCTGGTTATGTAAAGTGGAATACTATAGGAACTGCACCAAATAGAGTTGCGGTTGTGGAATGGAATGCGGTATTAAGATACGATGGTACTAACTATTATCCAAATGAATTTATGAAATTTCAGATTCACTTGTACGAGACATCAAATGTGATAGAAATCGTCTACGGACCCAATACAGGCATGTCCACAGTTTTATCAGCGCAAGTTGGACTCAAAGGAAACGACAACACTGATTACGATAACCGCACCCGTTCCGCTGCGGGTAGTTGGCAGACTGGTACTTTGGGAGGGCTCACAAATAGCGCAGCATTATCAACGGGAACAGGTTGGACAATTCCTAATGGACTTATTTATAGGTGGACTCCACCTGTTTGCCAACTTACGATTAATGCTGCCAACTCGCTAAGCCCTACTGTAGTTAATTTTACAGACCCAACTAGCTTTGCTGCCAACATCGCTGCTGCTTCTGTTACAGGGCTTTGTTCGGGGTCTATAACTTCATCATTGGCAATAGCTGGCGGTGCGGCTGTAAACGCTACTTGGTCACAACCTGCAATTGGTACAAATGTATCCTCTGTTACTTACAATGCGGGTGCTACTAGTTTGTTTAATTTCAACATTGCTACTGGAGTTTGCGCAGGCACTTATGTAACAGGTACAGCATTGCCTACAAGCCCAACCCCTTCTTTTACTATCCCCTTACCAAGTGGCACACAAGTTCTAACACCATCAGCTTCAGAGACTGATGCACTTGCACTTTGCGAGAGTGCAACCCCACTATCAGTGCCCATAGATATCACTAATAATGGCGCAGCTGCTAACGAAATGAGAATTTGTTCGGGAGGAGCATCGTGTACATTGGGCGCTGCAACCCCCACAACTACTACCCCTAGTTTTACTTTAGGGGCGGGTTCGCTTACAGGCGCCACCACGTTACATAGAATACAAGTTAGTAATAATAGCACGAAATGTAAAGCTGAGAGAGTTTTAGGTCTCAAAGTATATGCAAGGCCTGTTATAACTTTTCCAGCAATAACAATATGCGAAAATGTTGCAACTGTAGTTGTGGGTAGTATTACACCAGGAACAGGCGGAACAGGGCAAACAACAGCACTAACCCCCAATATACTAGGCCCACCCACCACTGGGCTGACTGTAAACTTTGGCTCACCCGCATCAGGGCCAGGGTCAATTAACTTTCCCATATTGCAGACCACTGAAAATACAGCAGCAGTAAGTTTATCTCAAAATTATACTGTCGCCATACAAAATAACTATACCCCATCTGGTGGGGCTGCATTTTCTTGTACCGCTTCTGGCACATTTTCTATAACAGTTAGGCCTACCCCTATAATTGAAATTAGTACAATTACGGCAGGAGCGAGTGTAAATGGGCAAACGCTTAGTACTTGCGAAGGGGTGGATAGAACTTTGTATGCAAACAGTAATTCAAGTAGTGTCACTGCTACTACCTATAATTGGGGCTACTTAGGTGGTAATAATAATGGAGTAACAAATACCACAACAAGTAGCTCGAGTATATTTAGTAATAGTGCGCAAATTGCTAATACTACAGTTAGGCTCACTGGCTCAACGGCTGGTTGTACAGGTACAGCAGATGTTATATTAAATCAAATACCATCACCAGAGCCAACAATAAACGGATTTACAGGCACACAGAATCAAAATTCTCAAAGTTATGAGAGGGTTACTATCTGTGCTGGGAGTTCTATTAATCTTTCAGTTCCGTCTTGTAATCCCTCATGCGGAACATATTCTTGGGAATATGATAATCTGCCAATTTTGAATGCTAGCACTGCGCCCTCTGGGTCATATAGTGCTACTGCTCCTGTGTCGAATACTTCTAGTTATTTTCAAACGCCTACTGATAGCCGTTTTTGGAATTTAAGAGGAACTGGTGTAAATGGTTGCGCATATAGCAAACTATTTGTAATATCCGTTCTCGCTAACCCCTCTATAGGAGCAGTGACTGCCTCTAACAATACTATTTGCGCTGGTAATGAATTGACCGTTACAGCCAACGTGTCTACTGTAGCCCCACGTACTTATTCTTATACTTGGAATCCAAGCAGTACTATAAATTCCAATATCATTGTTAGTTCTTTTGATGTGCCTGGTAACAGAAATTTTGTGGTGACTGTAACAGATGATTTAGGTTGCACAGCTACAGCTTCAAGCAATACAGTTTCCGTATCGGATGGTGCTGTTATTACTTCCCTTTTAGCCAATACTAATGTATGCTCAAGCTATCCTTTGATTATTAATTCAAATAGTAGTTCTGGTAGCCTCTACACATGGGAGAGAAGTATAAGTCCGATAGCTGGTCCCTTGTCCCCTTTTGTACCAATAACAGTTACGACAAATTCTATAAGGGACACCTTTAATGCTGTAAATATACTTCCCAGTCCATTTCCTGCACTTATCGGATATAGGGCTAGAGTAGTAAACCCTAGTAACACAAGTTGTAGCGATACACAGTCAATATATATAATAGTTGATACTTGTTCGCAGCCTGTTATCAGGGGGGTGAATAAAGACAAATTTTGTCCTGGTGAAACCGCGCAACTCCAAGTGTTGGGAGTGGATACTACTAAAGAGTCAATTATTTGGTCTACTGGAGAAACTACACAAACAATAGATATAATTGCTAATGAAAATACAGTTTATTCTGTTGTAGTGGGCAAATATATATCAGAAACTTTATATGATACATTTCGACCAGCCCCAATCCGTTATATTCCTTCATCAGTAGGTGGCGCCGCAGCTGAATGTACAGGGCTAGCTCCTTGTGATGCTGGCCGAACCTTTGTTTGGAATCCTGATAACACCGTACCCACTTCCCTAAGATGTCAATGTCAGCCCAATGATATCGTTACGTCACAAGTTCAAGTGTATTTTGTGCCCAATGCAGATGGGCAGGCTTCATACACAGTTACAACAGCATCACCCGTCGTCTCATATTCTACAATAGCTGGAAAAACCAAAGATACCATTTGTGCTAACCAAACGATAGTGACAACTTATATTTGTTCTGATTGTGGGTTGTCAACTGCAACCCGATATCTCTATCAACGCCAAAGTTCTAACTCAATTATATCCAATACGGGCTCGCTAACCATACCTTCAGGTACATCGACTGCAACTACTATCACCGCTAGCTCAATTACTATCAATAGAGATACTGTTTTATATGTTTCAACAACCAACAATTTTAATTGTGTTGCCATTGATTCTATTCAAATT
Source organism: Chitinophagales bacterium (assembly GCA_013297745.1). Taxonomy (GTDB): domain Bacteria; phylum Bacteroidota; class Bacteroidia; order Chitinophagales; family Saprospiraceae; genus JAAFIM01. The sequence goes on along the minus strand of JAAFIM010000013.1, from coordinate 9,497 downwards.
GTAGCTAGGCAAGTCCCCATTTTACAAATGCAGGATAATGTAGAAATTTGTGTGGGCTCTTCAGCAGCTTTGATAGCTCAAACTGTAGGAGTGTGTGATGCTTGTGACTATTTATGGTCAACTGGTGAGACTACACAGATTATCAGCACCACAAACCCAGGGGATGCCTACATTTCAGTATCGTCTAACAATTGTATTGTTCGCGATACGGTAACAGTCGTGCTAAATCCCCGCCCGAATCCTATAATAGATTTATCATCCGCCTCTCTGGGACCTCCACCGACTCAAATTAACCTTTGTGTTGGGCAGACTGATACTTTGTATTTGCGGACTACAAGTATGAACCCAAATCCTTCGTTAAACTGGAATACTAACGCTACATTACCATTTATTGCAATTACAGGTCCTGGTGGGTATTATTTGCAAGCGTCTGACTCTGCTACTGGATGTTCGGGACTATCGAATCCAATTATGGTTGTTTCTGCTCCTATAGGCTACAATTCTATAGCTACAGCCAATCCCTATAGCGTTTGTCAAGGTAGCGCAGCAACAATTTCTGTACCTCCTTGTGTTGGTTGCACTTATCAATGGTTCTCAACCTCGGCACCCACACTCTCCTTAGCTAGTACTAGACAATTTAGTACAACAGTAGCGCCAGGCAGCTTTTTTGCAGTGATACAAAATGCGCAGCAGTGCAGATATTATTCTACTATTGCATCTACGCAGCAGGACTCTTTCGCTGCTCCAATTATTAGCGCAGCAAGAACCACCGTTTGTAACAGTGGAGATACTATACAATTTAACACATTATATAATCCAGCGTTCCAATACCAATGGTATGCCCAAAGAGGAGGTAATCCAAATATACCCATTTCAGCAGCTACAGCAGCTACTTATACAGAACAATTTAATTTTAATGCTGCTAGTACAAATGTATACAGTTTAATAGTTACTTATCCAAATGGTTGTACAGCTGTTTCAAACAGTATTACGGTTTTACTATCGCCGTTATTAGCATTACCTGCACCTAACGGTACAGGAACAATTTGTATAGGCGATTCTTTGCCACTAACTACTATGGCAGGTGCTACTGAATATAGTTGGTATAAAGATGGGGTATTGATTCCAACTGCGCTTAGCGCAGTTTATTATGCTACACAAGATGGCAATTACCATGCTGAAGTTACAAATATCAATGGCTGTCGAGCATTGACTGGGATAGCAGCAGTGTCGTTAACTAGTCTCACTTCTGCGACTGCTGTAGCAAATCGGTCAAATATCTGCGCAGGTGATGTAACCACACTATCCGTTTCTATTTGTTTGGGTTGCCAATATCGCTGGTATAGAAATAATATCCCTATTACTACTCTTAATAACAGCAATTACACTATAACGGTCAGTCAAACAGGCAATTATTATGCTATAGTACAAATTGGCAGTTGTCAAACACAATCAAATACAGTTACAATAAATGCTCAAAATGTAATAGTTCCTTCTATTATTACCAACTCTACAGAATATTGTAATGGCATTAGCCCTGTTTTGCGCACTTCTAGTTGCCCAGGCTGCAGTTATACTTGGTTGAGAAGCCCCAACATAAACAGTCCATATCAGCCTATTTATGGGGCATTAAATGATAGTTTTTATACGGTAATAGATACAGGACTTTACAGGGTGGCTGTGTTGTATGCTTCTGGTTGTTCTGATACTTCTGCACAACAGGTTATTATCACTGGCGGCTACCAGGTAACATTAAGTGAAACCAATTCAGGGGTGGTGTGCAATGGGGCAGCTATTACATTGACAGCAGGGGTAACTCCTACTAATAAATGTGCGGGTGGCTGTTTATACAATTGGTTTAGAAATGGTAGTTTGATACAAGTTACAACTATCAATACAATAACTGCTGATTCTGCTGGCTTGTATCGTGTACAGGTGAGAAGTTCAAGCGGCTGTGTGCAAGATTCTGAAATTGACACTGTTAAGGAGGTTATTATTGCGCCTGTTATACAAGGTACAGCGTCTTCTATTTGTGGCAATAATCCCATTGGCTTGAGTGTAACACCTTGTATAGGCTGTAGGTATCAATGGTCAAATAGTTTAACAACTATTACAGCCAATGGTATGGATACTATGACTCCAAGAAGGATTTATTCTGCGATTACAGTAACTACAGCGAGTGGTTATACAGTTTCTGTATCTCAAGGAAGTACTTGTGGAGCAGTAAGCCCGCCGTTTTCGTTAAATCCGCTAGCAGCCCTTGGAGCTATAGTAGAGGATGCGATTACCGCCAATACCACTATTACTAATTCTTGTGCGGGCAATGGAGCGCCTCTAAGGTTGCGTACTCTTTGTTCTTCGTGTACCTACCAATGGATGATTGATAGTGTTGGACCTCCGTTTGCTTTAACTGATTTACGGTTTATACCTGGAGCAACTTTGCCAACTTATAGCGCGATTACATCAGGAGGCTATGCTATAGTATTGAGAGATACAGCCACAAATTGTTTGGATACTTCTAATATCATCCAAGTTACGCCTGTATCCGCAGTAGCTGGATTTTCATTAAATTTTATGCCATCCAATCAATTGGCTGCAAGTGGCGGGCCAGTAGATTTAGATGTGTTGGGTGCAGGCTTGTTGCCAACCACTCAACATACTAATCCTTCAGGGGTATATAGTATAGTGCCTTTATTTGCTTATACGGTTACAAATCCTGGGCTCACTAATGCACCTCGCAGAAATATATTTAATCCGTCTACAGTGCTACCAGGCAATTATCAGGTTACTTATAGTTATACAGCTGCTGGTTGTACCTTTACTACCTCTTCTCTCTTGAGAGTATTGGATGTGGCTACAGTCAATATCGTTAATACAAATCCACAATCTGTACCTTATGAGGCTTGTGTGGGGGATACGTTGCGTATAAATACAGCTAATTATGCTTTTAGTGTAACTTCGGTGTCTATATTTAATCAACAAGACGCCTACACCAATATGATTTTCGATTCGACTTTAACGCGTCAAAATTTTGGTGGCAGCACAGTCTTTCAGCAAACGCTTCGTTTTGTAGTGCCAGATATAGGCAAAGGTTCTTTTGTCAGATTAATTGGCAACCGTGCTAACGGAACGTTAGATACAGCGCTTACCCCATTTTTGCAAATTCATAACGAACCGCTAAGCTTCTCTGGATTACCCAATACAATTTGCTCAAACGGAAATCCTATCAATTTAATCGGAACTCCATTGGGTGGAATGTTTATTTTGCAAAGTTATCGCAACCCAGCTATTACTCCAGTTGTACCGTCAGCTGATACTATGCGAATAGCTGCATTTTTGGGTAATGCGCTTAATCCTTCGCTTATACCGTTTAGTCAATATGATAGTTTGGGTATAGATACGATGAGGGTTGTGTATCAATACACCTCAAGTTATTCGAATGGAAATGCATGTCCTTTCCCTGATACTTCAACCCAATTGGTGGTTGGGCGTTCTGTGAATTTGACTTCTGTTTCGTTCAATAATATCTCTGTTTCGCAATCGCGTGAGCGCTTAGAAAATCTAGTGGCTAGAGTTTCTCCGCATGCTGCAAGTCCTGCTAGATGGTTGAGAGATACAACAATTAGAGCGGGGGTGCAATTACACGATGTGCGTTATGGTGGTAGCTTTACCGCTCCTGCTGGTGACCCAGATGAATTTTTGCCTGCCAACGCTGGTGTTGGTGTGCATACGCTGACTTACAGCATAGTGAATGGAATTTGTGTAAATACGGTTTCCAATAATATCACTGTCTTGCCTGCTCCTACAGCTTTGCCTTTGGCGGATACAATTTGTAGAAATATAAATCCAGTCACATTCAATAGAGATGCGGCTTATCCATACAGTGGCAATACTCCTATTGCCTTGGGTGGTGGGGTCACTTATCGGGATACATTCAATACGATGGTGGTTAGAACCCGCGACAGCATAGCTTTACCCAACCGCTATTTGGATACTATCAACGGCAACGTTGGTTTGGAGATATTTAGATATACGCCAAGAGATGCGTCCCCAACTATACCACAATTGCGAAGAGATTCTATTTTGATACAATATTGGTATAGAAGGGTAGAGTTTAACGGTGTCGTACCTTTTGATACGGTGCAATACGTTATAGCTTCTTATATGAAGCCTCTATTTATAGAAGATACAGTAGCTGTAGATATACCAGTGGCTGCTTTGTCTCGTGTATATTGCGAAGATAATACAGATAATTTAGTGGTTGGAACCCCCTCAGGCGGTGTGTTTAGTTTAGTGGGCGGAACGGGCGCTTATGCTACGGAGAATATATTGCCCAATAATATACTTAATTCGTTCCAGGTACATCAAAACGAAACTGCCAACACTGATTACGTGCTGATTTATACCCTCAATGGGGTAGCCTGCCGCAGCAGAGATACGTTTAGGTTTAAAATTCCTGAGCCTATAAGCCCTGCATTTAGCACAGCAAGTGGCCAAGATGCTTATTGTAATTCTGCTTTGCCTGATTTGGTAAATACCAGTTCGGCGGGAGCAATGACAGCCATTTTATTGGTTAATGGAGTTTCCCAGCCGCGAGTGGCTGGACAATTATACTTTACGCCCACATTGACCACACCAGGCTCGCAATTGGTTATCCACCAAGTTACGGATAGTTTTGGTTGTGTAACTGAAGCAAGAGATACGTTCCAAGTTTATCCTTTGCCAACGGTAAGAATTGATACCTTTGCTACCACAGAGTTTTGTACTAATGATGGTGCGTTTATATTCCAAACCTTGCCTTCGCCTGTATGTGTAGGCGCTAGTGGAGGAGAATTGATGCGAGAAGGTTTTGATTTGCCCCAATTGCCGGCTGGTTGGTTTTTTCAAAATATCAACCCTGCTTCTTCTGGTTGGGGACAGCGTTATGTAAATGGTTATGGGGTAGCTTTTGTAGATACTGTCTCACAGCCACAAAATACTTGGGTTTATACTCGTAACATTCCAATGGTGGCAGGCGGGACTTATCAAATAGAGTACTGGTTGCGTGTAGGGCCTCGCAATTGCCCTACTTGTGCAGATGCCGCAATGAAGGTTACTGTAGGACAAGGGCAGAATGTGGGCGGACAAAGCACTATACTAGCCAATTTCCCTATATTAGACGATAATTATGCTGGTTTTTATACTTTACAGTCGCATAGTTTTATAGCCCCAGCCAACGGGAATTATAATTTTGCTTTCCATGCCTATTCTGCGGGTAGAACGACCCGTTGGATTTCTTTGGATACTGTGATTGTACGTCAAATATCAGCAGCTAATTGTCAGTTTGGTATTGGTTCTCTATCAGGTGCGGGCATCGCTAGTATACCAGGCAACGATTCGACTTTCAGATTTATACCAAGTTCTATACCTGCAGGCAATTATAACATTAAATATACATTTAGCGATACCCGTAGTTGTGTGGATAGTGTGGTGATACCTGTGACTATCAAAGCGCATCCGACTGTGACGATGGCTAGTTTATCGCCTAGTTATTGCAACAATGCACCTTCAGTGCCTTTGTCTGCTAATCCTGCTGGGGGTGTTTTCAATTTTACAAGGATATTAGGTACTGATACTACCAATATGACTTTAGGTGGAAACGTGGCGAATAATATAGCCTTTAATACCAGTGTAGATTTAAGATTTACCCCACGCCGTTTGGGTACTGAAATTATGTCTTATCGCTACCGCGACCCACTCAATCAGTGTGTGAGTACGATTTATGACACGGTTACTGTTGTGGGTATTCCTGATAGTGCGCATATTGTTAGTTTGGATACAGCATATTGTGAGGGCGCAGTTCCTACTGTGCTTAATGTGGCTGCTGTCAATCCACGCGGATTGCCTGTTTCGGGTTATTTTACAGGGGCAGGGGTTACAAATGGCAACGCAGGGGCTGGAGTAGCGCAATGGAAAGCGGACTCTGCAGTAACGGTGCTGGGTAGAGTGGGCAATACGACCATATCTTACATTTATACAGCAGCCAACGGTTGTGTGGACACAACCAGATTTACCACAAGAGTACAAGGTAGATTAAGATTGAGTTTTGATTTGGTAGCTGATTCTGTGCGTTTGCCTGATAGCTTATGTTTGAACGACCCAGACAAATTTATTCGTGTACAACATCGTCAGTTGATAGGTGCAATGGGTAATGTTTGGGTAGATACCACTATAGCTTTCAACCAGGGTATAATGACCGCATCTGGAGGAGGTTTTGGTTTGGGAGACAGACTACAACCCGCAAGTATGGGCGCAGGTTGGCATTATGTAAGCTATTATTTTAGAAACCCTGATGTGCCCAATTGTGAAGCTACGATTACGGATTCGTTTAGAATTGACACAGTTCCTGTGATTTTCTTCACTGGTTTGCCCAATGATAGAGCATATTGCGAGAACGAAACGGGTAGTTTGTTATTGGCTAATCCGCCTTATTATCCAGGTTCTGGTTATTTGCAGATTACCAATACATTCAATACAGACACTATACAAGTAGATAGTAGTTTCTATTATATAGACCCAAGCCAATTGATGGACACAACAGCAGCGACGGCGCAAACGCCAATCCATTACGATGTATTTTATACTTTCACCAATTTGAGGGGTTGTACCAGCACGGGCACAGACACGTTCCAAGTGCGCCCATTCCCAAGGATTGTGTTTAATATGGATTCTGTATATTGCAACCAAGATTCGCTATTGCATTTGGGTTCTAATAATTTGGTTACGCCTGTTGGGGGGATTTTCTCCGACAACTTGCCCGTTACGAGCATTATTCAACCCGACACGTTGGATTTGAATTCGGAAGCAGGACCACGAAGAATTACTTACACTTACACCAACGCGTTTGGTTGTACAGACACGAGATTCAAGGATGTAACCTTGTACCACACTCCAGACGTCAACTTTACCGTAGTGGGTGGTTGTGCTGGGCAGTTGATAACTTTCAACCCAACTTTAGGCAATTTTGACCCAAGTTTTGACAGTATTACGCGGGTAGTTTGGGCTTTTGGCGACGGCAATACCACCACAGTAATCCCCTCATCGGGCGCGGTTATCCCCAACCAAACTCATACTTACAACAGCAATACGGGTTATTTGAACCCAATTTTGACCGTTACCAATCAAGGTTTCTGCCAAGTATCAGTTTCTAACCCGCTTTTGGTTTCTCCATTGGTGGTTTTGGACAGATATGCTGCTCCTTACGTGGAAGATTTCCAACTCTCAAATGGGGGTTGGTTGCCACAACAGGAAAAATTTGGTAATAACGACACCTCACGCACGGACACTACTTGGCAATATGCCGATTTGTTGAACGGACACATACAAGACGCAGGCAATAAAGCTTGGGTTACACACGCTACTAGTGATAATGTTTACAACTTGGACGAAAGAGCGCACGTTTATAGCCCTTGTTTTGACTTTAGCCGCACTTGGAGACCAATGATTTCTTTGGATATTTGGAGAGATATGACCCCTGGTATTGATGGGGCTGTATTGGAGGCTTATAATCCTGTGGATGATAATTGGTATGCAGTGGGTTCTATCAATAAAGGCCAGCGTTGGTATCAATCCGACTTCTTGTTATCTCGCCCTGGTTCGCAGCGTTCTACCCTCAATCCTACAGGTTGGACTGGAATTAGCAATGGTTGGGAAAATTCTCGCTATCGTTTGGATAGTTTTGCTGGGCGCGAAAATGTGCGTTTCCGTATATCTTTTGCTACCACTGCCAATACCGTTTTAGTTGACCAACCTCAAGGTTTTGCTTTTGATAGCGTATGGATAGGTGAGCGTGGGCGCAATGTATTGGTAGAGCATTTTACCAATTTCGCTTACCCTGATGTGCATTTGGTAGACCAAGGTTTGTATGGGCAGATATTCAACAACTACAACGGGCGCGATTTTAGCCTTATTCAGTACCATTCTGAAGTAAGTTCTTTGGATGACCAACAAAATGCGGTTTCTTTCAATGATGTATCAGCTCGTTCTTTATTCTATGGCGTACAACAGTTTGACAATCGCGCTTTGGTAGATGGTACACCTCGCGGAGATGCGACTACTTCTGGTTTGAATATAGATTCTGTGGATTTGGATATGCTGCAATTCCCTGCTTTCAACGTGTTTGTTGACCCATTGTCTATCAACACAGCCACAGGTGAAATCAGCGTTTCGGCTTCGTTCCAAGCTACCAAACCTATGCCCACAGACGATTATCGCTTCTATGCGGTGATAGTGGAAGATAGCATACCTTGCCAATTGTTAAATCAAAATAGCGTTCAGTACGAGCTAATGGGCGTTATGCGCAAAATGTTGCCTACACCTGCAGGTGAGCAGTATTTGGGCAGTTGGTGGCAAGGGCAGCAGATTAGTTTCAGCGAAAGTTACACAAGCACAATCAATTTGCCAAGTACAATTTCGTTGTTGTCGGCTGTAGTGTTTATACAGAATGGGGACGAATCCAACCCTGAAGTTTATCAGGTGGCGACTACCCGCGATTTGACGATTTATGCTTACGATTCTTTGACTACAGTAATACCTTTGCGTCCAAACCACGATAAAGAAACTTCTACCTGCAAATTGTTCCCCAATCCCGCAGTAGATAACTTTACCGTTCAGTTTGAACAACCTTTGGCTACTGATTATCAATGGCAATTGGTGAACGTGTTGGGGCAAACGATGCAGTCGGGACAAGCTAACGCTGGCACTCAAAATATACAAATTGATACCCGCGATTATCCTGCCGCTTCTTACTTCTTTATTATCGGAAACGATAGAGTTCGCACACAACGACAGGTGATTATACAAAGACCTTAATTATACTTTTTGATAAAATGACAAAAGCAACTGTAGCTACGTGCTGCAGTTGCTTTTTTTTATTATATTTTGTAATTTTTAATGTTAAGCCAATATTAAATTTTTGCTTTTTTATAAAAAAAATTTGGTGGGATAAAAAACTCGCTTTACCTTTGCGCTGTCAAATATAAAAACAAATAAAACAGTTGGCCAACTCGCCCGCTTACGCGGGAATTTCCTTTTTGTATAGACTAAGCATAGCATATTCTGTTATAGAATGTTTGCATAGCAAACATTCTACTTGTTTTTAAAATCTAAAACATTTATAACAAAAACAGCAGATAAAATGCTAAAAACTAATCTTTTGGCTGCGCTAACGATGTCAGCCGCCCTATTTTTCACCGCTTGCCAAAAAGAACAGGCGGAAAGTTTGCTTCAATCTAATAATAAAACATTTCCTATGCCTTCCAATGGAGGTTTCCGCAGCTTGCCGACTATGCCCAGCGTGCAAAACGGTATGTTGAAATTTACCGACCAAGCCCACTTTAACGAATATCTGGCTTATTTGGATGCTTTGGTTATGGACGAACCCCAAACTGAAAGCCAAGTAGACACAGATACTACAGAATTTGATGTGAAACTGTTGCAAGTGGAAACAAATTTAAGTT
>JAAFIM010000129.1 GCA_013297745.1 Chitinophagales bacterium | reverse complement strand
CGGAAAATAAATTTTTTAGGCGTAAGCCGTTAAAAAAAATTTCTACCCGATTTAATATGATAGCTATCTTGTACGAAAATTAAACCTCAAGCGTAACTCCAAATATTAAAACAAAAAAACGCCCAAAAGCCCATTTACAGAACTTTTGCGCGTTTTAAATTATCTATATAAGCATTTATTTTATAGGTGAATCACCTCGCCATAAGCAGCAGCGGCAGCTTCCATAATAGCCTCACTCATAGTAGGATGAGGGTGTACGGTTTTGACTATATCCATACCTGTAGTTTCCAACTTGCGAGCCACCACAATTTCAGCTATCATTTCGGTAACATTAAGCCCAACCATGTGCGCGCCTAAAATTTCGCCATATTTAGCATCAAAAATCAACTTCACAAACCCAGCATTTGCTCCCGCAGCAGAGGCTTTGCCAGAGGCAGAGAAGGGGAATTTGCCCACTTTGATTTGATAACCTTTTTCTTTGGCTTGAGCTTCGGTATAACCCACTGAAGCCACTTCTGGGCTGCAATAAGTACAAGCGGGGATGTTGTTATAATCTATTGGTTCGGGATGATGTCCAGCAATTTTTTCCACGCAAATAATCCCTTCAGCACTTGCCACGTGCGCCAAAGCTTGAGTAGGGATTACATCGCCTATAGCAAAAATGTTGGCTACGTTGGTTTGGTAGAATTTATCCACGTTGATAAAACCTTTTTCGGTTTTAATCCCCAAAGTCTCCAAGCCTATATTTTCGGTGTTGGGGCTGATACCAGCGGCAGAAAGCACCACATCACACTCTATAAACTCTTCTTTTTTGGTTTTGTTGTTGATAACGCGCACTTTGCAGCCTGCGCCTTTGGTATCTACATCCTGCACGGCAGCACCTGTAACTATAGTTACGCCCGATTTTTTAAACACTTTAGTGATTTCTTTGCTAATTTCCTCGTCCTCGCGGGGCAAAACTGCGTCCAAATACTCCACTACGGTAACTTTAGTGCCGATAGCGTTGTAAAAATAGGCAAACTCCATCCCGATAGCACCAGAACCAACCACAACCATAGATTTGGGTTGAGTGGGCAAGCTCATAGCTTTGCGATATTCTATAATTTTCACCCCATCAACGGGTAAATTTGGCAATTGTCTAGCGCGTGCGCCTGTAGCAATAATGATATTTTTGGCTGTATATTCTTGCGTCTTGCCTTCTAATGTTACCGCTACTTTTTTGGTGGCGGTCAATTTACCTTCGCCTTTGATAACGGTAATTTTATTTTTATCCATCAAAAAATTAACCCCTTTGGACATTTTGGAGGCTACATCGCGGCTACGTTTTACCATATCCACAAAATTAGCTTCGGGTTTGCCTATGGTAATGCCATAATCTTTGGCGTGGCTGATATATTCAAACACTTGGGCGGATTTGAGCAAAGCTTTGGTGGGAATACAGCCCCAATTCAAACAAATTCCGCCTAAAGATTCGCGCTCTACTACAGCCACTTTTAGCCCCAATTGGGTAGCGCGGATAGCAGCCACATAACCTCCAGGACCAGAACCAATAACGATTAAATCAAAATTCATAGTTTTATATTTATAACAATTTTATCAAGATTTTTAGAAAAAATAAACACAGCCTACCAAAAAGGCGGGCTGTGTAAAGGGGGACGAGGATTACTCTTCGTAATCTTCATCTACATCATCGTATTCAGCTACGACAAAATTAATGCTGTCGTTGACTTCAGTTTCTACGATATCGTACATTTCTTCAGTCAATTCAATTTGTTCGCCATCACTAGCGAGTTGTTTTTCTACTTCGGCGATAGCGGCTTGGCATTTTTCTTTGCTGTCATAAACGCCTTCAAAGTATGCTGCATCTAAATGTAGAAACAGCGCGTACAGTTTTTTGGACATAAATTGTTTATAAAATGTAAAAAGTGAGTATAAATATTCGCCAATAAGGCTAAAACGCCGCAAAGGTATAAAACTTTTGCAAATAAAACCCCATTTTACAAAATAAATTTTGTGTAATGGTTAAAAAGCTGTTATTTTGCAGCCCTCAACCCGCTATTCTCCCTTTTTGGGTTTGGGTTGTAGCAGATATTTTTTCGTTTTGGGGTTAGCGGTTGTGCGAGTTTCTGTGTGTGTAGTGCGGGTTTCATCCTGCGCTTCGGGGTTATTTTTGGCTTGGGGATTTTTTTCTAGGTATTTTTCCCAAACTTCGGGTTGGAATTTTTGCACCCAACGCTCAGAAAGCAGTTTGAAATCAATCTGACGTTTCAACAAATTAACCGACAACACCTCTATAAACACAATATCGCCCATTTTGTAGCTGCGGGATTTACCTTTTATATGATAACCATCTTTTTGCAGCTCAAAGCGTTCGTACATATTGTCAAAATTTATCATCCCCTCGCAGCGATTTTCGCGCACTTCGGCGTAAATTCCCCGTTCAGTCATCCCGTTGATAACCGCTTCATAAACCGTACCAATTTGCGATTGCAAAAACTCGGCTTGTTTATATTTGGTAGAAGCGCGCTCTGCTTCCATAGCTTTACGCTCTTTTTGGGAAATATGGCGGCAATGCTCGGTTAGTTTATCTGTGGTAATTTTTGTGGGAATTTTTTCCAAAACCTCTTCCAACAATCTGTGCGCCAACACATCCGCATAGCGGCGTATGGGCGAGGTAAAATGCGAATAATAATCAAAAGCCAACCCGTAATGGCCGATATTATTGATAGAGTATTCAGCTTTGGCCATCGTGCGGATAGCCAGCGATTGCAAAATATCGTGTTCGGACAAGCCCACAGTTTTTGACAATAACCCGCCTATTTCTTGCACAACCGATTTTGGCGATTTGATATTGAGCTGGTGTCCAAAAACTTGAGCAAATTGTACAAAATTAGCCACTTTTTCCATGTCTGGCAAATCGTGGATACGGTATACAAAAGGGATAATTTTGCCAGTTTCTTTATATTTTTTGAATATAAAAGTCGCAACCTGTTTGTTGGCCAAAAGCATAAATTCTTCCACCAAAAAATGGGCTTCTTTACGCACTTTGGTATAAACGCCCGTGGGTTTGCCCGTTTCATCCAATCGGAATTGAACTTCAGGCGACTCAAAGTTAAAAGCACCCTTTTTGAACCGCTCGCGTTTCATTTTTTGGGCAAAACCGTTCAAAATTTGGATTTCTTTGAGATAATCGCCCGCGTTGGTTTCTATCACCTCTTGCACTTCTTCATAAGTAAAACGGCGGTCGGAGTGAATTATCGTTTTGCCAAACCATTCGGTTAAAATTTCTCCTTGAGGGCTAAATTCAAACACGGCGGCAAAGGTTAGTTTATCCTCATTTGGGCGCAGTGAGCAAACCCCATTGGATAATTTTTCGGGTAGCATAGGCAAAACTCTATCCACCAAATAAACTGAAGTGGTGCGTTTGGCTGCTTCTTCATCCAAAGCTGACTTGGGGACTACATAATGGCTAACGTCGGCGATATGCACCCCGATTTGGTAGTTACCATTTTCCAAAAACTGAAAAGATAAAGCATCGTCAAAGTCTTTGGCGGTGAGCGGGTCGATGGTAAAAGTGGTAATTTTTCTAAAATCCCAGCGTTTTTTAACCTCTTCTTCGCTAATTTCTTCCACGATAGCCTCGTTTTCATCCAAAACAGCCTGAGGAAACTCCAAATCAAACCCATATTCCAACAGAATAGACTGCATTTCTGCCTCTGATACGTTACTACCGCCCAAAATAGCGGTAATTTTGCCCGTTGGTTGGTTGATTTTAGCTTGGGGATTATGCCATTCTACAATTTGCACCACCACTTTATCCCCATCTTTGGCGGGGAATAGTGGATTTTCTTCCAAACGGATTTCAAAATTGATATTTGGATTGAGCGGTTTTAAACTTGCCGAATGCTCCAGCTTGCGCACTATGCCGATAAAATGGCTATTGTGGCGATGCACGACCTCCATAATCCGCCCTTCGGCTTTGCCTTTGCTGCTGTAGCGATAAGCCACCCGCACTTTGTCCTGATTGAGTGCGCTGCCCACTCTATTGGCGGGAACGTATACATCGGTAGCATTTTTATCCCCGTCCAAAACGATATAAGCTGCGCCCGTGCGGGTCATATCCACAGTACCTACAGCCACTTTTTCATCCTTGCGGGCTTCTACTTCGGCTTGGTCTTTAGCTGCTCTTATCTGATTTTCGGCAGATTTTAGAAAATAACGCCCAGAACGATTTTGTACCAATAGTCCACTTTCTACCAATTTATTCAATACGTGCTCCAAAGAGTCGCGATTGTTGGAAGCGCGCAATTTTTCCCCGATTTGGGTGGAATTATACTGTGCGTTGGGTTCGCTTTCAAACAACTGCTGAATAGATTGTTCTAATTGGGGAACGGGAATTTTAGGGGAATTTTTCTTGTTTTTTGACATAAAAGTTTGTTGGTTTTAAAAAAAATAAATTTAGGGTTGGGGGGTTAAAGCTCTATAATTTCACCCTCATTAGTGATTTTGAGTATAGCCAATTGCGTTTCTCCCGCTATGGGTTTGGCTCTATGCGCGTCCAAGCGAGCTTGCCCTTGAGCTACCGTCCAATCGGGGCGAATAGTACACACTGTTTGTACCAACTCATTTTCTTCGTATTTAGTTCCCGCCAAAGTCACCCTATCCAAAATTTCCCCTTTGGGCGAAAAACAAATCAATTCGTAACTGCTACCCAATAAGGTGGCTTGCCAATACACCAACCCGCAAAAATGTTTGTTGGCTGGCAGGCTAAAACAGGGCATAAACTCGGTGTATTCGTCCAGCCATTCATCTTCTTTTAGCAAAAAACGCACCGCAAATTTTTCATCCAATGGTTTTTGAGTTTTGGCTATAATACGTTGACTTTCAGAGGTTAAGCTAATAGGTAAGGCTACAGCTGGGAATAAAGTTAAAAAATTTTCAAAGTTAATTTCTACGTCCATTTTAGGGCGGCGAGGTTTTGATTTTAAAAAATAATAAAATAATCAAACTGAATAAATAATCACTATCTAAGTAAGTAGACAAAAACAAAGTGAATAATCGCGCGGAGCGCGTAACTACACCAATCCGTTGAGTTTCTATACTGTCTGAAGTGAGACGGAGCGCAGCTTTAGCAAGCGGAGCGAACAAGTTTATAGAAACAAGGCGTTTTTGGTACTTTTTGCGCCTGCAAAAAGTACGAATAAAAAGAAATTTTTAGGCGTAAGCCGTTAAGAAAATTTCCAAAACCCAAGTTTTTACTGAAGTGTAAAAATTACTTCCATTTTGTTCAGTTACTTAATTTAGCATTAAGAGTTAAATAGTGGAGTTACGCTTAAGCTATTTTGTGATAAAAGTTAAGTTAAAAAGCTAAATTTTCGCTGTGCGACGCCAAAACCAGCGTATGTCGCGAAAAGACGACCAACCGAGCGCAGCGAGGGCAGTAGCTTTTTTGCGTAGCAAAAAACGTCGGCTTGTAGCGACGGTTTTGCGCTTATTTTTGAAAAAAATATAAGCAAAAACGCCTTTTTGGCGTTGGCTTTTTTGGTACTTTTTTGCCATCAAAAAAGTACGGAAAATAAATTTTTTAGGCGCAAGCCGTTAAAAAAAATTCTACTCAATTTAACTTATAGCTATTTTATACTAAACAGATGTTTAGTAAGAAAAACTGTGTACAATTTGCGCGCTCAATAGCGTGGGGTTTTATACCCCACGCACGAAATCAAATAAAAAAATGATATATTTTGATAAAATTTTTATTGCCGCGTGG
>JAAFIM010000128.1 GCA_013297745.1 Chitinophagales bacterium | reverse complement strand
CGCTCCCACTATCTTTTACTATTAGACCCGTTGCGATTATTGGCTTTTGAGCTGTTTTTGTTGGTTTTTGGTGGTTGGAAATATGCAAATTATGCGATATATGCGTTTTTGGGCTGGTCAATTTACGCGCTATATCCACAATTGGGCGACAATGCTGACATTTATCTGTTTTTAGGCGCGTTTTTGGCAAGTGCGGGGTTTATTTCGCAGTATAAAACCAACCCAAAACCCTATTTATTCTTATTTTTAACCTTAATTGGGGCATTTTTAACCTATTATTTGCTCACGCCGAGACAAATTGGGGATAGTTTTTTGAAAAAAGCCTGTTCGCATCAGTTTACTATAGCCCAAATTCCCTCCGACAAGCAAAAAATTGCCGCTTTTATCTCCCAAAACAGCCCAATTGCAGCCCGATTTTTGTGCCCGCCCAATTTTTCCGAGTTGAGATTGACCGCCAAAAGGAGTATTATTATCGATTTCAAAACTTTTCCGTTTGAAGATAGGGCGTTGAAGCGTTGGCATACGGAGATTATGGATATTTACGGCTACACGGATAAATTAGGGTTTGAAGCTGTGCGCTGGGCTTTTGAACCCAATTATTTATACTCCACCGACACCCAATTGAGCGAAAAAGCGCGACGTTATGGGGCTGATTTTATCATTTTGAACACAGCCACGCCCACTTCGCAGCCGATTTTATACCAAGATAGTTTATATAAATTGATAAAAACGTTCTAAACTTTATTTTTTTTAATTTATACGCTTATTTTTGCGCCCAAAATCTACTCTGGTGGGTTTTGGGTTTTATTATTCTCTTGTGGCAAAATACGCGATAATTTTTCTTATGGAATATCCTAACATAGATGAAATAGAATTTATTATAGAAATGCTGCTTACTTCTGCGCCTGAACAGATACAAACAGCAGAAGATATTTGCAGCCGATTGAATTGGGATATTCAATGGATTATAAAAAAATATGGATATGATAAGATAGGGCTTTACAACCCCTTGCGTTTTTCTAACCCAGTGTTAAATTTAAGCGGTAAAAACTTAACCTCGCTGCCTTTGCCACTTCCCAAAGGGTTGAAAAAATTATACTGCGCAAATAACCAACTAACGCACTTGCCAGATAATTTGCCTGAAAATTTGGAGGTTTTATACTGCAATAATAATCAACTCACGTCCTTGCCCGATAAATTGCCTGCTGCGCTAAAAATTTTGGTTTGCCACCGCAACCGATTAAATAATCTATCGGATAATTTGCCCCCATATTTGGAGATTTTAGACTGTCAACACAATCCTATAACTACTTTACCCCAGTATTTGCCTTATTTTTTGCAAAAGCTGTTTTGTAATTTTACCCAACTGACTTTTTTACCCGATACACTGCCCCCTAATTTGCGTTACTTAAACTGTAGTGATAATTTTATCCATAGTTTACCCAAACAACTGCCTGAAAACCTACAGGAGATAATTTGCACAAATAATAAAATTGATATTTTACCCGAAACTTGGCCTTTGAGTTTATTGCGGATAAAATGTAAAATGAATAAAATTAGCTATTTGCCTGCTTTGCCCATAACTTTAACCTATTTGGATTGCGCCAAAAATCGGATAAGTGTTTTACCTGATTTGCCCAATAACTTGCAATTTTTGAACTGTGCCAATAATCAACTTAAAGTATGGACTGCCGTTTTCCCCCCAGCATTAGAGGTTTTGAATTTTTCCAATAATGAAGGCTTGCAAGTTCCCAGCAATTTGCCAAAAGGGCTAAAAGAATTACATTTCAATGAGAATAAAATTAGTAATTTACCCAACGATTTGCCCAATACTATCCGCAGATTATATTGTCGTGGCAACGAATTAACCCATTTACCCGATTATTTATTAGATAATTTAGAAGTTTTGGATTGTTCTTTTAATCTAAATTTGCGTTTTCCTTATCTTAAATACAAACCAATAATTCGCACCATAACCGCAGAATGTTGCTCTTTGTACTACACTTTTGAGGAAAAAGAAGCTTGGGCGGTTATACAATTGCTTTGTTCTAATGATAAAATAGATATTGCTTTGGCGGAGGAAATTTGTGTGGGGCAAAATTGGGATATAAAAGCGATTATTAAGTATTGTGGTTACAACGATATAGGTTTGTACGAGGCAAAAGATTTTGACAGAAAAGAATTAAGAATATGGAAAAAAATAAATCACTTGCCAGCTAATTTGCCCAATCAACTACAGTATCTGTATTGCGAAAATAGCGAATTAATTGCTCTTCCAAGCAATTTGCCCAACAATCTACAAGAATTGCATTGTGCCAATAATAAATTAACCTCATTGCCCAATAATTTACCAAATAATCTACAAAAATTGTATTGTGGCAATAATAAATTAACTTCATTGCCCAACAATTTACCCGACAATCTGCAGACGTTGTATTGTGCCAATAATCAATTAACTTCATTGCCCAGCAATTTACCAAATAATCTACGAGAACTGAATTGTTTCAATAACCAATTAACTTCATTGCCCAGCAATTTGCCAAATAATCTACAAGAATTGTATTGTGGCAATAATCAATTAACTTCATTGCCCAGCAATTTACCCGATAAATTAGAAAAATTGAGTTGCGCCAATAATCAATTAACTTCATTGCCCGATAATTTACCCGATAGATTAGAAAAATTGGAGTGCGCTAATAATCAAATACAAAGTTTGCCTTACAGCCTATGGATGAGCTTACGTAGCTTAGATTGTGAAAATAATCCTAATTTATTTTTCCCAAATTTAAAAAATAGCCTATTAGAACGATTGAATGTTTCCAATTGCCGCTATTTTAACCCCACACTTTTGCCCCCTCGATTTGTAGAACAGGAAGGTGCAAAAGGAGTATGGATAAAAAAATAATCCAATAGCCCTTAATTCAAAAAGTCTTAATTTTTACCCTCTATTATGTGCAATTTTTGCCCTATTTTCTGTTTTATTTTTTCGTTTTTATCCATTATAAGCCCATTTTTGGCAACTGCTCAATACGACGGCGCGGCTGGTACGGTGGGTTCGTTGGCGGTTTATAAAAATAGTTTTAATCTGCGCATTTGGGCGGATAATTGCCAAAGTAGTTTGGGTTTTCAGGACATCAGCCGCCCCAATTTGGGTTTGGTCAATAGCGGGACGGATGTGGACGCTTGCGGCAGGGCTGGAGACGGGCGAGTGTTGAGTTTGGGGGACAGGGGCGAGGCGATTTTAGAATTTTCGGAGCACTTGCGCGACGGAGCGGGTTACGATTTGGTGGTTTTTGAGAATGGTTTTTCGGATAGTTTTTTGGAGTTGGCTTTTGTAGAAATTAGCAGCAACGGGATAGATTTTTACCGATTTGAGAGTGTTTCTTTATCCGATACAAGCGCGCAAATTGCTACATTTGGGGCGGTTAATCCCGAAAAAATACACAATTTAGCGGGCAAATACAGGGCTAATTACGGGGTTGGGTTTGATTTTTCCGAATTAGCAAATAAAGCAAATTTGGATATTCAGAGCGTGCGCTGGGTGAAAATTATCTCCATAACGGGCAGTATAAACCCCGATTTTGCGGACAGAGACAGCCGTGGGAATATCATCAACGAGCCTTTTCCCACCCCTTTTATCACGGGCGGGTTTGATTTGGACGCTGTGGCTGGAGTTTATCCCCAATCTTTTACTGATGTGGATGAACAGGTTAGTAATCAAGCGGATAATTCCCCGTTTCGGGCGCATTATCAACCCCAACGGGCAGAAATTTTGCTATTTGGGGGTAAAAATATAATCGGTAGCGAACTTTTTGGGCAGTTGATAACCTTTCAACTCTATACACAACAGGGGCAGTTGATACAGCAGGGCGAATTTTCACCCCAAGCGCAAAATACTATCCCCGTTCAGCCCTTGCCTACGGCGGTTTATTATCTAAACCTACAACGCGGCAGCGAATTTATACAAACGCTAAAAATTATCCCCACCCCCTAAAAAAAGTATAAAATTAAAGATGAAAAAAGAGTTTTTAATCCTACCCGAAGAGCAACTTTTGTTCGATAAAGTGGTAGAAACAGCCCGCGCGTTGGGATTTCCCGCTTATTTGGTGGGGGGATTTGTGCGCGACCGTTTATTGGGTAGAAATAGCAAAGATATAGATATAGTTTGTGTGGGGAGCGGGATAGCTTTCGCCAAAAAGTTGGCTTCTTTGCTAAGTCCTGCGCCTTCAGTGCAATTTTATGAAAATTTTGGCACGGCAGCTATCAATTTTAAAGGTTTGGAGATAGAATTAGTGGGCGCGAGAAAAGAATCTTACCGCAGCGATTCGCGCAAGCCTTTGGTAGAAAATGGCACGTTGGAAGATGATTTATCCCGTCGCGATTTTACCATAAACGCTTTGGCGGTAAGCCTCAACGGCGAAAATTATGGGCAAATTATAGATATGTTTAGTGGGTTGGAGCATTTGGAGCAGAAAATTATCAAAACGCCCTTAGACCCTCAAGTTACCTTTTCGGACGACCCTTTGCGGATGATGCGCGCCGTTCGTTTTGCCACCCAGTTGGGTTTTGAGATAGAAGAAAAGACGTTTAAAGCCATCTCTACCCAGCCCGAGCGGATAAAAATCATCTCACAAGAGCGGATTACCACCGAATTGCAGAAAATAATGGCTACGGCTACCCCTTCAGTAGGTTATAAACTGATACAACAGGCTAATTTATTACCACTGATATTCCCCGAGCTGCAAGCGATGTACGGGCGAGAACAACAAAACGGTTTGTACCACAAAGATAATTTCTACCATAGTATCAAAGTGTTGGATAATATCTGCACCCAGACGGATAACATTTGGCTGCGTTGGGCTGCGCTGTTGCACGACATCGGCAAACCCACCACCAAACGATTTGACCCTGTGCAAGGTTGGACTTTTCACGGACACGAGGCTTTGGGGGCGAAAATGATACCGCGTATTTTCAACCGGTTGAAACTGCCTATGGATATGAAGATGAAATATGTGCAAAAATTGGTAGAAATGCACGCCCGCCCCGTTTCGTTGAGCAAAAATGAGATTACGGATTCGGCTTTGCGTCGGCTTATGGTGGAAGCGGGGGAAGAGTTAGAGGATTTAATCACCCTTTGCGGGGCGGATACCACCACCCAATACGAAGAAAAACGCCGCCGTTATCAAGAAAATCTTATCGCGCTGAAAGAAAAATTGGAAACTGTAGAGGAAAAAGACCGTTTAAGAAATTGGCAACCGCCCGTGTCTGGAGATGATATTATGGAAATGTTTAACATTCCTCCCTCTCGCAATGTGGGTATTTTAAAAAATGGGTTGAAAGAGGCTATTTTGGACGGGTTGGTCAAAGATGAGCGCGAAGCGGCTATAGTTTACCTGCGGGAAGAAGCAAAAAAATTGGATATGGTTATTAATCGTTAATTTTACCAAACTAGCCCTTTCTAAAATTAGAAACTCTTTAAATATCATTATTTCATAAATAAAAAAAACGGTTGCTTCGCGAGAAGTAACCGTTTTTTTTATCGCTAAAAAAGATTAAGGTCTGGTGATAACAAACTTGCGCTGTATTCTGTGAGATTGGGTTTGCACAGAGATAACATAAGGCGCTTGTGGCAAGTTGTAGGTATTGATTTGCAAACTATTTTGTCCTTGTGGGATTTGCCCCGTTTGGACGACAACCCCGTTCATATCAAAAATATGGAAAGTCGCATCATTTTCCAAAGGCTGCTCAAAAGCCAGATTAAAATAATCTTGAGCTGGGTTAGGATACAGTTGAACCGA
>JAAFIM010000127.1 GCA_013297745.1 Chitinophagales bacterium | reverse complement strand
TATCCACAAGCCCAACAAAGTTAGGAACAAAGCTACATTATTGACAAAAAACAGGGTGATAAATTTGGATAAAAACAAACCTTTTTGGGTTTCGGTTACCTTATCTTTGTCCCTAAATTCGTCCACAAACTGGTGCATAGCCAAGTATTTGCTCCCCCACATAGCCGAAAAAACAAGCAATAAACCCAACAAAGCGGATAAAATTTGGATAAAAATAGATATAGTTTTTTTTAAGCCCAAAGTTTCCCCCTTGTTTTTTAGCTCAAAAGATAAAGGATGGATTGACAAATTAGGATTTAATGTGCTAAAACGCTGATAATCAACTTTTTGCAAATGTTTTATCAAAATTTTAGTTTGCTCATAATCCAACTGCGGTTGGGTCAAAACCTCTATTTTGGGGCTTTTTTCAGCCAAATTCAAACTATCATAAAACGGCGGATAAATAAGCAACAGCTGAAAACTATCCGCTATCAGCTGTTTGTAGAGTGTGTCTAAATTCAACTCTTGGTTTAAATTTGCTAAATTTTTCAACCAAACTTGTTTAGATTCCATATCTTTGCGCTGCACTTCCACCAAACGCGGTTCTGAAGGCAAAGGTGCTTCCAAAATAATTTTCATTTGTAAGCCAGCCCCCATAAAAAAAGTGGCAAATAAGCCCAAAGGGAGTAAAAAGCAAACAATCCAACGCCGATACACCCCCACAGCGCCCAAAGCAAAAGCCCATTGGCGCAAAAAATTAGCTACAAAACCCATAATTTATCCGATAAAATTTTAACAGCGAAAACATAATAATGAAAAAAATTTTTATCTGCCTATTGCTACTGATAGGATTTTACCAACAAAGCCAAGCCCAATTTTACGACCACGTAATAGGTATGCGCGCGGGCAACACTATAGGGCTGAGCTATAAAAGATTTATTTTTTATTATCCTGACATACAACAAGCTATAGAAGGGGTGGCTGGTTTTCAATTTGATTTAAAAAATAGGAATAGAAACGCCTATGTATTGGAAGCCAACTACCACCTGCATATAGATGTGGGGTTCAACACGGGCTTTTCTGCTTTTGCTGGGGCTGGTTTGTTTGGTGGATTTTATACCGAAGTCGGCCAACCCTCTCGTTTTGGTGGGGGGATAAGTGGTGTATTGGGTATGGAATATGGCTTTACCCACGCCCCTGTGAATGTAGCGTTGGATTGGAAACCCTTTTTGGGTATTCCCCGCAGCAGTTTATTGGGATTTGGGTTGACCTTGAGGTATATTTTCCCCACCACTTGGCAATAAAAAAAGGTTAAAAACGAGAAGTAAGCCCTATCCGCGCACCGTTGAAAGCGGGTTCGTAGCGGCAAACGCCCCCCGTGCAAACAATCCCCTCCACTTGGCGCACATAACTAAACTGTAGCATCGTACTTTCCACACTATAGGCCACCAATGCGGTGTAAAAATGGTTGATTTTATTATAAAATTTGGGGACAACATTCACCATATCCGACACAGAAAAAGACCAATGCGGGGCTATATTCAACTCAAATAACGCATAAGCCCAAGAACCGTAATCTTCTTTTGTATCCATATAAGAAAGCTCAATTCTAAAAGATTTTTTCTTGTCAATTTTATAATTAAATTCGGCAAAAGGTACTATAGCGTACAAATTGGGTTTATTCGGTTTGACCAACAAAATCTCTTGATTGTAACCCTGTAGTTGAAGTCCCACCATAGCTTTCCACTTATTTTTATTCTTGTACCAACATTCTACAAACGCTTCTCTATACAATAAATTCCCGTCTAATTGTTGTATGTTGGATAAATTGGCTATCAACTGTATTTTTTTGTTGGGGCTGTACATAATATCCAACTGCTGCGCTTGTTCGCCCAACTCTTGAGTAGCAGCGTTATAACGAGAAGTTAATCTATAGGTATTTTGGCGAGCCATAGGCGGCAAATAAGCGATTTGTCCCCTGTTCAAAATCTGCAAAGGGCTGGTTCTCAACACAAAATGGTCGGTGCGTTTGTACTGCCCCATAATAGAAAGCCCCTTTTGGCTATACGCCAAAGAACTGAATATATTATAACCGTCGTGATTTTCCAAAACGCCGTCAGAACGCAACACATTGACCGCTTCTGCCGTTTTGTAAGCACCTTCGGCATAAAATTCAAATTTTTTGTACGTCGTCCGATTGTAAGCCGTCATCGCATAAGTCGTGTATTTGGGTATAAATTTATCTTCGGGCACATAACTGCTAATATCCTGCACCAACACGTTCATCGTTTCATCGTCCAAAGTGCGGCGAACCACCCCAGCACCGACCACAAGGTTTAAATCGTCATTGACGGGGATATAACCCTCGCCACTCAAACCCGCAATAATAGGTTTATAAACTTCAGACAAATCGGGTTGTTTTTCTACCTTTTTTTGTTTGCCAGCAAAGGCTTTCACCTGCCAATTTTCATTAAAGTTGTACATAAACCGCGTTCCCACCAAAGCATTATCAATAGCCAAAAAGCGATTTTCGTACGCTCTAAAAATAGTCCCAAGTCCTATTTGGTCGTAAATATACCCAGCCGTTATATCCAATTTGCCCACTTGTTTGCGCACGTGCCAGCGACCAATCCCCAAAGCTGTATAAGAATCCAAAGGGTCAACTAAGTTGGAATTATTAAACGCATCAAAACGCAAACCAATATCAAACCCCCAATTGCGATAATTCATTGTTAGCCAGCTTGTTGTACCAAATTTTTGTCTATCATATTGTGGAGTACGAGCCGCGCCGATGCTGCTATCCCGAATAAAAAAATTGGCTATGGTCTGTACATCCCCAGACAGTTTGCTACCCGTTAAATCTTCTGTTTGGGCTTGCGCGGACAAACCAAAAGTGGCGAAAAGCGCAGCGAAAAGTGTTTTTTTCATCAAAAAGGTTATATTTGGTACAAAAAAATAAAAAAAGTTTTGCAGATTTTCAAAAATTGGCTATTTTTGGCACGATTTTAGCGCAAAGAAAATCAAATTTTTGCCGTTAGTAGCATTTTTCATCATTTTTATAACATTTTTTCTAAATATGAAAAAAATCGTTTTATTTTTTGCCGCATTTTTGCTGTTTTTAGCCAACAGCCAAGCCCAAAACGCCAAACTTCCCGATGTGCAACTCAAAGATTTGCAGGGCAAAACTGTAGCGTTCAAAGAGCAAATTAACCCCGAAAAGATAACTGTTATCAGCTTTTGGGCAACTTGGTGCGCTCCCTGCAAGAAAGAATTGGACAATATCGCCGAAGTTTATCCCGAATGGCAGGAAAAATTTAACGTCGAACTTATCGCCATCAGCACAGACGATGCGCGCACTACCCCCAAGGTAAAATCTACAGTAGCCGCCAAAGGTTGGGATTATACCGTACTAATCGACAGCAACCAAGATTTGCAGCGCGCCCTCAACATCAACTCCGTACCTTTCACTATAGTAATAGACCAAAAAGGGGAGATTATTTACCAACATTCAGGGTATAAAGATGGCGACGAGGAAGAATTGGCGGAAAAATTGGCAGAATGGGCTAAAAAATAGTTGATTATCAACCGTTTATAAAAACAAAAAAAGAGTTATTGCACAATGGCAATAGCTCTTTTTTTTATCAATTTTTGGTTCAATTTTTACCTTATTTTATGCACATAAGCCCCCAGCGTAGCCGTTGGGTGCAAAACCAGCCCGTTGCTATCAGCCCAAGTTTGATAACGCGCTACCATTTTGGGCGAATTAGAACCGTTGGCTATGCAAAGGCGAGTTTGTGGGTATAAATCTAACAGGTTGGTTTTAAACAGTTTGGGATTGTTTTGTAATAAAATCCATTGAGCGGGAAAGCTGATTTCGGACTGGAAATAACTTTGATTTTGTACCGCTATAGCCAGCGTATCAAATAACAACAAAGGGGAATTTTTGATAAGAAAATCTTTTTGATAATCGCCGCTAAAGTTGAGGATTTGATGCTCGCGAATTTGCCGCTTGTAGAGATAATTTTGTTGCATAAAAGCCAATTTATTCGGGTCATTGTGCAAACTATCCACCAGCGTGTAAGCCTTTTGCCCAGCGATAAAACTAACCGCAGAACCTTTGTAGAGATGATAAACACAAACTTCAGCTTGGTCTAAACTTTCCCCAAAACGCTGATTCCTTTGCCAAAAAACCAAACACAACGGCAACATTCCCAAAAGTAAAAAGCGCGGTTTTGCCCTCCAAAAAGCCCAAGTTATCAACCCAAAAGACAGATACAACAAACACATATCCACGTATTCTATCCAAATCCCCTCAATGACGGCATAGGGAATTTTTTGCATCAAAAACACCGAAGCGTTAAGCACATAAACCAGCCAATAGAATAAAACACCCAATAACGAGGACAAAAACGGGATAAAATTCAGCAATAATAACAACAGCCCCAAGGGTAAAATTATCGTAGAAATAGGAATAACCACCAACCCAGACAAAAAACTCGCCAGCGAAAATTGGTGAAAATAGTACAAACTAATCGGCAAAGTGCTAATCGTCGCCGCTATAGAAACGGCGGTCAAATTCCAAACCCAATCCCCAAATTTATTTTGGATGAAAATTTGCTTATAAATTTTCGGTTGATAATAAACAATCCCCCAAAGTGCCAGATAAGAAAGCTGAAAACCCACATCCAATATCCAAAAAGGGTTGTACAAAAGCAAAAAAAACGCTGACGAAGCCAAAGAATTGTACACATTCGCATCCCGCCGCAATAATTGCCCTGCCGAAACGAAAGAGAACATAGCAGCAGAGCGCAAAGCGGGCGGAGTTGCCCCCGTCAAAATAGCAAAAAGCCAAATTAACAACAAAACTGCACACAAACGCAACCCCAACCAATAGGGCGATTTGGAACGTACGCGATTAAACAGCCAAACCAACACCCAAGCTATCATCCCCACGTGCAAGCCCGAAACCGACAACACGTGCATAGCCCCCGTATCGGCGTAAGCGTTGGTAATTTCGCTGCTCACATCGTTTCGCACGCCCAAAATAAGCGCAGAAGCGACCGCAAATTCGTTATCTGTAGGACAATGTTGGCGAAAAATTTGTACTAAAACCGCCCTTAAGTCGTAAATTTTGGACATTATCCAGTTGGTATTGCCTTTATCAACCAGCTTAAACTGCTCACTTGGCACATAAGTTTGCTGATAAATATGCTGCACAGCGTAATAAGTGCGCAAGTCCAACCCTTCGGGGTTCAACGAGCGAGCGGTTGGGTTGATGGTGGATTTTATCAACAATTCGTCCCCATACGCCAACCTAACCGAGTGTGTATCTAAAGCAAAATTGGCTAGAATTTCCCCCTGCGCAGGCTGCCAACTGCTATCTTTTTGTATAGCTTGTACGGATAAAAACACCCGCACCGTGTTGGTTTTCACTATGGGCGGTTGAGTTACCTGCGCTTTATAAACCACAGGCGTATTATCTGCGATTAGGTGCTGAATGTGGTCGTCGTAATGGCGAAAATTATGCAAAAAAGCCAGCGTGTAACCCAACGACAGGAGCATAAAATTGGCAGAAATGCCCCAAACATATAAACTTTTTAAACTTTCTACCCCGCGCCAAGCCCTCCAGCCCAAAAACGCTAAATTTAGTAATCCAAAAATTCCCAACCCATAAAAAACGATTTTGTGCGGGGCGAAAATTCCCAACACTATCCCCACGATAAGCGCAGGCAGTATTTTGAGGAAAGGTGCTTGTTTTAAAATCATAGGTTTTATAGATTAAGGGGATAAATGGATAAATGTTAAAAAAAATGCGGATAAGTTATTATTCTCATCCGCATTCCAAAAATCTAAATTTTTATAAAAAAAGGCTTATAAACGCTCTAATACTTTGATAATCAACGATTCTACCACTT
>JAAFIM010000126.1 GCA_013297745.1 Chitinophagales bacterium | reverse complement strand
AAGGAGAAACAAAGGGATAAATCCATAAATTGCAAAAACAACTTAAATAGGCGGTTAAAACAAACACCCAATACAAGCCATAACCGCGTTTGTACCAATACAAAAAATAAGAAGCCAGCCCTTGCAACGATACATCGGCTAAATGCTGCCCACTTTGTCCCCCAAAATGGATTATTTGAGCTTCTTTATAAAAAACAATCTCAAAACGGGGGCGGATTCTATTCCTAAACCATTCCGTTTCCTCACAATATAGGAAAAAATCGGGGTCAAAGCCTTTAGTTTGTTCCCAAACCTCGCGATGCAGCAACACAAAAGCCCCAAATAAGCCCTCGACGGGAAAAAATGAGCGGTTATCGGCTTCTATTGGTTCAATTTTGGCAGTAGTTGGGCGGGCAAAGCGCGATTTTAGCTTGGTATAAACCAAATTATACAACAACGCCTGCGAAAAAGCCTGCATTTTGCTGAAATCGGTTAAGTTTTGCCAATAACTTGCCTGATTGCTGCCGTCGGCATTCAACACCCTACAGCCCAATAAGCCAATTTTGGGGTTATCCGACCTCAATTTTTGCAACATTTGCAGCGACAAAAGCAAGGCATCGGCTAATACTATCGTGTCCGAGTTGAGTAGTAGTATAAATTCCCCCTTAGCCGCCTGCATACCTTGGTTATTGGCTACCCCAAACCCCACATTTTCGCGATTTTCTATCAACTTAAGCTGGGGAAATTCGGTTAAAAATTGCTTAGGCGAACACTCTTTAGAGGCATTATCCACCAAAATTATCTCAAAAAGCAGCTCTTCGGGGTTGGTATGGGCATAAATAGAGCGCAAACAGTTGCTACTCAACTCAAAAGTGTTAAAATTGACTATAACAATAGAAAGTTGGCACTCAAAAACCTCATTATTCATAATCATCAAAGCAAATTGGGTTAAAACATTCGCTTATTTGGGAAAAGCTTGCACGGCAAATTGCATAAATTTCATATCCGTATAACGCCCCAATGTGAGTAAATTCCACAACCATATCTTTTTGGAGGGGGAAGGGTGAATACCTTGCAAGGTTTTGAGCGAATAACCGCTACTTTCAAACATATTTTGTATGCTTTTTCGGGTAAAAAAGCGCAAATGGGTGCGGTCAAAAATCCCCCCGTCCGTGTACTCCCAATTTTGGCTGCGAAACATCTTAAAAAACTCGTGAAAATATAAGATATTGGGGATAGAAGCCACCACACAACCGCCAGGAGCGAGTAGTTTTTTGCATAAAGCCAACGCTTCCCAAGGCTCTACCAAATGCTCCAGCACATCGTTGAAAATAATACAATCAAATTGCCCGTTTTTGACCCCGTCGGGCAGATTAGTTTCATCAAAAAGGATATTATAACAATCCGAAAGGCGAGTTTTGGCAATTTCATAAGCTGTAGTTACGGGTTCTATCCCTACAACTGTAGCGCCGCGCTTTTCTATCAACTGCTGCCCAAAACGTCCAGCACCACAACCCACTTCCAAGCATCTTTTGGCGGTTTCGGGTACAAAAGGCAGCATATCGCTGCGCCAGTATTCATAGTATTGACTGCTCATTATTTAGCAAATTTATTTTTTGGAAAGCGGCAAAGGTAATAAAAAAATAGAAAAGGTAGATAATTGATAAAAAAAAGCGATTAGATTTTCACCTAACCGCTTTCAGCTTTATAGCATTTGGAGCAAATAATTAGTATTTAACCAATTTTTGGCTGTAAATTTTTCCCGATTGAGAGATAATTTTCACCGTATAAACAGCTTGAGGCAAGTCAGTTATAGAAATAGTATGCAAAGTAGCAGTTTCTACCGTTTCTGTGCTCAACAATTGCCCGTTAAGGTTAAAAAGTTGGATGGTAGAAGGTTCTAAAAGTTGGATATTAACAAGATTATGGCTAGGATTGGGGAAAATAGCTAAGGCTGAGTTGCTATTATTTTTCTCAACAGCAGAAGGAAGCATAGCATATTTTACCAAAAAAGCATCATACCAGCCATCAACATGGTTGAAAGGGAAATTAATTTGCGTATTACCCTGCCAATCATAATTACAATTTGCGCCATCATTTTCACCTGTTATGATTACGTTGTTTTGCTCATCTACAAGTATAGCGTTTATCCGTTGATTAGTTTTACGCCATACAGATATTAACGTATTGTTTGCATCATAATATGCCAAAGCAGAACTATCATTTGTAATACGGCAAGGTTCAGAATTATTGGCAATATCTACGTTTATAGTAGTATCTCCACCCCAATAGTGAATAAAATAAGTTCCATTTTGAGCAGGGAAAATACTTACTTGGCTAGCATATTGTTGGTGTCCATAATGCCATAAATAATTGCCGTCTTGGTCATAGCGAACGACTGTATTGCTAAAAGTACCATAAGGGCTATAATTGCCTGCCGAATTGTTGCTGGGGTCTAAATCAACATCAAGACCATAAAATCCACTCAATAACAAATTTCCGTCGTTGTCTCTTCCTGCTAATTCAAAAGTACCATATCCACTCCCGCTTGCGATATGTTTGCCCCATACTAAGTTGCCGTCTGTATCATATTTTAATAAAGCGGTAGCAGTAAAATTTAATTCATTAAAATAAACGATATTATTGGGATTGGGGTCTATATCCAATTGGTCGCTAAATTCGGCAGCAGTATAGATATTGCCAGCATCATCCACTACAAATTTGGGCATCATGACTGCCTTGGCTGTGCAATTGCCTGTCCAACATTGAGGTGGCATACCGATATTGAAACTCCAAAGCAAATGGCCATCGTTAGCGTCATATTTTGCAAAAAACATATCTCTTTTGCCCAATGCGGTTAAATTGCGAGCAGTGTTATCAAAATCCATATCTACTACATCACCTACGTTTTCGCCAAACGTACCCCCCAAATATAAATTGCCTGCTGCATCTATATCCATATTAAAATAGAAAAAAGTAGAAGATTGATGACAAGCGAATGTTTTTGCCCAAGCTACATCGCCATTAGGTTGGTATTTTACGATAAAACGATTTTCGTAAGTCTGATTGATAGAGTCTACTCGTTGTATGTAATAAGGCGTGTTTCCTAAACTTATATTTTGATTGGAAAAACCATAGCCACCCCAACAAAAATAAGAGTTGTCTGTACCTATTTTGAATTGTCTGAAGTAATAACCTGATGTTTGTTTGATTTCTAAAAGTTCGCCTTGAGGGCTGTATTTTAGTATGGGGGGCGTCCAAGTGGTAGCGGGCAAGTACATAGGATTGCCTAAGGGATTCAAATTAATACTTTGTTGTTCTATGTTGGGCAAAATGACGATATTGCCACTTGGGTCTTTTTCCAAATGCTGACTAAATTCCATAATACCTGCTTGGCTTCCTAGAGCAAATCCCCAGTCAAAAGTTTGCGCTTGTAGCGTAGCTGTAAGCAATAAAGCAGTTATGGCTAATTGTAATTTTTCCATATTTTTTTGTTTTTTGTAAATGAATAATGTTGTTGGTAGTATTTAATGATGCAAAAATATAACGATTTATGTTATAAAAAAGGAACAAATAAAACCACTTATTTTAAAAAATAACATAAATTATACAGTTTAGCAAAGCGTTTGAATAAAAAACTATCAAAAAAACTTTTACACAATAGAACTTTTAATTTTTTAATTATTGATAATAAAAATCCCCATAAGCGTAAATGATACACTTGTGGGGATTGTTGCTTATACAGTCTATGTTTATTTAGTATTTTGTGGTGTTCTGCGTTTTGGTTGAACCATTGACATTTTGAGCAAATAATTAATACTTAACCAATTTTTGGCTGTAAATTTTTCCCGATTGAGAGATAATTTTAACCGTATAAACAGCTTGAGGCAAGTCAGTTATAGAAATAGTATGCAAAGTAGCAGTTTCTACCGTTTCTGTGCTCAACAATTGCCCGTTAAGGTTAAAAAATTGGATGGTAGAAGGTTCTAAAAGTTGGATATTAACAAGATTATGGCTAGGATTGGGGAAAATAGCGAGCGCAGTATTTTCGCTTTCACCAACAGCGACCATCGTAGTACTTGCCGAAAATTTGGCTAAATAAGCATCCAGTTGCCCATAATAAGGTAAATTGATGGTAGAATCTCCTTGCCAGTCATAATTGCAGCCTGCGCCAGAATTTTCGCCTGTTATAAATATATTGTCTTGGGCATCAATAATTAATCCTTTGATGGTTTGATAGTTTTTGCGCCATACAGATATAAAATTATTATTGGCATCATAACGCACCAAAGCAGAGTGTTCATTATTGATACGGCAGGGTTCAGCGTTATTGATTATATCCACGTTTAAAGTGGTGTCTGCACTTAAGTTGTTAGTCCAATAGTGGATAAAATACTCGCCATTATTAGCGGGGAAAACATCCATATAGATTTCATATCTTGGTTGATTGTAGTTCCATAGATAATTACCATTTTGGTCATAGCGGATAACCGCCGTATTGTAACAACCCGCACAACCCGTGAGCGGTGTACCAACCACATTTGCGCTGGGGTCTAAATCTGCGTTTTGGGAGTACCAAAAGTTCATAAACAAATCCCCATTATCACCACGACCCACCAAACGAAAATCAGCGCGCCCATCTCCGTGTCCTATGTGTTGCCCCCAAACTAAATTTCCGTCTGTGTCGTATTTCAGCAAAGCGGTAGCACTCAACAAGGGTTCGTTTAAATATACCACATTATTAGGGTTGGGGTCTATGTCCAAGCGGTCGCCAAAATTTGCTGCTGTGTAGATATTTCCCGCATCATCTACTATCATTCCCTCCATATTAACCTCATAAGCTGCACAATTACCAGTCCAGCACTGTGGGGGAACACCGATATTAAAACTCCAGTGCAAATGCCCATCATTAGCATCGTATTTGGCAACGAATAAATCCCGCTCGCCCTCGCAGGTTAAATTATAAACAGTTGGGTCAAAATCCACATCGATAATATTGCCAATAGCTTCCCCAAAACTTCCCCCAAGATAAAAATTACCTGCCGCATCAATACCTATATTAAAACGGTTGAACATATAAATATCAAAAGCAAAATTTTTAGCCCAAACCACGTTCCCCGCCGCATCGTATTTGGCTATAAAACGATTGTCGGGATGTTGGGAGGTAGAATCTAACATTTGCACATAATAAGGGCTGTTGCCAAGGCTGATATTTACATTAGAACTGTTATAGTTGCCCCAAACATAGCGGGAGTTGTCAGAAGCTATTTTCATCGCCCCAACACTAAAATCTATAAGCTCTTTTTTACCTATAAGCTCGCCCTGTTGGTTATAAGTTAGCATAGGCGTTATCCAGCCCCAATTTTGCAAAAAGCTAGGATTTGTACCTAATGGGTTAAGGTTTATACCCTGGCTGTAGATATTGGGCATTATGACGAGATTATTATCAGCATCCCGCAGCAATTGACTACTCATTTCGTAGCTGGTGGCTGTACCCAGGCTAAATCCCCAGTCGAAAGTTTGGGCTTTGTGTGTACCTGCGCAGGCTATAGCAGCAGCTAGCAAGATTATTTTTGCTTTGTTCATAGCGGTTGATAAATTAAATGGTGAAAAAGTATAAATTTTGTTCTTTCTATTTATTTATAACGCAAAGATATTGCAGTTTGTGATTTTAAAAAAGCAACAAAAAAAACCTACTATCCAAAAAAATAACCTATCAACGCTGTAAATATAACAATATAACGATTATTTTATCAAAATAAAATGGGCGTTTTCTACAAAAAAAATTAACAATTGGCTAAGTTTTTCAATTTTTCTACCGCCAAATGCGCTAATAAGCCCGCGCCAATAGGCAAAGCCTCCTCGTTTATGTTGAATGTGGGCGTGTGCAAACCCGTTCCGTTGGGGATTTTTGTACCCAATCTCAAG
>JAAFIM010000125.1 GCA_013297745.1 Chitinophagales bacterium | reverse complement strand
TGTAAAACCCAACACTAATAAGGTTTATTTTATCTACCGCACGGGGTATAAAACCCCGTGCTATTGTAAAAATCTACACTCTCGTAACTCCAATGTTTTAAATAATTTACACTGCTATTACACACTTTCTTTTTAAATTTTGTATTATTCGTTTTTATACCTGATAAGTGCTAAAATCGCTTGTATAAAAGTGAGCGGATGGGCTGGATTGCCTGGAACATATAAATCAATGGGAACTTCTTCCAAAAATTTTCTCTGTAATGCGCCACTTCCCGCAAAAATTCCCCCGCTAATAGCATCCGCACCACAAAGCACTACTATACTTGGTTTGGGTACAGCTTCATAACAAATTTTGGTAGCCAAAGCCATATTCTCCGAAATGGGTCCTGTGATAACTATCCCGTCAGCGTGGCGAGGCGAGGCTACAAACTCAACCCCAAAACGCCCCATATCAAAATTGACATTACCGCAAGCGTTGAGTTCTGCTTCGTGGCTATTGTCGCCCGCTGCGGATATTTGTCTTAATTTTAGCGACCGACCAAATATATTTTGTATTTCTTTGCGAATTATTTCGGGATAAATTTGTTTTATCGCTGTTGTTTCTGTATTGACAATTAACGCTTGGCGGCTATTGCTGCCTATGTGGTGGTCGTTGCTAAATTGGATATGTTGGGGATAATACTGCGCACATTCGCCACAAAATACACATTTGCCCAAATCCAAACTTAGCGGATTTAATTCTATAGCTTCGGTTGGGCATAAATTTTTTAACTCTTCACCCATTTCAGCACTAAGCCCTTGTTGGGACAAAATCGGCCGCCCGCGAAAAGGGGCTGGCACTTGTGCTTTATCTATATCTTTTATAAACTGCTGCCCTTGATGCAGCCAAATTTTTATATCTTCAATAAGCATATTATCAAAATGGATAGAAAATTAGAAAAAGGCTTTTACAAATCGTGCCCACAATAGCTCAAATTATAGCTTTTGTTGTTGATGGGAAAATCTGATATTTCCAAATTGCGTAGAGACAAAGCCAAAGCCGTCCAATTGTGCAAAGAGGGGTCTTTTACCTTGTAGTGGGCAAGTTCGCCCTTTTCGTTGGTTATGGCGCAATGGCAAATTTCCCCCCGCCAAGCTTCTGTTAGCGAAATGGCTAAACTATTGGCAGCAAAAATAGGCTGCTGTTCGCGCAAGGGTTTGGGAGTTTCCGTTGCCCAAAGGCTATTGTCTGACAACCATTTTCGGATTAAAGATATAGATTTTTTTATCTCCAATCGGCGCATAAAAAAACGGGCAAAAACATCCCCGTTGGGTTCTAACACAGGCTTATAATCTGCTGTTTGATACAGTTCGGTGGGGTGAGAACTGCGTATATCTCTATTTAAGTTCGCCATACGGGCTGTTGGTCCTACCGCACCAATCAAATGAACCTGTTTAGGGGTTAATTTGCCTATACCGTCAAATCTATTCTGTACGCTGCTCAAATTGAACGTATGGTGGGCGATTTCATCAAAACGCCATTCCCAATCTTGCAAAATGCCCCACATTTTTTCCCGCAATGCCGCCGTTAGCGGATAATGGCTGCCGTTGGTACGGATTAAACTTTTGGCGAACCGATTGCCACACCAGCTTTGAAAAAAGTTGATAATGGGCGTTCTCAACGCGCCAAAAACGCTATTGCCCAACTGATAAGCAGCGCCCGTGCATAAATTGCTCAAGTCAAAAATGTGCATAGCTATCCGCTCCCATTCCAAAGCTATACAGCGTTCTGCGTCCAAACTTTGCGAGTTGATTTTTGGCAATAAAGCTTCTGTAGCGCGCGCAAAGGTCAAATTATGCCCTATTGCCGTATCACCCGCTATACACTCGGATAAAATATGCCGCTGCAACTGGCTTTTTTTCCCCAAGTACACACTTTCCACCCCGCGATGTTGCCAGCCCAATTGTATTTCTAGGTGATAAACCATCTCCCCGTGGCATAAAAATCTAAAATGTCCAGGTTCTATAACCCCCGCGTGAATGGGGCCAACCCCAACCTCGTGCATTTCTTGAGTTTTTATCTTATAAAAGGGATAATCGTTCACTTTCATCTCTGGGTTGTGGCGGTCGAAAGCGAATCTTATCGGTTTGAGCCAAGGATGGTTTAGGAATATAAGCCCCCAATTCTCCCATATTTCGCGCTCAAAAACGTGCATTTGGTAAAATTTGGCCGTAAGTGCCTCCAATTCTGGGTTTTCGCCCTTCAGTTCGTAACTAAATAAATCAATTAGCCCCGTTTGGTCGTCAGCTATGGCGCAAATAGATTTTAAAGTATCAGCGTTTTTTCGGTATAGGTAATAACTTACGCAATGGCAGTTGGTTTTTTCCAATAATAAACTTACTTGGAGATAAAAATCGGGATAATTTAATACAGGGATTAAATCTAAAGCTACAGCTTGCCCATTTTGGATGGTAGCTGAATATGGATTATTTTTCATACAAATATCTTTTTTGAGGTTACATAAATTCGACCGCCGCATTCAACCAATGGTAGAAAAATGCTGGAGGAAAAAAACCTAATAAAATAACCAATCCAAACAAAACCCATTGCGAAATGCTTTCCTTAGCCCATATATTTTGGGTTAATACTTGAGTTTCTTTTTCGGTTGGCGGTTGGAATAACAACCCAAATATATACTTGCCCGAATAGAAAACAATCAGGGTTAAAAAAGCTAACAACAATATCCCCAACCAAATCGGTTTGTGGGCAAAAATATGCTTGAAAGCTAATATCTCTGTTATAAATAACCCCGAAGGGGGCAAAGCGCAAACAATAAACCAGCCCAAAACGGCCGTCAGCGCGCCCATAGGATAGACGTTGATATAATTGCCCGCTTTGCTGATTTTGTTGCTACCAAATATATCGTGGATTTGTCCCATTTGTAGATAAAAACCCGATTTGGCAAAAGAATGTAGCACAAAATGCAATAAAGCCACAAAATAAGCGCTTTCGCCCAATGAAATCACGATTAAAATAATCCCCAAATGTTCTACGCTAGAATATCCCAACAAACGCGGAAAGTATTTTATCTTACTCAATTCTACCGCTGCTATCCCCACAGATAAAATGCCCGCTATCATCAACACTTGATTAGCCCATTCTGCTGCACTACTTACCGATATAATGCTGTGAATACGGATTATGCCCATAAATCCCACCCCTTTTAGGGCGCTGCCTATCAAAGCGGTAATAGGAGACGGCGCTACAGCCAATGCGTCTATATTGATGGTATGAAAGGGAAAAACACCCAGCTTGCCGCTAAATCCTATAAATAACAACACAAAAGAAACCTTCAAAAATAAAGGGTTCATATTGTGAGCCTCCATTATCAAATTGCTAAAGTCTAAATTGGTTTCGCCGTGATTGTTAAGCCCAGCGGTTAGAAATAATATACCTATAAAAGCTAAAGCTACAGCCAAAGAGGATACAAATACATATTTCCAAGTCGCTTCCAAAGTGGTGCGTTGCCGCTCGTGATAGATTAATAAACTCATACAAATGGTTGTACCTTCCAAAAAAGCCCACAAAACCCCCAAGTTTTCGGCAAAATAGGTCATATTCATACAAGCCAACAACATAATCAAGGCAGCCCAATAAATAGATTGATGAGCAACAGGGTCTTTTCGCCTGTTTAGATAAATATAACTGTGATAAACCGTCAGCACGGCGATAATTGTGCTTATCGTCGTAAGCAATACCCCCAAAGGCTCAAAACGAAAGAAACCAAATTCACCACGGTTTACATTTAGCACCACATAATAATTGAGTAGCAGTTCCAAAGCTAAAAATAGCCCTATACCGAGCGTATTTATCCTTAGATTTTTGCATAAAAATACAATAATTGCTATCAATAAAGATAATCCAAAATATATTAATAACATAGTTTATACCCATATAAAGCATTATACAATAAAATCGTCACCCGCCTATACTTTGCCCGCTAATCTTTCAGTTGCGACAAATAATCGCTTTCTGTGCCGTGAAACACATCCCCCACCTTATTCACAAACACCCCCAGCAATACCAACCCAATGAATATATCCACAAATATAGCCGCGTTTATCATCATTGGCATCTCATTGCCCACAGCTAACGACAACAAAAAAATACCATTTTCTACCACCAAATAACCTATCAAATGGGTAAAAACGTTTTTGTGCAACACAATAAGTATTAGCCCGGTCATAATGGTAGCTATAGCAATAGAAAAGAATTTATTTTGAATATGCTCATCGCGCAAATTTGCGCCCAACACAAAACTCAAGACCAAAACTCCCCCCACAATCAATAAAGCCAAAAAGCTACTAACTACAGAATCGCTGGTTTTACTCAAATGGTTGTGTCTTCGCACCCGTTCCAAAATAATAGGCGCTACTATCCCTTTGAATATCAAGGTTTCCAATAATACAAACCCCAAATGAAACCAACCCACTTCACTTAATTGAAAAAAGGCTATTAAAAATAATAATACCCCCTGTATAATTAGCAAAGTAATATAATTCTTAGTCCGCTCTGTTATGGACAAATATATGAGCGTCAGCGCAAACGCAATAATTAGAATAAATATCATATCAATTAAAATAAGTATTAAGAACAATTTATTTGAGATTATAATTTGCGTTGCAAAACGTATCAATAGCGTGGGGTATAAAACCCCACGCTATTGATACACACATCCAACACAAATCTTCCTCCCTTCGCACACTCCCCACCATCCAACACAAGTCTCCCTCCCTTCGCACACTCCCCACCATCCAACACAAGTCTCCCTCCCTTTTTAAGAAACGAAGTTGCGCGTAAGCGAAAAGGTCGGGGAGGGTTAAAAACCCCTACACCGCCAATTTATCGCTAATTATCAACATCGTAAAAAATGCTAATAATGATATGATAGACAAAGTAAGCAAAAATTGAGGATTTTTAGCTATTTTATTCCTTGCTCTAAAAGATTCTATCAAACCTACAATTATACCAAAACTTAACTGCACAGCCAACAATATACTTAAATTTACCCAAATGGTTGTATTGAATATAAAAAAGCAATTGGCTATCAACGTGCCGTACATACCAAACTTCAACAAAGTGCCTGTTTGTATCAACCCCATATCAAATCCACTGTTGTCTAATACCATCACCTCGTGTATCATCGTCAATTCCAAATGCGTACGCGGGTCATCCACAGGCATACGGCTATTTTCTACCATAGCTATTTGTATCAAGATATACACAGCCAAAGCCCCCAATAGATAAGACAATTCATTCTCACTGCCTAATGCTATTTTTTGGTATAAATCTGCAAAATTCACCTGCCCCGACAACAAAGCAAATGAACCCAACAGGATAAAAAAAGCTGGTTCTACCAACATACTGTATAAAGCTTCCCGATTGGCTCCCATCCCCTCAAAACCACTGCCTACATCCATAGCGTTGAGTATCAACATAAATTTACCCAAAGCCAATAAATAAGAAAAATATACAAAATCACCCTCAAAACTTAAAATCCCCCCATCTTTGCCAAACGGTAAAAAAAATAGCGCCACTACTATAGTAGCAAAATATATCATTGGAGCCATCTGAAATACAAAACTCGTCGTTACACTATACACGCTCCCTTTTTTGAACAAGCGGATAATATCCCAAATTGGTTGCCAAATTCCAGCCCCTTTGCGCCCACTTGCTCTTGCTTTGGTCAAGTTTATCAAACCAACCACAAACAAACTTGATAGCAAACTGGCTATAAATGCAATTCCCATATTAATAGATAAAGTGATAATTGTTTAATAAAATAGAATATTGGCAATAACTGCCCCGCAACGCAAACAGCAATTTACACACAAGTCCCCCTCCCTTTAAAAGGGAGGGTAGGGGTGGGTTAAAATCCCCCTCCACTCTACACACAGGCTTCCGCAACTTACACACAAGCTACTGCAACTTACACACAAGCTACCGCAACTTACACACAGGCTACTGCAACTTACACACAAGCTACTGCAACTTACACACAAGCTACTGCAACTTACACACA
>JAAFIM010000124.1 GCA_013297745.1 Chitinophagales bacterium | reverse complement strand
AAATTTCTATTTCCAACATCGCTCGTATGAACCGCCAATATCTCGCCGCTACCTTTACCGCCGACGTAGATGCAGCCAGCTAATCACTAAAAATAATAAAGCCTCAACGAAAGTTGGGGCTTTTTTTTTATTCATAACAAATGTTTTTTAATTTTTTTTATACTTTTTTTGTAAAAAATTTGGTGGAACGGAAAAGTCTACTTAGTTTTGCGCTATAATTTTACAATATCATTATGAATCACAAAGAAATACCTGAAAAAGCAATAGAAAGTGTTGCTAAATTAATAAATGACACCGTCAAACTTCCGTCTAGAGTTTCTGTTACCACAATTCAGGAAGCGACTGAAACGCCTCATTATTTTGAAATTATGCCATTTTCAGAAATAGATAATTCTGAACGTAATTTTTTTGCTGTTGATGGTAGTTATAATTTTCAAGAATTTTATAATGGTGTTTGTATAGGAATTTACACAGCAGGCTATATTTGTTACCACAAGGGAAAGCAGGTAAAACTAAACAACGGTGATAATCCAATAATAAACGGAAAAACATATGCACCTCAAAATATAATGATGCTCAATGAAAGAGATAAAGAAACTATTTTTGATGAGCTGTTTGAATTAGAACCTGTTGTTAATTTTGTATCTTTTTTGGGCAATAAAGATGACGTTTTTGGATTTAAGGGTAGCTTTGATGATTTTAAAGACGAAATTACACTAAATACATCAAGGCTATTATCTTTTTGCCAAACACTATTGGAGTGGTCTTTGATTTATGAGATTGCCAATTTAGAAAGAACAAAGCAAGGGGACATAATTTTGAAAGATGGAAATTTAAGGCCTTTGGAAATAAAACAAGAGTACCTAATAAAATTAGGTAAATACTTGTCAAACAAGGATATTTATCTTGTAGGGATAACTAAAAATTCTCCAGTAAAATTATATTCTAATTCTACATTTGCCAAAATAGATGAACATTTGCACACGAATTTAAAATATAAATTTGATTTTGTTGCAACAGAAGAAGAGAAAAGAAAAATATGTTGTTGGCTTGAAGTAGCAGATGATATTCTTGTACTCGCTTATCCAGAGTCTGGGCAAAAAAAGCTATTTGCACAAGGTAAAATACCCAAAATTACACGCCCATCTATGATAGGAAGCAAAGGAATTACAGGCGGGCGGGGATTTGGTTTATATTTTATTGCACGGCTTGATTACGTTGAAAAACTACAAAATTACGATTGGGTTGTAGCTGACCTAAATATTTTTGATGCTATTCCGAGTATTGAAACTTGCGATAAAAAAAGGATAGCAGAAGCACAAAGAAACATTGACAAAATTAGTGAGATATTTAAAGAACTCACTAGGCTAACTCAAGAACATTATATTTTGGGCTATCCCTATCCTTTAGCGGACGTGCATAATTTTGTAACCCTCAAATCTTCTTTTAAACAAGAAATCATCAATCGTGTAAAAATTGCTCTTTATAAAGACACTAAAATGGAACACGTTGATATTGAAAACCTTTTTTTAGACATTCACGACCAATTTTAAAATATGGCAAACAACAATCAAAAACAAGATTTTGGCGTTCTGTATGGACAACAAACCACTGAAGACGCGCTTCTTATTTATTCATCTTATAACGATGCAAAAGCAAGCCCACAAGCAGGGGATTTTATTGTTCTAACTCCTAAAGATGAAGATGGAGTTAAGTTTTTAGCGCGGGTTGAAATGGAAGTTTATGACGAAGACCCCATTTTTAGAAACCAAGACAAAACTTTAACTGCTGTGCACTACGCGCGTATATCAGAACGGGAACTTTCTGAACGTGATAAACAAAAAATGTTTAGCTATACCTATAAAGTCAAAATTTTAGGGACTTTTGTAGGTGATGGCAGTGAAAAAAAATTTACAACAGCTGTGCGCAAATTGCCTGTTGTTTCTTACCACGCAAGACATTTAACACCACGAGAAATTGAAAATATTCTAAATGGTGCAAATAAAGGTGGCGCAAAAATTGGATACTTATGTGTAGGTAACAAGGTACAAGAAGAAAATGATATTTTTTTTAATGTCAAAAAATTACGTGAAAAACGAACAATGGTTTTTGCGCAATCAGGTTTTGGAAAAACTAATTTAATGAAAGTGCTACTTTATAATACCATTGCGGACACAACTTGTGGAAAACTCATTTTTGATTTAAATGGCGAATACTATTTAAATGGTAAAGATACTTATGGTTTAGGCAGTATTGATGAAGATGCAATCAAAAATAATTTGATTGTTTACAGCGATAAAAGTGTAGTCAGCAATGATAGGTTTCAATATAAAGGCTCAGTACGCTTAAATATGCATAAACATTTAAGCATAAGCGATATACTAAATTTTAGTACGGGGTTTTCTGAAGTAATGAAAGCATTTCTCTATTATTTGGAAGACGAACAAGTAGAGGATTTCATAGTAAATCTAAATTCTTACGCTGCAAAACCAGAAGAACTACACAAAAAATATCCTGATTTTTGGAAAGAAAAAGATGCTAGCGCAGGAAAAACTATGTCTGCTATAAAAAAACGCCTTTCATTCTTAATTGAAGAAAGTAAAGGGTTGCATTCAAAGGATTCTACTTTGTTAGAAAATGTTTTAGACTACTTAAAACAAGGTAAAACTGTTATTATTGATTTATCTCTTCGAGATAACCAAGAAGCAACAATAATTTCCAATATTTTTATGCGTAAACTTTTTGAAAATAACAAAAAAGAATTTACGAGTAATAATGCCAAAAATTTAATTAATACAATTATTGTTGTTGAAGAAGCTCAAAACGTACTTTCAGACGAATTTGTACGTTCAAATGCCAATCCTTTTGTTAGAGTGGCAAAAGAAGGTAGAAAATTTGGTTTAGGTTTAGTAGCTATCACTCAAAGACCTTCCGCTATTTCGGAGGAAATACGGAGTCAAGCAGAAAATTTCTTTGTGCTGCATATGGGCAATTCAAAAGATATAAAAGCGTTAGTTGAAAGTAACATCAACTATGATGGTGTAATTTCAAAATTTATTCAATCCGAAACAATTAAAGGCAATCTTTATATGGTTTCAGCTGACCAATCTTTTACTCTACCCGCACGAGTGATTGAATTTGAAAAATTAGTTGAAAACAAAATTTATAAAGAGTTAAAAATTCCTAAAACTGATGATAAATAATGAGCAAAATACTAAAAATCAATTACTTTTTGAACTTTTGCAATCCGTTAAGATAGCAAAAGTAAGGGAAAAACTTTTGCAAAATTTAGCTGATTATGGTGTGGAATGGAATAGTGAATTAAAAAAACTAGAAGTTGAAGACTTGCGAGACACCCAAAAAAAACTTTCCCTTGCTACTAATCAAAACGGCATTCAATACGAAAAAAAAGTAAAAGATTATTTTGCTGCGCCTAACGAAATTGCTCTAGATAAAATAGACCCTTATCTGGTAGAAGTTACTGAAAAAAGTAGCTTATATAGCAAAATATGGTCATATTGTTTGACTTTTTGGTCTGTGCCTGTAAGTTCAGGTTACGGAAGACGAATTCGTTATTTAGTATTTGATAGACAAAATAATAAAGTTATTGGTCTATTTGGATTGTGCGACCCCTTAATTGGTTTAAATATCCGTGATGAATATATTGGTTGGAATAAAGAACAAAAACACGAAAGATTATATAATTGCTTAACCGCTTATATTTTAGGTGCTGTTCCTCCTTACAATATAATTTTAGGCTCTAAATTAGTTGCTCTAACGACGCTTTTCCCTGAAGTAAGAGAAACGTTTAAAAGAAAATACGAAGGAAAAATTACAGTTATAGCTGGCAAAGAAAAAATGCCTGTTCTAGCTATGATTGATACTTTTGGTGCTTTTGAAAAATCAGCAATTTATACAAGGCTTTTA
The DNA here is from genome assembly GCA_013297745.1 of Chitinophagales bacterium. Lineage (GTDB taxonomy): Bacteria > Bacteroidota > Bacteroidia > Chitinophagales > Saprospiraceae > JAAFIM01. The sequence continues at coordinate 2,228 of JAAFIM010000124.1, read as the reverse complement.
AATTGGCAATTCTTAGATTACACAAAAGGAAAAAGCCATATTCATATAACAGCAAATGGAAGTTGGGAATTGATTAAAGAACTTGTGCAAGAAGAAAAGTTTGCAAGTTATAAATACGGGCAAGGTTCAAATTGGAAATTAAGAACCCTTAGAACAGGTTTAGCGAGTTTAGGGTTTATTAATGAAGATATTTTAAGTATTGGTTGGAAACGAGCTTATTACCTAAATCCATTGCTAAAAAATTGGAAAGATTTTTTAACAATGCAAACAAATGAACCCGAATTTATTGATTATACCAACGAGTATTTAATTGAATACTGGAAAAATAGATGGCTTAATCCTAGAAAATCGCAATTATTAGAAAAATTACATACAGCGATACAATAACAACACAAATCCCCCCAACTTTTTTTAAAGTTGGGTTTTTTTATGCCCAAACCCCACCTTTTCGCAAATATATTCCGTTTTTATAAAAAAAATCAAAAATAAATTTGCACAATTCCTAAAAAGGATTTAATTTTGCAAAAAACAAATTCTTTATATTAAAAAACCTTTTATTTTCTAATCCGTGCGCAATTCAACCCAAGTCTCCCCCTCTTTTTAATAGGGGAGTTGAGGGACGTTCCACACCAAACCACCACTAAAAAAATGGCCACACAAAATGAAACAGGACACGTCCGCAATTTAGCCAATTTCAGCCGCTTAATTGACCTTTGTACACTATTTGCGCAACGTTACAATCCTATCAATCCCAACATTCAATTGTCTGTTTTACAACAGCAATATCAAACCGCACAACAACAATTTACCAATTTCAACAATGCCAAAACTAACTATCAAACTATAGTTATAACTCGGCAAGACGCTTTTTCTTCTGCCGAAAATTTGCCCACTCGCATTTTATCCGTATTCAAAAGCAACGACACCAATCCCAAATTGCTTAAAATTGTCCAAAATCTAACCAAAAAATTGCGCGGACAACGCATAGGCAAACTTACAAACGATAATAAAGAAACTACAGAAGATAATAACACCAAGCCTACTGATACAGAACTTAATTTAACTGTTTTGCCACTTATTGATAGCAATCTCGCACCTGTTGATAATAAAACCCGTTCCGTTTCTCAGCGTTCTTACGACCAACGCATTAACCATTTCAATCAATTACTTTCTGTTATTCAGACTGCGCCCACTTATTTAACCAACGAAACTGATTTACAAATTTCTACTTTGCAAAATACTGTAGACAATTTGTTTAGACTTAATCAAAACATTAGCAACGCTGAATACCAATTACAAGAACAACGCAATTTGCGCAATCAAAATTTATACGCACCCAATACAGGGCTTGTAAATATAGCTTTAATGGTCAAAGAGTACATAAAAAGCGTTTTTGGTACAAAATCTACCGAATACAAATCAATAGCCGCACTTAGATTCACTCGCAAATAAAATATTAAAATATATTATTGCATTGTACGGGTAACCCTTGCGGTTGCCCTTTTTTTATAAAATCATTTTTACAAAGTAGGGGCAAACCTATGTGTTTGCCCAAACCTTTGCAAAGCCATACCAAACCTTTGCAAAGCTATACCAAACCTTTGCAAAGCCATACCAAACCTTTGCAAAGCCATACCAAACCTTTGCAAAGCCATACCAAACCTTTGCAAAGCTATACCAAACCTTTGCAAAGCCATACCAAACCTTTGCAAAGCCATACCAAACCTTTGCAAAGCCATACCAAATCCCGCAAGTCCCCCTCCCTTAAAAGGGAGGGACGGGGAGGGTTAATACACCCCAATAATCAAACTCTAATAAGCCATACCAAATCCCGCAAGTCCCCCCCTCTTTTAAAGAAACGAAGTTGCGCGTAAGCGAATGGGTTGGGGGGTGTTCCACACTCCAACAATCAAACCACGCAAAGCCACACCACCACACAAAAAAAAAGCTCCCGACCGCATACAGTCAGGAGCTTTTTTTTATACCGCAACTAATCCTTCACCACGATATTCAACATCTTATTCTTAATAAAAATCGTTTTAGCAATCGTCTTGCCCGCCGTCCATTTTTGAATTTCGGGTTGAGCCAAAGCTGTCTGTTCTACCAACTCTTGAGCCACATTTAGCGGGAATTGGAACGTGTAGCGCAATTTGCCATTGATAGAAACGGGACATTGGAAATTATCCTCTATCAAATACGCCTCGTCATAGCTGGGGAAAGTGGTTGAG
>JAAFIM010000123.1 GCA_013297745.1 Chitinophagales bacterium | reverse complement strand
ACAGCTTAACGATACAGAAAACGATACAGACAAAGACAAGACAGGCGATAAAACCGAAAAGGACGCCAACACAGCCCCACCCAAGCCCCCAACTACTCGCTTTATAGATTGGGATAAAAGAGCAGAAAAAGGCGATGGTTCGCTACGTGTCTATTGGGTGGATAAAGAAAAATGCTATATCTTTGTGCGTGCTGAAGGTGTAGAAATAAAATACAAGTATTACTATCCTCCAAATGGCGCAGAAATTACCGATATTCTGAACAATGGCTACTACGACTCTGCTACAGTTTGGAATATCAATCAATCTTCAGGCATACCCACCACTGTACCAGCTACAGAACAGCAACACTATATCAAAAATCCACTGCAATATGTGGACAAAATAAAAAGCGAAACTGAAAATAAAATAGCCAAAGAAGAATGGGCGAAAATGCAAGAGGCTAAAAAAATGAAGCAGTTGGGCGAAAATTTAAAACCTCTACCCCAACAAAACCCTGAAAATAAAGAACTTGCACCCAACACTCAAGGAAATGAGCAAATGCCAGAATACCTTTGGGCAACTCACAGCCCCAGCGGTGCTACAGGCGCGACTGGCGGCAATGAATCATATCCAAACCCAGAAGAAGCGAGTATTCTGCAATATCTAAAAGATTTTGGTAATGGAATTTTAGAATTTGACGCTAAAGTTCGGGAATACTATGGTTATATCAACCCTGTAGCTTCTTCTATGTTTCCAGACCTACAAGCCGCCAAAGACTTTACTGAAGATTATAAAATCATTCTTACAGGCACTAATTGGGACGGCGAAGAAGCGAATAGATGGTTGGCTGGCTTCTTGGCTTTCTTTCCTGCTGACAAGTTTATAGATGGGCTAAAAACCATTTTTAAAAGTGTAAAGCGGGTATCTGCCAAATATGGAAAACTGTTTTTGGACGATGCCAAAAGTTGTTGGGACGATTTATTGAATTGGTCAAAACAACATCAACTAAGCCCAGCAGGATTTAGTGCTGACGAGCTAAGCGCATTTTTGGAACATCAACACTTGCGCAAAAGCGGCAAAGACCCCAACATTTATAAAATGGATGATGGGAATGATTGGATAAGAAACTTGCCGCAAAATGAACGTACTGAAATTATTGAAGAACAGACCAAAGCCACAAAAGAAAAATTTGGCTATTTGAATAATGAAAACTCTACAAAACCTACAGAAGGGTTAGATGTTGACGGCGAAAACGTTTTCTATTATAATCCTAGTTCTGGGGAAAGGCATACAGCCAAAGTTGGCGATTTGGAAAGGCAGAAAAGGGATAACAAAATAACTCCTCCTAAACTGCCTGAATATGAAAATCCAGGACATCACGACCCAAAAAGTAAAGGAGCCAACAGTTATAATTCGTCTAAAAGTGTTCTTCCTGACAACCATCAAGAACTGTGGGAGCAAAGCATACAAGGAGATGCAAAAACTCGGTGGACAATTGAAAAAAATGGTAAAAATATAGTTTATCACAGGTTTCAGGATGATGGAAGTGGAAAGTGGCATTGGAACGGTTCTACTAATGGTAAAACTAAGGCTGGCGAATCACGCGCATTGAGTGATAACATTATTCCAAACGAAATTAAAAAACTTGCAAAAAATGACTAGTAAATGGAAAAAATAATACAGCAAATATACATTAACAGTATAAACGCTCCAATTGCAGTTCAGATTAATTTTATCTCTGAAAATTATGGCTATATTCGTCTTTGGTTAGCTGGGCAAAAAATTGAAAGTTTAGATGAGCCGCAACCTATAGGTAGCTTTTTTCTTGGGTTTAAATATGCTTTACAAAATCAGGAATTATATACATATCATCTTTTATCTTTAGGTGAAGCTTTTGATAATTATTCGTTTTCCTATAAAAAGTGGGATAATGACTTGGAGATTGTGTATAGACAACAAAATACCAAAAATATAGGCGTTTGCTTGATAGATTTTGCGGTAGTTGAACGATTTATTAGCGAATATGAACCATATTTCAATGTGGATTTTTCGCCAAAAGCTACAAATGAAGCAGATTATGCTAATAAAATTAAGGCTCAAGTTTTGAAATGCAAAAAAGCTATTTCCAATAATTGTGTACTCGCCAAAAAAGAAACAAAATTAGAACTAGATTTTTTGCAAAAAATCCAAGCTGCTACTAATATAGAAATTTTAGAAAGTCTGGCTGTTGAAATAGATATAACTATACCCCAGACAGAACTAACAAGGCGTTTGTTAAATTACATAGCAGAGAAAAAAGCTTACTTTGATAAAATTACAGACCACGATAAATAAATGAATGTAGAAAAAATTGCTCAATACATATTGACTAACTGACCTTTCGCAGTTAAAAAATTTGGTGGATTGAAAAAAATAACAGTGTGCGCTCAATAGCGTGGGGTTTTACACCCCACGCACAAAAATGGTAAAAAATGTTATATTTTCTATTTTTTTATGGAAAATTTATCAGCGCGCGGGGTATAAAACCCCACGCTATTGAGCGCATATAGGAAAATTTAACTGCAAAAAGCTAATTGTAAAAAAAATGAAAAATATACTGCGAAAGGTCAGTGACTAATAAAGATGCTTTGCAAAAAGAAGCGATGTCTGATTTTAACTTAGTTCTTGAAGAGCTAAAAGAAAAAGAGACAGAAGGTCTATTTAAACACAAGCATATTACTGTAGAACAAATTGATTATCACTTTTTAGATGTCAATATAGTTTTTTGGCACACCGTATACGAAGAAACGCCTTTTTTGCGGGTTCGTTACGCTCTATCCAATATCAAAACAGGGGAAAGAATAGGTGAATATCGCTGGGAGGCTGGTTGGGATGACGAATCTAATGAGTTAAGATACTGGGACGATTTCTTTATCATTTGGGAGCGGAAATAAAGCTTAAATTTCAAAAATTAGCTATCAGAGTTTTCTAATGAAACTAGACTTAAAAAAATGGAATGGGCTTGTTTATAGCAAAACTGTCCTCGCGCAAGAAATCCCAGCCAGCAGCAGCGAATATAGATGTTGGGTTTGTATATTTAATACTAAAGTTTGGGTTTTTCCTCGTCTGCGCCCTCATCCTTTTATACACCAAACAGAAGCACCATTTTCTGTAGTAAAATTTGAAGTTTTGGCTTGGCAAGTAGAATACGGTGATGGCATAAGTGGTATTTTCAACGCTGAATATGAAGATGCAGCAGACGAAGCTGCACTTTATGAGATTTTGGAACGCAAAGGCTACGCAATTGATTTATTTGTAGAAGAATGGAAAGCGAATGTCCCTTTTTAATGAAATTTAATTTACAAAATTTATCAGGTTTGTATGGGGCAACTCATAACATAGATAAACTTATAGCTGACTTGCAAAGCACTTCGTTCCAACAAGAAACCATAATTTGGAATGAAATCGGCGAGCAAATTTATCAGCAAGACGATGTTTGCCTGCTTTCTTACGCAACTATTTTTCAATTAATTGAAATTTATTTATCAAAGCAAAAGCTGTCGTTGCAGCTACTGACTTATGCAGCAATTTTAGAAATGCAACGCGAAGAAAACGATATTTTACCCAGTACTTGGGCTAATCAATATAATTTGGCAATAAAAAAATTGCTTAGTTTTGCCGCCCAATTACCATTAGATAAAAATAGTTGCGTCTCTTTTGCCTGTCTTTTGGCAGCTTCTAACAAAGAGTTTAAACTAGCCAAAAACATTATGAACAGCTGAGATAATACACTTGCTACAGTATTGAAATTACTATAAAAATTGACCTAAAAAAATGGAAGAATACCTATTAGAACAAGCACAAGCTATTATTTCATTAGCCACAGAACAACCTGATAAATACAAGCAGATTGCTTACGATACCAATTTTGAAGTTCCCGATGAGGCTCATTCTTTGCTCTCCAAAAGGGTAAATCTTTACGATAATTGGGTGGCTGATGATAGACCACTTATTGAACTTGGTTTTCGGGTTTGGTTCATCAATCAAGAAAACTTAGAACTGAGCGCACGATATACTGTCAGAATATCCAAATTCGGACGAATTTTTACAGACAACTTTTATATGATGCTTGATGCGCCTATAAAAGATGAATTTAATCTATTTCATCTTCGTTATGATGAACCCATTTCCCCTACCAACGAGATTGATAATTTTAGAAACACCTTACGGGCAGCGTTAGAAAAAAACGGCTATCAATACGCACATCACCACACTTTGTATCAATATCACTACAGTTTTTCGCGCTTTCTATCGCCAAGTCAGCCAAATTACCACGATACTTTTTGTATGGCGGATTTGCTTTTTGAAGATTACTTTGAGCGATATGCGCAAGACTAAAATCTAATAAAAGAATAGAATTTTACTTTTTTTGATAACTAACTTTAACCCCTAACTGCCTATGTTAGTTACTGTTTTATTGCCTATAGCGCTGGGTATAATTATGCTCGGCTTGGGCTTATCGCTCACTATTGCCGATTTTAAGCGCGTGGTGCAATTCCCAAAAGCGGCTTTAATCGGTTTGATTTGCCAAATGTTGATATTGCCTGCTGTATGTTTTGGGATAGCTACAGGATTTGGATTGGCTCCAGCTTTGGCTGTGGGCTTGATGTTGCTTTCTGCCTCTCCTGGGGGCGCGACTGCCAATTTATACAGTCACTTATCGGATGGCGATGTCGCTTTAAACATAACCTTAACGGCAATTAACAGTTTGTTGAGTTTAATCACTTTGCCCTTGATTGTTAATTTTTCGCTGGGTTATTTTATGAGCGGCGACCAAGCTTTGGCTATGCAATTTGGTAAAATTGTGGAAGTTTTTGGCATAGTTTTAGTTCCCGTTGGTTTGGGTATGTTGGTGAGAAAATACGCCTCTACCTTTGCCGACAAGATGGAAAAACCTGTCAAAATCGCTTCGGCGTTGCTGCTCGTGGCTGTAGTAGTCAGCGCAGTAATCAAAGAAAGTGCAAAATTGGGCGAATATCTATCCGAATTGGCTTTGCCTGTGCTAATTTTCAACCTTTTGAGTATGGCTGCGGGTTATTTTATCCCTTTATTATTTAATATCAACAAAAAACAAGCAGTCGCTATAGGGATGGAAATTGGCATACACAACGGCACTTTAGCCATTTATATCGCCACCAAAGTATTGGAGAACGAAACGATGTCCATTCCGCCCGCTTTATACAGTTTGTTGATGTTTTTTACCGCTGCCGCTTTTGGCGTTTGGGTAAAAAAACAAGTATCAAAACAAATTGAATAAAAAAGAGATATTGTTAATACATAAAAAATCTAAAAACATATACAATCCTTATGTTTAAAAAAATACTCATTGCCAACAGGGGGGAAATTGCCCTGCGCGTTATCCGCACCTGCCGCGAAATGGGCATCCGCTCTGTAGCTGTTTATTCTACCGCTGATAAAGATAGCCTACACGTGCGTTTTGCGGACGAAGCTGTTTGTATAGGCGCGCCCGCCAGCAGCAAATCTTATCTGGATATGCAACGGATTATGGCTGCGGTAGAAATCACCAACTCTGACGCTGTGCATCCTGGATATGGCTTTTTGGCAGAAAATGCAGCTTTTGCCGAATTGTGCGGACAATATAATATCAAATTCATAGGTCCTACTCCCGACCAAATCCGCAAAATGGGGGATAAAATCACCGCCAAAGAAACGATGATAGCAGCAGGCGTTCCCGTTATACCTGGTTCAGAAGGTTTAATCAACGGGTATGAAGATGCCAAAATTGTAGCTGCGCAAGTGGGTTATCCCATTATGGTGAAAGCTACAGCTGGCGGTGGCGGCAAAGGTATGCGCTTGGTTTGGACAGAGGAAGAGTTGGAAAGCAAACTTGCGTCAGCCCAGCAAGAAGCAAAAGCAGCTTTTGGCAACGATGGCGTTTATATCGAAAAGTTTGTGGAAGAACCCCGCCACATAGAAATACAGGTTGCAGGCGACCAATACGGCACAGTTTGCCACCTATCCGAGCGAGAATGTTCTATCCAACGCCGCCATCAAAAATTGGTAGAAGAATCCCCCTCGCCTTTCTTAGACCAAGAATTGCGCGAAAAAATGGGCGAAGCAGCCGTAAAAGCAGCCAAAGCTATCAATTACGAGGGTGTGGGTACAATAGAGTTTTTGGTGGATAAGTA
>JAAFIM010000122.1 GCA_013297745.1 Chitinophagales bacterium | reverse complement strand
GTAGCTTTTTTGCAACGCAAAAAACGTCGGCTTGTAGCGACGGTTTTGCGCTTTTTGCGCAATGAAATGAAGCAAAATAAGCAAAAACGCCTTTTTGGCGTTGGCTTTTTTGGTACTTTTTTGCCACCAAAAAAGTACGGAAAATAAATTTTTTAGGCGTAAGCCGTTAAAAAAAATTGCAAGCCCAAGTTTTTTATAAAGTTCCTGTCCTTAAATACTTATTCTATATAATATCTACTATTTACTGTCTGAATATATAAAATAGCAAATAATACAAAATAAACAAACAACTAAGAATGTTACCATAGTGCGAGCGCGCCCATAGCTATCAGTTTTATATCCCTCTCGTTTTATAATTTCGTCATCAACTGGTACAAAATAAATAGGGTTATTAATAGTTATATCCACTTCTTTTACAGCAGGTTGATTAGAAAATGAACTTTCGCTCTTTATTCCAAGCGTACTTTTCACCTGTTTTTCAATACTTTTATCTAGGTATTTATTTTGTAGAAAAGTTACGACTTGAGCGGCTGTGTTAATATCTTCGCTGTGGCGGTTTTCATTGACAAAAAGCGCGTATTCATTTTTACTATCTAGTTTTAGCGCGACTATATTTTCATCACAAAAACTATGTTTGAATAAAAAACTTTCAGCTTGTATATCAATCAGAATAGATTTGTTCCCCAAATGTTCCCAACGCGCTTTTTCCACTTTTCCATTTCTAGAAACAAGCAATTCGCCATTTTTTCTAAAAATATAAACGGTTTTACTCTGTTGGATTTCATCAATTAAAACCCAATGCTGATTAGTGAGTAAGGACAAATCGTCTAATTGCTGCGAAAATTGCTGCAAGTTGGGGATGATATTCGCTAGGAAAGTGCGCATAATGACTTATTTTTTAACAAATTAAGGCAAAATGGTTATATCTGGGCTTTGTACGATGTTGCTGCGGTTATTGGCACGGTCGCGAATTTGCAGGTAAAAACGGGCGGTTTCGCTCGCACTTTGGTTGTTAATGCGGATAGGATTTTGCAAAAAAACGGTCAGTTCGCCCTGTATGGTCAAGTTTGTACCCACGGGGGCAAGAGGCGCGAGCGGATATTCAAAAATTAGATTATTGGTATCACGGCTATCTTTCAACACTATAGACATAGAATCAGCGTCCGCAAAACCCAAATCGCCGTCGCCATCCAAATAGCGAATGGTAAAAACGAGCGTATCTAAGTATTCCCGCACCAATAGTTTATTGACGGAAACAAACTCCAAATGTGGCGCAACGCCAGCGGGTGGGTTGGTCTCGTTCTCATTGACGATATTTTCCGTTTTTCGGCAAGCAATGGCTATAGTGATTAGTAAAATAAAAAAGCTAAATTTGGTTAACATAAGCTATTATTAAATTTACAAAATTTGCTTGTTCTTATCCAAGTTATTGGTTAAGCGGTTCAATTTTTGCTTGGCGTGCAACTGCCGCGCTTGTTCTACCCAATTATCGCGATAAATTGCATCGGGCGCAAAACCTATAGCAGCGGTGAGTTTGGAGATAAACGTTTCGTCAAAACAAGCCACTTGTTCGTAGGTAAAAATCCCCAAATGGTTTAATTTTTGCTCAATAAATCCCCCGATGCCCGCAATCTGTTGTAAATCATCCTTTTGCGCTTCTGTAGCTGGGGGAATAGCGCGGGATAAATCGCGAACAACTGCCTTTTCTATGTCGGTTTTATACTTGGGGTCGGTGGGAATTTCTTGCGGATTTTGAGTTTCTATCAACTGTTCGGCGGGAATATCGGTATAAAAACCTGCTGAATTAAGCGCAATTTGGGCAGATTCCAACATTTTGTCCATCTGTTCGGCTTCGTGCGTTTGTACCAAAACTATAACCTCTTCCTCCTCGTGGGTGGAATTGTTCATTTTTTGCAAATTTTCGCTCAACGCTTGCGAATTTTCTACCAATTCCTCTTCAGTAATTTCGCGATGCAAATCTGATTCTTGCATTTGCTGTTCTACCATAGCCAACATTTTTTCAATGCGTTCTTCATCGGTCAAATGTTCGTCTGGGTTGGGAATAAAAGCGGTTTGGTCAATTTCATTATAAAATCCGGGCATTTCCAGCGCGGTTTCGGCTTGGCGCAATAGTTGGCTAAAAGATTCCTCTTCGTCTTGGCTAATCTCGTGAATTTCCTCCTCAAAAGGCTGGGTAAAAACGGGTTTTGTTTGCAAATTTTGTTCTAAAAGAGCTTTGTCTTCTATCAACTCTTCTGGGTCAATTTCTGCAAAAAATGGGTTAGTTTCCATATTATCACTCACATTTTGAAGGTGATTATCCATCAACTGCTGTTCGTTCAAAACGGCTTCTTTTTCCTGATTTTCTTTTTCGGTAAAAACAGAAAGTTGAGAAACTGCCTCATTTTTTTGCGTTTGCAACTCTTTTACCGCCTGCGAAAGTTCGTTAAGTTGTTGTTGCAATTCGTTATTTTGGCTGCTAATTTGTTGATTGTCAGCTATTTGTTTTTGCAAATCCTGTAACTCTTCTTTGGTTTGGCGCAACTCACGCTCACATTCATCCGTTGCCACCTGTGCCTCTTCCAACCGATTGCGCGCGTCTTGCAATTTTTGGGTAAGCTCCTGTTTGTCCGTTTCTATCTGAATAACGAAAGGTTTTAACCTATCCAATTGACTTTGCAACAAATCGCGGTCATTTCGGGTATTTTCAGCCAATTTTTCCGCGTCGGTAATCGCCTGTTGGGCATATTTGTACAAACGTTTCAACTCTCCCAACTCTTCTATAGCGGCAGCTTCCGATTTTTGGGCGCGATATAATTGGCTCTTTACCTGTTCGGTTTCGTTGCGAGAAGCTACCAACTTAGTGGTTTGTTCTACGACCTGATTTTGGGCATTTTTCAAGTCAGTTTCCAAATTTTCCACCTTTGCCGACACAATTTTAAAATCTTCGCTCAAGTGGGCGTGTTTTTTCTCCAAGTCGCTCAACGCGTTGGTTTTTTGTCTTAATTCGCGGTTTAGACGGATAGATTTGGGCAGATGAAAAATCAAAAACCACAATAACATCCCCAGCAGGAAAGAGCCGCCTAGCAAAATTACTAAAGCTATAGTTTCGTACTGATTTTGTGGGTTAAAAAATTCTAAGATTGCTTTTTGTAAGTCCATTATTTTTGTTTGTTTGTATCATAATTTTTGTATCAAATATTATGATTATGTTGTTTTTGGGAATTTAATTTTTACAAATTTATTCTATTCGCTTGCTATCAAAAATCAGGATACAAATAATCGTGATACTTGATACAAAAAATCTTACTACCACCCTATTTAACAATTTTCAGATTAACACGGCGATTTTGGGCAGCAGCAGTTTCATTAAGGCTACCATCAGCGTTTTGGTCGTTGACAACCGTTTCCGTTTCGCCTTTGGATTGGGTTTCTATTTTTATCGTTATACCCTGTTTTTGTAGAAATTGGCGTACAGCATTAGCGCGTTTCAAGCCCAATTGATAGTTAAATTTTTCATCCCCTTTTGTATCTGTATGCCCTGTGATGATTAGTTTTTGCGTGCTTCTATTTTTAAAATAACTTTTCAACGAATCCGAATACACATAAAAATCCTGATTGGGCTTGAATGTTTGCGAACCAGAATCAAAGTTGGTGCTTTGGTCGTAATAAGTAACATCCGTAATAGAATTTTTGGCTTGATTCAACAAACTTGTATCTGTTTTAGGCTTGTTATTGGGATTATTATCGGCAAGTTGATTGGGTTTATAATTTAGCAAATTAAAATCCAAGGCATCTCTAAGCGTGTCCTGTATCATCTTGACCGAAAAAGTTTGCAACCGTTCTGGCGCAATTTGGAACTCTTGAACCAACTTATTGGCTATAGACACAGCCCTTGCTTGCCCCAAATCTGCAAATTTACCCTTATTTTGACTCACCCATTTTTCAGATTGTAAATAACGGGCGGTAATCAACAGATTGGTTTGGGGCTGTTGTTGCATCAATTGGGCTATTTTCAGAAAAAAGCTATCGTGAGAATGTCGCGGGTCAAAAATGGGCTGCGGGCTGCTGTCATCAAACATCACTTGGGGATAATTTTCCAACAAAATTATCTCATCCGCTTTTAGCGATAATGAATGTGCCACATCCCTAAATTTTTGCTCGTCGCGGCCAGGCACAGCATCAAAACAAAGCCCCTTGACCTGACAAATATAGTAGTGTCGCGCCCAAATCAACCAAAGCGCAAAAATGGAGAAGGTAAGCAAAAATTTAACCATAAAAAGACAATTTTGGCGCAAAGCTAAATAAATATGTTTATTATTGCACCCGAATTGATAAAAAAAAGCAAAATCTGGCTTTTTTTAATCAAAAAAAGATAACAATTCAGCCCTTTCGGGCAAAACAGGGGCTGTAAATACCCAAAAAATACAAAAAATGAATTATTTAACCGTTGAAAACATCGCCAAACGCTACGGCGATAGGGTATTATTTGAAAATATAACCTTTCATATCAACCAAGGGGACAGAATTGCGCTTATTGCTAAAAATGGCACGGGCAAAACCTCTATTTTGAAGCTAATTTTGGGGGAAGAAAGCCCTGATGCGGGCAAAATTTTGATACATCCACACATCACTATGGCCGCATTGCAACAAGAGAGTAGATTAGACCCCGAAAAAACCGTTTTTCAGTCGCTTTATAACCCAGAAAATCCCATTCTCAAAGCTATTGCAGATTATACCGACAGCTTACATTCGGGCGATACCAAAGCGATGCAAAACGCTATGAATCAAATGGATACACTACAGGCTTGGGACTTTGAACTGCGGATTAAGCAGATACTTTCCGAGCTCAAGGTGGATTTTATGGATAGAAAGGTAAAAACCCTATCTGGCGGGCAACAAAAACGGGTAGCATTGGCAAAAATATTGGTAGATAATCCCGATTTTTTGGTGCTAGACGAGCCAACCAACCATTTGGACTTGGATATGATAGAGTGGTTGGAAAAATACCTGAAAGAAAACAGCAAAACTTTGCTATTGGTAAGCCACGACCGTTACTTTTTGGATGCAGTCTGTGAGAGTTTGATTGAATTGGATAATGGGCAGCTTTATAAATACCAAGGAGACTATACTTATTATCTAATCAAAAAAGCTGAGTATAATGAAATGGCGCAGTCGTCTTACGAAAAAGCGCGCAATTTATACACCAAAGAATTGGATTGGATACGCCGAAGCCCCCAAGCCCGAACCACCAAATCAAAATCGCGCATAGATGCCTTTTTTGAGGTGGAAAAAAAAGCAAAAAGAGCGCCTGTTAGCGATGCTTTACAAATTTATGTCAAACCTGATTATTTAGGCGCTAAAATTTTAGAATTACATAATATCTCTAAAATGTACAATAATCAACCTTTGATAGAAAAATTCAGCTATCAATTCCAAAAAGGCGACCGAGTGGGCATTATTGGCAAAAATGGCGTGGGCAAATCTACCCTACTCAACCTTATCGCGGGTTTAGAAAAACCAGACACGGGCAAAGTCGTACACGGCGACACGCTAAAAATTGGTTATTATACCCAAGCGGGAATGCAGCTCAAAGAAGATATGCGGGTGATAGAAGTCGTGCAAGAAATTGCCGAATTTGTACAGCTCAAACAAGGGCAAAAATTATATTCTCATCAACTTTTGGAGCATTTTATGTTCGATTACAAACAGCAACAAACCTATGTCTCGCGCTTGAGCGGCGGGGAAAAAAGAAGGCTGTTTTTATTGACCATTTTGATGCGAAATCCCAACTTTTTGATATTAGACGAACCCACCAACGACTTAGATTTGATGACTTTGCACGTATTGGAAGATTATCTGATGAACTTTGACGGCTGTTTTGTGGTAGTTAGCCACGACCGCCACTTTATGGATAAGTTGGTAGAGCATACTTTCACCTTCGAAGGGAACGGGCTTGTGCGCGATTTCCCCGGCAATTATACCCGATATAGAGAAACCAAAGCAGCAGAAAAACAAGCCGCTCAAGCTCAACCCAAAACCTCAACTCAAATAGCCGCCAAACCCGCTCAAGTCAGCGAAGAGCAGCGCAAAACTATCAAAAAATTGGAAAAACAAATCAGCCAACTGGAAGAAAAAAAGCAAAAATTAACCGAACAGTTTAATAATGCGGATTTAAGCCCCCAAAAAATTGCCGATTTATCCAAAGAGCTAAATGAGGTTAACCAACAATTGGAAACGAAAGAAATGGAATGGTTGGAACTGATGGAAAATTAATCCCCCCCATTTTTTTTCAAACCCCTGTAAAATGAAGCTGTTTAGTAAGAAATTTTTTATATTTTCAATTAAAAAAAATAACTGGAATTACGCTTGAGCTATTCTGTGATAAAAGTCAAGTTGAAAAACTAAATTTTCGCCGTGCGACGCCAAAACCAGCGTATGTCGCGGAAAGACGACCAACCGAGCGCAGCGAGGGCAGTAGCTTTTTTGCGTAGCAAAAAACGTCGGCTTGTAGCGACGGTTTTGCGCTTATTTTTG
>JAAFIM010000120.1 GCA_013297745.1 Chitinophagales bacterium | reverse complement strand
CCCAAAACGTAAGCTGTTATTTGGGTACAAACGGCGCAATTATCGCTAACGTAAGCGGCGGAACGCCAAATTATAGTTTTGTTTGGTCGGATAATTCCACAGATAATTTTGTTAGCAACTTGCCAGCTGGCGGCTATTCGGTAATCGTAACCGATGCCAACGGTTGTACAGCCACTTCAGCCACAGCGTTGGCAGAACCAGACGAATTGGATTTGCAATTGGAAGTTACAGGCACGACTTGTTCAGACAGCCAAGACGGACAAATTATAATGACAGCTACGGGCGGCACGCTCAATTTGGGCTTGTACGAGTTCAGTTTAGACCAATTTGAATGGCAAACAGGGGACATTTTCCCCAATTTGGCAGCGGATAGTTTAATCGTGTTCGTGCGCGATGCCAACGGTTGTACAGACAGCGCAACGGCGGTTATTGAAGCAGCTTTGCCATTCTTTATCGTTAGCGCGACAGCCGATACAACAATGGATTATTTGGACACTTTGACCCTACAAGTCGCTGTAAATGACTCAGTTAATGTTAGCACATTCTGGACTTTATTGGGTGCGACTGGCAGCGTTTTGGATAGCAATGTTTACCAATTAGTTATCGTTCCTACAGATGCGGGCGTGTATCAATTTACAGCCACCAACATCAACGGTTGCCAAGTTGATACCACCATCCAAATCAACGTGAACAAAGCGCGCAACGCCAATGCGCCGAAAGGATTTACCCCCAACGGCGACGGCAACAACGACAATTTCTTCATCCAAGGCGATGACAAAATTGAGCAAATTAACACTTTCCGCGTTTATGACCGCTGGGGAGAGTTGGTTTATGAAGTTCAAAATGTGCAGCCAAATGATGCTTCTAAAGGTTGGAATGGCACATTCAAAGGTCAGAATATGAATAGCGGCGTGTTCGTTTGGTACGCAGAGATTAAGTACAAAGATGGCTTCGTCAATGTTATCAAAGGCGATGTTACTTTGTTGAGATAATTGATTATCAATACTTTATACAGTTTTTAGAAAATAAAAAAGGGCAAACTTCTTCGCGAGGTTTGTCCTTTTTTTGTTTATAGATGATAACTAAAATTGATAAAAAAGAAGAGAAAGCGCATAAAAAAGCCTCAAACGGGGTTAACGTTTAAGGCGAGCTTTATAATTAAATTTATTAGCATATCTCTGTATTATATTTTTTGCGGGCAAATCACGTAGATTGAAGTCGGAATTTTCGCTGTTATGTATTTTTTTTAACACCTCTTGTGATTGGTTGGTAGGTACCAACTCAAAGGATTGGGCAGCTAGCTTAAATGCTTGGTCTTTTTTACCCAATTTTAATTGTTCAGCAGCTTGGCGGGCGAGTTCGGCAGCATAATCATTGGCAATTTGTTGATTGGTGCGTTGAACATTATTTTTTTCTTCTTCTACCTTTTTTCTGTCATTTTCCATTTTAGAAACCTTGACATTTGCTTCAGCTAATTGTTTTTTGGATTGTTCTTCTATTCTACGTTTGGCTTCCTCCAACTCTTCGTAGGCTTTTTTTAGACTTTTCACCGATTGATTGAGTGAATCCCTAACATGTAAAAGTGCTTCTTCCCGCGCGGTAAGTTGCTCTTTGGACATTCCCAAACTATCCAAAACCCTAGCCCGTCTATTCCGTTCCACATTGAGCTCTCGCACTGTATCTTGTAGTTTATTGGTATTAATTATAGCCAATTGCCAACCAGATTCAGCTGAACGCCAGTAATAAAAAATAACCCCAGTCACCACAAAGCCTAAGGCTATAAAAGCGGTTAAACCTACGATAATTCCCAAACGCCAATTGCGCTTTCTTTGTTTGCTTTTTTTGATAAAAGAAAGGACGTCAGGTTCGTGCGAAAAAGCGTGCTGGAGGTCATTTTCGTAAGGTTCGATATAGTTGAGGTCAACGGTAATGAGCAGCGTTTTTCGTTCTTTGTATTCAGCATACCGAGCGCGGATAAAAGTGCTGACTTTAAGCCGCATTTTGTCATCAGCGGAGGCTTTTTCATAAACTTTCCGCGCCAATAAATCGTGAGAGATTTCTATTTTCATTTTTTATCTTTTCAATAATTTATGCTAATGTTAATCAGCCATTTCAGTGCTTACCAATCTGCCCCCGTCATAATTTTCTGTTTTTAATACAGAACCATCGCGCATCCAAAATGTCCATTGTCCAAAACGAGTTTGAGACCAATTGTGTATAGAAAGGCTTGAGGGTAATTTAGACAATCCTTGCATTTTTAGCTGTCCATTATCCCAAAATTGTTTAACGGTTATGTGTTTTTGTTCTTTCAATTCTATAATTTCGGTGGTTAATTTACCTTGCTCGTTCCATTCGCGATATTCGTCGCTCATAACGTTATTGATAGAGAAAAACTCCATTTTCTTATTTCCATTTTCGTACCAAGAGCGATAAAGTCCATGCACGCGGGTATTGCGCATCATCACTTCTTCTTCTTTTTGCCCATTGGGAAACCAGCGGCGCACTTTGCCGAATTGTTGTCCATCTTTGTAGGGAATTTCAGATTTTTTGGTATTGTTGCTAAACCATTCTATTTCTATACTTTTGCCATCAGACAATAGTTGATTTTCAAAATACAGGTTGCCTTCTTTGTCCCACATTTTTCTGCTGCCCAAAGGTTTGCAATCTATGTATTGGGTTTCTTCGGCTTTTTGCCCATTTTCGTGCCAGCGTTCTACTTTGCCCTGAGGGCAGCCTTGTTTATAAACAGCTTTGCCTTTAATTTTACCATTTTCGTGATAAAAAGTCCAAGCGCCGTCGCGGGTGTCGTAGCTGTCATCAATAGCGGTGAATTTTCCCCTTTTGATAACTTCTATGGCTTTGTCTATTCTTTTGCCAGCATAACTGCCTTCAGCTTCAACCTGTCCATTGATATAATAAAATTTCCATTTGCCTGTTTTACTCCTTTCTGAATTGTAAGCCCCTTCGGATTTGAGATTAGTACCAGCCCAAAATGTTTTTTCAGCTTTTTGTCCCCACAAAGATGCCGCATAAAAAGTGGCAAGGGCTAAAATAAGATATTTCATATAATAATATAATTGGGGTGTTGATAATAAAAATAATTTATAGTGGTGAACTGTTTATTTGTGGGCAAAAAATACAAGCCTATAAAATTATTTGCTGTATAAGATGCCTGTATTTTGGTTATTGGCGCGAAACTGTCCCCAATAAATTTTGTTGCTGGCTGGTGCATTGGTGGCATAACAGTATAAAAAGCCGTCCAAGCCCGCGATTAATAGTTCTAATTTTCCATCCAAGTCTACATCAGCTACAAAAATAGACGCTTCTATCCCTGTCGGCAAAGCAAACCGTTGCAGTATAGCTCCTGTGTTTTCGTCTATGAGGATAAAAACTCCCGCTTCATCAGCTATACCAATTTGTTGGCTGGTTTTTTGGGATAAAATATCGGCTACAAAAGCTGAAGCAGAAGTGCGGTAACTAAGCCAATCTATGTAATACTTTTCGTTGGCAATATAATCCCAGCCCGTTTTTTCATCTTTTGCCCAACTGTCATTTTTGCCCGCCAAGCAGATATTTACCCCATCTTGTCCGCTGCCCCACCAAGAACTGCCGCTAACCATCGTCATATTAGGGCTAAATACAGGGCTAGAAAATAAGCCGATATTGGTGCTTATATATTTTTGCAATTTGCCTTTTTTGTCCAAAAAGTGTATAATTCCATAACATTCGCTAACGATAATGGTGGGTTCGCCTTTTTTGTCTATCAATACTGTAGCTGAACTGTGTATGGCCGAACCGTCTACAAAGCCCGCGTTGGACAAAGTTTTATATTTCCACAATTCTTGCCCATTTTTTCCATCTATAGCCAAAAAGTGGTTTCCCCCGCCCAATCCTATCAAAACTTCAGGTATTTTATCCCCATTGAGGTCAGCCAAAGCTGGTGTAGCCATAAAATATCCGCGTTCGGAGGCTGTATATTCCCATATTTTAACCCCATTTTTTCCATTGACTGCAAAAATTTTGGCTGGGGATTCTGTGGCTACCACCACATCCATAAATCCATCCCCATTTAAGTCCGATAGGGCAGGACTGCCTTCTATTTCTCCCCCTACATCTAAACTCCAGCGTTCTTTGAGCGGATTTTGAGCCGTTTTTACCCATTCGTAAGCGAAAAGGATTTTGGCATCTCCTCCCACGTATAAATTATTGCCTACAGCAGCAGCGCCGTTAATATCATCATCGCCAGTTTGGCTGCGAATTTGTTGCACAGTAGCCCCATTTTTAGGGTTTAAAAGGTATAAACCGTCCAAATCATCAATCGCATTTTCTACTTTATCCCGATTTCTACCATTAGAGCCTACAACTATGAGCCCGTTGTGTATGAATATATTGCTGCGGAAACTGCTAAGTCCAATCTCTTTTTTCCATTTTAATTTATAAAAATCGGTAATGGAGGGTTCAAAACTAAGGGTTAAGCTGTTGACGTGTATTTTGCCCAATTTATCCCCTTGTCTTATATTCCAATGTGCGCTATCCGCCAATCCCAATATCTGGCAGTTTTCTAATTGGGGCACAAATTGCCGTTTGCGAACATCGTAGGCTTTTATCGTTTTGGTTTGATAATTGTGCGCCCAAAGGTAGCGTTCGTTGATTGGATATTGTAAATAATCGTATTCAATAGCCAATAATTGCTCACCGCGCAAATTGATAGCCCCACATTTGGGTTCGGTATCTGCTTTGTTCTTGTCATTGGGTTGATAGACGATAAAAAAAGGTTGTTGGCCTGGCTCAAAGCTGATATTTTGGTATTGAATGGGGATTAAAGGCTGTTTGCTGCCTGCTGCAATTACCCCTTTTTTGCCATTTTGGCTGACTATAGCCAAATAGCTGCCTCCATTGCCGTCGGAGTTGGGTATAAATTGCATATTTATTTGCTCATATAAAGGCTCGAAAGCTATCATTTTACTTTCTACAAAAAATATCCCCATTTTACCCTCTTTGCCGCCTACTTTGTACGTAAGTATTTTTTTGTCTGCCGATATGGTCAAATAATTAACCTCTTCTATCAACATTTTTCCCGTCTTTTTATCCCAAACACACTGAACATCGGCTGTATTTACTGAATTTTTGCTTAATTGATTGATATTTTTGCTAACGAGCAATAAATCTGAATCGTCGCCAAAAAAATTGGGATTGGAGCTATTTACCCCTGATATGCTGTATTTTTTTCCCTCGTTGGTATAAATATCCAAACCTTTATCATTGACAGCTTCAAAATAATCTAATTCAGGATTTTTATGGATAGCGTCATATTGGGCAGGGATAAAACTTTTGAGGTCAGCATCTTCATCCACATAAACCAATAAGCCTTGTTTGTCTCCTACTTGGTAAATCAACGCATTCCTTTCCTCAAAAGTAGTGTTTGAAAAACTTTCCATATAAGGGACAGGAAACTTGCGCTCTGGGCGGTAAATGTCGATGATATAACCCTGTTTTTTGCCCTGAATTTCTCCGCTGCATACAAAACGGGTTAAATAGCTATTGCTATCTATTAGTTCTATAAAGTCGTAGATTGTGGGGATTTTAATCTTGCCTGACTTATCGGCTATGCCTTTTTTTGCCCCTGCCTGAACGATATAAAAGGGGTTTTCATTATTAATATCCCTTGGGATTATGTTAGTATATTGGGTAGAAAAGATATTTTTGGCTGTGGCTGACTTTTTTTTGTTGGGCAGGCTGATTTCTAATACATTTATTGAGGGTTGGTTTTGTTGATTAACCAAAAAATAAGATTTACCATAGCTGACGTTGATAAAAATGGGGGATATATCCGCATAAAATTTGGTATCAGCCAAAGGCTTGTTTAAGTCTGTATTCAATAAAAAAGTATAAAATTTGCCGTCATAAGCTGCCAAAATTTCATAATAAACATCTCCGCCTCCTTCCGCGCTGTACATTTCAAACTTTTGATAGCGGCAATCGGTCTTCTTTTTGGGATTATTTTCTGCAAAACAGCCGTACAAATAACCGGGCTGGAATATATCAGCCAGTTGTTCTCGGTCGGTAAAATCCAAAAAAGGCGGATTGTCAGCAGCAGGGGGATTTTTGGGGTCTTTTTGGGCAAAAAATATAAAAGTTTCCCAATCAGTTTCTATTTTTATCACCCCATCATATTGAGCAGCCAATACAATCTGCCCCATTTCATTCTTATAACCAAATTTAGCATTTTCAACCTCAAAAATTTCTTGCGCGCATACACTTGCAGATGCGATAAAAAGAAATAATAATAAAAATGTTTGTTGGGGATTTAATTTAAACATGGATAAGAATGGGCTAAAGTTATCAAAAATGCTAATTGAACAGCAAAATAAAAAAATTAGAAATCTAAATAAAAAATTGGAGTTACGCTTGAGGCTTCATTTTAGTACAAAAAAGACTAAAAATTAAATAGGTTAGAAATTTTTTTAACGGCTTGCGCCTAAAAATTTTATCTTTTGTACTTTTTTGATGGCAAAAAAGTACCAAAAAAGCCAACGCCAAAAAGGCGTTTTTGCTTATTTTGCTTCATTTCATTGCGCAAAAAGCGCAAAACCGTCGCTACAAGCCGACGTTTTTTGCGTTG
>JAAFIM010000119.1 GCA_013297745.1 Chitinophagales bacterium | reverse complement strand
AAAAGTACGAAGAAAAAATTTTTTTAGGCGTAAGCCGTTAAAAAAAATTCAAAACACAAGTTTTTGTAACTGATGTCTTTAGTAATTTATACTACTATTGCACACTTACTTTTTAAATTCTGTATTAATCACTAACAACTAATCACTAACAATTAACAACTAATCACTAACAATTAACAACTAATCACTAACAATTAACAACTAATCACTAACAATTAACAACTAATCACTAACAATTAACAACTAATCACTAACAATTAACAACTAATCACTAATTAAAAGCCATAGTATATTCCAAATCGCATAGAAAAAGGGCTATTATTTAATGATACTGTTCTATCAAAAGAAATATCATATAAAAATTCTGTAGTGTAAGCAAATCCTTGAGCAAAGTTATTGGTATATCCAAATCCTAAATTGGTAGCGATAGCATTGCGGCGTGTATAGCGGGCAGAACCTGGATTGGCTGGATTGTAGGCTGCATTATTGAAAAAACCTACGAGTTGTGCATATTCGCCATAAAAATACAATTGGGATAGCGCGCCTTCTCTCACAGGTCTTAATTTGCCAAAAGCGCGTACGTTATAGCCTTGATAACTGTATTGGTTTTGGGCTGATATATTTACCGAGTAACCTGTCCCTACCCCTACAGCCAATATATCAAAGAAACGATAGCCAATATAGGGCGAAACTTCAGCAAAAATACCGTTGAAAAAGCCAAAATTGAGTATAGACCCTACAAATAAATTTTTGGGGGTGAATGGTTTTCGTTCTTTGCGCGCTTCTTGATTGACTTCCACTTGGTTGCTGTCAATTTTTTCGTCGTCGTATTGCGCATATAGTTGGCTATTGGAAGCGAAAACTAAGGCAAAAAACAATAAAAAAGAGGTTATTTTTTTCATATTATTGATTGGGTTTTTTTACTTACAAAAAATAATTTATAACTAATTGTTAATAACTGGAGTTACGCTTGAGGTTTAATTTTAGTACAAAATAGCTATAAGTTAAATCGGGTAGAAATTTTTTTTAACGGCTTGCGCCTAAAAAATTTATTTTCCGTACTTTTTTGATGGCAAAAAAGTACCAAAAAAGCCAACGCCAAAAAGGCGTTTTTGCTTGTATTTTCTACGAAAATAAGCGCAAAACCGTCGCTACAAGCCGACGTTTTTTGCGTTGCAAAAAAGCTACTGCCCTCGCTTTGCTCGGTTGGTCGTCTTTCCGCGACATACGCTGGTTTTGGCGTCGCACGGCGAAAATTTAGCTTTTGTACTTAACTTTTAAAAATCAAATGATAGAAGCGTAACTCCAGTTAATAACTATCAAACGCTTCATTAAAAATTAGCCGCCACGTCTCTCTATCCAAATTTTCTGCTTCTCTGCTGTCTTTGGTTAGCGGGTTTAGAAACGCTTTCATACTATCTTGTTCTATAGTGATTGCTTGTAAAGTATATTTTTTTTCTGCTTCGTCTGCATTAAATACCTTCCAAACCACCAGCTTTTTATCAGATTGTTTGACGATTTTAGGAAATTTAGGCGCTGAAGTATTAATTTCCATTGTGAGGGGTTTGTTGTTGAGATATTTGGCATCTCTTGGGTAAGAAAATATGAGTTTATTGTTGAGTTGTAGTTCAAAATTATTGATGTGATATATAGATGAACTATCTACTTGTATAGGGTTTTGCGCATAAATGATTAACTTTTCGGACAAACCTAATTTTAAATAACCCTCTTGTTTGCGCCACGAAAAACCATCATTAACCCAAAGCGAATCAATATGGCGAGGTTGTTCTACTACAGGCGCGGGATTATTTTGTTCAGGTTGTATTTTATTACTCGCTGGGTTGCCACAAGCACAAAATGCAGCAAACACCATCCCCAAAACTAACTTACAGTACATTTGTTGATATTTGGTTTATTTTTTGGAGGATAAAAATTTAAGTTTGTATAAAAAACGCCAAAAATATACATTTAGTTTTACCAGCACATAAAAACTGAACGCGAAAGGTTTTAATAGGCTAAAAAATATACTTTTTTGCAAAGAAATAGCTGGTGTGTATTTATTATAAATGCCAAAATAAACCTTTGTTTCAAAATTTAACACAATTTCATCGTGTTGTTGGTGTTGGTTAAAAATAAGGTTTAAAGCTCTATTGAAGGTAATATGTTTGGGTTGGTCTGCGAATAAATTTTCTTGATAAAAAACCAATAATTCTTTATTTAATCTCAATTGGGAGCTAAATTGTTTGGTTTCAAACCCATTAGGGAAAAAATCAGCTAATATCTTGTTCGCGGCTTGTTCTTCTTGGGCGTGATAGTTATCTTTGACTTTATACTGTGATAATAATTGGAAATAGGCATCGCTAAAAGGATTGTCATTTTTCAACTCTTGTATCAACACACACACAAAACTATTTAAGCGTAAAACTCGCGATAATTCTTTTTTTAACCCTTCTTTATCAATTTGGTAAAAATACTGCCCCAACAAAGCAAAATCTACAGAATCATCCTCCAAAAAAGCTGTATTTTGGTAAAAAGATACGTTGCTGGTTTGCGCAAATTGCTGTTTTAAAAAGTTATTTTTATACCTATTTTCTATTATAGATACGAACAAATGGATATGTTTAGCCAACATTTTAGGCAATTTGCCCCCTTCTGACAAACATTCTAATAGTACATATTTACGGTTTAGTTTCAACTCTTTCAAAAAAAAGGTCAAAATATCCCAATGATAGTTGGGTTGTGCCAAAAAATTATTTTCCCCCATCGCCAAGCTGTTTAAAACATTTTAAAATAATATCCAAATCTGTATAAATATGGTAATCTTTGGCATAAAAAAAACAAATTTTAGCCGCCGTATTGGGGTCGTATTCATAATTTTTTAGCGTGGACAAAGGGCTTAAAATAGCTGGTTTTAGTTTAGGCAAATGCTTATAATCAGCCGAATATCCTACCCAGTGATAGCGAAAAAATAAAACTTTAAAACAGTTTTTGATAAAATTTAATTTGTTTTTTACCCCAAAAATAAGAACGGGCATAAAGATTATAAATAATAAAGCTAATCCAAAATTAAGTATTTTTTTATCCCTAATTTGGGTGGCTTGAGCTATTCTAAAACTTAAATCCACCGTGTATAATTCCCCGTTATCGTTTTTGGAATTAGAGCCTACGATGTACTCGCTATTGGGAGCTACTATTTTATAATATAAGTGATTGGGTAGCTTTTCCATGATTTTTATCATATCTTGATAAGCTATATTTTTAGCACAAAATACCAACTCGGTGAGTTTATAAATATCTATTAGTTTTTTTAAACTGCTAATATCCCCAATTTGGTTATTTTCTATGCTTATATTATCATCTTTTTGGGCGTTGATAGTTCCTATAAAATTGAAATCTAATCTGGATTTATACAAAAGGGATAAAATTCGCTCACTTTCTTCCTTATCCGCTATAATGGCTAAATTGCGGCTTTTATTCGCGTTATAAAATATACTTTTATGTTTAAATATGTTGATAATTATCCTACAAATTGCCAAACTTATTACCGCCCAAAACATACCCAAAACGATTAGCATACGCGAATAGCGCAATTCTGTGGGCAAAAAACCGTAAATAGCCGAAACGAACAAAGTTCCAAACAATAAACCCGCAAAAACTGCCGAAAAACGGTTGCCTTTGTCATAACCGCCCCGCAAATATACGCAAAGTATCCACACGAAAATATACAGGGGAAAATTAATGTATAAAAGCGTGTCGGGGAAATAATCGGGGTCGTGAAAATGTGCCACAGCCCATATATTTTTGAGCGCAAACAAACCGATAAAAATAGTCGCAGCATCTAAAACAGGCTGCCAAAAAGCTTTGATAAAATTACTAAATAGGGTGATAAACGCTCTAAAATAGATAGCAAATCGCAATAATAAAACCAACCAAAACGCTTTATCTTTAAAGTGTTTTTCGGCGAAAATTATCATAGCTTGGTAGAACGTTTTTACATAATTAAGACTGCCTTTTTTTGTACTTTCGCCTTTATAATGTATAATAGCCGCATCAGCATAATAATAATTTTTATAACCTCCTTTTACGATTCTGTAAGACAAATCTATATCTTCCCCGTACATAAAAAAGGTTTCGTCCAATAAGCCTATTTTATCTAAAGTGGTTTTGCGCAAGAGCATAAACGCACCCGATAAAACATCCACTTCAGCGTTTTTATTTTTATCCAAATAACCTAAATGGTAGCGATTGAAGCGTTTGGATTTAGGAAAAAGGCTAGAAAAGCCGAAAGTTTTGTAAAAAGCCACAGCAGGGGAGGGAAAACCGCGTTTGGATTCGGGCAAAAAACGCCCCGTTCCGTCTATCATATTGATACCCAAACCGCCAGCATCGGGGGTTTTATCCATAAAATCAACCACTTCTGCGAAGGTTTTTTCGCCCACTACAGTGTCTGGATTAAGCAATAAAATATACTCTCCCTGTGCTAATTTTATCGCTTGATTGTTGGCGGTGGAAAAGCCCACGTTTTTTTTATTGGCGATTAATTGTATATGGGGAAATTTTTGCTGCACCATTTCCACAGAACCGTCGTTAGAGTTATTATCAACCACAAAAATTTCTGTAAGTACTTGCGTGGCAGCTTTTTGTGCAGCGAGTAGAGCGAGTTCTAAAAAAAATTTAACGTTGTAATTAACAATAATAACGGTTAATTTCATTTATAGTTGTTAGTTATTAGTGATTAGTTGTTAGTTGTTGTTAGTTGTTAGTGATTAGTTGTTGTTAGTTGTTAGTGCTATTTGATATAAGATTTTTTTAAAACACTTAATTCATTATATTGAGAATGTGAAAAGAATTATTTGTGGTTAAAAAATTACTTTTATTCGCTTATTGTCCCCGCGTTGTAACGCGGGGCTATTTCTGTTAAACCCCGTTGGGGTTTTATATTGCCAACCCTGAAGGGGTTGAACGGCAATTGCCCCGTGTGAAACACGGGGTTGATAAGAAAAAAATTAAAAATATCGTTGCAGAGATGCACATTTTTAATCTCAAATAAATTATTCTTGATACTTGTTTTTGTACAACTAATAACTAATAACTAACCACTAAATTTGGTGCTTTTTATTTTTCATTATATTTTCTAAATTCCAACTTTGCAATTTCTCAAAAGATTGGCTTCTTATCGGACAATTTTCGCGCTGACAAAGTATGCAGGATGTAGGCGGGCAAGCATCAACGTGTATAAATACCTCTACGGGCGCATCTAAATTTTTTTCTAAAAACTCCTCCAATAAATCCACCTCTTTATGCGCTTCCAACACATCAAAATAGCGGGGCAAAGTCAAGTGGCAATCTATATGCAGGGCGTTGCCGTACTTAATCACGCGCAAATTATGCACATCAATCCAATTGGTTTGGCGATTATTTTGTAAAATATGCACAATTTTTTTTATTAGAAAATAATCCGCTTCGTCCATTATCGCGCTAATAGCTTCACTAATCAAACCTATACCCGTCCAAATGATTAAACCGCCAAAAAATAGGGCAATTATGCTATCTAAAAAATACCAGCGGGTTAATATCATTAAACCTAAGCCTAAAACTAAGCCCACTGTAGAATATGCATCCGATTTTAAATGTTTGCCGCTCGCGATAAGTGCTAAAGAGTTGCTTTTTTTGCCCTGTACTTCAGCCCAATGACCCAGTATATAATTGATAAAACCAGCTATAGCCACTATAATCAAGCCAAAGTCTAAACCTCTAATTTCGTTGGGTTGTATAAAACTATGTACCGATTTGATAATAATCAATAAACCCGCCAAACTGATTAAAGTGCCTTCTACACCAGCGGAAATAAATTCTATTTTGCCGTGTCCATAAGGGTGATTTCTATCTTTGGGCATAGCTGCCACTACCAAACTGTATAAACCCAAACCGCCTGCTACCACATTGGTTATGCTTTCCAAAGCATCAGTTAAGATAGTATCGGAATTGGTGATAAAATAGGCTAAAAATTTAAAAATTAGCAAAACAAACCCTACAGCCACGGCTACCACTTGCAATTTTATATTATTCATTTTTTTATATTTGAATCTTGCTACTTGCTACAAAAAAATCTTGCTACTTCTTACCTTTTATACTTTGAACTTTTATTCTTTTTGGGCGAAGAGGGGGCGTAGGTGGTGCGTCCTTTGTTGGTATGAATGGTAATTTTTTTGCGCGCTTTTTCCTTTTGTTTGACTTTGTAATCCTTTTTCTCGTGGAATGCGCCTTGGAAAGTGGGGTCTAATTTTTGCTTTTGTGTATCTATAATTTTATCCATTTCTTGGTTTTCTTCAAAGGGCGTTTCGGTGATTTCCACCTCTTGAGGAATTTCC
Source organism: Chitinophagales bacterium (assembly GCA_013297745.1). Taxonomy (GTDB): domain Bacteria; phylum Bacteroidota; class Bacteroidia; order Chitinophagales; family Saprospiraceae; genus JAAFIM01. The sequence continues at coordinate 262 of JAAFIM010000119.1, read as the reverse complement.
CAAATAGGGGGCGACATTCTTATCTTTTTTTCTACCCTTTCCCAAGCGAAAATATCCGACTTGGTGATAAAAGTTATAGCGCAACCTGTTTTGAACGCTCTGCCTGTGCGCCCTATTCTATGCACATAATCTTCTGATTGGCCAGGCACATCAAAATTGACCACGTGGGAAACATCGGGAATATCCACCCCGCGCGCCATCACATCGGTAGCGATTAGCACCCTAATTCCGCCCTCGCGAAACTCGTTGAAAGCGTTAATCC
>JAAFIM010000012.1 GCA_013297745.1 Chitinophagales bacterium | reverse complement strand
CAAAAAGGCGTTTTTGCTTGTTTTGCTTCATTTTATTACGCAAAAAGCGCAAAACCGTCGCTACAAGCCGACGTTTTTTGCGTTGCAAAAAAGCTGCTGCCCTCGCTGCGCTCGGTTGGTCGTCTTTCCGCGACATACGCTGGTTTTGGCGTCGCACGGCGAAAATTTAGCTTTTCAAGTTGGCTTTTATCAAAAAATAGCTCAAGCGTAACTCCAGTTAATATGATATATTTTGGACAAAAGTTTTCTGCATTCAAAAAAAAGCTTACCTTTGCGCCGCTCTAGAAACCAATTAGCCATATGAAATTATTTAACTGTTTGATTTTCAATGTTTTAATGCTTGTTTTTACTCAAGCTCAAAACCTAAATAGCAATTTGGCGGCCTATCAAGTGCTGCAAAATGCAGACCAAGCTTACGCCAAAAATCAGCCAAATGCATCCATACTTTACCAAAATGCTGAAGATATTTATAAAAAAAATCAACACCTCGCAGGACAAATCGCAGCCAAAACGGGGCAAACGGTGGCTTTATTGAAACAAAATAAGCTAAAAGAAGCTTTTATTCCTTTGCGGGGGGCTGAAGAATTGGCGGAGACTAGCCCCAGCTTATCCATTCCTATCCAAACAAGGCTTTATTTTGCCATTTATCAATATCATTTTTTATATAAAGAAACAAATTTAGAAAAAGAATACGAGCAAAAGCTCAAAATGCTGATTTCTAGCCAATCTGCACAGTTAGAACCCACCAGCGCGGCGATTTTTTACCAACAAATTGCGATAAATTATCAAGCAAAAGGCGATTGGCAGGCTTGTTTTGATTGGTTAAAACTATTGACCAATTGGCAAGAAACGGCTATTAGTAAGGGGGCGAATGTGCTTCAGTTGGCTGAAAATTATATTTTGATGGGGGATTTGAAAAACCAGCTTAATCTGCCTGAAGAAAGTTTGTTTTATTATGAACGCGTATTGGGAAAAACTGATTTTTATTTAGCCGAAAATCCCCAACGGGTGGGCGCTTTGTCTATGCGGTTGGGGCGTTATTGTGTGCGGCGCAAAAACTACGAAAAAGCTGAAGCTTATCTCAATCAAGCCCTTACTTATCAAATTAGCCCTATCGAGCGGGCTGAATCTCAACGTTTGTTGGCTGGTATCGTATTGGAGCGCAATCAAATCAACGATGCTTTTGTTTTGTTGGGCGAAGCGATGGAAATAGCGGTTATAAAAGATAAAACCAGCCCTGTAGAGCAATTTAATAGCTGTTTGCAATTTGCTAAATTGGCGGTAAAAGCGCCCGCCAACGAAAAAATTAGCCTGTATTACGAACATTTATTTAGCAATAACGAGCCTAGCAAATACATTAAAAAACAATCACTTGCAGCACTCAAACATCCTTTTTTACCCGAAATTAACGAGAATTTGAACGCTATTTATGCCACACTCAATTTGGCTAAACAAACCGTAAACAAATTGCCCAAACCGATGCAGAATGTGGCGAATATCGATTACTTGATGGCTAAGGGGGGTTTGTTGTTCAAATCCAAAAACTTTTCGTTAGCGCGGGAAAGTTTTGAGCAAGCTTTGGCGATTATGAACCAAATTTATCCGCCAAAACATCCTTCTGTGGTGGAGGTCAAACGTTATTTGGCTGAAGTGTACGCAGAAGAGCAGTTTTTTGATAAGGCTTTAGTGGCTATGCAAGAGGCTTTGGCTGCTGCTACTGAAGGCGAAGTGGCTTTGTCCCAACCTTTGGATTTTGCGCAGATAAAATTTCCTTTGGAGTTTTTGTACGCCTTGGGGGTGCAAGGTACAATTTTGCGCGAAATGCAGCAGGGCAATTATACCGAAGCGGTTTTGATGCGTTCTTTTTATTGTTTCGAGCGATTTGGGGAGTTATTGGCGCATATTCGCAAAAGTCATATCAATCAAGGCAGCAAATATCAACTGCGGCAATTAAGCCAACAATTTTGCAATCAAGCTGTTTTTACCTGTTATGAATTGTATAGAATTACCCAAAAAAGGGAATTTTTAGCCAAAGCGTTTTGGTTTTCAGAACAGAATAAATCCGCGCTTTTATTGGAGGCTGTACAGAATCTGCGCGCTCGCCGCATAGCACAAGTAGAAGAAAGTATTATCCAACAGGACGATAGTTTAAGGGCTGAAATGGCTTTTTTGCAGGCTGAAATTTTGGAAGAGCTAAAAAATGGGGTTAAAAATCCCAATCCTAAACTCACCGAGTTGGAAAATAAGCTAAAAATTGTACAAACTGCCCACGAATTGTTGATTCAAAATATAGAAAAATCCCATCCTAAGTATTTTGAGTTGAAATATACCCAAAAATATGCTACTATAGAAAGCTTGCAACAAAAACTCACCCCCAAAGAACTTTTCCTTAGCTATTCTGTGCTTAATGATTCGACCATACTTTTGTTGGCGATAAGCGCAACGGAGGCAAAAATGTATTTACAAAAAAGCCCAGAAAGTATTAATAAATCTTGCCAAAGGCTTATAGATGGCATTATCGCCCAAAGTTATCCCCAATATATGCTGTATGCGCATCAATTGTATCAACTATTGTGGCAGCCAGCCGCTGAAATGGCTGAAAAATACCAAACTGTTTATATTTGCCGCGAGGCTGCGCTCAACTTAATCCCTTTTGAGGTATTGAGTATGGAAAAAAAAGAACAAAAACAGGTAGATTATACATTAGTGCCTTTTTTATTACAAAAATTTGATATTTCGTACCAGCCTTCAGTTACCCTTTTTATCTTGCCACGTATTATAGAACGCAATAGCCAAGCATTTGCTGGTTTTTCTCCCGTTTTTGGGCGGGATAGTTCCAGTTTGCAAGCTAAGACGCTGGAAAAACAGTTCAAGTTTTGGCAATTGGCACCTTTGGAAGGAGCCCAAAAAGAGGTAGCAGCTATATCCAAGCTTTTTTCTGTTTATCCTTACGCGGATAGCGTCGCCACAGAAACCCAATTGAAAGCCATTTGGAAAAATACGGCGGTTTTGCACATCGCTACCCACGGGTTGATGAATGATAAAAACCCATTATTGTCTTGTTTGGCTTTTAGCGAAGAGAAAAATAACGATGGGCTTTTGCACGTTTATGAGCTTTATGCTGAAGAAATCAACGCTGAATTGGTTGTTTTGAGCGCTTGCAACACAGGCACAGGCGAATTGGAAGCAGGGGAGGGGAGCATTAACACAGCAAGAGCTTTTGAGGTGGCTGGTTGTAGCAACACAGTGATGAGTTTATGGGCTGTTTCTGACCAAGCTACAGAAGTGTTGATGCAGCTTTTTTATCAATATCTACGCCAAGGCGAGGGTAAATCTACCGCCTTGAGATTGGCCAAATTAGACCTTATCAAAAACTATAAAGGGCAAATTGCCGCACCTTATTATTGGGCAGCTTTTTGTTTGAATGGGGATAATTTGCCCGTTGAAAAATTGAAATCAACTTATTGGTGGTTGTGGTTGCTTGCTGCTGGTTTGTCGCTGTTGGTTGGGCTATATTTTTATTTTCGTGCTAAAAAATAAGCAAATGAATGATACTAAATTAATTTTTTGCCTTTTGGGGTTGTTGGGGCATAAAATTGCCGCTCAAGTGGATAATTTAAACCTTAATCCTTTAGATACGGTAACAATTTCTATTCTTAACTCATATACAATGGCGACAGTGCCAAACGCTCAAATAGAGATACAGCAAATACATTTTTATAAAAATAAATTTCACACTATAGCCAATGCGGCTGCCGATAAAGATGGGCAGTTGCGCACGGCTTGGGATTGGGATACAGAATATCAACTGAATATAAGCGCGCCTAATTTCTTTTCGCAGGTTATAAAACCTAAAAAAAATCATTTTTATCAGTGCAAAATGCTCATTTCTCTCCGCCCCAATAACTTAGCGATTGTCAATGGGCGTCTACAACTGCCCAAAGGGGTAAATAATCTCCCAGAAGATGCCAATTTATTGATTACCAACCTTGCAACAGGCGAGCAGCAACGCTTGCCTGTTGATGCGTATGGTGCTTTCCTTTTGTATGGTGAAAATGGGCAGAAGTATGAGCTGCAATTTGAGGCTGAAAATTATGAAAAGTCCATAGACACTATAGATTTGAGCCACTCCCAGCTGGATTTTAAACCGATAAAAAATAGCGGACAAGATGCTAATGTGGAAAAAAATGTCAATCTCAATACGGTAGAAATCAATCTACAATCTAATCTAAAATTAACCGAAAAAGCTAAAATTGTTAATTATAAAAAAGATGACGAATTGCAGATGTCCGTTAATTTTGAACAAGATAATCCCAAAACTACCAAAATCAACAGCAACTCTTTCCCCCAATTGGATAGTTTAGCCAACCTATTAGCCAAAAATCCCAGTATGAGGGTAGAAATTGTCGTGGCAGCCAATAGCCCCAAAAGCCCGCGCCAAAATTGGCTTTTAGCCAGAAAACGGGTTCAATTAGTGGATAATTATCTAAAAAATCAACAGGTCAAAGTGGAGCAATATCAAATCGTTCCCTCTATACAAACTACAAGTAATAAAGAGCAAGAGCTTAATATACACATTTTATCTAATTGATTATTAAATGTCTCATTTTATACCCCTATCATTTTTTTTCTTAACTCAAAGTTTTTTTTATGTATCAATTTAAACAATTAACGCTGGTTTTCCTGCTGCAAATGTTGGGTATGGTCTTATATGGGCAAAGTCCAACATTGACCTTGAGTCCACCAGTAGAAGGGTTTATTGGTGAACAGGTTTGTTTTCCAGTCACCTTTCAAAACACGGGTCCTGTAGGTTATGGGCCGTACACAAGATTAATTCTGCCGCCAGGATTTACCTTCAATTCGGCCACTTTTTCGGCTTCAGCTTTAACCACCCAAAATTTGGGTACTATAGTAGCCGCTGCCCCCAATAACTATGTGTTAGACCCTGTAATGGTAGCCAATGGGGTGCCAGAAGCAGCGGACACTATTTTTGCCCCCCAAAATAGCCGGGTTATTTTATTGCAGTATCCAGTAGGTTCTTTAGTTGATGGGGGGGTGAATATGATAGCCCAAGTCTGTGTTACTGTTCCCAATACCCCACCTTCTGGTGTGGGTGTGCCTGTGCCTATTTGTGTGCGGGGCGTTTATCAATATGGCAATACCCCTACAGGAACTAACGGGGCTATAGTTGCGCCTGCTGTTTGCCAAAACATAACCCCAATTTTATACCGATTTGAAAAACTAGGTTTGCAAACTCGCACGCCTGGTCTTTGCCACCAATATACTTATCAACTGAACGCGAATATAGCCGCTGCGGGTACGCTCAACGGTCCTATCACTTTTACGGACGTATTGCCGCCTTATATTCAGTATGTGGCTGGTTCATTGGCTATGCCTGCGGGTTGTGTTACCACGACCATACCCAGTTCTGTCACTCCAGGGGGAACCTTGGCGATTACTTGTAGTGGAGCATTTAGTGGCAGCACCGCTGCTGTTGATATGCAGGTTCGTTACAACGCTTATCCTGTGGATAGTTTGAATGAGGCGATTTGCGATACTCGTTTGTATAGAAATAATGCTTCTATGAATGTACCTTCAGCACCTCCAATTAGAAGGGATACGGTAGAAACACGCATCCAACATGTTATTTTAGCCCATAACAATAATTCTGGTGGATTTGTCTCAGTAGGACAAACAATAGGTTACACCATTAATTTTGATATTACCGAATATACGGCAGGGTTGAACGCTGCAAGGATACAGTTTGTAGTGCCTGACGGTATGCAATATCAGCCCGCTTCGCTCAACTGGGCAGGTTCACCCGTTTCGGCGGCTAACGTTACCGTAACAGCAGGTCCTGGAACTGGTTCTACAGTGGTGGTCAATGTACACGCGCAAAACGCTGCTAATATAAGCCCTTGCGCATCGCCCAGTTTGACCTATAATGCTACTATTTTACAAAATTATTCTACCACTCGCCCCGTATTAAGTAGAGATGATTTGAATCATACCTCTAATTTAACCTATAATTTGTTAGAGGGTGCGACCAACTGTACTACAGGCGCAAGTAGCCCTATTACCATATTCCCTATCTCTTTCGATAAGAGTATTATCAACGCTCCTACCAATCCCAATGGGCGTTGGTGGCCAGGGGATACGATTCGTTATCAATTGCGTTTGCAAATCCCTTCGCGAGATTTGGATAATGTGGTCATAACAGACTTTTTGCCGCTACCCATACATCAAGTTGCTGATTTGCCAGCTACTTTCGGCACTATGGTAAGATTTCATCCTTCGTCGGCTTGGACGACACCACCCATTACTTACACCCGCAATATAGCCCAAAATGCTTTAATTATGGATTTTGGCGACTTGACCGACAACGGCAATGGCAACAGCGTGGATGTTATCTTAATAGTGGAAGCTCCTATAGCTACTCTTCCTTATGCTGACGGTTTGTTTCACTCCAATTTTATGCAAGTGAGAAGTGATAATTCCGTTGTGGATAATGTGATAACCAACCAACTCACGGTAGTTCAGGTTAGCGCACCTAGTTTGCAAATAACCAAGGGGATAACAGCAACTAACAATACAGCCGCAACCATTTCTCCTGTAACTAATCCACCCAATGGCAACGCTTCAGGCAATGATGCTAACGATAGTATGCGTTACACCATCACGGTTAGAAACGTGGGCACTGCGCCCGGCTATAGTTTGCAAATCCGCGATATTGCCCCATCTAATCTAACCAATTGTAATCTAATCCCAACCTTGCCCGTAGTTACGGGAGTGGGTACGGCTGTTCCTTTTACTGGCGGTTTTTCGGGTAATAATTTAACCATAAACATAACAGACTCTATCAGTTATGCGGCTGGTCCCCAACAAAGGGATATTATTTCCGTAACTTATGTTTGTCAGGTGATTCCAAACGTGCCTTTGGGAACGAGTTTTACCAATACAGCCGCTGTTGATTGGGCTTCTGCGCCCGGTGGGGTGAGATTTCCCCAAGTTACAGACCAAGCTTCTGTAAATATCGCTCAACCTACAGTGTTGAAATCAGTTGTGCGTATTCGCCCAGGTTATCAACCTATAGCTTCCAATCGCGCTACTATAGGTGAGGTGATTCAGTATCAAGTTCGTTTGGTTATACCTGAAGGTACTTTGTCTAATTTTAGAATGAATGACCTATTAGACCAAGGTTTGGCTTTTGTGGGTATAGATTCTATCGTGCCAAGAAACACTACAGGTGCAGCGAATATCACCACCAGTATAGGCAGTTTTGCTGCTGTGCAAAGTGGGGCTACAATCTCTTCGCCTTCTGCTGCTGCTCAAGACCAAGACAGACGCTTAGATTTAAACTTTGGTACATTGACCAATTTGGATACGGATAACCGCCGCGATACGATTTTTATCTATTACAGCACAATAGTTATCAATCATCCGATAAATGTAAATGGACAAACTCGCCGCAATAGAGCAACGCTTACTTGGACTAATCCCAATAACCCAGCCGCTACACAAACCACTAACGTGCAAGCCAATGCCATTACCATAGCTGAACCGCAAGTGGTATTGACCAAAACGATAACTCCAGCCAATGTTTTGCCTGGGCGTAGTTCGTTTGTAACCTTAAGGGTAGAAAGTCCCGTTTCTGCTACTTCGCCTTCTTTCAACGTGCAGTTGATAGATGCGTTGCCTGCTGGGATGAACTTTGTGGCTGGTTTCTCTGCTGGGGGAACAGCCCGCGTTACCACCGCACCCAATGCTGTGGGGAATACAATCACCGCTTCTTGGGATACTATCAACCCAGGACAGAGTTATACCATTACTTTTGAAATACAAGCTTCTTCGGGGATTACTCCCTGTTTGACGTTACAAAACTGTGCGAGCGTAACCTGGCAAAGTATAGCGCGCGTACACAACGGAACTTTGCCCCCTGCCTTTTCCTCTACTTTGGGAACTATGCGCACAGGGAATCCTGGCGACCCAGGCACTACTGCCAATACTTATAACCGAGCTAGTTGCGCGCCGCTTAATGTGGTAATTGATGGCTCTTTTGACCCGTTCATAACCGCTAATACTCCAATATGCGAGGGCGGGCAAGCTATTCTACAGGTTAGACAATACAATGGGAATATCGTTCGCTACCGTTGGACTGGACCTGGTGTGCCTGCTGGTTTCAACAACTTCCAGTTGATTATAGACCCAGTCCGTGCTCAAGATACGGGTATTTACTATGTGATTGTAGAATTAGATGGTTGTACAACGGACACTTCCAACTTCTTCAGATTACAGTTGAGACCTAGACCAAACACCCCCAACATTAGACCTTTAAATCCTATCGTGTGCGAGGGTTCTTCCTTGTCTTTTGCAACGGATTCTGTTGCCACTCGTTATGTATGGTCAGGACCTAATGGATTTACGGGCAATTCAGCCACCCCGCCAATTATCAACCCTGTAACTTTAGCGAGTGCGGGAACGTACAGTTTATTCACAGAAAATAGTTCAGGTTGTGCCTCCAACGTGGTACAAAGTACGGTTACGGTTAGACCCCGCCCAGCGAGACCTTCTATAAATGGCAGTTCTCCCATCTGTTCGGGTACAAATATAACCATTACCACCGCTTCTACAGCCACATCGTACCGTTGGACAGCTCCCAATGGGCGCGACACAACCACAACAATACGCACCTTGACCGTCTTACCCGCGAGTCAATTTTATCTATCAGGTAATTGGACTTTAACTTTGATTGATGCCAACGGTTGCGCTTCAGAACCAGCTCCCAATTTACCTATTATTATCAATACCACCCCAACAACCCCTTTAGCTTCCAACAATAGCCCCATTTGTCAGGGTGAAACGGCTTTCCTACAAGCTACAAGTTTGAATGCGACCAGTTATGAGTGGTATAATAACGCGGCTTTGACCAATCTAATCTCTACCCAACAAAATCCAGCGGTTAATAATCTTAACCCTGTGGGCTCGCCTTATACATTCTTTGTGCGCGCGGTTAGCAACGGTTGCGCCTCTGGGGTATCTTCCACCACAGTAACCGTACAATCCAACCCCGCTACACCCACACCTACAGCGGGCAGCATTTGTATTGGGGATACGTTGAGATTATTTGCAAATACTGTTGCTGCAACCTATACTTGGTCAGGACCTGCTGGGTTTAGTTCTAACGTTGCAAATCCAGTTATACCCAACGCGCAAGCTATTAACGCGGGTAGTTATACAGTAACCGTAACTACAGCAGCGGATTGTCCTGCGGTGGGAATTGTGCAAGTGAGCATACGCCCAAGACCAGCTACGCCCGATATTTTGGGCAATACTAACTATTGCGAAACGCAAACAATTACCTTAAACAGTAATATCAACTACACAGGAACTCAAGTTGTGTATAATTGGAGAACGCCTACAGGCTCAGTTACGACTTCTGTGCCTTCTTTGGTTATCAACAACGTTACCGCTGCCAATAATGGTGGCTATAGTTTGAATGTGAACGTTGATGGTTGTATATCATTGACAGACTCTTTGCGTTTGTCAGTTTTCGCTAATCCAGCAACTCCAGCTATAGCAGCGAGCGCGACTACAGTGTGTGAGGGGGGAGTTTTAACCTTCAGTACAACAACTACAGCAGCAAGTTATCTGTGGTCAGGACCGGCAGGGTTTAGTTCTACGCTGCAAAATCCTAACCCAATCAATCCTGTAACTGCAGCCAATGCTGGAGTTTACACTTTACGCGTTACCAGCGCGCAAGGCTGTAGTTCCACTTTAGCTTCCGTTACCGTAACTACAGTATCGCGCCCAACCCGTCCGAACATAACCGCCACACCAGCGAATGTATGTCAAGGAACAGCGTTTACTTTGGGAACATCAGCCACAGGAACTAGTTTCATTATTACCGCACCGAATGGATTGGATACAACAGTTGCAGCGATGCCGATAAGCATTTTGGCAACAAGCCGTTTCTATCAGCAGGGTAATTTTGTGATAAGAACCACAAACGCAGCAGGTTGTGTTTCGGACGCATCTTTGCCCGTTCAAATCAGTATCAATGCCAACCCAGCACAAGCGGCAGCGTTCAGCACAAGCCCAATTTGTGTGGGAGGTTCAAGCCAATTGAGCACAGCCGCAGTAAATGGGGCAACTTATAGCTGGTATTCAAACGCAGCATTGACCAATTTGGTTTCTACCCAACAAAATCCTGTTATCAACAACATAACAGCGACGACAACGTATTTCCTACAGTTGAATGTGAACGGTTGTACCTCAACGGCAGCATCAACTACAGTAACAGTAACCCCACAACCAGCAGCTCCAGCTATAGCAGCGAGTGCAACTACAGTATGTGAGGGGGGAGTTTTAACCTTCAGTACAACAACTACAGCGGCAAGTTATTTGTGGTCAGGACCTAACGGGTTTAACTCTACATTACAAACGCCACCAGCTATCAGCCCAATCACAGCAGCAGACGCTGGCGTTTACACGCTAAGAGTAACTAATGCTCAAGGTTGCGCATCAGCTATAGCATCAATAACGATAACTACAGTATCGCGCCCAACCCGCCCGAACATAACCGCCATTCCAGCGAATGTATGCCAAGGCACAGCGTTTAGTTTGGGAACATCAGCCGCAGGAACAAGTTTCATTATTACCGCACCGAATGGATTGGATACAACAGTTGCAGCGATGCCGATAAGCATTTTGGCAACAAGCCGTTTCTATCAGAATGGTAATTTTGTGATAAGAACCACAAACGCAGCAGGTTGTATTTCAGACGCTTCTTTGCCCGTTCAGATAACAATTAATGCCAACCCAGCACAAGCGGCAGCGTTTAGCACAAGCCCAATTTGTGTGGGAGGTTCAAGCCAATTGAGCACAGCCGCAGTAAATGGGGCAACTTATAGCTGGTATTCAAACGCAGCATTGACCAATTTGGTTTCTACCCAACAAAATCCTGTTATCAACAACATAACAGCGACGACAACGTATTTCCTACAGTTGAATGTGAACGGTTGTACTTCAACGGCAGCATCAACTACAGTAACAGTAACCCCACAACCAGCAGCACCAGCCATAGCAGCGAGTGCAACTACAGTGTGCGAGGGGGGAGTTTTAACCTTCAGTACAACAACTACAGCGGCAAGTTATTTGTGGTCAGGTCCTAACGGGTTTAGTTCTACGCTACAAAATCCTGCCGTGATTAATCCCGTTCAAAACGCATCAGCGGGAGTTTATACTTTGAGAGTAACCAACGCGCAAGGTTGTACTTCAGCCACCGCGAGTGTTACGATTACCGTACAACCTACAGCAGCTGCGCCCGTATTGAGTGGAAGAACCACCATTTGCGCGCCGACAGACACTTTAGTGTTTACAACTACAGCGGTAGCGGATTCTTTCTATTGGATAGCGCCCAATGGGTTGATTTTCGCTTCAAATAGCAACACTTTCCGCGTGCCTGCATCTAATTCAGCTTTTTACCAAAGCGGTAATTGGACGTTGAGAACCAGAACTTTAGCTAATCCTTGCCAGTCTTTGACCTCTGCGCCTTTGGCGGTGTTAATCAATTCAAACGGTGCTGCACCTCAAGCTACCAATAACGGGCCTGTTTGTATAGGCGGGAATGTAACTTTATCCACTTTCGGGGTAACAGGAGCAACCTATCGCTGGTATTCGGATGCAGCATTGACCAACTTAATCGCTACTACAGCCACACCTACGATTAACAACATTACAAGAGATACAATTTTCTATCTAACCGTACAAACAAGCGGCTGTACTTCTCCCGCTGGTTCTACCCTTGTGCGGGTTGTGCCTCAAGCGGCTGCGCCCAATATACAAGCGGCTGATACTACAGTTTGTGCTGGTGATGCTATAGTTTTATTCACTAATACAGTTGCCAGCAGCTATAATTGGACAGGGCCTGCTGGGTTTGTTTCTAACCTACAAAATCCTGCCCCTCGTATGCCCGCTATCGGCATTCATTCTGGTATTTATAGATTAAATGTTACCTATGCGAATGGTTGTGTTTCCCGCGATACGGCGATAAGAGTGGTGGTGAGTAATATACCCGCTACGCCCGTATTGTCTGGAAATCAGAACGTTTGCGCTGGGGATAGTATTAGAATTGTTTCCAATATTGTATGCCATAGAAATATATGGATAAGTCCTTTTGGGGATACTTTAGTTTCTAATAATGGTAGAATAGCTATAGCTGCAAATAACCGCTTGTATCAAGCTGGCAACTGGCAAGGTATATGCGTGGATACGGTTACGGGTTGCGTTTCTGCCCCGAGAACTTACAATATCAACATTTTATCCGTTCCCAACGCGCCCGTGATTAGCAATAATCCTTTCGTGTGTGTAGGTACAGATGCTACCGTTTCGGTTAGTCCGCAAGCGGGTTTATCTTATCTTTGGTACAGAGATAGTTTAAGAACAACAATAGTTGGCGCACAGCCCGATTTGACCATTTTTAACGTGCAAAGAGATACTACAGTATTTATACAATCCAGCAATGGAAATTGTGTGTCTGCGGTTACTCCTGTTCGTGTGCGTGTGTTTAATCAAACCGCTGCCCCTCAAATTGCTGCCAATACTCCAGTTTGTCAAGGCAATGCTTTGATTTTAAGCACATCTACTTCAGCTTTGGGTTATCAATGGACGGGACCTAACGGGTTTAGTTCCACTTCGCCCACGCCAGCAGCGCGCAATCCGGTAATGTTGCAAGATTCTGGTGTTTACAGGTTAAGAACTGTAGATATTAACGGCTGTTTTTCTCGCGATACGACGATAAGAGTGGTGGTTAATGCAGTTCCGCCCACACCAACTATAGCAGGTAATAATTCCATCTGCTTTGGCGATAGCATTATATTAACAACCAACTACAGCTGCAGTCGCGCCCTTTGGATAAATCCAGCAGGGGATACTTTGGTAAGAACCAACAGTTTGCGTTTGGCAGTAGCTAGCAATAGCCCGCAATATGTGGCTGGTTTGTGGAGATTAGTTTGCCAAGATGCTGCAACTTCTTGCGGGGCTGTTTCCAACAGCTTCAGCGTGGAGATTAAACAGCGTCCGTTTATCTCTGCTTTCAACGGAGGACCTTACTGTGCGGGAAGTGATATTCAATTAACTTCATCGTTTATCCCCAACGCTACTTACAACTGGTGGGCGGATAGCAACAGAACGGTTTTATTAGCAAATGACAGAAGTACTACAGTGCCGAATGTAACCACCAACCGCACTTTCTATGTGGAGGCTTTATTAAATGGTTGCGTATCTAATATGGACAGTACTCAGGTTACGATTTTTGCAAATCCCATAACACCAGCACCAAGTTATTTTAGAATTTGTACTTTTGATACTTTATTCTTGAGAACAAACGCTACCGCTGCGAGTTATTGGTGGTCAGGTCCTTTGGGCTTTACCTCTCACTTGCAAAATCCGATTATACCCAACACTCACCCCAACAACGCGGGAAGTTATGTGGTAACGATTACAGATGTGAACGGTTGTCAAGCGCGTTCTACAGTAGAGGTGGAAATTTTTCCCAAACCGCCCACACCAACAATTAGCCATAATGCGCCTTTCTGTGTGGGTACAAACTTGACCTTGAGAACCCAACCTTATTATGGGGTTGATGTGGATTTTGTTTGGACAAGACCAAACGGGGTTAGAGACACTACTCAAGTGCCTAATTATGTTTATAACACTACTACTTTAGCGGATACGGGTTTATACCAACTATTTGTTATCGTGGATGGTTGCGTATCTTTACCTGCTGAAGAGGTGATTAGATTATACCCAATCCCAGCACGCCCCAATGTACCCGCTAACTTTACCGTTTGCGAGGGGGATAGTATCAGGTTAATAACTACTACTGACACCACCAACGTGCTTAATTACTATTGGACAGGACCTAATGGGTTTAGTTCTAACATACCCCAACCTACGATTAGAAACGCGGTGTTGGGCGATAGTGGAGTTTATCGCTTATTTGTAGAAAATCAGTTCGGTTGCCGCTCTTTGGATAGTGCTACCCGTGTAACAGTTAATCCTAAACCGCCAGTTCCTACCATTTTTGCAAACAGCCCACTATGTTTTGGGGATACTTTGCGGATTAGTTCGGGCAATACTTGCGGACAAAGCCAATGGATTAGCCCTTATGGGAACGGTGCGGCAGTTTTAGGAACGCCATCTGCTACAAATGTGCTTTGGCATAGCGGCAGCAGCACCAGCATACCCAGTACCAACTCAAATTATATTGGTGGGAATTGGTATATGATATGCATTGATACGGTTACAGGTTGCCGCTCTCGCTCTAATACTATAGATATTGAGATTAAACCCGTACCAACCCGCCCTGCTGCTTTCAACAACAGCCCAATTTGTGCGGGTCAAAGTGTACAATTGAATACAGCTACAGTTTCAGGAGCTACTTATGCTTGGTATGCGGATAGTTTGAGAACGGTTTTGGTGGCTACTTCTGCCAATCCGACCATTCTAAACTTAACTAGAGACAGCACTTTCTACGTGGATATTACCGTAAACGGTTGCCGCTCTGCTTTGGGTAGCACTCGCGTAACAGTTCGCCCACGCCCAGCCAAACCGAATGTGCCCGCTAACTTCGCCGTTTGCGAGGGAAGTCCGATAACTTTGACCACTTCTACCTTTACGGGTGTTTCTGCTTACCAATGGACGGGCGTGAACGGGTTTAATTCTACCCAACGCAACCCAACGGTGATAATGAACGCTAGTCCGGTTGATTCAGGGGATTATTTCTTGAGAATTACCGACCAATTCGGTTGTGTGTCTTTAGATACAATGGTTACCGTGGGTGTAAATCGCCGCCCAACCACTCCCGTTTTGACCAGTAATAGCCCAATTTGCGCGGGTACAAATTTGATTTTGACCAGCAATTTGCCAGCCGTTAGCTATATTTGGACAGCACCTAATAGTTTGGATACGGCTTCTACAGCTAATCCTTTGACCGTATTGCCGAATAGTGCGAACTTCTACCGCTCTGGTAGTTGGTCGTTGAGAACGGTAAATGCGGCAGGTTGTACTTCTTTAGTTTCCAACGCGCATATTGTTACTATAGAAACTTTACCGAGTGCGCCGATGATTGTGTCCAATTCGCCCGTTTGTAGAAATAGCAGCGCGCAATTGACCACCAATTTTATCGCCAATGCCACTTATACTTGGTACGGAAACGCAGCTTTAACTCAAGTGATTGGTACAAGCCAAAATTTGACCGTTAATAACCTCACCGCAGATAGCACCGTTTACTTGCAAATGGCTAGAAACGGCTGCACGACTACTCCAGTAAGTTTTGTGATACGGGTAAGACCCAATCCAGCCGCGCCGAATGTACCCGCGAATTTTGTTGTTTGCGAGGGCGATAATATCGTTCTAACCAGCAGCACTTTGACCGCTCAGTATATTTGGAACGGTGTGAATGGGTTTAATTCTAACCTACAAAATCCAGTCGCTATTAGCAACGCTAACGCCGTACACGCGGGCGCATACAATCTACAAGTTATTGATAGTTTTGGTTGTGCTTCGCCGATTAGTAGCGTAACTGTTACGGTTAATCCTAAACCAAGCATAGCAATAGCTTCCAGCAATGCGCCTATTTGCGCGGGACAAACGCTTAACTTAGTGGCTTCTACTTCAGCAGTTGGGGCTACTTATCAATGGTTTAACGCTGCCAACGGTATGGCGATAGGTTCGGGACAAACGCTTTCTATCCCAAGTGTTAGTATCAGCCAAGCGGGTAATTATTATGTAGTGGCAACCCTAAACGGTTGTAATAGTGGTAATTCTACCCCTACTAATGTGATTATCAACGATATACCAAGTACTGCCGCTTTCGCGGGAACAGATATAGCCCTTTGTAACCAGTTTACTACCAACTTATCCGCAACTATGCCAAGTATAGGCGCAGGAAAATGGACAACTACAGGTGCTGCGGTTATTGCCAATCCGAATATGCCCAATTCTGCCGTTTATAACCTTGCGGCGGGACAGAATACGTTCATTTGGACTTTATCCAATGGTTCTTGTTTAGACTATAGTCGCGATACGATGGTGGTGAGTGTAACCCCATCAAGTTCAGATTTAGCCAATGCGGGAACGGATATTAACGTTTGTGGTACAACTCCTGTACAGCTTACAGCCACCAGCCCGAGTATTTCTTCAGGTCGTTGGACACAGCCAGTAGCGCAGTCTAGCGCGGGGGTTACTATTAGCAACATTACCGCCAGCAGCCCAAGCATCAGCGGCTTGCAAGGGGGAAGAAATTACACCTTTACTTGGACGTTGTCTAATGGTAATTGTGTGGATTATTCTACCGACCAAGTGAATATCAACGTGAGCGCATCGCCTCCAGATAACGCTTTTGCGGGTATGGATATTCGCATTTGTAATAATAACTCAACCACTTTAACCGCGTTGCCTTCTCAGTATGGCACAGGGCGTTGGACTATAGCCAACGGGGGCGGTTTGATTATTGACCCAACCCAACCCGCTACTTTTGTGGCGAACTTGCCGAGTGATACAACCCGTTTTGTTTGGACACTTTCCAACGGAACTTGTTTGAATTACTCCCGCGATACAATGTT
Source organism: Chitinophagales bacterium (assembly GCA_013297745.1). Lineage (GTDB taxonomy): Bacteria > Bacteroidota > Bacteroidia > Chitinophagales > Saprospiraceae > JAAFIM01. Next base: position 59,070 of record JAAFIM010000012.1, on the reverse strand, counting down.
AGTTATCGTTTCTTCTGCCAATGATATAGCAGAAGCGGGCGCAGGGCAGGTGTTGTGTAGTGTGAATAACATCAGTTTATCAGCTACAGTGCCAAGTGTGGGCGGTGGTCGCTGGTCACAATCAGCAGCTCAAGCCAATCAAGGGGTGGTTATTGTCAATCCAACTTCTGCAACTACTCAAGTTACAGGTTTGGTCGGTGGTAGTATTTACACATTCACTTGGACTTTGTCTAATGGTAGCTGTATCAATTACTCTTCAGATGTAACCACGATTAACATTACCAACGTACCTCCAGACCGCGCCTTTGCGGGGAATGATATTAACCTTTGCGGTACAAACGTTACTTCCCTACAAGCAGCAAGCCCAGCAGCAGCTACAGGGCGTTGGACGAGCACTTCAACCGCTACAATCGTAAATCCTGTAAGCCCTAGCTCTCAAATCACCAACTTGCCTATGGGACAAAGTGTGTTTGTATGGACTTTATCCAGTGGCAGTTGTGTGAATTATGATTTTGATAGCGTAATTATCAACGTAACCCAACCTTCCAACGATGTAGCCAACGCAGGTCGCGATTCTACCTATTGCAACGCTTCAACTGTTACCCTAAACGGTAATACGCCAAGTGCTGTAGGCGGGGTGGGAACTTGGACTCAAACTGCAGCGCAAGCGGGTACGGGGGTTGTGATTAGCAACGTTACGGCCAACACGCCTAGTGTTACAGGTTTGACAGCGGGCAATCTTTACACCTTCACTTGGACTTTCTCTAATGGGGGTTGTGTGAATTATTCTACTGATAACGTAAATATCAGAATTGATGCTTTACCCAATAGCGCAGCCTTTGCGGGCAACGACACCGTACTTTGCGGGGGTAATGCGGTTAGATTACGCGCTCGCCAACCTTTGGTTGGTACAGGACTTTGGACAACTGCCAACATCGCTACCATAGTAAATCCCAACTTAGATACTACTGAAGTGTTTAATATCCAACAAGATACTTCTTTCTACGTTTGGACTTTATCCAATGGCGTTTGCCGCGATTACTCCGCCGATACGGTGCGGGTGGTTTTGGTACAAGCAAGCACTGATATTGCTTTCGCGGGATTAGACCAAACCCTTTGCAGCAGCGATTCTATACAATTAAATGCCGATGTGCCTTTGACCAGTACGGGACGTTGGACACAATCATCAGGACAACAAAGCGCGGGGGTGTTTATCGTAAACCCAACCGCTCCCAATGCAACGGTTAGAAACTTGCGCCCAGGCAATAGTTATACCTTCACTTGGACTTTGTCTACAGCGGGTTGTCCCAATTTCTCTACCGACCAAGTTACTTATAACATCAACGCCATCCCACAAGAGCGCGCTTATGCGGGATTGGATACGACTTTATGCAATTCAAGCACTTTCAACCTCAACGCTATAGCCCCTCAATTGGGTTCTGGTAGCTGGACAACCAACTCGTCCGCCGTTATCATCAACCCAAGCGATGCGCGTTCTGTAGTAGTGAATGTTCCCGCAGGCACTAGCGTATTCTATTGGACTTTATCCAATGGCGTTTGTCAAAACTTCTCTTCAGATTCTATGGTGGTGATTTCCGCCCCGCCGACTACAGATTTTGCCAATGCTGGTTTGGATTTGAACGTTTGCGATAGTAGTACTTTGACCCTCAATGCAAGCCCAACCACTAACTCTACAGGGCGTTGGTCTCAATCTGTAGCTCAAGCGGGCGACAGCGTAACGATTACCAACCCCAACAGCCCTAACGCGATTATCGGCAATTTGCGCCCTAATCAAAGTTATGTGTTTATGTGGAGTTTATCCAACTCGGTTTGCGCTGATTTTGACGTAGATACGATAACGGTTACAGTTAGCCGCTTGCCTAATGATGTGGCGAATGCTGGGGATGATTTGGTGTTCTGTGGTACGGGTTCTATTTTTGTGGAAGCGACCACGCCTTCGCAAGGTACAGGACTTTGGACAAGCCCAACCAACGCCACTATTATCACCCCAACCGCTTTGCGCACTGAAGTTTTGAACCTCGTGAACGGGGAAAATATCCTAATTTGGAGTTTGACCAATGGCGCGTGTAGAAACTACTCTGTTGATACTTTATTTGTAACTGTAGATGAACGCCCCGAAGCGAACAGAGACAGCTTTAGAGTGATTTACAACAACAACGGCACGAATGTGAACGTGGTATTGAACGACAGTTTGACCAATAACTGGTCGGTTAGTTTGGTTGCGCCCCCCGCTAACGGGATTGTTACCAACAATAACGACGGTAGTTTTGGGGTGGTTTTGACCAACTTCTTAGGCACAGAAACTTTCACTTATACCGTTTGCAACACCAACTGCCCAGCAGAGTTCTGCGACACGACTACAGTTACCTTATTGATTGATGGTGGTTTGAACTGCGACGTTCCCAACATATTCACCCCTAATCAAGACGGTACAAACGATGCGCTGATTATTCCTTGTTTATCCAACTATCCCAACAGTAAAATTGTGATTTTCAACCGTTGGGGGGATGTGGTTTATGAGAGCGATAACTACCAAAATGATTGGCAAGGCACTTTCAGAAACGAGCCTTTGCCCGACGGAACATATTTCTACATTCTCACCACCAGCCCGCAGCAAGTATTCCAAGGCTTTGTTGAGTTGAGAAGATAACCTAGCCCAAGGGGTGGGTAAAACGCTCACCCCTTTTTATCTTTTTGTTCCATTACAAAACATAATTCTAACAATGAAACATTTTTATATCTGGGCTTTGTTGCTATCGCTTTTTGCAGCCAAACTTTCTGCGCAACAAGACGCTCAATTCACCCAATATCTATTCAATAAACTATACTTCAACCCCGCTTATGCTGGCAACAAGTGTATGTTTTGCGCCACAGCCAACTACCGAAAACAATGGTTGGGGCTAAATGGTGCGCCTACTACAGCCAATCTCACCGCCCACGGCACGGTTTTGAACGATAAATTGGGTTTGGGCTTAGCAGTAGCCAACGACCAAATCGGTTTAACCCAACTGTGGAACGTAGAGGGCAGTTATGCTTATCGGATACAAATGCCCAAAGATGCAGCCTTGAGTATAGGTTTGCGCACTTCGGTTAATTTTATGCGCTTTCGCTGGGCTGATGCTGATGCTACCCAAGTGATGGACAACACCATCGCCACTTCCAACAATAATAAAACTTATCCCAATTTCGGGGTGGGGTTGTATTATGAAACGCCCAAATACTTTGTGGGGCTTTCTATCCCGCATCTATTCCAAACTAAGATAGATTTTAGAGAGAATAACACTTCAGCGTTAGAAGCGCGCCTCCAACGCCACTATTTTATTATGGGTGGGGGGATTTTGAATATCAACAAACAGGTGAAATTTTATCCTTCTGCAATGATGAAATTTACCGCCAACGCGCCCTTGAGTGTGGATTTTAACGCTAATTTTATCTTTTTGGATAAATTTTGGGCTGGGGCTGGCTACCGCCTCAACAATTCAGTACACGCGCTTATCCAGTACGCTTTCGCGCCTAACTTTAAAATGGGTTTCTCTTACGATTATGCCACTACCCGCTTGCAAAATTACAACTCGGGCACTTTGGAGGTTTCGTTGGAATACTGTGTAGCACCGCGCACAGACCGTTTGCATAACCCCCGCTTTTTTTAATCTAAACGATGAATACCCAATCAATGAAAAGTTTTTATATAAACTGCGCGCTGCTTTGCTTTGTAGCATCGTTGTCGGCGCAAACTGCTCCTTCTGGCAAGGACAAAAACACGGAGAAAGTATTTGATAATTTAGGTTATGCCAAATACGCAGAATTGCGCGGGCAGGGCGAGATAATGGATTATAACGTTTCTGTTTTAGACCGTATGGGGACTGCTTATCGCAAAACGGGAGATTCCAAAAACGCTGAAATAGTGTATGGAATGTTGGTAGAGAACGAATCTGAACGCCCAGAACATTATTTGTACTATGCTCAAGCCTTGCAAAGCAATATGAAATATCGCGAGGCTAAAAACTACTTCCTTTTATACGATAAAATTGCCACCAAAAACAGCAGCGAAACCAAACTTTATAATGGTGCGGGCAAAGTCTATGCGCAAGCTTGCGACCGCATTTCGCAGTTCAAAGCTGTTGGTGAGGTGAAAATTCGCAACGAAAAAGGGATTAACTCTGCCCGTTTGGATTTTAGCCCTATGTATTACAAAGACGGGATTGTGTTCGTTTCTACCCGCGGGCAGATGAAAAAGGGGTTTACAGACAAATGGATAAATGATAAGTTTATGGATTTGTACTATGCGCCTGCCAATAACTCTTCTGGTAGTTTGGAAAATCCAGAAAATTTTGATAAAGACATCAACAGCAAATACCACGAAGGTCCTGTAAGTTTTGCGGATGGGGAACAAACCCTGTTTTTTACCCGCAATAATTATATGCAGGGGAAGAAAGGTTTTAGCAAGGATAGAGTTACCAAGTTGAAAATCTACTCTGCGCGCAAAGTCAATGACCGTTGGGATGAAGTGCGCGACCTTTGGTTTAATAGCAGCGAAATTGATGTTTGCCACCCAGCCTTGAGCAAAGATGGGAAAGTGTTTGTATTCTCTCGCACCAGCGGTAACGATGGTTACGGGGGGATGGATTTGTACGTGTCTTTCCAATTGGGGAGTAAATGGACAGCTCCGCGCAATTTAGGACCAAATATCAACACAGCAGGCAATGAGGTTTTCCCCTACATTCACGACGACGGCACTTTGTTCTTTTCTTCCAACGGCTTAGCTGGACTTGGTGGTTTAGATGTGTTTTTGGCGGATAAAATGGGAACAGAGCGCGATTCACTTTGGGGCTTTCCCCTCAATGTGGGCTCACCGTTCAACAGCAGCGTGGATGATTTCGGTTTTATCCTCAACCCTGAGGGGACAGAGGGCTATTTTACCTCCAATAGAGAGGGCGGACAGGGCGGAGATGATATTTACAGTTTTAAAGCTACCCCCAACTTGGATAGAGTGTTGCCCCGTCCCACCCGCCCGATGACGATTTGTGTGTATGATGTGGCCACTTCCAAACGCATAGCCGATGCACAAGTGCGCATACGCCCAGCAAGTAGCAACCCTTTGGCTAATAACAACGCAAATATCAACCTGAACAATCTACAGAATGGGATTACTATCAATCTAAGCCCGATAAAAGAGGGTTCGGATGAGTACGTGTTGAAATTATCCAATGGCAACGGCAACAACAGCAGCGCAGCCAACAACGGGTTTGTATCTATGACTACAGATAAGAAAGGGACTTGCCAACATTATCTGCCTGCGGGCGAAGAGTATGTTTTTGAGGTGTTGAAAAGTGGGTATGAATTGGCTACTCAAACCTATACTTTGTCGCTCAAGGATTTCAACGGGGATTTGACCGAGTTTTGCATCCCCTTGACCAAAGGCGATGGCAAAATGGCGAATAACGACCCGAATAATCCCAACGGCAATAATCTACCTTATCCCGATAAGTTGTGGACAAATGGGGCGGTGGTGAGCAATCCCAACTTCTCCAACAATCCCAACGAGCCGAAAAATCCCAATTACACCAAAGTTCCCCCCGACCCCAATAATCCTTACAATCTGCCTCCAGATATTTTGAACGTTCCCGATAATAATCCGCAATTATCCGCTTTTGTGTTTAATAAAGATTATAACCGCCCCTTGCCCAATACCAAAGTAACCATTCTTAACCGTTGCACGGGAGAGGAAAAAGAGGTGATTGTGGGCGAAAGTGGGATTATCAACTACGAGCTGGAATGTGGCTGTGATTATGTGTTGAAAGCGACCAAGGATAAATTTATCGGTGCTAACAAAATCATCAGTTTATCCGACAAACGCAATTGCCAAAAACTCATCCCTATTGAGTTGCCGATGACTCCAGGCTTTGATAAATTGGGCGAACCTATCGTTATCGGGGGCAATACCATCAACAACTCGATAAAAGAGGGGGATTTGATAGAGTTGAAAAACATTTTTTACGATTTTGATAAGTATTATATCCGCACGGATGCTTCTCAAGATTTGGACGAATTGTACGCGCTGCTTACCCGCTTCCCAAGTATGGAAATTGAATTATCTTCGCACACAGACTCGCGCGGTAGTACTCAATACAACAAAACTTTATCCGCCAATCGCGCCAAAAACGCGAAAGAGTACTTGGTGAAAAAGGGCATTTCTTCCACCCGTATCAAAGCTGTAGGTTATGGCGAGTCCAAAACCCGCAATAATTGCAACGACGGGGTAGAATGTTCTGAGTTTGAACACCAACGCAACCGCCGCACTGAAGTTTTTGTTACCAAATTTGATGAAGCTGAGTATATAAAAGTTCGCTACGACGACAACGCCCCGCGCGTTATTGACGAAAAAAAGAACTAAATCGTATATTCACACAAAATAAAAAAGCCTTCTCCGTTATGGGGAAGGCTTTTTTTATTACGGAGTTGTTTAGTATGATTTTTATCTTTTAATTTCTCTATGTTGTGCGGGACTAAAGTCCCAGCACAATTGATATTTAGGATTTTTTCGCGCTTTTGGGGCTGAAGCCCCGCGCGTTTTATACTTTTATCGGTCAATACCAACGGGTTTTAACCCGTTGAAGGACAAAAAAACAATTGCAACAGACTTTAGTCTGTTGCTTAAAAGGCATAAACAGTTATTTTTCTTGATTGAAAATGTAAAAAAATTCTTACTAAACATCTCTTACCAATAGATAAATCTTGTGCCTTTACTTCTTGCACAAGCTATGCTTTCTTTCAATTCTTCGTATTCTTGAGGTTCTAATTTTACCACTTTTAACCCTTTCCAATAACTACAGGGCAGTTTTGTCCAATCAAATCGAGAAGTGTTTTCTTCCATAAGCAGCCTGGATATATCCAATTCGCGCACAGAGGCAGGCCAATTGCTGGGAATTTCGTCAAAATTGCTGTATGAAATATCCAATTCTGTCAGATTTGGGGTGTTAAAATTGGGTAGTTTGGGCATACCAGAATAGCGCAAACGCAACTTTTTTAACCCTAAACCTTTTACAGACGTTAATTTTTTAAAATTACTAAATGATAAATTTGCATATTTTAGCTTTTTATTAAAATTAAGCTGGGTTATTGTGTTGGTATTGGATAGCGAACTATGTAGTACCAACGTATCCAAATTTGGGGGCAAATTGTTTATATTTACCAATTTATTGCAATAATCACAACCAAAATAAGTGAGTTTTTTCAATTGGTTTATAATCGGGGGGAGTTCTTGCCCCTGAAAATTCCTAATGTGTAGGTATTTTATATCAGCAGGTAGCGAATTAAATAAACTCAAAGGGGGATGACTTTCCAAATGAACATAAGTAAGCATATTAGACCAACTTATCGTATCGCTAATGTGTATATCTTTTTCATATATTTCCAACCTTTTTAAACTTTTTGGTAGGGTATAAATAGTATCTTTATGGGATTTGCCAGAGCCTATAATTAACCATTTTAATCGGCTAACTTTTGCCCAATCTACTTGTACATCCGTTTTTAGATACAACAAATTTTCCCCTAAGCCCTCTATTGTATCTAAGCCTGAAGCGTCCACAATGCGCAAACTTTTGGGTAAAATTAACTTATCAATACGCCAATGTACTCCGTGAGCGTTTAATACCCGCAAATTGTTGAAAGCGGATAAATCCAAAAAATTAGAGCCAATCTCTTCACTTATTAAATTATGGGCTAAACTTAAATCTAATTTTTCCAACTGATAAGCTGCTGGAGTGAGTTGATAACCTTTTGCACAATCGGAACAGTTGGCTTTTATTATATAGTTTAACACGCAATCATAACCCTTTCGGGGCTTATCCCATTGATTATTAGCGTTTTTTGACCAACCCAACTCTAGTAATTTTTGCTCATTATAAATAGGGTTGTGGTTAAAACTAAACTGAACCACACTTGGGGGCAAATCGCCTATATGCGCGAGTTGATTACTATCCAAATTTATATTTTTAATCTGACAGGGCAAATAATCTAAGCGGCTAATTTGGTTGTTATTTGCTTTAAAATGGGATAAACTCAACGGCAAATACTCTGGCAAGCTGCTAATTTGATTATAACTACAATCTAAAATGGTTAAATTTTTAAGAACAATAACAGGCAAATTTCTAATTTGGTTATAACTACAGTCTAAATTTTGTAATTTATTTGCATTTGGTAGTTTTGATATGCTATCAATTTGATTATGTGAGCAGTTTAGATATTGAAGACTATTATATTGACGCCCATCATCATCTCTTACCATAACTTCAAACTCGGGGAAAGTTGTTAGCTGATTATAAGCGCAATTCAACACTTGTAATGTGTGAGGCATATTTCCCAACACACTAATTTGATTATGTGAGCAGTTTAAACTATCCAAACGAGGAGGTATATTATCAATGGCAGTCAATAGGTTATTTTCACAAGATAGATAGTTTAATTTTGCGGGCAATTTCTCAGGCAAAGCTATTAATTGGTTACTATCGCATTCCCAAATTGATAATTCTTGATGAAAACTTATATTTTCAGCTAAATTATCGCTTATTTTTAAGTTGGTATTGCTACATTTCCAAACTTTTAACCCTTTTGGTAAGCTATCTAATTGGTTTTTAATCGGATTATTGGTATAAATAACCACTTCTAAGCTGCTATTTTTGCTAAAATCTAAATGTCTAATTTGATTATTAGCACATTCCAGACGTTTTAACCCGGTCAAATGGCTTATATCCAAGCTATCTATTTGGTTATTATTACAGATTAAAACCTCTATCGTTTTTGGTATGTTTTTTACCCGCATAATTTGCGAGTTGCTGATTGTAAACTCCCGCAAATTTTGAAAAGGGCTTAAATCAATCTCTCCTTTTATCAAATTTGAACCTTGTTTATCTATGTCTAAAACAGCTAAATTGTCCGCATCGGATGCGTCCAAACTATTTTCATTGATTATATAGGTGTAATGTTTTTTCAAATAGTTGAAAAAAACGGGATTATCAACCGCAACTTTGGGCTGGACGTCTTTTTCTTCGCTTACACTCGCGCAACTTGCTAAGAATAAAATTAGTATCAAATAAATTTTCATAAATAATGGTTAGTTAGTAGGGGCAAACCTATGTGTTTGCCCAAAAACAAATTCAATGTAAAAATTAATGTGTTTATTTTAAAAAATATAACGTCAAATAAAAAAATGGTTACAAAAAAAAATTAGTTCAAAACGGCTACGATATGGGTCGCTTATTATTTATAACAAACAACTTGCGCCCCCGTGTTGTAACACGGGGCAATTACTGTTCAACCCCGTTGGGGTTGAGATTATAAAGAACGCAAATTACAAAAAATATACGCAAAACATAAAAATAAAAACAAATCCAAATTCCAACCCCAACGGGATTGAACAGAAATAGCCTCGCGTTACAACGCGAGGATTATAGGAAAAACGTAAATTATAAAAAACAAATCCAAATTCCAACCCCAACGGGGTTGAACAGAAATAGCCTCGCGTTACAACGCGAGGATTATAGGAAAAACGTAAATTATAAAAAACAAATCCAAATTACAACCCCAACAGGGTTGAGATTATAAAGAACGCAAATTACAAAAAATATACGCAAAACATAAAAATAAAAACAAATCCAAATTACAACCCCAACGGGGTTGAACAGAAATAGCCTCGCGTTACAACGCGAGGATTATAGGAAAAACGTAAATTATAAAAAACAAATCCAAATTCCAACCCCAACGGGGTTGAACAGAAATAGCCTCGCGTTACAACGCGAGGATTATAGGAAAAACGTAAATTATAAAAAACAAATCCAAATTACAACCCCAACAGGGTTGAACAGAAATAGCCCCGCGTTACAACGCGGGGATTATAGAAAAAACGTAAATTATAAAAAACAAATCCAAATCCTAACCCCAATGGGGTTGAACAGAAATAGCCCCGCGTTACAACGCGGGGATTATAGAAAACGCAATAAAAATTAAATAAAATATCGCTCATCGTAAGCAATCTCAAACTCTTTTAATAATTCTTTTAGCTCATCGGTGGAATTTTGGGATTGGTGATGCTGTTCTTGATTTTTGACGTAAGTAATCAAATTATCTTTTGCAGAAAAACTGTAAGTAAAAGCAGCATAACCTGTTTGCCAACCTTCAAAATCGGGAAAAAGATTTTTTTCTTTGATATAGTTTGCACTTCCCAATTTAATAGATTTAACCAAATCCGCCAAAGCAATGCTTGGGTGTAAAGAGAAAATAAAATGTAAATGGTCTTCTATACCCCCAATCTCATAAGAAAAACAAAGTTTGTTGTTTATAATTTGGGACATACAAGCGTATAAATTTTCGCGATAAGGTTTTAACAAAATGGGATTTCTATACTTAGTACAAAATACCAATTGGTATAAAATTTGGGTGTAAGTACTCATAATGCTTTTTTGATTTTGAAATGCAATCAACAAAAATAAATCCATATTCTAACCTCGTTGGGGTTGAGATTACAACGCGGGGATTATGAAATCACTAATAAATCTCGCCTCCAACTGCAAACGGCGTTGTCCTTTAAAATAATTTTCTTGCACAACAAAAGCCATATTAAAACTTTGTCCCAATTGTACGGTATCTAAATGCTCGCTTAAATTAAACCCAATCACATCTAAAGGTTGCGCATCGGTAGCTACTTGAAATTTTAAATGGGTATCTTTTAGCAATTTGGGCAAACCTACTGCTCGCACATTTTGGGCATAAAACACAGGGCGCATATTAGCGGGAGCAAAAGGGGCGAATTGAGCCAACAATTGCCAAAATTTATCGTTTATTTGTGATAATTCTATAGTTGCATCTATTTTTAAACTTTCAATATCAGTAACAGGGTTGAAATTTTCTTGAGCGTAAGCTTGTATTGTTTGTACAAAATTATCTAACTGGTCAGGCGCAATACTCATTCCAGCAGCAGAACGATGCCCACCGTAAGCGTTAAGATAATCGGCGCAATGTTCTAAACTTTTATGTATATCAAAACCGCCCACGCTGCGAGCCGAACCCACCCAAAGCCCGTTGGATTGGGTCAAAATGATAGCAGGGCGGGAAAATTCCTCCACAATACGCGCCGCCACTATGCCCAAAACGCCCTTGTGCCAATCGGATTGATAGAGTATAAATATGGGAGCTTCTTGCCAATTTTCTATAGCCAACAACTGCGCTCGAGCTTGAGAGGCGGTTTCTTTTTCTAAGGCGCGGCGTTCTTCGTTCAGTTCAAACAGGCGGTTGGCGTGCAAATTGCAGATGATTTCGCTAGTGGATAAAAACAACTGCACGGCTTCGCGGGCGTGTTCTATGCGCCCTGCTGCGTTGATAATAGGACCAAATTTGAACACTAAACTGTGTATATCCAACTCTGGATTTTCCTCTGGGCTAATCAATAAAGCCTTGAGCGTATCCAAACCTAAGCGGGGATTTTCGTTTAATTGTTTTAACCCGTAATAAGCTAAAATTCTATTCTCACCGTATAAATCCACATAATCGCAAGCCAACGCCAAAGCGACCAAATCCAACTGCGCCCATAATTTGCTCGGTTCAATATCGTTGTTAATCACAAAAGCCTGTAGCAGTTTAAACCCTATAGCACAGCCGCATAATTCTTTAAAAGGATAGTTGCAATTGGCTTGTTTGGGGTTGAGAATAGCCACAGCATCGGGCAAAATCTCGGCGGGTAGGTGATGGTCGCAAATGATAAAATCAATCCCTTGAGTTTTAGCCCAAGCCACCCGCTCTACTGCGCTAATTCCACAATCCAAAGCTATAATCAGATTAAAACCTTGCCCTTTTGCCCATTCTACCCCCTTTTGACTAATCCCATAACCCTCATCGTGGCGGTCTGGGATGTAAAAATCTACAGTTGGGCTATAATCTCGCAAAAAACTCACCAATAAAGCTGCGCTGGTTGTGCCATCTACATCATAATCGCCATAAACAAGTATCTTTTCACGCTTAATCAACGCTTTTTCCAAACGGCGCACAGCCTTATCCATATCCAGCATTAAAAAAGGGTCGTGTAGTTGGCTTAGTTGAGGGCGAAAGAAATTCTTAGCCGTATCAAAACTATTTATACCCCTTTGCGCCAATAATTGACAGAAAACGGGTTGTATTTTTAACGCGGTTTGCAACTGTTGCGCTATCTCTTTATCGTAGGGAATAAACTGTGGGGGGGTGGTTTGAGAGAATTTTTTGCTCATAAAAATAAAAAAAAGGTTAGAAATGGTGAGAAAATGCTTATCTTTGCGGGAAAGATGCAAAAAAATACGTTCTGTTATTGTTTGTGTATAGAAAAATACGTTGCATTGTTGTCCCCACGCGGCGGCGTGGGGTTACCGCTATTGAACCCCGTTGGGGTTCTCTTGAGTGTGGAAAATTACGTTGCATTGTTGTCCCCACGCCGCCGCGTGGGGAAAAGAAAAATAAAATGCAAAAAGCAACCCCGAAGGGGTTGAACGGCGTAAGCCCTCCTTGAACAATGGTAGCCCCACGCCGCCGCGTGGGGAAAAGAAAAATAAAACCCCACGCCGCCGCGTGGGGAAAAGAAAAATAAAATGCAAAAAGCAACCCCGAAGGGGTTGAACGGCGTAAGCCCTCCTTGAACAATGGTAGCCCCACGCCGCCGCGTGGGGAAAAGAAAAATAAAATGCAAAAAGCAACCCCGAAGGGGTTGAACGGCGTAAGCCCTCCTTGAACAATGGTAGCCCCACGCCGCCGCGTGGGGAAAAGAAAAATAAAATGCAAAAAGCAACCCCGAAGGGGTTGAACGGCGTAAGCCCTCCTTGAACAATGGTAGCCCCACGCCGCCGCGTGGGGAAAAGAAAATGCAAAGTGTGGAAAATATAAACGATTAGAAAAAATATCTTTCGTCATATTCAATTTGAAACTCCTTCAATATCTCTTTTAGCTCATCCGTAGAATTTTGTGTTTTATGATGCTCTTCTTGATTTTTGACATAAGCAATCAGATTTTTTTTAGCAGCCACGCTATAAGTAAACGCACCATATCCACTTTGCCAACCTTCAAAATGGGGAAAAATTGCTTTTTCTTTGATAAAAGCATTGGTGCTTAATTTGATGTCTCTAACCAAATCAGCCAAAGCTACGCTGGGATGAAGCGCAAAAACGATGTGCGTATGGTCTTCTATTCCCCCAATTTGATGCACAAAACAATCTTTATTTAATAGTATTTGATGCATATAATTGTATAAATCCGCTCTGTTTTCTTTTAACAAGGTTGGATTTCTATATTTTGTGCTGAAAATAAGCTGGTATAAAATTTGGGTATAAGTGCTCATAGGTTATGTTTTGTACGTTCTATTATTGTTTGTGTGGGGGTATAAAAGCGTAAATAATTTGCAAAAATAGTATAAATTTTAAAAAATAATAGTTTTAAAAAATGATATTCAATAAAAACATTCTAAGTTGCTGTTTAGCAATACTAACAGCTTTTTGCAGCCCTATATTTAGTTGGGCGCAAGACGACGATGGCGATGACAACAGCGCAGTGGATACAATTCCCGTAACTGACGCCAAAAAGAAGCTGGCTATGGATAAAATCCAGTTGGATGAAGCAGTTATTAAAATGGGTATGGCTAATTTTAATGACGCGCCTCGCAGCAAAAAAGGCATTCGCGCAATGTGGTATAATGTAGAAAATTTGTTTGATACAGAAAATGATTCGTTAATTAACGATGAAGAGTTTTTGCCTGACGGGGTCAAAGGTTGGACGCAAAAACGCTATCAAATCAAATTGAACAACATTTACAGGGTAATTACCGCCGTTGGGGGTTGGGAAATGCCCGAAATTGTGGGCTTTTGCGAGATTGAAAACAAACGCGTGTTGGAGGATTTATTGCGCCGCACCCCTATGAAAAAGCATAATTATGGGATTGTGCACGAAAATTCGCCCGATGCGAGGGGTATAGATGTGGGTTTGATTTATAGAAAAGATAAGTTCAAATACATCAAACACGAAGCGATTAGGTTAGTTTTTCCCTTTGACCCCAAAGCCAAAACAAGGGATATTCTGTACGTACAAGGGCGGGTATTGGGCAAGGACACTTTACACGTTTTTGTCAATCACTGGCCATCGCGTAGGGGCGGGCAAGCCAAATCAGAACCGCGTAGAGTGGCAGCAGCCGAGTTGATACGGAAAAAAATTGACTCTTTATTAGTAGTTTCGCCCAATGCTAACGTGTTGATTATGGGGGATTTAAACGATTATCCTACAGATAAATCCGTATTGCAAACCTTGCGCGCCAAAACAGACTCCACTACAGTAGGCGATGCAGATTTATACAATTATATGGCTAAGTTTATCAAAGATGAAAAAATTGGCACGCATAAATATCAAGGACATTGGGGAACATTAGACCATATTATTGTATCCGCACCTTTGTTTAAAGGGCAAAGGGTAGGGCATTTGTATGCTACTCAAGCTGAGATATTTACAGGACGATTTTTAATGGAAGAGGACAAACGTTATTACGGTTTGCAGCCTTATCGCACTTATGCGGGGCCAAGGTTTATAGACGGATTTAGTGACCACTTGCCCGTGTACGTGGATTTGTGGTATAAAGCTGAGGAAACGGAGAAAAAATAATCAATCCCAATAAAAAAAAGCAACTTATCCACTCGGACAAGTTGCTTTTTTTGTTTATAACAGGGTTTAAAACTGTATCATATAGGTCAAATCTGGGATAAAACCGCGCTGATAAACGGGTATTACCTCACCCCGCACAGGATTGCCAAAAGGGTCAAAATTGTTGGAGTATCGATAATCATATATGTTTTTAAAGTTGAAAGCATTGAATAAATCAAGGCGTATGGTGTGGGTGGTTTTGGTTTTTAACGAGTTAAATCTAGCACCTAATTTTATATCAATTTGGTAAAAATTGGGGGTAAAAGGTGTGTTGTACAAACTGTCTATTAAAACCCCTTCTGTACCTAAATTTTGTAATCCGTTTTGGAACGTAGCCTCTTCATCTATAGGGGTATAAGGGCGTCCGCCGTGGGTAGAAAAGCGCAGGTCTGCAAAAAATACGTGTTGGCGGGCATAACCAAATTGAAATTCGCGCCCTATCAATAAGTTGGCTATAAAACGATTATTGAAGATAGAATTGCGCCAAATCCCGTCTGAACTCAACACTTTGGCATCGTACAAAGTCCCATTGGCGAGCAAATACCAGCCTTGGTGGAAAAATTTTTCTACAGACAACTCAATACCTTTATTTTTGCCCTTGCCTGTTGTGGTAGTAGGGTCATAATTAGTATCAAAAAACGAATAGTTGGTATTTAACCCAGAGTAATAAGTGCTGTCTCCATTAATTCTGACATTATTGATAAGATAATAATAAGCTTGCAATTTTAATCGCCAGTTTTTGGAAATAAGCCAATTGTACTCAAAATTAAGCTGTCGAGAAGACAACATTTTACCTTTACGTTCTCCAAAATCATAAATGTTATTCTCCAAAGAATCAAAACCTAAATAAGGAATAGCTATCAGACTTTGTAAATGTTGAGTTTGATGATAAAGACCAGCACTTAAAGATAGATTATGTTGATTATTGATTTGGTATTGCAAATTGAGTTGCGGCGAGGGGGCTATTTGATTGGCAAGGCTTGAATACATAACATTGACCCCAGCAAATAAACTAAATTTATGGTTAATATCCCAGCGAGTTTGGGCATAAAATTGGGAGTGGGTGAAAACGTTATCAAATAAAACATCCAAATAATTGAATAAAATATAATTACCACGCGCATTTATATCATATACATTTGCTATAAAACCTACTCTCGATAAAGTTTTTTTGCTTTTGTTTTGTAGATAAGAATGCCAAGTGTAGTTAATTTTATACGCGTTTTGTATGTAAGAAGTGAATAAATCTTCTGTTTCATCTATACTATTAATTAGGTTGAAAATATAATTGACTTGTTGATATTGATAATTAGCGCCAATTATATTTCTAAACAACAAATTGGCATTAGGACGATAACTATGCTTAATGCCTAATAGACCCGAAGAAAATTTTGCTGTAAATTCTTCATTTTCAAATATAATGTACCTAATTTCGTCGCGCAAGCTGCGGTTGTTGTAGGGCAAAAATAACTTCATATAACTGCCAATGCCAAAAATCTCCACATTATTTTTACCCATTTTACCCAAATCAATTTTTAGATTAAAATCTGTATGTCGGGGGTCTGCCCAATCTCTAATAGTCAAGGCGCGTTCTGGGTTATTATTTATCAATTTGGCTATTTGCCCAAAAAGATAGTTGCCCGTAGAGTGGCGCACGCTTAGCAATATAGAAGAATGACGCAGTTTTTTGGAAAAAGGACTTTCTATCAAAAATTCAGCCCTTTGCGTGCCAACAACCCCCATAAATTGCAATGTTTTAGAATTGCCTTTGCGCAAAGAAAGGTCAAATATGCCAGATATGCTATTGCCAAATTGAGAATTGCTGCTGCTTTTATTAAAATCAGCTTTGCCCAACGCAAATATATTTATTATAGAATTAGTACCACCTGACGAACCCATAAAACCAAAATGATTAGGATTGTCAATTGGTAATTCTTCCAACTGCCAAGCGGTAAAAGCGGGTGAAATTCCCCGCACTACAATATCGTTTCGCGCGTCGTAGTTGTTGGTCACCCCCGCCAAATTGTTGGTAAGCCGCCCCAAATCCATCCGCGCACCTGCATAACGCACCACTTCTTCCAGCGTAAAAGGTTCTGCATTGATGCTAGATAAGGAATTATTGGGTTGGTCTTTATCGTTTTTGAAATAGTTGGCTTGAGGGTCTTCATTTGAACTGGACGAAGTTGCCTGCCCATTTGTTTTGGCTTGTTCCAATTCCACTTCTAAATGAAAAGCATTGCCTGCGCCGATAATAATATCAGAAATTACCTTATTTTCATACCCCATTTTGCTTATCAATAACTTATGCCGCCCAAAAGGAATTTGTTTAATTTCAAATTCTCCTTGTGAATTGGTTTGGGATATTTTTCTGGGGATAAAATTAAGCAATTCTATAGTAGCATTTTCCAACTCTTTTTTAGAAATTTGGTCGTAAATATGCCCAGATATGCTTGTGGTGCTATTTGTATCAGTTTGTCCCAATACAAATACAGCGTTTGATAAAAAAATGAGTATATAAAAGTATCGCATAAGCAAAAGTCTTGTTTTAATCTTGCAAAGATAAGCCTTTTTTTTAGTATTCCGCTAAAAATAAAATAATAAGTGAGAAAAAAAATGAAAATATCGTTGCAAAGACGTACGTTTTAATCGAAGTTGTTTAGTAAGAATTTTTCTACATTTTTACTGGAGTTACGCTTCTATCATTTGATTTTTAAAAGTTAAGTACAAAAGCTAAATTTTCGCCGTGCGACGCCAAAACCAGCGTATGTCGCGGAAAGACGACCAACCGAGCGCAGCGAGGGCAGTAGCTTTTTTGCAACGCAAACACGGCGAAGCCCTCCCGAAGGAAACGTCGGCTTGTAGCGACGGTTTTGCACTTTTTGCGCAATGAAATGAAGCAAAATAAGCAACACGGCGAAGCCCTCCCGAAGGAAACGCCTTTTTCCTTACGGGAGGGCTTCGCCGTTGGCGTTGGCTTTTTTGGTACTTTTTTGCCATTAAAAAAGTACGGAACGGCGAAGCCCTCCGCGCCAGCGCACAAAAATAAATTTTTTAGGCGCAAGCCGTTAAAAAAAATTTCTACCCGATTTAACTTATAGCTATTTTGTACTAAAATTAAACCTCAAGCGTAACTCCAGATTTTTAATTAAACAGATGTTTAGTAAGAAAAACTGTGTACAATTTGCGCGCTCAATAGCGTGGGGTTTTATACCCCACGCACGAAATCAAATAAAAAAATGATATATTTTGATAAAATTTTTATTGCCGCGTGGGGTGTAAAACCCCACGCTATTGAGCGCGCCTTATGTTATTGTTGCTTGTTTTAGCTTTTAAAACCTTACTAAACACCTTTTAAAAAAAATAACCATTTATGTACTTTAAGCAACAGACTAAAGTCTGTTGTAATCGTTTTTTTGTCTCTCAACGGGTTAAAACCCGTTGGTATTGATTGATAAAACTATATAACGCGCGGGAGTTCGCTTCGCGGTTCTTCGAAGTAGTCCCAAAAGCGCAAAAAAATCCTAAATCTCAATTGTGCTGGGACTTTCGCTTACGCGCAGCTTGATGCAGCTTTGCTGCCTCTTCGGTTTTTCCCGCACAATACAGAGAAATTAAAAAATAAAAAAGCATACTAAACAACTTCAGTCTAAGTTCGTATTATCTTAACCCAACTTCATACTATTCTAACCCAACTTCATACTATTCTAACCCAACTTCATATTTGCTTAATCCAACTTCATATTTGCTTAATCCAATTTCATATTTGCTTAATCCAACTTCATATTTGCTTAATCCAACTTCATATTTGCTTAATCCAACTTCATATTTGCTTAATCCAACTTCATATTTGCTTAATTCAATTTAACACTATCTCAATTCAATTTAACACTCGGGGTATCTGTATTCAAAAAAAACCTTGACGGAGTAATAAAAACCGCTTTTTAGGGTATAAAAACCAATCATAAAAAAAACGCAATTAGTTTGCTCAACTAACTGCGTTTTATACCCAGCTCATATTATAAAGAATATAAGCGATAATTTTTAACAAATCAAAAATGATACAAGTAATCAAAAATAAACAAATAGTCTTTTCTTAGCAAGTTTCCCCTTTTTTTTAATGTACAGCCCCACCAGCTATTATGGGTTCGGCTACATCTATCACAAACCCCAAATGTTCTAAAATAGAATGATAAATTGGTATACCTATTGATATATTGAAGGTGAAAGTTATCCCCAGCGCCATAGGCAACATCAAGCTGACATTAGCTTCTGGCACAGACATACGCATAGCTGTGGGTACGGCAATATACGAAGCGCTAGCAAATAATACGGTCATCAACAAAGCATCGCCGTGATGCAAATCCAAAACGTAGGCGGTGCCAATCCCCAACGCTGCCCCTGCCAAAGGGTATAAAAGCGCAAATAGTATCAAAAATGCTCCAGTTTTGCGCAATTCTCCCAATCGGCGAGCCGCCAATAAGCCCATATCCAACATATACAAACTCAACATACCTTTAAATATATCATCAACAAAAGGCAGTATTTCTTTTTCCCCTGTTTTGCTGCTGCAGATGATAAAACCTATAGCCAAGCTACCCAATAACAAAAACACAGAACCATTAAATAAGGCTTCGTGTATCACTTTGCCCCAATTATGGCTGCGATTGCTCACAGGAGTGGCTTTGGTTAATTCTACCTCTTTATTATCATTCTTTTTGGCGTACAAACGCACCAGTATTAGCCCCGCAATGATAGCAGGCGATTCCATCAACGCCATACTAGCCACCATATAACCACCAAATTTTATCCCCATAGATTGCAAAAAAGAGCTAGCCGTAGCAAACGTAACCGCACTCACCGAACCATAAGTAGCCGCTATTGCCCCAGCATCGTAAGCATTGAGCTTCAATTTTAATATCTTAAACAAGATAAAAGGGATTCCAAAAGAAACCAACATACAAGAACCCATTATCAAAAATAATTGACCGCTAAAACCACTGTGCGCCAATTCTCTACCCCCATCTATACCAATGTGAAATAACAAATAAAGCCCCAAAAATTTGGCTATAGGTTCGGGTACGTCAAGGTCAGATTTAAAAAAAACTGCCAATAAGCCCAAAAAAAAGAATAATACGGGCGCGTGCGCAAAGTTGTCTAATACAACCGATAAGCCAGAATCTAGCAATAAATTAGAAAAATACATATTAATAAATCGAATAATTGTTAAAAAAAAGCAACACAATTAGACTTCATTCGCTAAATCAGTGAATGAATATCAGGTTAAAAATGCTAAATTTTTTTTTAAAAAATTATTCGTATAATACTAAAGAATGGAATAATAAATACAGTCCGCTTGCTACAAAAGCTTGGCATTGGTTGCCATTCAACGGGTTTAAATTATCGGGGAGATAATTTTTATAAAAAATAGCCGCTTTTAGTTTAGACTTGGGGCTAATACTTTGGCTATTTTGTTCTTTTTGCTCTTTGACCTCTTCGCTTTCTATTTCTACCCATTCAGGCAATTGGTAATTGCTGTTGGGGTTAAATTCAAAAGCTGGGCTGATTGGATTTTCGGCTACAAAAGAATCATTGGTTTGGCTTATCTGCAAAGATAGCGTGTCTGCCTTTGTCTGTAAAGACAAAAGTAGTGCTAAACTTGCCAAAATTGTAATGAGCCAAAGTATATTCTTCATAGCAATAATCCCCAATTGACCACCAAAAATTAGAGTGGTTGAAAATGGTAATACAAAGGTAGGCTTTTTTTTGATGCGCTACAGTATTTTTCCAAAAAAGTTTAATAAAAAGAAAAAAATGAACCTCTTTTTACCAAGAAGTTCATTTTTAGGACGTTTTAATTTATTTTTTTATCAAAAACACTAAAAAAATTATCTTTTAGCCAACAAAAACATAGAGGTTTTGCGTATTTTGCTTTCTATCCAAACTTTTAGATTGAGATTATCCAATAAAATATGCTCAAATTTATCTTCTTGTAGCTTGGAAAGTTCTTCTTGCAACTCTCTAAACGATAGCAGCATTTCTTTTTGGCTCATAGCCCGCATATAACGGCGTAGATATTTGAACACCAATTTTTCTGTGCCGTGCAAGAGTTGTTTTTTGTACAAAACGCGATAAGTATTGAGAGAAATAGATTCCAGTAGTTGGAAGTTGCCCAAATCAAAATGTATGATTAGGTTGGTGATAAGGACGGAGGCATAAAGATAATCGTGGTCTTTGATGGCTTTGTTGTCCCAAAGTCTTTCGCTCATTTGGCTGGCTGCTTGTGCATTTCCATTGGCTAAGTATAAGCAAGTGACCAAGTATTCTATCAACAGGCGGCGGAAATCGCCCACTTGACCCCTCCAATCCAACTCCCAATCTTTTTCCACTTCGTTTTTCCAATAAGCCAAACCTTCTGTGTATTGATTATTGCGCAAAAACCAGGTTAGTTTGAATTCTATCACCCGCTCGCGAATTTTCATAATTAGGTATAAGTCCTGATTAACTGTTTCGTGTTGGAGCAAATTATCTAATTTATTGGCTGTTTCCCAAGAGGCTTCAAAACGGCCAGCTTCAAGCTGCAAAAACATCAAGTTGTTGAGATTGGAGATAAATTCCACAATTTGGGCGGGCAAATTTTTGGGGTCTTGTTCCATATCTGCCACAAAATGCGACCAACAATCGGCAGCTTTGCCATAATCGCCCTCATATCGGGCTATAAAGCCGTTGAGAAAGCGAAAATACCAAAGCGCGCGTTTGGAAATCGCACGGGCTGCGGTTTCGTCCTGCAAAAAAGGGTGAGTTTGTATTTCTTTGACCGCTTTAAGTTGGGCTTCTGTGCGGGCGTTGGGATTTTTGTGGCTGATGTGTAGCAAACGCATTTCCAAATGTTGGAAAACCAACTCGCCTTGATATTTTTCTATAGCGGCGTTTTCAGCTTGTAGATTTTGTTCTACATAAGCTGCAATTTGGGGGGCGTTTCGCTGTTGTTGCCAAGTTCTGGCTTGTCCGCTTAGTGCTTGAGGCAAGTGGATAAAAGATTCTAACTGTTGGGCTAATTCTATAGCTTTGTCGTACAATTCCAAAGATTGTTTGTAAAGCCCTTTTTTGCGCAATAGATTGGCCTGAAAAACTTTTTGGTTTAGTTTTTCTTGCTCTGAATTGGCTGAATGGAATAAATATAGCCCTCGCAAAATAAGTTGGTAAAGCCGATTTTTGGAAACGTGGAAATTGTTGCCGCTAATTTTGCCCGCCATTTGTTTGCGTATCGCTTCTTCATCATAATTGCGTTGTTTGGACAATGAATCAAACAATTCAACTTGGGTTTCTGAGCCTTTGCTGCTAAAAGCTTGCATAAAAATTTTAATATAGCGTTTTTCGGCTTGTGTGAGTGCTTGTACCAAATCGTACAAATCTGTTGAAAATTTCATATAGCTGCAAGTTTTTGGGTTTGAAATAATGGTTTGAATCGTACAGTTGAAAAGAAAATCGTGTAAAATAGGCTTAAATTTAGCCCGCAAAGTTAGCTTTTTTCTGTAAAAATAGGCTTTTTCTTTACAAAATAATCTTATTGGCTATTTTTATATTGCCCTTTTTAAACCAAAAATGCTTAAAAATCGCTGTATTTGCTTTATATTTACAAATAAACGGCTTTTTTTTGGCTTGTGCAAGTTTTGCTTTGTTTTTTTGCCTTTTTTTCAAAACTTGAATCGTACAGTTGATATAAAAAATGTTATAAAAAATTAGTATTAAATACAGTTAGCTATTTAGTTTTACAATAAATTTTATTATGAGAAATATATAGGATAAGAAAAAATAATACAGAATTTAAAAAGTAAGTGTGTAATAAAAGCTATGATTATAAAAATAAGTGAGAGCGTGGGGTTTCGCTTCGCGGTTCTACCGATTTATACCCCACGCGATGCAAAAATCTTATTAGCGTTGGGTTTCGCTTCGCGGTTCTACCGATTTATACCCCACGCAAGAATAAAGTTTTATGAAATATATTTTTGTTGTGTTGGGTGTAAAACCCAACACTAATAAGGTTTTTTTATTTACCGCACGGGGTATAAAACCCCGTGCTATTGTAAAAAATCTATACTCTCGTAACTCCAATATTTTAAATAATTTATGCTGCTGTTATACACTTACTTTTTAAATTTAGTATAAGAAAGAGGGAAAACGTAAGCACAGGACTGCTTCGAAGAATCGAGAAGCGAACTCCCGCGCATTTTATAAATCAATACCAACGGGTTTTAACCCGTTGAAGGACAAAAAACGATTACAACAGACTTTAGTCTGTTGCTTAAAATACGTAAATGGTTATTTTTCTTAATTGAAAATGTAAAAAATCTCCTACTAAACAGCTTCAATGTAAAAAATCTCCAACTAAAAAATTTCAACACAAAAAAATCCCCTCAGCCAACCAGCTAAGAGGATTTTGATAATAAAAAATAATTTTATCAATTATCTATCGACCATTACTAATCCGATTTTTGACCGCGCCATATTCACCAGCGTTGCTAATATCTATTTCCAACATTTCGCCATTGGAAGTTTTTAGCTTTTTATCTTTTTTCTTTAGCGTGGTGATGATAGTTGTCAAATCGCTTTTGGAAGCGCAAGCGCGCAAAACGCCTTTATTGTAGGTGAAAAATAACCATTCGCCATTGGGAGCGTTGAAATAGAAATTTAAAATATCACCATTTGCATCATTCGGTATAATTTCCAACCCGCCTTGTATATTTTGACCCACGTGTTTGCCCGAAAAAGAAGCCAACTGAATCATACCATCAGAAATAAATGATTGGGTTTTTTCCGACCAAACCATAGTAACTTTGGATAAAAAGAAGGTGTGGGCATAATCATCGGGCAAATTTAAGCGGTTGTCTGCCTCAGCTCGCGCCCAGATTTTATCAAAATTTTTAGGTTGATTTAAAATTTCTAACAAATTACGGGGAAGTTTGGCGTTGCTTACACTGGCGTATAAAATGGGGTCTATCACATCAGGGGCAGAGTTGAGTTCTGAATTGACAAAGTCTATCACCGATTTGGGCAAAGGAAATTCTATATTCATAGCCATATCAAATCTATATTCAGATTTTTTATTCAAAAAGAAGCTAAAATCTCCCACCGTGCTTACCCCAATAAATGGATAACCTTGTTTGATAAAGCCCTGTTGGAAATCAAATTTGCCTTCTGCGGTTACTTTGCTATTTTTTTCATACACAACCATTTTTTTGCCCACTACAGCACTATCTCCCATAACTTTGGCACTGTCACCAAACATATAAGCATCTTCTTTTACATCATAATGCAATACACCTGTAGCCGAAAACACACTTCGGTCTGACATACTCCCTTTGGGCGCCATAATAGCAGGGTACAAGCTGCCTGAATCTTGACTTAAATAAATCCCTGTGTACAAAGTTACCCCTTCTGGATTTTGAGGTTCATTATAGGAAATGGCTACATCTTTTTTATCTATGCGGGAATCAATAGCAAACCATTCTTGCCTAGCCAAGGCGCTAGAAGTCAGTTTGGAGTAACCTTTAAATATCAAGTCTTTGGAATCCGCACTTAGGGCTACATCGCCTCTAAATCGGGTTTTTTTATCCAGATAAAAATTGGCGGAATCTGCTACCGAACCGCTACCTTTGGTAACGAAACTGCTTGGATTGGCTGGGTCTTGTTCTACTCGGACGTTGTCAAATTTTATTTCTTGATTTTTGTGCCCTTCCACATTAAACTCTAGATAACCGTCGGCGTTGTATTCGCGGCGAGAAAGTATGTTGATGACCGCGCGCTGTATAACGTGGTTTTGGTTGGAAGTATCGGCTACCACTTTGGAATCTGTAAGCGTGCGCATGTGTGCTCTTTCTTCTATCTCTACGTGTCTATCTTTTGGATAAATGAATGCGTCCGCTACACGGATATAATCCACCCCGTCAATACGCAAAAGCCCCGTGTTGAGGTCATAATCTGCTTTTTCGCCCAAAAAGAACAAAGAATCTTGAGTTTGTTCTGTAGATAAGAAAAATCCAGCTTTACCTTGGGTTGACTCTATCAAAATTTTCTTGTTGTCCATTTCCCAGTGGAAACGGTCAAGCGAGGTTTTATAATTATTGTAAGGGAGGTCGGTTGAAAGGTCTTTTTCGTTGGATATAAAATCGCCTATACGCGCGGTGAAGTCTACATTGGCTTCTACGTTATCGTTTTGAAAAGCAAATTGCTGCAAGCCTGTAGATTTGATAATTGCAGCAGTAGAAGCTGATTTTACCGAATTGGAGCCAAATACAAAGTCGCCTCCTGGGTTAGAGGTTAAAGTACCTTCTTCCCAATCAAAAGTACCCCGCCCCAATAAACCTTCTGGGGTTAAAATTAAGCCCCCATCTAGGGTATATTCGCCACTATCAAACATTTTGAAAGGAATACCATCCGTAACATTTGAACTGATATACATACTATCGCTATAAGGAGCCCAATCTATTTCCACATCTGTACCCGCTACTTTGGGAAATTCTACCCCGTCCTTGGTTGATTTTTCTAGATTAAAGCTGTCCACATTCTCTGCCCTAAAGCGTTCGGGTAAAAATACTATATAATCAGACTCGATTTGAGCGCCCAAATAATTGATGTTTCCTTTGCCAAGTAGCCCTTCGTTGGAAACCCCAAAAACTCCAGTAAAATCGCCTTTACCTTTGTCTTTGTCGTCGCGCAAATAGATATTGAAGCCTTTTTTGGGGGTAGACATTTCAAATCCCAAAGATAAATCGTGAAACATTATTCTTAATGGTTCTTTGACTTCGGGTAAAATATCCGCAGAAACGAAACGTCCATCCAATTTCCATTTTTCAGGCAAAAAGTCGTTTAAAGAGTCTTTTACAAACGGCTTTAGTTCGTAATAAAAAGTTTCTTTGGGGTATACATTCTCACCTTGTAAGTTTTGTCTGCCATTATAGTATACAAATCCGCCTGGTTTGCCCCCACAGTCAAAGTCGGGTAAGTCGGAGCGGCTTTTTCCCCTGCCTGATTTATTATTGGATACATCTATTTTGAGCTGCCCTGAAGTGTTGGCTATGTGGTTATTGAGCATTATTTTCTCTTGGGAGTATTTTTTGGTGCCATCATCTTCTAAGTCGTAATAACGAAGGTTGGTAAACCTGTATTTTTCTTCAGGTTTAATCTCACTTTCGTCGTAGATTTCGTCAAAGCGAAAACGTTTGTACACGCGGATAAAAATAGCGTCTATGCTATCCATATCTATCAAAAAGTCGCGATAATTGAAGTGAAAGCCTCGCCCTGCAAATTGGAAAAATCCCGCATAAACATCCCCAGCAAAATCCATATCTCGCCCTTCTTTGAGCGTTACACTATTGCCGCCTGCATCCAATTGGGCGTAAACATTTTTGGATTCGCTTAATATAAACTTTTGCACTTTACCCACATCTATATTGCCTGTGGTCATATCCATAGTTGCGTTTTGGGGCGACTTTTGTTGGTCGCCGCGGATGGATTTTATCCGCATATTGTCGTAGTCGTGGTTGTCTTTGTTCTTGGTGTTGGTAGATTTGTGATAATGGGACATTTTTGGGCGTAAAGACACTATAGTATCGGCTGCATTATACACCACAAAACCGTCGGCTACCATATCCAAATATAAGCGCAAGGTGTTGCTAATATCGTGGCTGGGGGCGGGTTTGGTGGTAATCAATTCTACTAAAGTGACATCAACCACTGTTTTTATAAAATTTTTATAATTAGGGGTTTTTGTATAATTAGGTCCTAGTTTTTCCTGAAATTCTTCTCGCTTTTTCTGTATTTCGCAAGGAGTCATAAAGGTTTTGCCCTCTATTCGCTTGTCAAGCAGGCGCGCCAACACATTGCCATGAATATCTAACGGGTTTAGATTATTGATGTCGTTCACATCGTTTTTGCTAGCATTGGGGTCTACTTGCGGCTCTTCTAGACGAGCTTTAGGCACTAATTTACCAGTTTCGGGGTCATTTGTACACTCTTCGGGATAAAATTGGCAAAAGCTATTATCAACATTTGTTTGCGCATTTTGCTGACTGGTAGTGCATTTTTTATCTAAAGTCTCTTGTTTGTATTGAGCCAATTTATCAGAATAAGAGCTGAACAAGTTGATGTAGTTATACCCTGTATGGGGCTGGTATCTTTCGTACAAAATGGGGTTGAAAAACGCCTCTGAGTCAAAACTCACGTCTTCTGCATCATTGCCTATACGCATATTTGTACTGTCTATTTTCCAGCGTATAATAGCCGTATTCATCTCGCCTTGTAGGTAAGAGTTGGTAAAAGGTACGCGAGAGGCTTGATTAGCTCCTCTAGTAAGTTCTACTTCACGGGTTTTGATATTGTAGGTAATGCGTATATTGGGGTGATATATAGAATCTAAGCCTTTTTGGGTGGTCATATAGACAGAAACTTCAGCGTCGTCTGATATAACTTTTTCGCCTTTTGTGATGTCAAAATCCGAAGCTATAGCTTTTATAATCCGCTTATTGGTTCTATCATTAATATAGATGGTAGATTTACCCTCAGCATCGCCATAACCGCGCACTAATGCACCTTTTAGAAAAAATCCCCCCACATAATTGACCCCTTCACCTATATCCTCTAATTGAATATCGCGGCTTTTGGACTCAAATTGGGGATAGCTCATTCCCGTTGTTTTGCGCTTGGTGATGCGGTCGTTGAACTTACCCTCAATTTGTTTTTTAAACACAGAAGGGTAGGTCAGTACGGCATTTTCACATTTTACTTCTGTGTTGCGGGTAGAAATGTTGAAATTTTTCAAATCCGCATAAGCGTCCATTGCGCCGTCTTGATTCCAGTTGGCTCTTGCGCGTTCGATATTAAAATTTTCTGCTAAGGGATAATAAGTTCCTCGCACATTTTCAATAATTACCGAGTCGGATTTATTAAAGCCATATAAATCTGTATTTTCGTAACGAATGGCTAATTCTTGATTATTGTATTTCATCACAAAGTCTTTGGAAATCGCTTTCCAACTGTGACCACCACCATTAAAACTACTTTGGTACACATTGCCTTCTATCCAAAAATAGGTGGCAAATTTTAGATAATTTTCGTAGGCTGCTGTTTTGCCTTCAGGTTGGTCAGCCAACAAGCGTATAGAAATATCCACCCAAGTGTCAAAATACTTATTGGTTTTTTCATCGTCTGCTGCAAAACCGTTGATTGTGGCTATGATGTATTTGAAAAAACTATATCTTTTCATCTTGCGGGCTATCATTTCATTCCCCAATTTTACCAGCCCTGCGTTGTGTTGGTCTGTAACCCGCCTTTCTTTGACATTTTTTTTGAATAATTCCAAAATTTCTAGCGATTCTTGCTGGTTTTGATAGCTCAGAATGGTGCTAATTTCTTCATATAGTTTTGGTGGCTGCTCTGGTAAGGGAGCCATATCCACTTGTGCTGCCAATCCTACCCATATAGGGGTAAAAACAGCAATTAGTAATGATAGGATTTGTTTCATTTGCGCTTATAATTTGCTTTAAAAATGTCTATAAATGGTGGATTTTAAATAGGAAGTTGTTTAGTATTAAGGTTAGCTCACGGATTTGACGGATGCGCTTACGCGGAACTTGGTTTTTACAGATATGCACGGATTTATTTTTCGTTTTAAATCCGTAAAATTGGAATTGTTCTATAAAAAAAATCGGTGTTAACCTGTTTTATCCGTTAAATCCGTGAGCTATTTTTTTGTGTTTTTTGAATACTAAACAACTTCTAGTTGAAGTTTATCATAATAAAATTGTACCAAAGGGGATAAATTTTAATCTTTTCTTTCAAACAAAAGCGCAGCCCAACCTTCTTTTTGGCGCTGTTGGGTACAAATCAAACCAAATTCGGCGGCTTTGGATATAAGCATTTCCGCATCTTTGAGCATATAAAACCCAGATAAAATCAGTATTCCTTGCGGGCTAAGTCGGGCGTTAATTTCGGACAAGGTGTCCAATAGCACATTGCGGTTGATATTGGCTACAATCCGTTCAAATTTTCGGTTATCAACAGCAAAAATATCCCCTTGCAGGGTTTTGATATGGCTACAATTGTTCATTTCTGCGTTTTCTATGCAGTTGTGATAAGCCCAATCTTCAATATCTACGGCTACTATTTCCGCCGCGCCCATTTTTGCCGCCAAAATGGCTAATATACCCGTACCAGAACCATAATCCAATACGCTGGTTTGGGCAAAATCAACCCCTTCCATTAGTTCTATAACCGAATAAGTGGTAGAATGGTGTCCTGTGCCAAAAGACATTTTGGGGGTAATCAAAATTTCGTGGGTAAAACCGCTTTTAATGGGGTGAAAGTGGGCATAAATGCGGCAAAAATTGCTTACTTCTACGGGGTCATAGTTGGACTCCCAAACCGCGTTCCAGTTTTGGGCTGCTACTGAACTGTGTTGCCAGCTAAAATCCAACCATTGTTGTTGTTCGTTGATAAACTGCTCCAAAGTTGGGCTAAAATCTTCTGCTGCTATATGGCTGCTTATTTGCCCATTTTCCAACTCTTCAAATCCTACAAATTCGGGTCGCGTAGATAATAATTCTATCAAAACACTAGACATTTCGGGCTGAAGGCAGCTAAAATCTAATTTTGTGTACATATTCTTTTTTAAATTGAAAAATAGATAATGAATTGGGTTGAAATGGATGAAAAGTGGCGCAAATATAGCAAAAAACTATATCTTATCTTTAAAAATGCTAAGCTGTGGATAAAAAAATATTGAAAAAAAATAAAAATCAACTTGGCTATTCAATAAAAAAGCTAATTTTGCCCCGTTTTTCTAAATATAGAGCGTATTATGAACGGAAAAAATCCCCCTGATGAGCAAAAAACTTACCCTTTCCCTTATGTAGTGCCCGAAATAAAAGATTGGGCTATCAATACATTGAGCGTTGAAAAAGAGGAGTTTATGCAGCAAGTTTTTGAGTTTGCTTTAGAGCGGATTCTGTCCAATAAGCGAGAAGGTAGCTTGCGCGAACAATTGGCGCGTATTCTGTACGCAGAACGCACCCGTTTGATAGAAACGCCTTGGAAAGTAGACCCGCCAGATGAGATGGATTTTTGGTCTGATATCAAAGAAACCCTTATCCGCCAAGCCAATAATCCCAACACGGAAGAAAGTGAAGCTATTTATAAAGAGCAATTAAATCGTATTTTGTGGCGTTATTTGCGCGAAATGATGAGTAATTTTCAACCTGCTACTTATCGGTTGGCGCGGCGGGTGTTGCCTGTAGCTTTTGATTTGATACTCAACGCGGCTAATGGTAGTCTTATGTTTAGGCTGTTGGGCGGACAACGCAATTTGACCAAAAAGTTGCAAATTGTGGGGCATATACAAACGGTGAGAAAACTATCAGAAGAGGGCACGATAGTATTGGTTCCTACCCATTTTAGCAACTTGGATTCGCTGTTGATAGGTTGGTCGGCGGATAGGATAGGCTTGCCCGCTTTTTCTTATGGTGCTGGGCTAAATTTATACAACACGGCTATTTTGGGGTATTTGTTCAATCGTTTGGGTGCTTATGCTTTGGATAGACGGAAAAAAAATCACGTTTATTTGGAAATACTCAAGTCATTTTCTCAACTTTCTATCGAACGGGGTGTGCATAGTTTGTTTTTTCCTGGAGGTACTCGCTCTCGTTCTGGGCAGTTGGAAACCAAACTAAAAATGGGCTTGTTGGGTACGATGATAGATGCTCAATGTGCGCATTATCAAAGGGGAGAAAATCGCAAGATATTTGTGGTGCCTTTAGTGTTAAATTATCACTTCGTGCTGGAGGCCAAAAGTCTTATCGACCAATTTTTGGAACAAACGGGCAAAGAGCTGTATATGGTGGAAAAAAAGGCTTTTGGTGGGGCTTGGAATTTGCTTAAATTTGTCTGGAAATTTTTGTCTTCTACTTCAGAAATGGTCGTAAATTATGGCCGTCCTATGGATGTACTCGGAAATTTCGTGGACGAAAACGGACAAAGTTATGATGCGCAGGGCAAGCCTGTAGATGTACGCGATTATTTTATCTCTGATGGCGAATTAAAATTAGACCACCAGCGCAATGAAGAATACACCAAACGATTTGCTACCAAATTGGTAAAACGATATTATATAGAAAATATAGTCCTTTCTAGCCAATTAATCGCTTATATAGCTTTTGAAATGTTTAGAAAACAATATCCTAGCTTGGATTTTTATAGCATATTTAGATTGCCTGCTGCTGATGCGGTTATAGCCAAGGCACATTTTTATAAAAATGTGCAAATTTTACGCCAAAAATTGATAGAAATGGCTGATAATGGACAGGTTCAATTGTCAGAAATTGTACGCTTCGGTACAGTGGAACAGCTTGTGCAGCACGGATTGGATAATGTGGGTACTTTCCATGTCAAAAAAGCCTTGAAAAAGGATAAAAATGGTGATATTACCACAGAAGATATGAACCTGTTGTATTATTATCGCAACCGACTGGAGGGGTACAAACTATCCCAGTATTTGCAGGTAGAAGCGATTAAATAATTTTATATCCCTTTTTAACCCCTTTTATTAAAAGTTATGATTTTTGTTAAGAAATTATCCTTGGCTTTTGGTTTTTGTGCGCTATTTTTGTTATCTTGTGGCGCTGGAGATGATGCCCGCGCTTGGCAAGCGGTGATGAGTAGCCCCTCGCAAGACGCTATAGACTCTTTTTTGCTAAAATATCCAAATTCTGGTTATAAAGAAGCTGCCTTGCAGAAAAAAGAGGATTTTATTTGGCAATCTGCTCTTAACGATAATACTGAATTTGGTTACAGAAATTATCAAAAAATTTATCCCGCAGGCAAATATAACGAGTTGGTGCAAGCCAAAATTGATTCTATTCCTTTAGATAATATCACTTTAGCGGCGCTAACGACCCAAAATTTTGTGGGGAAAATCAGCCTAAGCGGGCGCGAGATACAAGTGCTGTCTATGCGATTTGTGAAAATAGAAGAAGCGGCTACTATTCGATTTGAAGCGAATATTAACATTACCGATGCGCGCAAAAATTTATTGGGTAGCATTGATAAAACTAAAATGAGCCTATCTTTTGAAGAAAATGGTCAAGAGCCTATTTTGGGATTGAGTTCAGCCCGCGCTTATATCCGCGACAAGCAAATTTGGATAGAATCTACCGATTTAAACCAATTTTGGCGGGTGCGCTGTGATTTATAACCTATATCGTATTTTATACCACAAAAATTTAATTATATTCAAAATGAAATTATTCAAATATGTCTCTCTTGCCACTACTTTGTTTTTTGTGGTGGGTTGCAACAGCTATAAAGCTGAATACGATAAAATGGTGGCTGAAAATGCTGCGCTTAATCAAAAACTTAACGGGTTGTCCGAAGAGGATAAATTGGTGAGGGGCGAGTATTCCAACGCTATAGAAACCCTCAATGCGATTGAGGATACCTTGCGCAGCATAGCCGAGCGCGAAAAAGAGATTCAAAAACTAAGCCAAAGCAAAGAGTTTTCTGGCAATCTTTCCCAACGCCAAAATATATTGGAAAAATTGGATGCGCTCAAACAAGCCAACGAAAAATCTAACGCAGAAGCCAAAGCGGCTCAAAGCAAGGTGAAAGGGCTTCAAATCCAAAATGAACAATTGCGCAAAATGATAGCTTCTGCTGAAGCTAAAATTGTGGAAAAAGAACAACAAATCCAAGAACAAACCGCCGTAATTGGTGATATGCGCAATGCGCTCAACCAAATGGAGGGGCAATTGTTGCAAACCACGGGCGAACTAAATACCACTTATGCCGAGCTTAAAGCTGAACGCGATAATTTGGCTAATACTAACGCTAGATTGCAAGCTACTATCACCGAATTGCAGGGCAAAAATGCTTTTATAGACGAACAAGCGCAGGCTTATATCGTTTGTGGCACCAAAGGACAATTGCGCAAAGCAAATATCATCCAAGATTTGATGTATAAATTAACCAACGATTACAAAAAAAATGCCATAGCCAAAGGCACAAAAGTTAGTTTTTTTGAAAATAGTGAGTTTGAATGTGGCAATGTAGGCGGCAATATCGCTGATGTTTTGCCCCGCCGCGACCCTAGTTCCTACCAAATACAGGGGAGCAAATTGCTGATTAAAAATGCCAAACTTTTTTGGGCTTCAGATAAGGTGGTTATTTTGGTAAAAGAGAAAGAATAATTTGTTTTTTTGCCCTTTTTGTATTTGAAGTTGTTTAGTAATTAAATTTGCCTAGTAAAAAAATAACTGTGTGCGTATCAATAGCGTGGGGTTTCGCTTCGCGGTTCTACCGATTTACACCCCACGCACAAAATATGAAAAAAACAATATGTTTTATTAAAATTTAATTGTCGTTTATTACCGCGTGGGGTGTAAAACCCCACGCTGAGCGCAAATGGTTTACAAATTTTAATTACTAAACAGGTTCTTTATTTTAACCCATTTATAACCTAATTTCCAAACTCTACTCTTTGATTATTCCAATGGACGATAAACACCAATTTATCCTCACCGAAGACGGCTCCCACACGCTATTGCACCAGTCATTGGGCGTTACTTATCATTCTAAATATGGGGCTATACAAGAGTCCCAAACCATCTTTATAGATGCGGGCTTGTTGTCTTACATTAATCTTGCCCAACCAGAGTCTATCCATATTTTAGAAATGGGCTTTGGCACTGGATTAAACGCGTTAATGACTTATTTATTAGCTGCCAATTATCCTCAAGTTTGTTTTAAATATACCACTTTTGAGGCTTATCCGATAACTATAGCACAAGTAAATGAGCTTAATTATCCTCATTTGTTTAATGCTGAAGACAAAAGGGCTATTTTTGAACAAATGCATCTTTGCCCTAGCCACGAATGGCAACAATTATCCCCCAATTTTGATTTTTGCAAACATATAGCCCAATTTGAGCCCGCCTCATTGTCTAATATCTATGATGTGGTTTATTATGATGCTTTCGCGCCCACTGCCCAGCCCGAATTATGGACAGAAGACTTATTTGCACAACTTTATAAAGCTATGCGCCCTCAAGCGGTTTTGACCACTTATTGCGCCAAAGGTAGTTTTAAGCGTATGTTGCGGGGCTTGGGTTTTGAGGTCAATGCATTGCCTGGGCCAAAAGGCAAGCGGGAAATGACACAAGCGATAAAAAAAGATGGCAGCTTGGTTTAACCTATTTTTATGCCAGCGGGTTAAAATTTTAGCTTATTTTTTTATTTTTAGCAAAATTTACATTTTATCCCCACATTATTGCTTATATTTGCGTTATTAGCGATATTATTTACAAAAAATAGTCGCTTAAAAATTCTGTTATGATAATTTCCCCCTTTATAGGTAAAAAAAATGCTACGTTGCTAGGACTTTTATCTTTGATGCAGTTATCTGCTTTTGCCCAAGTGAGTCTACAACCGTTGGAAAATAACCAGCAAATTTTAGATTATATAAGCCAAAAAAGAGCAGCAGGCAATTTTTTTTATAGAAATGCGCAAGTTTGTCCTTTGCAAACGCTTAATTTACCCTTTTTTGATGATTTTGCCAAAGTGGATAGTTTTTATCCAAAATGTACTCATTGGGTTGATAATCAAGCATTTATAAATGCTAATTATGCGTATTTGCCCCCTACTATAGGCACTGCTACTTTAGACGGACTTAACCAATACGGCCAGCCACATCAAAACAACGCTAGCCCAGCCGTTTCTTCCCCTGCGGATACATTGACTTCACAGCCTATCAATTTGCAAGGTAGAACAGCAAATAACAACGTTTATTTTAGTTTTTATGCGCAACCGCAAGGTTTGGGCGACCGGCCAGAAGAAGGGGATAGTTTGATTTTGGAGTTTAAAAATAGGGCAGGGGACTGGTTGCATATTTGGTCACAAGCGGGGGTAGCGCCTACTGTTTCTACCCTTACCATTTTGCCGTTTGCACAACAGTTTATTTTTTTGCAAGATACAGCTTTTTTTCACCCAGATTTTCAGTTTAGATTTAGAAATTTGGCTTCTATCACGGGCAATAACGACCACTGGAATATAGATTATGTATATTTAGACCAAAATAGAAGCCCCAATAATTCCACATATCCAGATGTGGCGTTCAACGGGTTGCCGGTAAGCCCTATCAAGTATTATTCTGCTTTGCCTTTGCGGCATTTTTCTGATACTTTATTTAATGATACTTTGGAGATGAATTGCCAGAATTTATCCGCTTTAAGTGGTACTTTGGATAGAGTGTACACCGTTAGGGATTTGAACGGGGCAAGTTTGCTAAATGCTGCCATTCCTGCGGTCACTTATAGCCCAAGCCCTAATAATAACGATGTGTTGGGTACTAATTTTTTGGCTAGCTTTTCCCCTTTTGCGCCTGTTGATACCACCACTTTATTATCTACTTATACAATTCTTAATCCTAGCGATTTTCAAAACAATCCTCTTTTTGCGGCTAATGACACCGTTTATAAACAGACCAAAATCAACAATTATTTTGCTTATGATGACGGTACAGCTGAAGCTAGGTTGATAGCGCAGGGGATAGGCACACAAGTAGCGGTTGGGTTTAGGACGGTATTGGAAGACACCTTGCGCGGGATTTATTTCCATTTGCCTTATTTTACCAATAGAAATTCAGAGTTGGATTTTATCAACATACAAGTTTGGTTGTCTAGTTTGGGCAACAACAACCAAGTGTTTTCGCGCGATATTTATAGATTGAGATATGTTGGGGGCTTCAACGGCTTCTATTATTTTGAGTTAGCAGATTTTGCCGATTCGCTAACCCCAGTTTATATCCCCGCCAATACAGATTTTTATGTTGGTTGGCAGCAATCTTCCAGCATTCCTGTCCCAGTGGGATTTGACCGCAACAATAATGCCGAGCAGCGTACTTTTATGTATATTAACGGCAGCTGGCAAAATATAGGCATTGAGGGGGCTATATTAATCCGCCCATTGTTATCTATGAGCCCTGACTATGATATAGTGGCTGTAGACAAATTGCCTGCCGTAAGCAAAAATGGGCAAAAAACTGCCAATTTTGGTTTATATCCCAACCCTGCCAATGATATTTTGCATATAAACTTACACGATTGTATCGATTGTAACAACAGCCCGCAAAAAATAGAAATTTATAATCAATTGGGGCAGTTAATACAGTCACAAGCCTACAACCCTCAAATTAATATAAGCAATTTGCCCAATTCTTTATATTGGTTGCGGTTAGATTACGAGGGCGGCTATAGCAGCCAACAGCCATTTATCAAACAATAACCTTATTCCCATCCCATTAAAAATTTAAACTTTTATCAATTCAAATGGATTTGTCAGAACGTAGCAAAGCGTACAACTTCAAACCGCTCATTGATGAGCAAATTTTGCAAATTGCTCGCTGGGCAAAAATAGAAACGCAGCGGGTCAAAGATATACTGAATTTACTAAATGCTAGCCGTTATAGCCCTTTTGAATATCTGTATACAGCTTTGCGCAAGGTAAAGCCTATCTTATTCATAGAGCGGGTGGATGCGCAACTGGAATATCCTTTTGCCCGTTCTTTATTCAATAGTTCGGAACAACAGCACGTTTTTGTGGGTGAAACAGCTTATGATTATGACCCTGCTGACCTGGAGGCTGAAGATTATGCTATTATTTTAGAGAATTACCCCAAAGAGGCACATTTAGCGCTAAAACAGGGTAGTTATTGGGGGGGCAAGGATGAAAATGTGGTTGGGGTTTGGTTGGCTAAAGATAGAATTGAACGGATTTATTTGGCTACACCCACTTCTTTTCATATATTGGCAGAAGATGCGGTAGAGTTTATAGAAAAAATCGTAACGGCTAACTTTGCGGGTCAAACTGAAGCAGAGCCAGAGGTTGAATTTAAGCCTGATGCTGAGGGGTTTGAAGATGACGAAGAGCTTATCTAAGCCTAATACTCTTTTTCCGCTATTGATGGAGCGTATAAAAAAAACCAACTTCCTTTATTTGGAGGTTGGTTTTTGTGTTTATTGCTAGTCTAATTTATTTTTGCGCAAAAAATCGCGGTAATCTGCACTGCCTAATATGGGTAAATATCGGATAGGGGGCAACTTGGTATAATTTTTGCTATCCAATCGCTGCAAAAGTCCGGTATAACGAGGTTGAGAATTTTTGTTTTCTACCGCTATGGCAAAAGCGCGTTTGCTGCCAGCCACCACCACCAATTTTTTTCCGCGGGTTAGTGCCGTGTAAAGTAATTTTCTGTACAGTAGCTTATAATGGCTTTCGTGTAAAATAATAAGCACGGCTGGACATTCACTACCTTGAAATTTATGCACAGAAATGGCATAAGCCAAATCTAAATCTATACATTGCTGGAGGCTATATTCTATCTCGCGTTGGTCAAAAAGTATTTTTAACGTATTGTCTTTTTTGTTGATATAACTGATAAAACCAATATCGCCGTTAAAAACTCCCTTATCGTAGTCGTTGCGGGTTTGGATTACTTTATCGTGCAAACAAAACCAAGTTTTGAAAAATAAAAGCCCATTTTCTGCCGTTCTTTCTGGGTTGCAATTTGCTTGGATATATTCATTGATAGCTTTTGTACCCAAATCACCTTTATTCATAGGGCTAATTAATTGTATATCTTTTTTCCAGTCTAATTTATAGGCTTTGGGCAATCGTTGTTGGTAAAGGTCTCGCACCAAATCCAATAACTCCGCTGGTTTTTGCTGCTCCAAAAAGAAAAAATCACCAACTTTAACCTGTTCAAAAGCGGGCATTTCACCCTTTTTGACCGCGTGGGCATA
Source organism: Chitinophagales bacterium (assembly GCA_013297745.1). GTDB lineage: Bacteria > Bacteroidota > Bacteroidia > Chitinophagales > Saprospiraceae > JAAFIM01. Next base: position 21,511 of record JAAFIM010000012.1, on the reverse strand, counting down.
AGTGATAATTTGTGATTGTGCAGATTGGCGAAAAATTTCGGTTAAGGCGGTTACCTTATCGGGAAAGGCTTGGATTAAGTCCGCCAACACATTGCCTGCCCCTACGCTGGGCAACTGGTCTGCATCCCCCACCAAGATAAGCCTACAATCGTCAGGTAAAGCCCTCAATAAAATAGACATCAGTCCCGTATCTACCATAGACGCTTCATCGACAATGACCACCTGTGCGGTTAGCTTATCGGGTTGATAATCAGCTTGTTCGTGTTGTTGATTGACGGATAATAATAAATGTAAAGTGCTGGCATTTTCGCCCGTTATCTCGTTCATACGCTTGGCAGCGCGGCCTGTGGGGGCAGCCAAAGCAATTTTATCCGTATATTGCTGAAAAACTTTTATCAGCACATTGATAATCGTACTTTTGCCCGTGCCTGCGCCGCCGGTGATGATGTGAAATTTATCCGTCAAACCTTTTTCTATAGCTTGAGCTTGTTGGGGGGCAAGTTCCAATTTGAGCTGGGACAATACCTGTTTGATTTTTGAGCCTACATTTCCCACCGCAAAACTTGGGCTAGAATTAATCCGTTTTAGTTGGTCTGCTATATGCAATTCTTGTTTGTAAAGACTTCTAAGCCATACAAAAGGGCAGCTTTTGCCCATCAAAACCAGATTGCTTATGTTTATTTTCTTTAAACGCAATAATTGAGCCAAACAATTTTCTACTTCAGCAGTTTCTATCTTTAGAAAATTAACCGCGCGCTGGTTGAGCTCATCAAGGGGGAAGCAACTGTGTCCCTCTTGTTTGGATAGTTCTTTGAGCATAAATACCAAACCAGATTGTAGCCTAAATGGGGAATTGATGGCTATGCCCATAGCTTGGGCTACTTCGTCCGCTTTCAAAAACCCCAATCCTATAATATCTTCAGCCAAACAGTAGGGATTTTTTTTCAGCATCAGCACACTTTTTTCCCCGTATTGTTTATAAATTTTTTGCGCAAAATGGGTGCTTATGCTGTGTTCTTGCAAAAAAATCATAATTTGCCGCGCTTGGGTTTGTTCTGCCCAGGCATCTACCAGCGATTGTATTTGGGTTCGGTTTAGCCCTTTTACCTCTTTCAACCTTTCGGGCTGATTGGCTATTATGTCAAACGTATCCAACCCGAAAGTAGCCACTATTTTTTCCGCTGTGCGTTTTTTGACCCCAGCGAATAACCCGCTAGCCAGATAATTTAAAATTCCCTTGCTAGAAGTGGGCATTTTTACCTCAAACTGTTTGACTTCAAACTGTGTACCAAATTTTTTGTGCTCGCGCCATTCCCCCTCACATCGCAATAGTTCGCCTAAGCGTATATTGGGCAAAATGCCGGTAATGGTGGTGTTTAGCAGTTGCTGGTTTTGTTTGAGTTGGATGACTGCATAACCGTTTTCTTCGTTTTTAAACAGCACGCCGGTAACTTCTCCCTCTATTTCGGGCATAATTTAAACCTTTTTTATAAAAAAATAGAATTGATTGCAGTTAAATAATTGATGATTTTGTGTAGCACAAAACTTCTAATAGCCCGTTTTATAGACGGCTTGGTTTTTTCCAACCTTTGGATAGCTTTTATAGCCGCTTTTAGCGTTTGGGGTTTATGTTTATCCCAAAATATCGTTGATTTGCAGGCGCAAAACTATACCTTTTTTGTTTTTTTTGCCACTTTAGCAAGTTACAATTTTCATTATGGGCTGCCTTTAGGAGCGGCACAATATGGCGAAAGGGCTGAATGGCAGCGCAAAAATAGAATTTTTATCTCCTTGGGGTTTATAATCGGGCTAATTTTTTCTTTTTATTTCTTTTTACGAATTTATACCCTTTGGGGTTGGCTTTTAGGGCTGATTTTAACCACTTTTTTTTATTCAGCGCCCAAAATTAACCATTTTATCTTTGCGCCTTTGCGCGCCAAATTGGCTTGCAAAACCTTTTATGTAGCGGCTCATTGGTGGTTTATTACCGCTTTTTTACCCATTTGGGTTTGGGGGTTTATTGACAAAACCAATTTCTTTTGGTTGTTGTATAGAGCCACGCTTATTTTTATCATAGCTGCTTTGTTTGATTATAGAGATAAAGAAATAGATGGCAAAAATCAGCTTTATATCTTTTTCAACAGCTGGTCAGAAAGATATTTTAAACTTTTTTTGCAAATTTTAAACCTTTTTTGCTGTATATTTATTATTTTATCGTATCTTTGCCACGAGGATATTTATAGCTTATGTTCCCGACTTATGGTGATTTGTTTGTTACAATTGATTTTTATCCCGCGATTGCAGCAGCCAAACGAAAGATTGTATCTGGGTTTGCTGGACGCGCTTTGGGCTATAGGATTTTGAATAAATTATCTTTTAATTAAATTTGAATAAATTGATGAAAACTATTTTATTGTATACTTTTTTTAGCTGTTTTGGGTTTGTTTCGCTTTGGGCGCAAAAATTCGACAAAGTTTCGGATTATCATAATTTTTTTATCATTGAATTTAATAATATCCAAAAACTAAATGTGCAATATACTGCTATTTGTGTGTACGGAGTGGATGAGGAAATTGTAAAATCGCGACAAAATTTGCAAAAAGCTATAGACCTTGCCCTCAAAAAGTATGATAAAGTAAGCATTATGCCTCAAGACCAAGGTTTTAGGCTTAGTGTGATACAAGCTATGCAAGAGTTTAAAGAGGCTATCGCTTCGGATTATAAACAAGAAGCTATAAAAAAAGCTGGTTGTACTGAATGTTTTGAGCGGGTATTGTATGAACGAGAGTTTAACAAAGAAGAATGGAAACAAGTAAATGCTGCCACCCAAAAAATAAACGATGTTAGCCATAAATTTCAAGTGGCCAACAATCTTAAAGAAAACACTAATTTAGAAGCCGATAGTTTTTCAGTGCAGGTGCAGCGCATAAATCGTGCACACGCTTATTCCGAAGACTTGAAACTGGTAGTCGCACAAGTAGAATATGATTGGGAAGCAGCTTACAACTCGTTGAAAGACGAGCAAATAGATGCCTGCCGAAAAAATGTGGAAAAGCTAAAAATTGCCCTAACCAAAGCTCAAAACAGATTAGCAACTATTAAAAAAATAACAGAAGATAATAATAGCTCTCAAACCCTAATAGCTGCTGTTGCGGCTTTTTTGGCTTATCAAACCCAATGTGTGGAAAAGTATTTCCCACAAATTCTATCCTGTTTTGATGCCAATAATCAAATCATAGATAGCAAAATTAAAGGTTATAATAATGTATCAGCTAAAATTGTTGAGCAGTTTAATAGCGTGCATGGTGCTTATGTAGATGCTCACAATAACCTAATTCAGGCTGTTGTAAGCCAAGATTTACAAAAAAAACCAGAATTAAAACCATTGCCTAATGAAAAAAATTCTTCCACTCAAAAATAATACCTTTTTATGAAAAAATTATTCACTGTTTCTTTCGTGGCTTTATCAGCTTTTTATTCGCTTAAAGCCCAAACTTTTACCGATGCGGTAGATTATTTGAACTATTTTAACCAAGAGTTTGCTGGACTACAACAGTTTCAAATGGATTATATGTCCGCTGCTATCCATTTGGAGGGCGAAGAGGTAGATGAGGCAAGAAATAAACTCAAAACGGCTGTTGATAACGCTCAAGCTAAATTTAACGCGGTTGCTCCTTTTGCCAAAGACAACGGCTTGCGCCAAAATGCGATAAAAACCATCAACGAGGTCAAAGCGCTTTCCGACGCAGACTATAGCGAGGCGGTTAAGAAAAAGGTAAAATGTACAGACTGCTTTGAAGCAGAATTGTATGAAAATGAGCTTATCAAAAAAGATGGCAAAGAGCTAGATAAGGCTTTCAATAAAATGTCTAAAAGTATAGATGAATTTGCCAAAGCGAATGAGATTAAAATGCTTTCTGGCAAAGATGAGGGGGATATAGCTATAGAAAAATTTAATAAGGTTAGCGATTATCTGCGCGAACTAAACCTTGTGGTGCTTCAGCTGCAATATGCCAACGACAAAATTATCAACGCGCTTAACGCCAACGACATCAGTACGGCAGAAAAAGAGGTGAAAAAACTGCGTACAGCTTACAACGAAGCCAAATCCCGCTTCTCCACAGTCAAACGCATCACAGAAGATGCCAATTGTATCAACAAAGTATCTGGATTACTCAACCATTACGAGCAATGTGTGGAAAAATTCTATCCTCAAATGCTTTCTGCTTTCGATAAAAAGGGGCAAATCATCAACGAAAAGGTAGATTTATTCAATAAAAATATAGACAAAGTTAATAATGTTTCCGCTGTCAAACTCAACGAGTATCAGCAGGCGCGTATAGAGTTGTTGCAACGCCATACGCCCCGCCCCCAGCAGAAAGTTTTTAAAAGCTAATCTATACCGCCTTTTATGGGGTTGCGAAATTGGACAAAAACCCCTTTCGCAACCCTTTTTTTAACCTTTAAATCTAGCTTTTTATGATTAAACATATATTGTATAGCTTTTGTTGGCTATTTGCCGTCGGTTCAGCATCTGCCCAACTCAACCCAGCTAATTATCTTTTCCTTTCGCCCGCAGCCGATTCTTTGCTTTTTGCTAATATAGGGGGCTTGGATGCCCCGCAGTATTCACAAGCTGATTTCAACCGCGATGGACGGGCTGACTTGCTGGTTTATGACAGAGTGGGGCGCATTGCGCTTACTTTTCTGAATGTGGGGCTGACCAACGAGATTAAATACCAATTCGCACCCGAGTATATGCCCATATTTCCGCAAGGTTCGCCCAATATGATGCTGGCTAGGGACTACAACGGGGATAATATAGCGGACTTGTTTTATATTTATCAATCACTTACCGCCCCTGCCGCTTTGGCGGTGATGCGGGGGAGTTACGATGCGCAAAATAGGCTTCAATTTACCCAAATTATCAACTCGGTAACCTCCTTTAACCGACTGTTTAACCTACAAGAAGAGGTGTTTATCGCCAATCCTGATATACCGATTATAGACGATATAGACGGGGACGGGGATATGGATATAGCCGCCTTTACCTTGGATTTTACTGGCAACATTATGTATTACGAAAACCAATCCGTTGAGCGCGGTTTTGGGGCTGACTCGCTTATCTTTGAGTTAGAAAGCAACTGTTTGGGGCAATTCTCCAAAAATACCATATCTGTTACCAACAGCGTTATCACTAGCGGGCGGACTGATAGTTGCGGGGGCAACCCTTTTTGGCGTAGCAATCCCCGACACGGGGCAAGTGGTTCTTTATCCTGTTTTGATTTTGACGGCGACGGGGTCAAAGACTTCACCATTTCAGATGCGGGCATCAACGCCGTTAATGAATTAACCAATGTCATCATCAACGACACCTTTGTTACCATTAATCAAGACACACAATTCCCTGCTTACAACGTTCCTATCAATCTGTTCTCTTATCCCGTGCCTTATTTTTTGGATATTGATAATAACGGCAGCAAGGATATGTTGGTGGGCAACAACGAGGGCGCGCTTGGTCCTACTGGTTATGCTACCGATTCTAGCACTTTGGTATATTTAAACAACCCAACGGCTGGACTTTCCAACTTTGCTTTGCACAGCCGCGATTTTATCCACGCCCAAACCGTAGACGTAGGCAATGAAGCGCACCCTGCTATAGCCGATGTCAATGCAGACGGTCTGCCTGATTTAATCGTTGGTAATCGGATAGCTATGCGCCAAAATGGCAACCGTTCTGCCTCTTTGTACTTGTTTCTAAACGTTGGCACTGACACCAGCCCCGTTTTTCAACTTGCTAATACCAATTTTGCCAACATTAGCAGCCTCAACAAAAACAACCCTTATCCCCATTTTGCCGATATTAACGGTGACGGTAGCTTGGATTTAATCGTGGGGTTTGAAGACGGCACTTTGTCCTTGCTTATCAACCAAAATGGGGCTAATCTGCCCTTTCTATACCCAAACCCTGTAGCTAATTATAACAGTATCGGCGTGGGGGCGAGTGCAGCCCCTCAATTTTTTGACTTGGATAAAGATGGCGATTATGACCTTGCCGTTGGCGAAAACTCTGGTACGGTTAATTATTTTGAAAATACAGGCACAGCCGCTAATCCTATTTTTACCAATTCGCCCACTAATCCTTTTTTGGGACAAATTAGCCTTAACGTAAGCGGCTCTTTCCGCGCTTATCCCTTTTTCCAACCCGATAGTGCGGGCAATACCCAATTATATTTGGGCAATTACTTTGGCAATATCATCAAAATGGGGAATATAGACAATAACCTTAGCGGCAAATTTGATACGTTGGAAACCAATTTCCTCAACCATTATTCTGGCGCTTATGCCGCCGTTACTTTTGGCGATTTGGATAATGACAGCTTGCCCGATATGGTCGTGGGCAACTCAAGGGGCGGGCTCAACTTTTATAGCTCTCGCAGCCGCAGTATTCCTATCAATATCATAGATTTTAGCGCAGATTTAGACTTCCGCCCCCCTTTCCCCAACCCCAACAGCACAGGGCAACTGAATATCCCTTGCCTTTTGAACAATCCCAACGGGGGGGTAGCCAATGTCTATAATACTATCGGACAATTGATGCAAACCGCGCTTATAGCCCCTTATGATAACAATCCTAACATAAATATCCAAAACTTACAAGCTGGGGTTTATATGTTGGAAATAGATGATAGTCAAACCCGCAAAACGTATAAAATTGTGGTTCAATAAGCTAATCCATCCTTTTATCCCCTTTTTATACAGATTAACCCTCCCGTCTTGCAGATAGGAGGGTTTTTTTTGGGTATAAATTTGCTTATTCCAACGGTTCGTTCATATCTTCGGCTTCGTCAAGCACGGTTTGCAAAGGGTCTAATGGTTCTTTTTCGTCGTTGTTGTTATTATCGCGGCTGCGGATAAGCTCCAAATCAAAGAAACTTTCCACTTTGACCAAATTGTTGATATACAGATACCCCAAAAAGAAAAAAGAAGCTTGCAACGCTTTTGCCATCTCTTGCCGTGCTGCTTCCAAATCCGCGCTTATGTTTTTGGCGCTGTGTTCAAAACTCTGTTGGGTTTGTCGCGCTGCTTGCAAATCATCGGCATAAGCCAACACATCAGCCGCCACCGCTTGCAGGGGACGCGCCAATGCCATTCTGCCCGCCAACGCTTTCAACGCTATAATCCGACTTTCATACCCGCCCGTTTGATACGGTTCGCGCCCTTGCGGGAATATAGCCTGATAAGCTGGGCTTTTTTCGTCATACTCTACTTGGGTCAATATATCCCAACGGCGTATCTTTTCCCCCGTCAAGACCGCAAATAACCCTTCTACTATCTGCGTTTTGGACTTATACACCCCGCTATTTACTATAGCATCGGTATAAATTTGCTGATAGGACATAAATTGGGATTTAAAATTAGCGTGCAAATCCGCCAAACGCGCATCGGTGGCTAAAGCTGCGTTTAGTTTGTCAAAATGGTCAGTAGCTACTTTATTCATTAGCTTAAAACTGCCGCGCGTAACCGCATTAAAAGGGTTGCGCAAATAACTCCAACTGCTGTTTTTCATATACTTCTTTTTAAAAAGGTTATCAAATAAAAAAATGATAATAATCTGCGGCAAAGATACGTTTTTATTTTCAATAATTGTGTTTTTTTTATGAAAATAAGCTATATTTTTTTTATAAAGGTTAGCAATAAAAATATAATATGATAAATTAGACCGCAAACAAGCCCATAACTGTCACAGGATAATTTACAACCGCGCAAATAAGCCCATAACCGCCACAGGCTAATTTACAACCGCGCAAATAATCCCATAACTGCCACAGGCTAATTTACAACTGCGCAAACAAGCCCATAACCGCCACAGGCTAATTTACAACCACGCAAACAAGCCCATAACCGCCACAGGCTAATTTACAACCACGCAAACAAGCCCATAACCGCCACAGGCTAATTTACAACCGCGCAAACAATCCCATAACCGCCACAGGCTAATTTACAACCGCGCAAACAATCCCATAACCGCCACAGGTTAATTTACAACCGCGCAAACAATCCCATAACCGCCACAGGTTAATTACCAACGACGGAAACAAGCCTATGGCGTTTATATACAATGTTTTTTTAAAAATAAAATGCTATCGGAGTAATTTTACCCATATCGCAACCTTATAAAAGGCTATTTTGGTAAGGGCGGCTTTATTCCCAAAACAAAAAAACCACCTCTGGGTAGAAGTGGTTTGATTATGAGCGGCGGTTTATTGCATCTGCGCCATTTTTTGCAGTTCGTATATCTCGGCATAATAGCCTTTTTGTTCTATAAGCTGCTCGTGCGTTCCCATTTGGGTAATTTCGCCCTTATCCAATACGATAATTTTATCAAAACGCAAGCTATTGTATAAACGGTTGGTGATAACAATGCTGGTTTTATCCGCGCAGGCTTCGTTTAGATAGGCAGAAATTTGGGCTTCTGTGCGCGCATCTACAGCCGAAAGACAATCGTCAAAGATAAGTATTTCAGGGGTTTTAATCAAAGCCCTTGCTATAGAAATACGCTGCTTTTGCCCCCCCGAAAGGGTAACCCCGCGTTCGCCCACAACGGTACTGAAGCCTTTGTCCAAGCCCATAATCTCGTCATAAATAGCCGCGTTTTTGGCGTACTGTTCTATAGTGGGATTATCTACGTCGTTTTTGCCAAAAGCTATATTGTTATAAACAGAATCAGAGAATAAAAACACATCTTGAGGCACATAGCCTATCCGTTGGCGCAAATGGGCTAAATTATGGTCGGCAATGGGAACGTTATCTATCAAAATTTCCCCTTTTTCTACCTCGTACATTCTCAAAATAAGCTCGGCTAAAGTGGTTTTGCCCGAAGCGGTGCGCCCAACTATAGCTATTTTTTCCCCTTTATTGATTTCTAAATTGATATTCTGCAAAGCGCAAATTTGGGTGTCTTTGTAGGTAAAACTAACCCCGCGAAAGCTAATCGCGCCCTGTATGGGTTGGACGGCAACAGTAGGATTAAGCGCTAAACTGGGGGTTTCCAACAAAAATTCATTGATACGCTTTTGACTTGCTGCGGCCTGTTGTATCAAAGACACCACCCAGCCTATAGAGATTATCGGCCAGGTGAGCATATTGATATAAATCACAAACTCGGCTATATTGCCAGCCGTGATTTGCCCCGACATAGTGAGCAAACCACCCACGTAAATGGTAACAATGGTGCTTGTGCCTATCAATGCCATAGTTAGCGGGCGGAAAAAAGCATCGGTGCGGGACAAAGCCAAACTACGCTGTTTGAACTCGTCCGATTCCTTGCCAAAAAGGGCGGTCATAGCGTCCTCTTGGGCATAAGCCTTTACCACCCGCACCCCCGAATAAACCTCTTGGGCTAAAGAGTTGAGTTTGGATAGCTGCTGCTGTATGCGCTCGCTCTTTTTGTGGATAATGCGATTGACAAAATAGATAAGAACGGATAAAATGGGCAAAGGGATTAAGGAGTACAAGGTAAGGGTGGGATTAACGCTGACCATAGCGTATATAACCATAGCGAACATAATCAACAAATTGACCGCGTACATAATCCCAGGACCTAAATAGGTGCGAACTTTGTTAATATCTTCGGTTATGCGGGACATTAAGTCTCCAGTTTTGTTCCTTTTATAAAAAGAGGTGTCTAATGCTTGATAATGTTTGTAAATATCATTGCGCAGGTCAAAGACGATAAGGTGGGACATTACTATCAGCGTTTGGCGCATAAAGTACATAAATATCCCCATCAATAAGGCAAATGCCAAAGTGAGCATACCAAAATATAATAAGTCGGACGCTATTGAATTGCGGACATCAACCTGCAAGGCTGTACCTTCATACAGGTGATAAAGCCCAATATTGTTAATGATGGTATCCATCGCGTAGCGGATGGTTTGAGGCTGCAAAACGCGAAAATAGTTAGACAAGGCGACAAAAAGCAGCCCAAAAAACAACCGATATTTATGTTGCCAGAGATAGCGATTGAGTACAAATAAATGACGCATATAATTGGTATAATATGAATGTGGATATGCTAAATTTTGGTCAGGTGATAAGGTTAAACTTATTCAGTAATAAAGTTAGGCTCGCAAATAGTACGGATAAAACAGATACGCACGGATTGAATTGCTTGTTTTAGGGTTAAAATATCTGTAAAAATCCGTTTAATCTGTGAAATCCGCGTTCCATTTTTTATAATTTTAGAATATAATTGCTAAATAACCTTGTTATAAAAGGTTAAAAAGTGCTGCAGTTGATAAATAGCCATAAAAAAACCACCTATTCGGACACAAAACAAGCTTAAAGCGAGAATGTTTAGCGAATAGGTGGTAAGCGGGACTATTTGGGCGAAAGTAGCTGCTGTTTTTGGGCTAAAAACTCCTCATCGGTCAGCACGCCAAGCTCTTTAAGTTTTGCCAAACGCTCCAATTTTTCCAGCAACTCGTCCTGCATCAAAGCCACCGCTTGCGGTTGGGCTTCTATAACGGGTGCTTCCAGCTTAGAATTGGCGTTGTTGGCTGCCTTACTACGCAACCAGTTGTAAACGTGGGCTATAGTATTCTTGGCTATATAATCAAAGGTATGCGTATGGGGTTGATTGCGGGCGTTGGGGACGGTAACGAGTAAAGAACCAAAGCTGCTGTTGCCGCTACCTTGTTCTATTTTTAGGATACGGTCATAGTTGAAAACGGTTTGACCCACCCCTTGCAAAGTTTTGGTAACAAACATCAGCCTAAGGTTGGTGCCGATAATCAAACCCGCATAGCTGCCGCTGTTGGCATCTACAATGTACTCAATGGTTTCGTTCATACCAAGCAAACGCACCAATTCGGGCAGTTCTTTGCGGTCGGCATACTTCACAAACTGTTCATCCATCAACAAGATGTGATTTTTAATATGTTCTAAGCTAGGCATTATTTAATTGTGTGTGGTTGTGGATAATTGATTGTTTATAAATAAAAGAAAAGGGGATATAAGTTATTTGCTAAATATATAAGTGTATTCGCCCTCGTATTTTTCGTAAAAACCAGCTATAGTAATTTCGCCTTCGGCTTCAAAAACCAAGTCGATAAAGTCCTGCAAGGTAACGACAAGCTGTTCATTGACTGAAGTGATGATAAAAGCGTTTTCTATATTGGTCTCCAGCAAGGGGCTACTTTCGTTGATAGACTTGAGCAAAACGCCCCCTTTAATGTTAAGTTTCTTCTGCAAGTCTGCGCTAACGGTTTCGGCTTTGACCCCCAAGTCATCCAATAAAGCGGATTTGTTTTTGAATTTTTTATCATTCTTTTTGCTGTTGTTGCTAATATCCAGATTGCTAGCACCCGCTTTCAGCACAATATCAGCCTCATAAATTTTGCCCTCGCGTATGTATTCGATAGCGATGCTATTGTCTGGGCGGAACAAAGCGACCTGTTCTTGCAGTTCGGGGGCAGAGGCAACTTTTACCCCATTGACTTTGACGATAATATCCCCTTTTTTGAGCCCGCCAGATGCAGCCGCGCCGTTGTCGCTCACTTTTTCTATAAAGACACCATCTAAATTGTCCATTTTTTGATTTTCGGCTATTTTGGCATCCACATCTTTGATAGTTACGCCCAAGAAGCCCCGTTTGACCTCGCCAAACTCTATCAAATCAGCCATTACTTTTTTGACCAAATTGGCAGGCACGGCAAAAGAGTAACCTTCATAACGTCCAGATTTGGTGATAATGGCGGTATTGATGCCTATCAGTTTGCCGTCGCGTACATCCACCAGCGCGCCGCCACTATTGCCGGGATTGACAGCAGCATCGGTTTGGATAAAAGACTCAACAGAATAGTTGCCCTCTAATATATCAATGTTGCGCCCTTTGGCGGAGATGATGCCAGCCGTGACAGTGGAGGTGAGGTTGAAGGGGTTGCCTACGGCTAAGACCCATTCGCCAACCTGCATAACGTCCGAATTACCCCATTGCAAGGTAGCTAATTTTTTGCCCTTCAACTCGCTTTCCTTTATCCTAATCACGGCTAAATCGGTAGAGGGGTCGGTGCCGATAACTTTGGCAGAGAAACTGCGGCGGTCGTTTAGGGTAACCTTTACCTCTTTGGAGCCTTCTATAACGTGGTTGTTGGTGATAATATAGCCGTCTTCGGTCATAATCACCCCAGAGCCAGAGGCAGAACCCATATCAAAAATATCATATTCGCTGTTGCTTTTGCTTTGTATATGCACAACGGCAGGGCGAGATAATTGGGCGGCTTCGGTAAAAGATTCGGTGTTGAACAGTTCAGTGCCGTTGGGTTGGCGGGTATATTTAGCGTTGGGATTTTGGTCGCGGTAGATAATCTCGCGCACATTATGTGGGGTTTGGGGGCGGATATAAAACTCATAAGTGGCTATAGTTAGCCCACAGCTAACCACAGAAACGACGAAAGCAAGCGCAATGTTTTTCATAAACGAATTATTTTTTGTGATAACATTTGGAGGGGATAGAAAATAATGCTAACTTTGCCCCCGATATGTATTAAATACATAAAAATATACGCAAAAATACATATAAAGTTTAATATGGAGCAAGAAAACACAGAAAAAAATTCTGCCAAAGGGGAAAAAACCGCTAATTTATCCGTTAAGGAACGCCGTGAGCAGGTATTAGACCAAATTTTTGGCAAAAATAGAAAAGAATATCAGGGTAATATCTGGGGTTGGCGTTTTTCGATATTTGGGGCGGTGTTTATAGCATTTACGGCTGGTTTTGCCATATATGGCACCCAAAAGGGTTGGATTAATTGGGACGACCGCAGCGAAAGAACGGGTATTTTTGGCAAAAAAGAGCAAACAACTAAGCCCAAAATAGACAGCAGCGCAACCAAATAAGGTTGAACAGGGTAGGGTATGGGCAAAATAGAGGATATATTATCTAATCAGATAAAATCTTTTGGTGCTTTTTCCAAATTTGGCGTATAAATAGTAATTGCCAACGGGTAATTGAGCCCAATTATTGACTTGGCAGTAGGTGTTTTCGCCTTTTTTGCAGTTGAGTTGTTGTTCAAAAAGCAATTCACCCAAATCGTTGTATAATTTTATCCCAACTTCAGCCGTTTGTTGGTTATTAACAAGCAAATCCAAACGGGTTGAGGATTGGTGTTTTATCCAATTTATCTCTTTTTGGTTGCTGCTAATCTCCAAAATGCTTTGGTGAATCGCTTGAAATGATTTGAGCAGATTGGGAACGCCATAACCGACTTCGTTATTGGGTTCGTTGGCTTTGCTGGCTGAATTTTGCATCGCATAAATCAACCCCATATTGGATAAATTGGGGCAAGATTGCCACAGCGAAACCGCCGCTCCAGCTAAGATGGGCGCGGCAAAAGAAGTGCCTGTGTTGTATCTGGTATCATAACGCCCCTTTGAGGCGACTATAGATTGGCTACCCCGAGCGGCTAAATTGGGGCGAAAATTGGCTTTGTTTTTGAACCCATAAGAGCTAAAAGAAGAGTGCACGCCATCCCTATCTACTGAAGCTACCGACAAAATGCTATCAGCATCAGCAGGGGCGGTGATATATTTCCATTTTTCGGCGCCTTCATTGCCAGCAGAGGTGACAATTAACATCCCTTTTTTGGCAGCCCAATCAGCAGCTTTGGTAATAACGGTAGTATTGCCATCAAAATCTGAATAGGCATAGCTCATTTTCCTATCATCAAAAGCATAATAACCCAATGAAGAGTTGATGGCATCAATCCCCAAACTATCCGCTAATTCGGCAGCAGCAAGCCAATAATACTCTTCAGAGGTGTATTCGCCCTCTTCATCTTCTGTTTTGAACAAAAAATAAGAGGCATCAGGGGCAGTGCCTACAAACAAATAAGGCACATTAGCAGCCATAGTAGATAAGACATCGCGGCCGTGGTCGGACGATTCGTACACAAAATTATCCCCTTCTACAAAATCAAACGTTCCCAACAATTGCCCTTTTAGCTGCATACTATCAAAAGCTGGAGTTTCTCTAAAATCTACAAATCCTCCATCAAAAACAGCCACCCAAAGCCCATTTCCGCGAAAACCAAATTGATGGACGTATTGAGTATTCAACATTTTTGTTTGATTGCTACCGTTGCCATAATAATCGCTGTTTTTGCGAAAATCGGCATCTGGGAATATATTCTCTTGAGGCAATGGCTTTTGTGGGCTTCTCGCAAAACCAATAGGGCGCGTTTCCCGCACGAAACTAAACACTTTGCGGATAGAATCAGCCGTCTCTGCGCTGCATACAGCCAAAACCCCATTCATCCAGCGCGAACGGGCGTGTATTTTTACCCCAGAAGCGGTTATTTTTTGAATATAATTGCTACTAACGGGTAAATCGCTGCTATCTATGCGGATGTGGTATTTTGCTCTTCGTTCCAACGCCCGCGCCGAAAGATATTCTTGTGGGTGAAATAAACTATATTGGCTGTTATGTTTGTCGCTAAATCCTATCCAATGCAAATCATAATTGCGTTGGGCTTGCAAGTTGGGTTTTAATAGAAAAATGAGGATTACTATCCAGCTAAAATAGCAGCAAACGGGTCTAAAAGGATAAAACATTGTGAGCTTAAAGTTTTGAGTGACTTGTATGCCCGCAAAGATAGCCTTTTTTTTAATCTTGTAGCTAATAAATAGCCTTTTTGAATAAAAAATTAAAAACCCCTGTTCGGTTGTCGCCAAACAGGGGTTAAAACATTAGTATTATAAACCTTTTTTCTCCAATTTCGAATATAAAAAAATGAACAACAAGCCCAGCAGCCGCTACGACCACCTACCCTTGCTTGGTTTCCCACCTGGGGGGGTTCGGCAGGAGCTGACTCTGTTCCTGTTGTTCGGGTGCAAAGGTAAGGCGACTTTTACAACCTGCAAATTTTTTTTATTAAAAAAGGCTAAAAAAAGGCTAAAAACTATCTTTTTCCCCATTTTTATTCAATTAACGGACTTTTTTTATTTGAATTAGCAATTTATAAGCCCGCATTTTTAGCGTAATTTTAAAAATTATACCATTCTCATATCAATTGGGTTCAAAGTATCCACATTTTCCAATATCTTAAAAAAGGCAGCAATAACACAAAAAACACGCGATAATAATTTTCATAACACATTTTTTTAAAAACCAACTAATCACCTCTCACTTCCTCACCACCCACTTTTCCACCTCTCACTACCCACTCACCCCCTCACTTTCACAAACTGCTTAGTCGCTTGCTTATTCCCTTGTCTAATCCTGATAAAATAATTGCCGGGCACATAATTATACAGATAAAACTCATAGTTCATATCCTGCATAGGCAATTTATTCGTTTCCAAGACGCGCCCTTTGTTATCAATCAAATCCATATAAGCGGGCGTTATTTCCACCCCTTCAGGTAAAGCTATATGTATATTGATATGGGTACTAGCAGGGTTTGGATATAATAACATAGCAGGTTGTTTAGTTTCTAATGCTTCTTCTGTAGCTAAGTGGCAGTTGGGCAATACACAGCCAAAACTATCTATTTTCATCAGCCAGCCCTGTTGATAATAGCCTGTAACAGGCCCCAAAATATCTCCACACACTACATATCCCCCGTCCGCAGTTTGGGCTGCGCTGTACATTCTATGCGAATGTTGGGGCATATACAAACCTTTTTGCCAAAGTAACTGACCATTTTCACTTACTCGCGCTATAAAGCCCATATCTCTATTTTGTTGCTCCAATATACTTGTACCTAATACTGTATAACTGCCATCGCTATTGCCAAAAGTGCGGACTGCTGAACATAAATCATCTGGATTATCTCCTCTAATGTTGCAGTTCATAGTTCTATTTAGATTGCTATCCAATACATAAATATGTGGATAACCAATATCAGTTCCACTCACAGCTATTCTTTGCCCACTTGCCACAAAAGTATTCGCATTTATTTTATCCAAATACTTTAAGTTTCCATACCTTTGCGAGATATAAAAACTATCTATGGTATTAAAAGCTGTATCTTTGGAATAATAAAAATGTCTTTGTTCATCTGTCAGGGTATTGTAGTCCGAACAAGCTAAAATTATATTATCGCCAGATTGCTGAATTGAACCGTATAGGTTGAATATAGTATTATTTGGAAAATTTTGTGTTTTAATGGTATCTCCAAGGCTATCTAATAGTTCCAATCTATAAACATCATATATTGCTTTTTTTGCCCAAATTTGACCGTTTGTCAATAATAAAACGTCTACTCCTGTTGCTAAATTACTATGCGAATGAGTTTTTTGCCATATAATATCCCCTTTAATATCTATATTCCAAAGAGAATTATATTCAAAAAAACTATTTAAGGTATCTCGTATTCCAAAACTTCCCCCTAAAAGAAAACCAGCGTTGTTTTTTACAATATTACTCGTAAAATAAACACTAGTATCCCTATTAGAGTATTTTTTTAAGTATTTAACATTTCCATTTAAATCTGTGCAAATAAATGTCCCTGCCCAAACCCTATAAAGGCTATCCACCATAGTGCCAACAGCAAAATAACCTGTATCAGTAGGAAATATATCAGTTAAAATTAAAGCATAATCAGGCGGAAAATTATAGTTTTTATTAAAATTAGGCATATTTTGCGCCATACAAAAGGAAGAGCCAAAAGCTAAGAACAACAATAAAATATATTTTTTCATATTATTTGTATATTTTAAAATTATAAAATAAGGTATAAGCATTACGGTGCTTATACCTTTGTTGTTATTAACGCTGTATAACTAAGTTTTTAGCCCAGCGTTGGGTTTCATTTTGTATAGTTACGACATACAAACCAGCAGGCAAATTAGCCACATTAAGCTGTAACTGTTGATTGTTAATACCAACTATTTGAGTGTAAACAATTTGCCCGTTAGGATTGACGATGTTCAACTTAGCTGCTACGTCTAAAATAGGTAAATTAATAAACAAATCATTATCCAACAACTCAAAACTGAATTCTTCACTTTCATCATCCAAAGTTTGAACTTGTTTGTTATTGATAATAATCGTATCAATTCTATTTGCCTCGTGTGGTAGAATAGTAAGCCGCCTAATAACATTTTGACGCAAAATTGGTGTGTTTAAAATACTTGTATTGTGATAATAAATAAACAAAGTATCCAATTTATCTTGTGCTAAACACAAATTAATTAGACAACACAAAAAACACGCGATAATAATTTTCATAACACATTTTTTTTAAAAATTAACTAATCACTAACAACTAATTACCCCCTCACTTTCACAAACTGCTTAGTCGCTTGCTTATTGCCTTGTCTAATCCTGATAAAATAATTGCCGGGCACATAATTATACAGATAAAACTCATAGTTCATATCCTGCATAGGCAATTTATTCGTTTCTAGGACACGCCCTTTGTTATCAATCAAATCCATATAAGCGGGCGTTATTTCCACCCCTTCAGGTAAAGCTATATGTATATTGATATGGGTAGTAGCAGGGTTTGGATATAATAACATAGCAGGTTGTTTAGTTTCTAAAGCCTCTTCTGTAGCCAAGTGGCAGTTGGGCAACACACAGCCAAAGCTATCTATTTTCATCAGCCAGCCACTTTGTATGTTGCCTGTGTTATCGCTTAATACATCACCACAAATAATAAAGCCATTATCAGCAGTGCGCGCAGCATTGGCTATGGTTTGCGTGGTGTATAGTAAATTGTCGTAATGTATGCCGCGCATCCAAAGAACTGCCCCAGTTTTAGTTAGTTTTGCTATAAAACCGCAACGTTCATTATGTCCTGCAAAACCATTTGTGCCAAAAACAGTTAAGCTTTCATCATCGTGTTCTATAATCGCATTAGCAGTAAATAAATCAGACCGCCAATCGCCTCTTAATCGTGTTCGCCACATCAAATTAAAACTACTGTCAACCTTAAATACGTACGGCGAAAATTCATCTGGATAACGCGGATTAGGCACTTCAGCAGCAACAACAAATATATCATTGCTATTCTTACACTTTTGTATTTTTGTACCATATACACCGTCCAATGCTAACCTCAACGGTATTGTTTGGCTTCTAATTTCATTAAGAGAGGTATCAACTGCTATAAGAATTGTATTTTCAAACCAATCAGGCGCAATATTTCTATTGTTTGATTTAGCTGCTATAAATAATTCGTTATTAGTTGTAACTACTACATCAGAACTAGGAGCATATATATTTTGTCTAAATAATTCTTTGTAGAAACTATTTATGGAATCTTTATTACTATCTAATTCCAATAAATGCAAGCAAGAAGAATTTTCTATAAAACAATTTGCCAATATTAATAATTGGTCATTAGTGGCTGATATAGATGTAATGTTACTTCCAGTATTGCAGGTACGAACTTTTTTATCCCAAACTAATTGCCCATTCAAAGTATCAAATGCAGCCACGTAAGCGGTAAGTAAATTATTGGGAATATCAAAATATCCACCCCCTGCAAAAATTAAACCTTGATATTCAATAATTTTAGAACATACAAAAGGTACTTCTGTGCTATCATTACCTATAATTGTATGCCAAATAGGGTCGCCATTTAAGTCTATTTTTGCTATTTCACCCATAAATCTTGTACTATTGCCAACAGCTGTTCTTTTTAACGTCCAACCTGCTGTATAATAAGCATTATTTTTAGCTAAAACTGAGTAATAAAAAGTACTTAAAGTATTAGGAAATCTATACCAACGATTAAAATTAGGCATATTTTGTGCCATACAAAAGGAAGAGCCAAAAGCTAACAACAACAATAAAATATATTTTTTCATATTATTTATACGTTTTAGAAAATTTATAAAATAAGGTATAAGCATTACGGTGCTTATACCTTTGTTGTTATTAACGCTGTATAACTAAGTTTTTAGCCCAGCGTTGGGTTTCATTTTGTATAGTTACGACATACAAACCAGCAGGCAAATTAGCCACATTAAGCTGCAATTGGTTGCTATTTGCGCCTATTATTTGGCTATGCATCACTTGACCGCCTAAATTAACTATACTTAATTTAGCTTCTGTTTCCAAAGCGGGTAAATTAACATTAACAGTGCTTTGTGCAGGGTTAGGATAGATAGCCCAATCGTCAAAATTGCCTTCGGCTACTATATTTTCTGTAGTTGTAGGTTGAACTGTACGCGCTTGTATATTTTGCCCACTTGGCAAATTGGGAACAGTGAACCAGTTTTTATCATAAAAAAAGTTTTCTATGCTTCTGGCTTGGAAATTGGGGTAATAAGCGCGTCTTTCAGCTATATTTTTAAGCTGATTTTGCTCGCCTATATTAAAATTATCTATATCTCGCCCTTGTGATTGGGCAGAAAATATCAAGTTGCGCAAAGCAAAATAATCGTTATAAATCAACTGCTCCACGCTATCCAATTGATAATCCAATGGAATACTAGCCAATTTATTGAACGCTGTGCTATAATTGCGCTGTTGCCAATCCAATTCTACCAACTGATAAGCGCCCACTAACGTTTCTTTTCTCAACAACCAAATAGCCACACTATCGTAATCTACTTCTACGCTATCATTTAAATAATATTCTGTCATTTCATTAACCGCCAACTGCATATATAAATGTGCGTTTTGCATATTGGCTTCCAAAATACCTCTATTAGTTGAAGATGTATCGCTATTGGCTATAACAGTAGCCAACTGATTGGCATTTAAGCGATTTTGTTGTATAACAAATTTGCGCATATCCTCCATTTGCATTAATTCTGGATTGTTTAACAGCATATTTCTAACCGCATTATTAGAAAATACTGGATTTAAAATAAAAGCTTGAGCTACTTCGGCTGATAGATAAGGAGCTACAGATGCTACTTCATTTCTTACTACATTGGCATTATTAGCTCTTGCACGTCTTACTCTATTGGCTAAAGCATTTGTTGTACCTCCATCTATCAAAGCCCTATACTGTTCTTTATATTCTTGATACTCTTGTTTAGCAGCTCTAAAATTTTGTCTCCCATTTTGTAAGCTACTCATTCGCAAGTCAGGACAAGTGTTAGCAATAGCAGTAAGTTGGACATTTGTATTAACTACAAATGATGGACGTTCAATGGTATTAAACTGATAAGCCCAGTAATTCACAGGTGTAACTGGACTACCAACAGCCCCATATTGCAGTTGTGCCAAGAGGGGAGAGCCGACAAATTTATTGCCTGCTGCTTTGATTTGTGAGCCTTGAGAAGGAGCTAAATCAGAACTAATACCAGCATCCAATACTATATCATAGGCTACACTATTATTGAAGTTGTTGCATTGATATTGCAAGCCAGAGCGTCTTGTGCTCTGATTGATGCCATTATTGCCTTGTGCGTGGCAGGCAGCCACCAAGCCATTAAAAGTATTTTTATAAATTGTTTTATCCACCCTACCCGTATTGACTGCTCTTATGCCGATTTGCCAATATCGTTGATTGCGCGTGCTAGGCACAGTAAAAGTATTATTTTGTACCGTAAAATTAGTAGTGCCGTTGAGTACCACCCCTTCTTGAGCAAATCTTGTAGCTGATATATCGTTGAGCGGATACATACCCACCCCAAAACCGCTATATCTAATAGTCATAACTAAGTTAGCATTATTAATAATACCAGTATGCATACCTTCAAATCTACTACCTTTTATTGATATACCATTTACCACATTACCTGAACCCCCTGTTTCTATACCAGTCAGCATATTTCTAAACGTGCAATCTGTTACAAAATAGCTCGCGCCTTCGCTATAAATCCCCTTACCCATATTGGCACTATTTTGGAATAAAGGGGCAGTATTAGCAGCTTGATGCTCAAAAAAACAATTTTGAAATTTTACCCCTACCACTTCCCACATACTTACAAAATCTCTAAAAGCTACACTTAAGCTATTAAAATCTCTGTAATTATTGTTAATTGTAAATCTACAATCTTTAAAATAAGAAACATTATTGGGTTGCGGACTCGTATTTCTTATATAACTTGTAAATTCTACACTGCGCCAGTTATTGGTAAAATACCCATTTGTACCTTGTACGATACCACCACTACCGACTTTTACAGCAATTTTAGCATAACTAATCGTACCGTTATTTTTAATGTTTAAATATCCTTGAGCACCTGTTGGACTTTGCGAAAATAATAAAGAACCGCCTACTTCTATACCCTGCCAAGTATGCCCGCAAAGGTTAGTTATTGTGCCGCCGTCTATTTCCAACTTGCCGCCGCGTTCTATTACTATTTTTGTATTCTTACCCATATTGATAGTACCCAATACTCTCAATGTTTTCCCTGCTTTAACCAATATATCATTAGGAGTATGCCAAGTTACGCCAGCTACTACAGTAGTATCTCTGTTCAACTCATAAGGTCTAATAAAGTCAAGCACAGGAGACCTATGCACACCCCGTCCGTAAGTAGCCGTGTATAAATTTTTATCGCACTCGTTCAAGTCCAAATGACTAATAATCGTAGA